>NZ_JBSGDW010000003.1:0-973866 GCF_053602575.1 Nocardia sp. NPDC004340
AGCCACAAAAAAAAAAATAACCCCCCCATATCGCGCGGGTATAACCCCCCCCCCCCCCCCGCCCCGGCGCCCTAAACACCGCCGCCCCGCAACCCCGCCGGGCCCCCCCCCCCCGGCGGCGCCCCCCGCCATTCTCACTGTCGAAGGGTTATAGGTTGGCCGCGACGCGCTTGGCCGTGCTCTTGACCTGGAACGCCGAGATCACCTCGAAGATGCCGATCACGATCAGCCAGCAGCCGACCACGACGACCAGGGTGGTGATGGAGCGGAACGGCTCGACGATCAGCAGACCGCCACCGACGATCAGCAGGATGCCGAACAGGATCTGCCAGCCCCGGCCCGGAAGCGCGGAGTCCGATATCGCGGCCACCAGTACCGCGGTGCCACGGAAGATCCAGGTGATGCCGATCCACAACGCGAGCAGGCCGATCGCCTGGAACTCGTTGCGGAAGCAGAAGAAGCCCAGGATGAACGACAGAATGGCGGTGATGAACGACAGCACCCGCATCCAGGCGCTGACATGCAGACCGAATGCCGCGATCAGCTGGAAGACGCCGGACACGAGCAGATAGATACCGAACAGGACGCCCGCGACCACCAGGGTCGGTCCGGGCCACACCAGGATCAGGATGCCCAGCACCACCGAGAGAATGCCGGTGACCAGGATCGACTGCCACGCGCTGCGGGCCAGTGTTTGAACCGGCCCCTCGAAAACTCCCTCTTTGCTGGTTGTCATGTTTTGCAGAATATGACCAGTTCGCCGCATTTGCGGTCAATTAGCCATGTGTTGTGTTGCTGTGACCTGCCCGTGTCGCGCGGTTCAGCTCTCGTCTACGGCCCGGCGGACCGTGCGGCGCACCCAGCGGACGTCGGCTCGCCAGGTGTAGGAGGCCACCAGCAGCGACCCCACGACGGCGGCGTTGAGCATGTAGGCGCCGTCCACGACCACCGCGACCAGGCCGCCGATGAGCGCGCCCAGGCTGAACGAAAAGTATTGCGTCGCATAGCCGAGCCAGTCGCGGACGGTGCCGCCGCCGAAGGCGTGCCGCTCGATGCCCTGCGCGAGTTTCACCAGCGTGCCGGTGATGTAGCTGACCGGGATCGACACCTCGCCGTTCTTCACGAACGAGGTGTTCAGCGCGCCCATGCCGAAGGCGACGAAGAGAATGGGGGCCAGGCCGATGCCGCGCTCGTCGAGGATGTTGTCGACGATGGCCGCGCCCGCCAGCGCGACGGTGGTGAGCATGGTCGCGCCGTGCGGATGGTTGGTCCACCAGTAGCGGCGACAGATCGAGGCGATGAAGACGCCGGCCAGGAAGCACGCGATGATCGAGGCCGCACCCACGGCCAGGGTGTGATCGCCGGCGAAGTTGCCGAGGATGGCGCGTTCGGTATTGCCGGTCATGAAGGTGACGAAGTAGCCCTCGGAATGGGCGTACGCGGCCGCGCCGATGAATCCGGCCAACACCGACAACACGGCGGAAAGCCGCATCTCGAGGTCCCAGAAGGGGGCGGTGGTCGGATTGCTGGTCGTGGTCACAGCAACAGGTTAGCAATCGAAAATACGGCGGCCGGGAGGCCGAAATCCGGCTACTGACGGCGCGGCCAGTCGTGCGGTACAGTGCGTATGTTAACCGGAATTCGCACCCGGATCGTCCATTGGGAACAGGGAGAAGTCATGACTTCCGCCGTCATCGTCGACGCCATTCGCACCCCGTCCGGAAAGGGGAAATCCGGTGGCGGCCTGTCGGAAGTCCATCCGGCCACCCTGCTCGCGGGAGTGCTGGGCAGCCTGATCGAGCGCACCGGAATCGACCCGGCACTCGTCGACGATGTGATCGGCGGTTGCGTCACCCAGAGCGGTGAGCAGGCCTTCAATATCTCCCGCACCGCGGTGCTCGCGGCCGGCTTCCCGGAAGCGGTGCCCGCCACTACGGTGGACCGGCAGTGCGGATCCTCACAACAGGCCGCCCATTTCGCCGCCCAGGGCGTCATCGCCGGGGCGTACGACATCGCCATCGCGTGCGGCGTGGAGTCCATGTCGCGGGTGCCGATGTTCTCCAATGCCCAGGGCCAGGACGCCAACCGCGGCCCGATCGCGCACCGCTACCCGAACGGCCTGGTACAGCAGGGCATCTCGGCCGAGGTGCTGGCCGCGCGCTGGAAGCTGGACCGGACCGCCCTGGACGAGTTCGCCGCGCGCTCGCACCGATCGGCCGCCGCCACCGCCGCGGCCGGCGGCTTCGACAACGAACTGGTGCCCGCGGGCACGATCAGCGCCGACGAGACCATTCGCGCCGGCACCACCGTCGAGGGCCTGGCCGGACTGAAGCCCGCCTTCGTGGACGCCGAGTTCAAGGCCCGTTTCCCGGAGATCGAATGGTCGATCACCCCGGGCAACTCCTCGCCGCTGACCGACGGCGCCTCCGCCGCGCTCATCATGAGCGAGGAGAAGGCCGCCCAGCTCGGTCTGAAGCCGCGCGCCCGCTTCCACTCCTTCGCCGTCACCGGCGACGACCCGCTGCTCATGCTCACCGCCGTCATCCCCGCCACCCGCAAGGTGCTGGCGCGCGCCGGGCTGTCCATCGACGACATCGACGTCTACGAGGTGAACGAGGCCTTCGCGCCGGTGCCGCTGGTGTGGGCGCAGGAACTCGGCGCCGACCCGGCCAAGCTCAACCCGCGCGGCGGCGCGATCGCCCTGGGCCACCCGCTCGGCGCGTCCGGCGGCCGCATCCTGGCCACCATGCTCAACCACCTCGAGCAGACCGGCGGTCGCTACGGCCTGATGACCATGTGCGAGGCCGGCGGCCTGGCCAACGCCACCATCATCGAACGCCTCTGAAAAGGCGCTCCTGACACGGGAACCCGTGTGGGACGCCCGCACCCGTGAGATCGCGGATCGCGTCGGTCGACGGTCGTATGCCGCCGCCGACCGCCGAGATCACCGCTCAGTTGCCGACGGTCGCCGAGGCGACCGGGCAGCAGATCACGGACGTCCGGGCCGCCTGACTCCGGTGTTGGTGTCGTTCAGTTCGATTCGACGACCGGATCGACCCACACCCACCACCCGGCGTCGGCGATGGTGACGGTGATCGCGCGACCGTCCACCTCGACCTCGGCGGCGCCGGGGCGGTCGGCGCGGCCGTAGGCCCATCGCACGCCGCTCACGTTCGAGCCGTAGCCGAGCACGTAGACCGAGCCGCGACTGCCCACGGCGATGAATTCGCCCGCGCCGACGCTCATCCCGGCACGCCATTCGCCGTCGTCGAGGATCAGCTCGTCGAGGTCGATCTCGGAACCGTCGCCATTGGTATCGACGAGCGCGAACGCGAACGCGCCATTGCTCGCCAGCGCCAGCACCCGCGAATGTCGCGGATGCCAGCCGCCGACCGACAGGACGGTCTCCGGGCTCGGCCGGGTCGATTCACTCGGTTCAGCGGGACGCACCGCCACCACCTTTCTTCCACTGTCGCGGGAACCAGCTGAGGAACCAGAACACCGCGGTGCAGGCGAGGGCCGCCTGCGCAAGGTACCTGGTCGAATTGTCCGGGTGGCCGATATTCAGGATCAAGCTGACCCCACCGGCGAGCACCAGGCCCGCCGAGAAGGTCCGCGCGACCAGGAACGTCCAGGTCCACCGTGTCCGGCGCAGGTCGGACATGTCGAGATCCCCCCGAATCCGTTGTGCGCGACCCACTTCTATCGCGCCCTCGGAGTCTAGGGCACGCATCGTTCCGCGGCCCGGAGGGTTTTTCCCCGCGCGGCCCCCATCGGGCGACCGTCAGCGGCCCGGGAGCAATGCCGGATCGTGCGCGCCCGGGCCGAGCTGGAGACGCAGGTCCCGGGAAGCGAGGTGCTCGCCGCATTCCGAGCACACCGGCCGCACGGTCGTGACATGCCCGCACTCCGTGTGGACGGCCTCGATGGGCGGGCCGTCGGGGGCGGCCCATTCGTCGCCCCACTGCCGCATGGCAGCCAGGATCGTCCACAGCGAGCGGCCCTTGTCGGTCAGCACGTAGTCGTAGCGGACCGGATTGTCCTGGTAGGGCGTCTTTTCCAGGACCCCCTGCTCGACCAGGTGTTCCAGACGCTGGGTGAGCACATTGCGGGCGATGCCGAGGCGGGAGCGGAAGTCGTCGAAGCGGGTCACCCCGAACAGGGCGTCCCGCACGATCAGCAGCGTCCACCACTCGCCGACCACCTCCAGGCATTGGGCGATGGAGCAGTTCATGTCCTCGAAGCTGGTTCGCCGCATGGTTCCAGCATAGTCGGTTGCTTCAACGAACTCACTGCCCTATGGTCCGTCTTATGAAGCAACTCACCAGGACCGTCCGCGAGGCACAGGGGGAGACCCGATGAATACGGCTGTTGTGCAGGAGGATCGGCGGGCGACCGATCCACGGATGGTGCTCGGCATCGTCGCGGTGGCGGTGCTGCTCTCGAGCCTGGACCTGTTCATCGTCAATGTGGCGTTGCCACGGATCGCGGAGGACTTCTCCGGCGCGCGGATCTCGGGCCTGTCCTGGGTGCTCAACGCGTACGCCATCGTCTACGCGGCGCTGCTGGTACCGGCCGGGCGGCTCGGCGACCGGAACGGGCACAAGACCGCCTTCCTGACCGGGCTCGGTGTCTTCGTACTCGGATCCGCGCTGTGCGCGGTCGCCCCGAACAGTGCGGCGCTCGTCGCGTTCCGGGTGGTGCAGGCGGCCGGCGCGGCACTGCTCACCCCGTCCTCGCTCGGTCTGCTGCTGGCCGCGACACCGGCGGAGAAGCGGGCGACCGCGGTGCGGCTGTGGGTCGCGTTCGGCGGCCTGGGCGCGGCCCTGGGTCCGGTGGCGGGCGGGCTGCTCGTCGAACTGCACTGGCGCTGGGTGTTTCTGGTGAACGTGCCACTGGGGATCATCGCGGTGATCGTCGGCATCCGGCTGCTACCGCGGCCCGCGGGCACCGGGGGACCGCTGCCGGACGGGGTGGGCGCGCTGGCGCTGATCGGCTCGGCGGGCTCGCTGATCCTCGCGGTGGTGAAGGGCCAGGACTGGGGCTGGGGTTCGGCGGGCGTGCTCGGCGCGTTCGCGGCGACCATCGCGTTCGCGGCGGTCTTCGTGGTCTCCTCGCGCCGCCACCACAGCCCCGTCGTCGATCCGGGTCTGCTGCGGGTCCCGAATTTCGCTGTCGTACTCGGCAATTCCCTGTTGTTCAACTTCGCGTTCGCGGGCATGCTGCTCTCCGCGGTGCTCTGGATGCAGAACGTCTGGGGCTGGTCCGCGCTGAAGACAGGCCTGGGCATCGCACCCGGCCCCCTGGTGGTGCCGGTGGTGGCCATCGCGGCGGGCCCCTTCATCGCCCGCGTGGGCGTCGGCCGAGTGCTCGCTCTCGGCGGACTGGCCTTCGCGGCCGGGATCGTCTGGTGGGCCCAGGCCGTCGCCCTGCATCCGAACTACGCGACCGGACTGCTCGCCGGCATGCTGCTGACCGGGCTCGGCGTCGGTCTCACCCTCCCGACCGGCACCGCCGCCGGCACCTCGGGCCTCCCACCCCAGCAGTTTGCGACGGGCTCCGCCGTGCTGACTATGGCCCGGCAGATCGGAATGGCCGTGGGCGTAGCGGTTCTGGTGGCAGTGCTGGGTTCCCCGCTCGGGGGACCGGCGACCCTGGACGCCTTCCGACACGGGTGGTACGTGATCGCGGCCGCCTCCTTGGTGGCGGGCGCGCTGGGTCTGGTCGTGCGGATGCCCAAGCCTGCGGCCGGCTAGACCCGAGCCCCGGCATGGTCGAGTAGGGCGAGGATCTCGGCGGTGCGTCCCGTCTCGCCGAGCTTCGGGAAGATCCGTTCGATGCTGTTGCGATGGGCGCCCATGTCCAGATCGGCCATGGCGTCCGTCGCGAGCGTCACGTGGTAGCCGTGCTCGTAGGCGGCTCGGGCGGTCGACTCCACACCGACGCTGGTGGTCAGGCCCGCCAGCACGATCTGGGTGATGTCACGGCGGCGTAGGTGCAGGTCGAGGTCGGTTCCGTGGAATGCGCCCCACGCCCGCTTGGTCACCACGATGTCGTCAGGGTGACCGGTCAACTCGTCGACGATCGCGTCCCAGCCCTCGGGCAGGGCGCCGGGCTGCCGCGGGATCTCGTTGCGCCCCGGCGGCGCATCGGATCCGTCCGCACGTGCCGTGACCCGCACCAGGACGATCGGGGCGTGGTGCTCACGAAAGGCCCGGGCCAATTCGACTGTGCGAGCGACCACCTCGGGGCCGGAGTGCGGGACCACGGGAGCGGCGACGAGGGCCCGCTGCACATCGATGATGACCAGTGCGGTGGAAACATCCAAAGCGGTGACAGTCATGAGGGTGCGCCTTTCTGCGGTACAGCATGGGAAGGAGCCGCGGCCGGGTCGACCGGGGTGATGCGATCGGTTCGGCGGGGGAGTAGGAGCGGGCTGGCCAGGATCAGCAAGCCCGCAGCAGCGATGGCCGTGCGCGGCGTGGTCAGGCTCGCGAGCAATCCGCCCAGGGCGCTGAGCACCGCGATGGCCGCGCCACTGCTGATCGACCACGCCGAAAGAGTTCGGGCGACACGATCTTTCGGCGTGTGTTCCAGCCGGTATGTGGCCAGTACCGGGTTGTACAGGCTCATGCTGATGATGATCGCGAGCTCGACGGCGATCACGGTCATGAGGCCGAGAGCGCCAGGCTGGATGAAGACGAGGCCGATCAGCCAGATCGCGCGCAGGGTGCCGACGGTCCGGAGCACCCGGAGTTGGCTGTAGCGGGCCACCACGCGGCCCGCCAGGCGCGAGCCGATCAGGCCGCCGAGGCAGGGGGCGGCGAAGGCGAGACCGTATTGCCAAGGACTGAACCCGAGTTCGCGTAGCAACACGACGGCCAGTAATGGCTCGGTGGCCATGATCAGGCCGCTGACGAGCAACTGGTTGAGGTAGAGGGCCCGCAGTCCGGGGTGATTCAGCAGATGGCGCCAGCCTTCGAGCAGGTCGGCGGTTCGGAGGGGGCTAGCGGTGGTGCGCTGGGGCCGTTGCTCGGTGCCGCGAATCGCCGTGACGCACAGCGCCGAGAACAGGTAGCTCAGAGCGTCGGCGATGACGGTGACGACCGGTCCGAACAGACCGATCGCCGCGCCGCCCAGCGGCGGACCGACCGCGATCGAACTCCAGTTGGTCGACTCGAAGCGCGCATTCGCGACGAGCAGGTCGCCCGGGCGGACGAGGGCCTTCAGATACGCGCCACTCGCCGCGCCGAAGGCGATCTTGGCCGAGGCGACAACCGCCGAGACGATGATCAACTGGATGAAGCCGAGATGGCCCAAGGCGTAGGCGATCGGAATGGTCGCCATGACCGCGAATCGCATCAGGTCCATCGCGATCATCACCGGGCGTTTGGGCTGGAACTCGACCCAGGGGCCGAGCGGCAGGGCGATCAGCGCGCCCACCGCGGGCCCGACCGCCGCGAGCACGGACACCTGAATCGGACTGGCGTGCAACACCGTGACGGCGATCAGTGGAAGTGCGCCGAATCCGAGCCCGGAGCCGTAGGCGCTCACCGCGTAGGACGCCCACAGCCATCCGAACTCGCGGCCCAGTTCTCGTCTGGCCATCACGCTTCCGCACCTCCTGAACAACCTGCTGTTGACACCGGTGATCCAAGCAAGACCGGGAATTCGAGATCAAACAACCGATCAGTCGGCGAGCCACAACCAGGCGTTGTGGGGGGTACGGTGTGCCGGTGGATCTGACGAGTGTGCGAACTTTCGTCGTGGCCGCGGACGCGGGCCAATTCCAGGAAGCCGCCTACGAGTTGTCGATCACCCAGCAGGCGGTCTCCAAACGCATTGCGGCGCTGGAGAAATACCTGGATGTGCGCTTGTTCCACCGGACCGCGCGCGGCGCCGAACTGACCATTGACGGGCGGACTTTCCTGCCGCACGCCCGGGAACTGCTGCGGGTCACCGACCGCGCCGATGCCTCGGTGCGGCCTGGTCGGCGCGCGCTGCGCGTTGATGTGGTGAATCGACGCGTCGTCATGGCGACACTGTTGCAGGACTTCCACCTCGCACACCCCGATATCGCGCTCGACATCGTTACCCTCGAGGGCGATGCCGAAGCCGCGATCGCGGCAGTCGAAGCGGGCATGATCGACGCCACCTTCCATGCCGTCCCGGCGCGACAGCAGCTGCCCGCGGCGATCAGCAGGGCACGCGTGGTCGACGAGCCGCACGAACTGCTCGTCGGCCCCCGCCATCGGTTCGCCGATGCTCGCGCGGTGACGCCCATGCAACTGGCGGGACATCGCATCTGGATGCCGGGACTGCCCACCCACGGCGAGGTCGCCGACTATTTCGCCGAGCTCACCGAAACGTTCGGGTTCACGATCGACCGGCTCGGCCTCGTCTTCTCGAAAGAGGCCCTACTGGAGGAGATCGCCGACTCGTCGAACCTTGCGACCCTGGTCGGCGAAGGCACCCGGTACCTGTGGCCCGACCGTTTCGACCTCCGACGCATACCCGTGAGCCGTCCCTCGCTGATCTACCCGCTCTCCATCATCTGGCGTAGTGACAATCCGCATCCCGCCCTCGGCAAACTCCGCGACCATCTCGACTCCCGCCGGACGGTTACGCCCGACCACGAGATCTGGCTCCCGACATGGGCATAACACATCCCGCTACCAGCGGCGCGGAAGTTGGCTCTGCAGGTCCTCGAACATCACGGCGAGCTTGACCGGATCGGTCAGAACCAGCGCCTCGGTGTGCTTGTTCCAGCCAACGTACCGTCGGCCCGACCAGTCCAGTCGCAGCTCCTCGATCACGCTGATCTGCTGCCAGTCCTTGTCGAAATGGACGATCAGGTACACCGGAATACCTGCGCGAGCATACAATTCACGCTTGATGCCGATGTCGTCATCGATAGTGCTGTCGGATGTCACCTCGACGACCAGTAGCGTCTGGTCAGCGACGTGCCCGACATCGTATGGTCCGTCGGAGCAATCCCGCAGGATCAAATCCGGATAGCGTGCCCGCAACCGACGTCGCGGTTCGCCCTGATCGTTGTCGGCCAGTCGCATCGGCGTATCGCTGTGCACCTCCCGACAGGGCCCGTCCGGGTCGATGGCGTACTCGAGTGCGGACCTGAGCCGATGCACGACCCGATCGTGCCCCGGGCTCAGCGCCATGCACTCGAGCAGCACGCCGTCATGGATCTCACCGAAAGCATCGGCGGGGCCGGCGAGAAACTCCTCGACCGTCACGAGTCGAGGCGGCTCCTGGCCCGGCTTTGACATGGCGACAGCCTACCTCCGCTGACGCCGCGCACTCGGGCGTCGGCACCACGCGCGCTATGGTGCGCGAATGCGGACGGAGCGGGAGCAGCGGCTGATCGACACGGTGGCGTGGGTGCGGATCGAGGGCGGGAGGATTCTGTGCGCGCGGCCGAGCGGCAAGGACGTCTTCTATATCCCGGGCGGCAAACGCGAAGGGGACGAGACCGATCTGCAGACGCTCGTGCGCGAGATCCGCGAGGAGCTGACCGTCGAGATCACCACGGAGACAGTGGCTCACGTGGGCACCTACGAGGCTTTGATTCCCGACGCCGTCGTACGCATGGCCTGCTATACGGCCGAATACTCCGGCGACATCGCGGTCAGCAGCGAGATCGAGGAGATCGCCTGGTTCAGCTACGCGGACCGGCCGCACGTGCCGCCCGTGGACCAGCTCCTTTTCGATGATCTGCATGCCGACGGGCTGCTCGCGCACGGCTGACATTCCCGGCAACTAGAACATGTTGTTGACAGTTGCCTAGGCGTGGGCATCGAGAGACTGGTCCGAATGTAGAACATGTTCTAGTGTGGTGGGCACAACATTTCCAGTGTCGGAAAGTTCAGAGGAGCCCACCACACCATGCGTACCGAGATCTGTGATCGCCTCGGCATCGACGTGCCCATCTTCGCCTTCACCCACTGCCGGGACGTGGCCGCCGCGGTCAGCAACGCGGGCGGTCTCGGTGTGCTCGGCGCGGTCGGGTTCACCGCCGAGCAGCTCGAGGTCGAGCTGCAGTGGCTGGACGAGCACGTGCAGGGCGTCTACGGCGTCGACCTGGTCATCCCGTCCAAGTACGAGGGCAAGGGCGTCGAGGGCCTGAGCCCCGAGGAGCTGGAAGCCCAGCTGGCCAAGCTGGTTCCGCAGGGCCACCGCGACTTCGCGGAGAAGATCCTCAACGACCACGGCGTGCCGCACCTGCCGCCGGAGGAGAAGCACAACCAGCTGCTGGGCTGGACCGCCACCACGGTCGCCCCGCAGATCGAGGTCATCCTCAACCACCCCAAGGCCAAGCTGGTCGCCAACGCGCTCGGCACCCCGCCCGACGACGTGATCAAGCAGATCCAGGACTCCGGCCGCCTGATCGGCGCGCTGTGCGGTTCGGTCAAGCACGCCATGAACCACAAGAACGCCGGACTGGACTTCGTGGTCATGCAGGGCACCGAGGGCGGCGGCCACTGCGGCGAGATCTCCTCGGTGGTGCTGTGGCCGCAGGTCATCGACGCGATCGGCGACATGCCGGCGCTCGCGGCCGGCGGCATCGGCGACGGCCGTCAGGTCGCGGCGGCCCTGGCCATGGGCGCCGCGGGCGCGTGGACCGGCTCGCTGTGGCTGACCGTCGAGGAGGCCAATGTGCCGCCCGCGCAGATGCAGACCTACATCGACGCCACCAGCTCCGACACCGTGCGTTCGCGCTCGTGGACCGGCAAGCCGTGCCGCATGCTCAAGAACGACTGGACCGAGGCCTGGGAGGCCGAGGACACCCCGAACCCGCTCGGCATGCCGCTGCAGATGATGGTCGCCCTCGACGGCGTCAAGCGCGGCCACCGCTACCCCGAGCAGGCCAAGGACGTGAACTTCAACCCGGTCGGCCAGGTTGTCGGCATGATGAACAAGATGGAGCGTTCCGCGGACGTGGTGCAGCGCCTCATCAGCGAGTACCTCGAGGCGTGCGAGCGACTGAACAAGCTGAACAACGCCTGATCCACACCGCCTGATTCTCAGGACGATTCGGCGCGCCGGGTAGCCACTACCCGGCGCGCCGTCGTATTTCCGCAGGTGGCGGCACGGGAGAGGCTGCGGCGCCATTGTTTTCGATCTTCGCGGGACCCACCATGGAGTCACGGCGGGTGTGACACAGGTCTCCGAACCTCGCGCGCGACTTGCCGTTTCGGGTCGCCGATTGCGAAGGTTTGCGGGATATGTTGCGCACAAATCCATTACGCCTGTCGGATCGCCTGTCCCCGGCCCAGCGCCGCCTGCTGCAAGCGGTCGTATCGCTCTTGATCGTGGTCGCACTGGCCGTCGCGATCACCGTCCTCGAAAAACGCGGCGGCACAGACAAACCAGAATCGAGTGGCCCGCCGATTCCGGATCGCGGCGCGCAACCGGCCGGATCGGCCAAGGAGATCAACGCGCTGCTGGGCAAACTCAAGGTGGCCGATGAGCTGCCGATGACCGGCTATTCGCGCGATCGGTTCCCGCACTGGGACAGTGAGAAGCCCGAGCACGGATTCGGTGACAGCTTCGCGCAATACAGCCGCTGCACCACCCGTGAGGTGGTGCTACTGCGCGACGGGACCGGACCGGTGAAGCTGGATCCGAGCAGCTGCAAACTGAGTCTCGGCACCGATGCGGGCTGGCGCGATCAGTACGGGGTCATGGACAAGAAGACCAATGCCCTCAAGCCCTACAAGTGGACCACCGATTCGTCGGGCCTGGACATCGACCACATCGTGGCGCTGGCCGAGGCATGGCGGTCGGGCGCGGCGAAACTCGATGACGACACCCGCCGCCATATCGCCAATGACGCGCTGAATCTGGTGATTTCCGATCCCACCGCCAATCGTTCCAAGGGCGATCAGGATCCGTCCAGTTACCTGCCGCCCGGAAACTTCCGGTGCGCCTATATCGGGCACTACATCCAGGTGAAACTAAAGTACGGATTGAACGTCGACACCAAGGAACAGTCCGCATTGCAGACAGCGGTGAAGGACTGCATCAGCAAGGGAGAGTTCACATAGTCGCCATCGTCGAAATCCAGAGCGAGGCAGCCGTCATGACCCGGGAAGAGGGAACGGTCTCCGGGGATCTCGATGTGACGCTGGACTACTCGGGCCACGGGCTCGTCCGCTATCGCGGTACCGCCACCTGGTACACCATCGGAAATCTGGAGGACGAGGAGCCGCGCAGCTGGACCAGCGTGCAGGACCTGGCCACCGCTATCGAGCACGAGAGCGGTGGCCGCGACGCCGCCGGCAATGTGACGCCGTTCGAGGCGTGAACGCTAGTCGCGCACGGCTTTCAGGGCCTCGGCCCGCGTCTTGACCGCATCGGTCATGCCGGTGAAGCCCCTGCGCAGCGCGCCGCCGAGCAGGCCGCCGACCACCACCGACAGCGGGCCGTTGAGCTGGAAGTGCGAGTCGTAGCGGGTGCGGCCGTCACCCAGATCGGTGATCAGGTGCGAGCGTTCGCTGCTGAGCACACCGAGCGGCGCGGGCTTCATGTTGTAGCTGAACTCGCGTCCCGGGGTGCAGGAGCGGATGAACTCGCGCTGCTGCTTGGGCGGGCCGACCAGCTGCACCCGCATGTCGATGGGGGAGCCGGGTTCCAGGGTGGTCTTGCACTCCAGGACGAAGGGATTCCATTCCCCGTACGCGTCCACATCGGTGAGCACCTGCCAGACCAGCTCGGCGGGTGCGTCGATCTCCACGCTTTTGTCGATGACGAAGGCCATGGGGGAACAATACTGACACCAGTTCTAGACGGTGGGGTGGGTCTCACTCCGCGGAGCCACCCGCATCTCGCTCCGGCGGGGGATCCCGGTGACCGGCAGGTGACCCTACGGTCCGGGCATGACGGTTGAGCAGGCCCCTCCGGTGGTGCCCAGACTGCGGGAACTCGACGCGCTGCGCGGATCCGCCCTCGGCGGAATCCTTCTGGTCAATATCGAGATCATGTCGGACCCGAGCGGATTCGCGCCCGGCGCCGCGCGGACCCTGTCAGAGGCGCTGTTCCACAACAAGTTCTATGTGCTGTTCTCGTTCCTCTTCGGTTACTCGCTGACCATGCAGTTCCGATCCGCCGAACGAGCCGGGGTGAGCGGGCTCGGGGACAGCGCGGCTGCTCGAATCGCCCGAGCGCTATCTGCCGTGGCTGCCTCGCGTGCAGTGGGTAGGTTTCGGTGCCGGACTGCCGATTTCGGCATCGAATGCGCTGACGCAGTGGCCGCCCCTCGCGGGGCCCGCCATGATCGCCGGTCCGCTGGTGGCCGCGGCGTACGGGGCCACGCTGCTGCGGATCAGCCCTCGCATCCTATTGGACCCGGCGGCACCGCTACGGCCCGATCGAGTACCTGCTCCGCGCAATCACCTACGGCCCCGGCCACTTACGCCCCAGCCCCCGTACCGTCGACTCATGACCCTCGCCGAGCGCTACCCACTCCTGCACGCCCCCGCTCGCTGGGAGTGGGGCGGGCTCGACGTCCAGTTCTCGACCGAGCTGCCACCCGACGACCTCGTCACCAATATCCACCTCGTCTGTTTCGTCGGCGACCGCATCGTCCTGTGCCGCGACGAGCGCGATGTCTGGATCCTGCCCGGCGGCACCCGCGAGGCCGGAGAATCCATCGAGTCCTGCGTCATCCGGGAACTCGCGGAAGAGGCGGGCGCCGAACTGGACGGGCCCATCCGGCAAATCGGTGCGCACTACGCGACGACGGACCGTCCCGAGCCGTATCGCCCCTGGCAGCCCCATCCGCACAAGGCCTGGCTGTGGTGCATCGCCGAGGTGCGACTGACGGGCGCACCGACCAATCCCGAGGACGCCGAACAGATCCAGGAGGTCGGACTGTTCACTCTCCCGGAAGCCCTGCGCCGAGTCCGCACGGACGGCCACTATCTCCCCGAACTTCTGAAGCTGGCGGTGGAGCTCACGCGTCCGAACGCCTGAACGGAACCGCGGCCGAATAACCTTGCTGGGAAAAAGTTCGGCGCCGGTGTCGATTTCGCCTGTGGCTTTTCGTGTAGGAGGTGAACGGTCGCGGAAGAGCGGTCAACTCGAGCGAAGGAGCATCTCATGCGCAAGGTCAACGCCACTTTGTCCGTCACTCTCGACGGAGTCGTCCAAGGCCTGGGACGTCCGGACGAGGACACCCGCGGCGGCTTCACCCACGGGGGCTGGGGCGGCAAGTACAACGACGAGGTCATGGCGGCGGAGATGGGCAAGGGTATGGCCGAGCCCACGGACATGCTGTTCGGGCACCGGACCTGGACGGACTTCATCACCGCCTGGGCAACCCGCACCGACGACAACCCGTTCACCACGCACATGAACGCGGCCACCAAGTACGTCTGTTCCAGGACTCTGGTGAACGCGGACGCCTGGCAGAACTCGATCCTGTTGTCGGGCGATGCCGCCGAGACGGTGGCCAAGCTCGTGACCGAGGACGGCAGGGACCTGACGATCATCGGCAGCGCCTCGCTGGTTCGCGACCTGCACGCCGCCGGCCTGGTCGACAGCTACACGCTGCTGATCCATCCGCTCACCCTCGGCACCGGCATGCGACTGTTCGAGGGCAGCGCCCCGCTGACCGAATTCGAGCTCACCAGCAGCGTCACCACCACCAAGGGCGTGATCATCGCCCACTACACCCGTCTGTGAGGTCGGAAACCATGCAGAAGTACCTGCTGTCGATCTACCAGCCCGAGGGCGAGGCGGATCCCGCGGCCATGGTCCGAATCGTGGCCGATCTGCACCGGTTCAACGAGGAACTGCGTGAGAGCGGCTCATGGGTGTTCACCGGCGGCCTGCACGCGCCCGGCACGGCAACCGTCGTGCGTCCCGACGGCATGCTCACCGACGGTCCCTACGCCGAGGGCAAGGAACACGTCGGCGGGATCTGGGTGATCACCGCACCCGATCTGGACGTCGCACTGGAGTGGGGCCGCAAGGCTGCCGCCGCGACCACACTGCCGATCGAAGTCCGCCCGTTCCAGGACGTCGAACCGTATTGAGTCCGACACCGGAGGAGATCGCGGCCGTGTTCCGCGCCGAATACGGCAGAGCCGTCGCCGTACTCGTGCGCGGACTCGGCGATCTCAGCACGGCCGAGGACGCCGTCGCCCACGCGTTCACCACCGCCCTGCGACTCTGGCCGGTCGAGGGCATGCCGCCCAGCCCGGCCGGCTGGATCATCACCACCGCCCGCAACCGGGCAGTCGACGAGCTGCGCCGCGAATCGGTGCGCGCGCACAAACACGCCGAGGCTCAGCGCCTCCACGGCCCGGACGAACCCGCCGAGGAGGGCCCGGTGCGCGACGACCGTCTGCGGCTGATCTTCACCTGCTGTCACCCGGCCCTGGCTCTCCCCGCGCGGGTGGCCCTCACCTTGCGGCTTCTCGGCGGGCTCACCACGACCGAGATCGCGCACGCCTTCCTGGTGCCCGAACCGACGATGGCGCAGCGCCTCGTCCGAGCCAAGGCCAAGATCCGTGACGCCAAGATCCCCTACCGGGTACCCCGCGACGCCGATCTTCCCGACCGCCTCGGCGCGGTGCTCGCGGTGCTCTACCTGATCTTCAACGAAGGCTACGTCGCCACCTCCGGCGCCGAACTCGCTCGCGCCGAACTCTGCGCCGAGGCGATCCGCCTGGCGCGGCTGCTGGTCGAGCTCATGCCCGACGAGCCCGAGGCCGCGGGACTGCTCGCGCTGATGCTGTTGATCGAGGCCCGCCGCGACGCTCGCACCGACCCCGCGGGCACTCTGGTCCCGCTGGCCGAGCAGGACCGCTCCCGCTGGAACGCCGATCTGGTCACCGAGGGTCGCGCGATCACCCGCGCCTGCTTGCGCCGTGATCAGCCGGGCCGCTACCAGATTCTGGCCGCGATCAACGCCGTGCACACCGACCCCGTCACCGACTGGACGCAGATCCTCGCGCTCTACGACCAACTCGTGCACTTCGACACCGGCCCGGTGGCCGCACTCCACCGTGCTGTCGCGGTCGCCGAGGTCCAGGGCCCGGCAGCGGCTTTGCCCGTGGTGGATGATCTGAATCTCGGGAAATACTACCTGTTTCACGCGATCCGCGGTGACCTGCTCGCCCGCCTCGGGCGCACAACGGAAGCCGGTCAGGCCTTCGGGACCGCGGCGCAGCTCACCGAGAACCAGTCGGAGCGCACCTTTTTGCTCGCTCGGCGTGACCGACTCGGTCGAACGGGCCACTCCCGCAACGACTGACCGACAACTTCTCAGCGTCCGGCATCAGTCGGCTGCGCCACCACCCCGGCTACGAGGAGGGCGACAGCGCGTTCGACGCGGTCGGTGTCGCCGGTGATCCACCAATCCATGATCAGGCCGCGGACACCCGAAACGAGCAGCGTCGCCGAGGCTTCGGGGTCGGGCAAGCTCGGGTCGATGCGGTGCAGGGACTCGGCCATCGGGGTGACCAGCGCGGTGATCGCGTCGGTCGCGTAGGGCCGGAAGGGGCTGCCGGGAACCGTTGCGGCGCCGAGGACTTGGAGCAGGGCGCGCAGGCTGACCGCGCTGTCGCCGGCGGTGTTCAGGTCGAAGGAGCTGGTCAGGCGGGTGGCGAGGGTGGCCGTGTCGTCGATGCCGGAGAACATCGCGCCGATGTCGGGGCGGTGAGATTCCAAGGCGGCGACCAGCATCGCCTCCTTGGTGCCGAAGTAGTGGATGAGCATGCGGGAGCTGGTGCCCAGGTATTCGGCCAGCGGGCGCAGCGAGAGTTCGGTGAGGCCGTGGTCGGCGATGTAGGCGATGACGCCTTCGAGGAGCTGGGCGCGGCGGGCGTGGTCGAGTGGGCGGGGCACCGGTTGACTGTAGCGGGTGCTACAGGTATTCATGTCTCCATGAGTGTAGCGATTGGTACAGAAACTCGACGGGACGTGGTGGTCACGGCGATGGCGGCGACCACCTGCCTGGGGGCCGACCTCGACGCCACCTGGTCACGGCTGCTGGCGGGGGACAGTGGGATCGGCACGCTCACCGACGATTTCGTCACCGAGAATCAGCTGCCGGTGCGGATCGGCGGACGGCTGGTGACACAGCCGGGGGAGCGGCTGACCCGGATCGAACAGCGGCGGATGTCGTTCGTGCAGCAGCTGGCGCTGGTGCTGGGACGGCAGGTGTGGCAGGACGCGGGGACGCCGGAGGTCGAGGCGGAACGACTTGCGGTCGCCGTGGGCACCGGACTCGGCGGCGGGGAGGCGCTCATCAATGCCGTGGACCTGATGAAGACCGGCGGCTACCGGAAGGTGCCGCCCATGACGGTGCCGATGGTCATGCCGAACGGACCGGCCGCCACGGTCGGCCTGGAGATCGGCGCGAAAGGCGGTGTGTACGCGCCGGTTTCGGCCTGCGCGTCGGGCGCGGAGGCCATCGCGCATGCATGGCGGCTGATCGCCACCGGTGAGGCGGACGTGGCGGTCGCGGGCGGCGTCGAGGGTCATATCGACGCGGTGCCGATCGCCAGTTTCGCCATGATGCGGGCCATGAGCACCCGCAATGACGAACCCGAGCGCGCCTCACGGCCTTTCGACCGGGACCGGGACGGCTTCGTCTTCGGCGAGGCGGGGGCCCTGCTGGTGCTGGAGTCGGCCGAGCACGCGCGGGCGCGGGGTGCGCGGGTGCTCGGCCGGGTACTGGGCGCGGGCATCACCTCGGACGGCTATCACATCACCGGCACCTCGCCCGACGGCGACGGTGCGGCCCGCGCCATGCGCAAGGCGCTCGCGACGGCGGGGCTGACAGGCGCGGAGGTCGATCACGTCAACGCGCACGCCACCGGCACTCCGGTCGGTGACGCCTCGGAGGCGAAGGCCGTCATGGCGGTGACGCCGCACGCGTCGGTGTACGCGCCCAAATCGGCGCTGGGACATTCGATCGGCGCGGTCGGGGCGCTGGAGGCGATCCTCACGCTGCGCACCCTGGCCGAGCAGACCGTGCCGCCCACACTGAATTTCGAGAATCCGGACCCGGGGATCGAGCTCGACATGGTCGCCGACAAGCCGCGCGAGCAGCGACTGCGGTACGCCCTGAGCAATTCGTTCGGCTTCGGCGGCCACAACGTCACGCTGGCCCTCGCGCCCGCCTGAGCGGAAATTCGCTCGGCACAATGCGATTCAGTCAGGTCAGGGCAGTTTGTCGGTCTGGACGCGCGGGTCCAGTTTGCGCAGGGTGTCGGGCCGGTCGGTCAGGCACGGCCAATCCCGGCTTACCGCTTCGAGAGTGGCGTGCCCGGCCGGGATTAGGGCGTCGGCGTCGGGCCGATCGGCCAGGGTGTCGCCCAGCTGATCGCTGGCGGGGCGGTCCAGCGGCTGGATGACGGTGTTGGGCAGGTCCAGCAGCACCGTGAGGATGTCCCAGCGGCCGGGCGGGATCAGGGCGCGGGCGGCGGCCAGCGCGGTGGCCGGGACGATGATGGTGTGCCCGGCGTCCGCGGTGGCCCACACCACCGATTGCACGTAGGCCACGCGGTGGGCCCAGGCGGTCAGCGCGGCGGTGTCGAAGACGACGCCGCCCAGGGTCGGGGCGGCGGGGCTCATGCCGCGCCGGCGTGATCGCCGGGGGCCTCCTCGTCATCGGATAATGGTGGCAACCCCTGCACCGCCCGGGCGCGATTGATCAGATCCAGCGGCGGGCGGCCGCCGAGCGCGTTCTCCAGGCGGGCCAGTGAGTCGGCGCGGTCGACGCGCGCCTTCACGGACTCGGCGACGAACGCGGAGATCGAGGCGATGCGTCCGGAGCTGCGCCAGTCGTCGAGAGTGGCGGCGATCTCCTCGGGCATCGTCACGGTTATCTTGCGGGTGCGACGCGGTCTCGCCATACCGCGATAGTAAAGCGGTATGCGCGGCGGGCAAAAGCTGACACCCGCGCCGTGCGCCGGAACCGCAGGGGCGCAATCCCGCACGAAATCGGGCTATTCGGATCGGCCTGATCGGAAACCTGCCGGTCAGGCGCGGGGGCGGGTTCGATACGGTGGAGTGTGCCCACCGCCGTGGGCATCGCCGCAAATCTCCAGTCAAGAGGACATAACTCGATGGATCAGAGTTCGATCGTGTGGGCCGACGGTGCCGTGGTCACCATCGACCAGCGAGCCCTGCCGCACCAGGTGCGGGAGCTGCGGCTCACGACGGTCGACGAGGTCATCGACGCCATCAAGACGCTGGCCGTGCGCGGCGCGCCCGCCATCGGCGTGTGCGGCGCGTTCGGTGTGGTGATCGCGGCCCGGGCCGCCACCACCGACGGCGTCCTCGACGAAGCGCTGGTCGAGTCCGAGGCCGCCCGCATCGCGGCCGCCCGTCCGACCGCGGTGAACCTGGCGTGGGGTGTGCAGCGGACGCTGTCCGAGCTGGCCGGGGGTGTCGAGGCGCTCGAGGCGGAGGCGCTGGAGCTGCTGGCCGAGGATGGCCGGGTGAACCTGGCCGCCGCCACCGAGGCCGCCGATCTGATCCAGCGACTGTGCGGGGACCGCCCGCTGCGGCTGCTCACCCACTGCAATACCGGCCGCCTGGCCACCACCGCGTGGGGAACCGCCATCGGCGCGCTGCGGGTACTGCATCAGCGCGGCGCGCTGGCCGAGGTGATCGTCGACGAGACCCGCCCGCTGTTGCAGGGCGCGCGCCTGACCGCGTGGGAGATGGCCGAGGCCGGGATCCCGCACCGGCTCACCATCGATTCGGCGGCGGCCTGGGCCATGGCCACCGAGGGCGTGGACGCGGTCGTCGTGGGCGCGGACCGGATCACCGCCGACGGGGCCGTGGCAAACAAGATCGGCACCTACATGCTGGCCATCGCGGCCGCGCACCACGGCATTCCGTTCATCGTGGTCGCGCCGGAGTCGACGCGCGACATCTCCACGGCCCGCGGCTCCGACATCGTGGTGGAGCAGCGCGCGGCCGCCGAGGTGACCGGATTCGGCAGCGTCGCAACGGCTCCCGAGGGCACGGCCACCTTCAACCCGGCCTTCGATGTCACCCCGGCCGAGCTGGTCACCGCCGTGGTCACCGAGTTCGGGGTGCTCGAGGACCCGTCCGCCGCCCGCACCGCCGCCGGTGCGGCGACCACGCCGGGATCGGCCGACACCGCCGGCACCGAGATCGCGGACATCGCGCGCGGCCTGTACGCGAGCGGCTGGATGCCGGGCACCGCGGGCAATATCTCTGTGCGCCGGGGCGATACGGCCGTCATCACCGCGAGCGGGCTGTCCAAGGGCGAGCTCACCGCCTCGGACATGGTCACCGTCGCCGTGGTCGACTCGAAGCCCGTGGGCGACTCCGGCCGGAAGCCGTCGGCGGAGACCACCATCCACACCGCCGTCTACCGCACCCGCGGCGCGGACGCCGTGGTGCACGTGCACCCGCCGCACGCCACGGCCGTGTCGATCCGGACCGGCGGAAACGGTGTCACCACCGCACGTTTCGCCGGATACGAGCTGATCAAGGGCCTGGGCTCGGCCCGCCCGGATCTCGTCGACATCCCGGTGTTCCCGAATCACGCGGATGTGCCTCGGATCGGCGCGGACATCGAGAAGTATCTGACCGAGCACCCGGAGGCCCCGCCGGTGCTGTTCATCGCCGGGCACGGCATCACCACCTGGGGCGCGTCGCTGGCGCAGGCCCGCGACCGCGCCGAATGCCTCGAGGCGATGTGCGAACTGACCACTCTGACCGGGCACCAGGAGCTCCCGGTGCGCGACCATGTGTGAAACGAATACCGCGTTCCGAGAAGGGAACTTCCGATGACCCTGTTGCAGATCATGTCCGACACCGACGCCGGTGAGGTCGTCCTGCGCACCGATGACGACGCGGTGATCGCCGCCGAACTGGGCAAGCGCGGCATCACCTTCGAGCGCTGGCCGCTGCTGGAGGGCTTCAGCGCTGCCACCACGACCGAGCGGCTGCTGGCCGAATACCAGGGCCGCATCGACGAATTGAACGCCGACGGCCGCTACAAGTTCATCGACGTGGCCCGCATCCACCCCGATGACGCCGACCCGGAGTGGCCCGCCAAGGCGGTCGCCGCACGCACCAAGTTCCTCGACGAGCACCGCCACGCCGAGGACGAGGTCCGGTTCTTCGCCGCCGGCGCGGGCTGCTTCTACCTGCACCTGGGCAACGAGGTGCTGGCGACGGTGTGCACCGCGGGCGATCTGGTGTCGGTGCCCGCGGGCACGCTGCACTGGTTCGACATGGGCACCCGCCCGGAGTTCGTGGCCGTGCGCTTCTTCGAGGAAGAGGACGGCTGGATCGGCGATTTCAGCGGCGACAAGATCTCCGCGGGCTTCCCGACCCTGGACGAATTGCTGGCCCCGGCATGATCAAGGTGGTCGTGCTCGATATCGAGGGGACTACCAGCCCGACCAGTTCGGTGCGGGAGGAGCTCTACGGCTACACCCGGGAACGGCTCCCGGGCTGGCTGGCCGACAACCGCTCCACCTCCCAGCGCTTCGGCGGCGACGCCGATCCCATCATCGAGGCCACCCGCGCCCAGGCGGACCGCCCGGACGCGGACGCCGCCGAGGTGGCCCGGATTCTCATCGAGTGGCTGAACACCGATGTGAAGTCCGAGCCGCTCAAGGCCGCCCAGGGCATCATCTGCGCCGAGGGTTTCCGCAACGGCGCGCTGCACGGCGAGTTCTTCCCCGACGTCGCCCCGGCCCTGCGGGCCTGGCGTGCCGCGGGGCTGGAGCTCTACATCTATTCGTCGGGTTCGGTGCGCAATCAGAAGGATTGGTTCGAATTCGCGCGCGGCGGCGATCTGTCCCCGCTCATCAGCGGGCATTTCGACCTGTCGACCGCGGGCCCGAAGCGCGAGGCCGCGTCCTACGAGAAGATCGCGAGCGCCATCGGCGTTCCGGCCGAACAGATCCTGTTCCTGTCCGATCACCCGGACGAGGTGGACGCGGCGGCCGCCGCGGGCTGGCAGGCCGTCGGCGTGACCCGCCCGGGCGAGCCGAACAGCCCGCGCGGTCCGCACCGTTGGATCAGCGATTTCGCGGACGTCGTCCCCAACTGACAGGCGCCGCAACGGCATTGGCGCAAGCCATGACAGAGATCGAGCCCGCCCGGCGTATGCCGGACGGGCTCGATTCGTCTTCGCCGAAGAACCGCTCAGCGCACCCCGGCGGTGGCGGCCCGGTCGATGAGGTACTCGACCAGCGTCATCAGCACGTTCTTGGCCGAGCCGCGATCACGAGCGTCGCAGAGCAGCACTGGGATTCGCTCGTCCAGGTCGAGGGCGTCGCGCACCTCGGCCGGGGTGTAGAGCGGTGCGCCCTCGAAGCAGTTCACGGCCACCGTGAAGGCGACGCCGCGACGCTCGAAGAAGTCGATCGCCGCGAACGAGCCCTCGAGCCGGCGGGTGTCGGCCAGCACGACCGCGCCCAGGGCGCCGCGGGCCAGCTCGTCCCACAGGAACCAGAAGCGATCCTGTCCGGGGGTGCCGAACAGGTAGAGGACCAGGTTCTGGTCGATCGTGATACGGCCGAAGTCGAGCGCGACCGTGGTGGTGGTCTTGCCCTCCACCCCGCGCAGATCGTCTACGCCCGCGGACAACTCGGTGATGAGTTCCTCGGTGCGCAGCGGAGTGATCTCACTGATCGCCCCGACCATCGTGGTCTTGCCCACGCCGAAACCGCCCGCGATGAGAATCTTCACCGAGGCGGCCATGGGCGCGGCGGAATCAAAGTTTTCGGATGCCATCGAGTACCGCTCGCAGAATGTTGAGGTCACCGGGCGCGGCTTCGGGGGAGGCCGGGGCCCGGAACTTGAGGATGTTGTCGGAAATCAGGTCCCCCACCAGAATTTTCGTCACCGCCAATGGCAACCGCAGAGCAGCCGAGACCTCGGCCACCGTCAGCGGAAGCCGGCACAACCGCACGATTTCCGTGTATTCCGGCTCGCTGCGCCGCAGTGGTGGGGCCGCGTTCGGCACCACCACCACTGTCAGCATGTCCAGATCGTGCCCCGCGCCCATGGTTCGGCCACCGGTCCGTGCGTAGGGACGCACGAGCGGACCGGCCGCGTCATCGAACCACTGTTCCCCCGGCCCCGCGCTCATGACAGCCGCGGATTGCCTTGTCCGGCCAGGTTGTGGCGCGGTGTGGTGGACAGGTAGTTGCCGACCCGCTGCACGGTCAGGTTCATCTCGTAGGCGACCATGCCGAGGTTGGCCTGTTCGGTGGCCTGCAGCGCGAGGCAGGCGTGGCTACCGGCGGCGGTCACGAACAGCACCGCGCGCTCGAGTTCGATGACCGCCTGGCGGACGCCGCCGCCGTCGAAGCGGCCGCCGGCGCTGCGCGCCAGCCCGTAGAGGGTGGAGGACATGGCACCGAAGTGCTCCGCGTCCTCACGGCTCATGGCGGATGAGCGGCCCAGCAGCAGTCCGTCGGTGGAGTGCACCACCGCGTGACGGACGCCCGCTAGCCGGTCGACCAGATCATCGAGTAGCCAGTTGAGATCACCAGCGTTTGAGGTGGTCACCGTCGCCTTCCTGTCGTTCCTGCTGGGTGCCTTCGAAGAAGGCCTGGGACTCAGGCCCGAACGAACCGGGATCGGCCTGCCGGCCCTGCCTGGTTCCGTTTTCGATGGCGGAGAAAAGGTCTCGGGCCTGCTCGGCCGTGCGGGTGGCCTGGACCGCCGACTCGGGGGTCGACTGCTCCTTCGCCAATTCCGGTGCGAGACTTGCCTGCCGGTGCCGTCGCGGAAGCGCGGGCCGGGCGTCGGAGCCAGTGTAATGGGACCGATCGTGTTCGCGAGCACGGAAGCCGTTTTCGGACGGCGGGACCGCACCGTTCTGCAGGTCCAGTCGCGGCTGCTGCGGCGGTTCGGGCCGCGGCGGCGAGGTGGGCGGGTCGAACGGGGTTGCCGCGCCGAAGGACATGACCGGCGGCACGGCCGAGTCGGTCGTGGGGCCGAAGGTGCCGGCGGGCGGCGCGAAGGAACTCGTCGGTGGGGTGAAGGAACCCGTTGTCGGGCCGAAGGAGCCGGTCGACGGGGCGAACGAACCCGTCGACGGACCGAAGGGCTCCGGCTCCGGCTCGGCCGGGATGACCGGCGCCTCGGGCGGAGTCGTCAGCGGCGCATCGTAGTTCAGCAGCGGCAGGTCGTAGCTCGAGGTCATCGACGGCGGGACCGCCGGGGCGGCGGGCAGCTGCGGCAGCGCGGCCACCGCGGCCGAGGCGGCGGACAGCCCGCCCGTCTCGAGCTGACGCGGCGCCACCGGGATCTCACCGGTGCGGCCGGAGGCCTGCACGGTCAGGACGGTGGGCACGAGCACGATGGCGCGCACGCCGCCGTAGTCGGATTCGGTGAGCCGCACCGTGATTCCGTGGCGCGAGGCCAGCTGGGCGACCACGAAGCGGCCGAGGCGGAAGTCGTCGGGCAGCATGGCGACACCGAAATCCGGGGCCTCGCGCAGCACCACGTTGATCCGCGCGAGCTCTTCCTCGGGCATACCCATGCCCTGGTCGATGATCTCGATGGCGACGCCCTTGCCGACCACGTTGCCGCGCACCTCGACCTGCGACTGCGGCGGCGAGAAGTGGGCGGCGTTGTCGACCAGCTCGGCGAGCAGGTGCACGAGGTCGGCCACCGCGCTGCCGACGATCGACACCTCGGGCAGTCGGGCGATCTTGACGCGGGTGTAGTCGGCGGTCTCGCCGACGCTGGAGCGCACGATCTCGAGCAGCTGCACCGGGTTTCGCCACTGCCGGCCGGGCTGACCGCCCGCGAGAATGATCAGGTTCTCGGCGTTGCGGCGTTCGCGGGTGGCGAGGTGGTCGAGACGGAAGTAGATGTCCAGCAGCGCCGGATCCTCCTGCTGCGACTCCGCGGCGTCGAGGATCTCCAGCTGGCGGTGCACGATGACCTGGCTGCGGTGGGCGATATTGAGGAACATCGCCTTGACGCCCTCACGGGTGCGGGCCTCGGTGATGGCGGCCGACACGGCGGAGGCGTGGGCGTGGGTGAACGCCTTGGCCACCTGGCCGATCTCGTCGTGGCCGAAGTCCAGGATCGCCTTCTCGTCGGCCGGGTCCAGCGGGCGGCCCTCGCGCAGCTTGGCCATGATCTCGGGCAGCCGCTCGTCGGCGAGTACCAGCGTCTCGTCGCGCAAGCCCTTGAGGCGGCGGATGATCCGGTTGGCGAGGATGAGCGAGACCAGGAAGGCCAGCGCCGACACCGCCACCATGGCGCCACCGACGAGCGCGGAGTTACGGGCGTCGGTGTCGGCCACGTCGGCCGCGGCGCGCTCGTTGTGCTTGCTGTTCTTGTCCCACAGCTTCAGGACCTGGGCGTTGAGGCGCGACACCGTGTCCCGCCATTCCTGCGGGGTGAAGGTCAGCGGCGCGACCACCGGGGGAGTGCCGGGCTTGACCGGAGGCAGCGTCATGGGATCGAGCGCCCGCGAGAGCAGGACGTTCTCCATCATGACGACCTTCGTCCAGTCGGGATCGTTCATGAGGGCCTGCATGTCGGCATTGCCGGCGCCGCCGTCACCACCGGCGAGCACGCCGAGGTTGACGCGGTAGGTGCCTGCCACACGGGAGAATTCGATGGCCAGCTCGGGCGGCAGCGCACCGCCCGCGAGCAGCACCTCGGCCACCGCGGCCTCGCGGGACAGCATTTCGGCGGACTGCACGATCTGCAGGCCGTTGATCATCTCCATGGCGACCGCGGCGTTGGGCGCGCGGTCGGCGACGATGCGGGTGCCGATCCAGATGAACTCGAGCACCTTGCCGTAGAAGTAGTAGGTGTCCGACACCGACGCGCCGTTGGTGTCGATCCCGGTGCGCAGTCCGGCCAGCTGGCGGGTGAGGGTCAGGAACCCGCCGACGTCGCCGGTGACCCCTTCCGGACCGGATTCGCGCATGGAGGCCGATACCGGCGCCATCCCCAGCAGGGCGTTGTCGAGCCGGGTTCGCGCCTGCGCGAGGGCCTTCGGGTTGGCGTCGTCGCCACCGGCCATCTGCGCCAGCGAGAGCTGGCGCTCCTGCTCGACCGCCGCGATCAATTCTCCGGTGGGCGCTCCGGCGGCGGACAACGCGTCCGCCCATTCCCGCGCCTGCTTGCTCTCGACCACCAGGTATCCCGCGCCACCCACGCCGATCGCGAGCAGCGCCAGGCTCGGGACGAGTGCGATGGCAAGCACGCGGGTGCGGACCCCGAGCCTTGCTCTGAACATCGGGCAAAGGTAACGGGACGTAGGTCACATATGCCGCATCGATCCCGTTGGGCGGGAGTGCGTTTGACAGTTCGGGTCATGCATGCCGGTGCATCGCATTCGAAGCCGTCGGACAGCAATTAGATAGCTACCCTAATAGACGGCGGCACAGGACGATTCGAGCCGCTCAGGCGTGTCGCCGCGAATCGACGGCATGGGACGAATCCGGCGTGGCGCCCGGCGGTTCGCGCTCGATCAGGACCGTGGGCAGCAACACGATCGCGCGCACGCCGCCATGATCGGAATCGGACAAACGCACCGAGATGCCGTGGCGGGCGGCCAGCCTGGAGACCACGAACAGGCCCAGCCGGGAGTCCTCGGACAGCCGGTTGACCGCGAAGTCCGGTGCGGCGCTCAGCAGCTCGTTGCGGCGCTCCAGGTCCGCAGCGGGCATGCCCATGCCCTGATCGCTGATCTCCACGACCACGCCGCGGGCCACCGCCGTGCCGGTGATCTCCACCCAGGACTGCGGCGGGGAGAAGGAGGCGGCGTTGTCGACCAGTTCGGCCAGCAGGTGCACCACATCGGCCACCGCCGCGCCGACCAGGAAAACCGCTGGCAGACGGCCGATTCGAACCCGCTGGTAGTCGGCGGTCTCCCCGGCGGCGGAACGCGCCAGTTCGAGTAGGAGGACCGGGTTGCGCCACTGGCGGCCGGGGCGGCCGCCCGCCAGGATGATCAGGTTCTCGGCATTGCGGCGTTCCCGGGTGGCCAGGTGGTCGAGGCGGAAGTAGATGTCCAGCAGCGCCGGATTCTCCTGTCGCGCCTGCGCGGCGTCGAGGATCTCCAGCTGGCGGTGCACCACGACCTGGCTGCGGTGCGCGATATTGAGGAATACCGACTTCACGCCCTCGCGGGTGCGGGCCTCGGTGAGCGCCGCGCCGACGGCCGCGGTGTGCGCGTGCCCGAACGCCCGCGCCACCTGCCCGATCTCGTCGTGCCCGAAGTCGAGGACCGGTGCGGCGGCCTCGATCTCGAGGTGCTCGCTCGCGGCGAGGCGTCGCATGGTCTCGGGCAGTTCGTCGTCGGCGAGCGCGAGGGTGCGGTCCCGCAGTCGCCGCAGCCGACGGATGATCTGGTTGGCCAGCGCCAGCGCGACCAGGATCGAGATCGCTCCGAGCCCCACCATGCCCGCCCCGGCCCACACGGATTTGCGGGTGGTGTCGGCGGCGGCGGCCACCGCCAGCCGCTGGGCCTCGTCGTTCTCGGCCTGCCAGAGTTCGGCCAGCCCGTGGGCCACCTCCGCGGCGCTGCGCTGCCACTGGTCGACCGGGACCGGAAGCGGTTGCGGCGCGGACCGTTTGGCCGTCCCCTCCGGCGCGGCCAGGGTGCGCTGGGCCAGCACCGGTTCCACCTGGCCCAGGTGCAGCCAGGCGGCGCTCCACACCAGGGCGCGCGCCGCGGCGGCCTGCTGCTCGTCGGGCGCGGCCACGATGGCGGCGACCCCGGTGCGGTAATAGCCGACCAGGCTGAGGTATTCGGCCCCGAGCTCGGGGGAAAGATGGTTCCCGTCGAGCAGCGACACCGCGAGCGCGTTGGCGCGGCTCATCGCCTCCAGGCAATGCAGCACCTCCGCCGCCTGCATGAGCTCCACGGCCGTGGCCGAGTCCGGCGCGGTGCGCTGGGCGACCTCCACACCCGCCATCACCGACTGCGGAATGCGGTTGTAGAAGGCGTAGGCCTCGGCCGCGGGCACGGTGCCCGCGTCGATCCCGGTCCGAATCCCCGCCAGCCGCTTACTGGTTTCCCCCATCGCCGTCGTGGCCTGCCCCATGGAATCGGGCCCGAGCCGCGACAACTCCGACTGCGCGGGCGCGAGCAGCCGCACCGCCGTATCCAGCCGCTGCCGCGCGGTCGTCAACTGCCGCACCTCGACATCCACCCCGGCCAGCCGCCACAACGTCAGCTGCCGCTCGGCCTGCACCGCCTCGATCAACTCGCGAGTGGGCGCGATCCCGGCCTGCATCTCACCCGCCCATGCTCGGGCACGGGAAGCGCGGTCCACCAGAACACCCGCCGCACTGTTGCCACTGACCGCCAGCGCCAGGCTCGGGACCAGGGCGATGGCCAGGATCCGAGTCCGGACGCCGAGCTTCGGGAAATGCATCGCCGCAACGTAGCCGGGCGCCGGATCCGCCGTCGGCGCGAGTCCTTTTGTGCGGGATGGTGTTTGACAGCGCTCCGGCGCGTCCCGTAGGCCCTGGCCGCGGGGCATCCGTTAACCTGCGAGCCAACTGTGAGATTTCTGCGAGTCGGAAACGAGCAAACCGGCAGCACTAGCTTCAGCCGCGCCCGGAATCGCGGGCCGCGCCGCCGGACCTCGGGGGACGCGACGACGGAGGAGACGAAGTGCAGCACAGGAAACGCGCGTGGTCGGTCGCGATCGCGACGGCGACCGCCGCGATGGCGGCCGCGACGCTGGTCGCCGGATGCGGGTCGGACAGCAAGGCCGACAACGAGGTCCACAACATCATCTACCTGCTCGGTGACGGCATGGGGCGCACCCACGTCTCCGCCGCGCGCCAGCGGTTCGAGGGCGCGGGCGGGCAGTTGCAGCTCGAGAAGCTGCCGTATGTGGGCGCGGTCGCGACCTACGCGGTGGAGCCGAACAGCGCCAAGCCTTCGCTGGTGACCGACTCCGCGTCCGCGGCCACCGCGTGGTCGTCGGGTGTGAAGACCTACAACGCCGCCATCGGCGTGGACGCCTACGGCAAGTCGGTGCCGACGCTCATGGAGCAGGCCAAGGCCGCGGGCTTCGCGACCGGCAATGTCAGCACCGCCGAGATCACCGACGCCACCCCGGCGGGCATGTTCAGCCACGCGTTGCTGCGCGGCTGCCAGGGCCCCACCTTCAGCGACTCGACCTGCCTGCCCAAGAAGGCCGACGGCAGCTACGAGGCGCAGCCGGCGGACAAGACGCTGGTCACCCCGATCGCCGAGCAGATCGCGCGCAACAACACCGCCGACGTCATCTTCGGTGGCGGCCTGGCCCGCTTCGAGCCCGACGACCAGAAGGCCATGCTGGACAACGGCTATCAGGTGCTGGGCTCCATGGGTGATCCCGCGCTGAAGGCGCAGACCGCCGAGAGCCAGAAGGTGGCCACCGCCGCCGACCTGCAGTCGGTGACCGCACAGAAGGTGATCGGCCTGTTCAACCGCGGGAACATGACCGTCACCAATGCGCGTAACGCGCTACCGGATTCGGCTCCGCAGAAGCAGGAGCCGACCCTGAAGGACATGACCACCAAGGCGATCGACCTGCTGTCGGCGCGCAACGGCAAGGGCTTCCTGCTCCAGATCGAGGGCGCGCTCATCGACAAGCGCTCGCACGCCAACGACGCCGCCCAGACCCTCGACGAGGTCAAGGCGTTCGACGACGCCGTCGCCGCCGCCATGGACTTCGCCAAGAAGGACGGGCACACCATGGTGATCGTGACCGCCGACCACGAGTGCGCGGGCTTCAACATCATCGAGAAGAACACCTTCACCAACGCCGAGGCCGTCGCGCCGCCGACGAACGTCGACGCCACCAACCCGGCCAACAACAGCAAGCCCGGCCGTGACGGCAAGGACAACGTGAAGGACCCGGTCCGCTCGCCCGGCCTGGTCAACGGTGCGGGACAACAGGATCCGCGCAACTTCGCCCCCGCCACCTTCCGCACGCCCGACGATCCGGCCGAGGTGAAGGACGGCACGCCCGAGGCGAGCCTGTGGCTGACCTACCTGTCGGGCAACCACACCGGCGCCGACGTGCAGATCTACGCCTACGGCCCGGGTGCGCAGGTCTTCGCGACCAGCCAGGACAACACCTCGCTGTACACCAAGATGCACAAGGCGCTGCTGCCGTGACGCGGCGAACCGGAGCGGTGATCGCGGGTCTGCTGGCGGTGGCGGGCCTGAGCACGGGATGTTCCTCCGCGCCGCAGCCCGCGAGTCCGGCGCCCGCGGCCGCTCCGGTGGCCGCCCCGCGCACGACCGAGCCTCCGGCCGCGACGCTCGCGATCCCGGCGGGGGAGGTGCGCCTGGCGGCCGGGCCGTTCACCGATCGGGTCCGGCTCAGCGGCACCCGTCTCGAAGGGTCTTCCGTGCGTGGCACTCTGGCGATCACCTCCGATGTCAGCGATGTGCTGGCGCTGGAGGTGAGCGCGGCGTTCTACGACGCCAATGGCCGACTGGTCGGTACGGGGATGTTCCAGCACGCCGACGAGGAACCCACCGGCGGCGGGTCGCACGTGCCCAGTGTGAACGGCATTCCCTTCACCATCGTGTCGGCTCCGGCCGATGCCCCGGTGTCGGCGGCGGTGCTGTCGATTCCGGTGCTGGTGAACGAATAGGGCTGGGCCGCACGTCTTTCGGTGATCCCGCGCACGCACCCCTCGCACGTGCGCGGGATCGGGGCCCGACCCGCCGGCGCTGCCTTCACCGGCGGGAGATTCCCTGCCCGGGGTAGTACTGGCTGTTTCTTCGCTCGCCGATCACGATCGGTTACAGAATTCGCAGCAAAATCCTGGAATTCCGGCAATACGGACACAATAAATGCGGCACTCCGTCCGAGACGGAGTGCCGCATTCGCCCACGGCCGGGCGGTCGCCGATGCGCTTGTCGTCAGGTGCGTTTCGCGTACTGGGCCGCGCCGGCCCAATCGAGCATCACGCACGGCTCGTCGCCCAGGACCCAGGCGTCGTGACCGGCCGGGCAGAACAGGTAGTCACCGGGGCCGAGCTCGGATTCCACGCCGTCGTCCATCCGGATCCGCAGCCGGCCGGAGATGCAGTAGCCGACGTGCATGGCCTGACAGGTGTCGGTGCCCGCGATCGGCTTGACGTGGGTGGACCAGCGCCAGCCCGGTTCGAAGACCGCGCGGCCGAACGCGCCGAACGGCGTCTCGATCAGGTCCATCCGGCCCATTCCCGCCTCGAAGGGGCGGGTTTCGTCCGGAGCGTCGAGGCTGCGCACGACCATATTGCGGCCCTGGCCGTCGGCCATATTGTCCTCGCGCAGCAGATCCAGGTTGTGGAAGACCGCCGGGCCATCGCACAGTGCGGCGAGCTCCTGGGCGAAGCGGGTGGTCTCGGGCAGGTCGGAGTTCTTCATCGCCTCTTCGTAGGAGGGGAACTCGACCATCTGCATATAGGTGTTCGGGTGATCGCGATCCTTGGCCTCGAGACCGCGGACGGCTGTGCGCTTGCCCGCCGTCGCGGTGAGCCACGCGTCGAGTTTCTCGTTGAACTCATCGATGTGAGTGGTCGTGAACTCGATCGTCTGAACGAACTTGGTCATTGTGAGCACTCCTTCGAAAAGGGCACCCCGCCGAGAACATTACTCTCGGATCGCTGGGCGATTTGGCAATTTTGTAGCAATCACCAGATTTCCCAGTCCGGGCCCCGCGCCGAGGTCAGGGGGTAGATTGTGTGTATCCAGAAGTTACTCACAAGTAGGAGGCGATGATGCCGGTGCCGGCTGCCGCGGTGTTCGAACGGCTGCGCTCGTTCGCGGCCGTGGATACCACGCAGGACCACGCGACCAGAGCGATCACCGAGGTGTTCACCGGTGACACGCTGGGCGAGGTGCCGGTCGGCACCGCCGCCGATGTCGCCGCCGCCATCGCCAAAGCCCGCGCCGCCCAGGCGGACTGGGCCGCGCGCACCCCCAAGCAGCGGGCCGAGGTGCTGGACCGCTACCGCGCGCTGGTGATCGAGAACCGCGAATACCTGATGGACGTCATCCAGGCCGAGACCGGCAAGGCGCGCTGGGCGGCGCAGGAGGAGGTGATGGGCCTGTTCCTCGCGGCCCGCTACTTCTCCCGGGTCGCGCCGAAACTGCTGGCGGCCCAGAGCGTGCCGGGCGCGTTCCCGGTCCTGAACCGGGCCTCGGTGCGCGCGGTGCCCAAGGGCGTGGTCGGGGTGATCGCGCCCTGGAACTACCCGATGCTGCTCGCGGTCGGCGACTCGATTCCGGCGCTGATGGCCGGGAACGCGGTGGTGATCAAGCCCGACAGCCAGACCCCGTACTCGGCGCTGGCCAATGCCGAACTGTTCGCCCGGGCCGGGCTGCCCGCGGATCTGTTCGCCGTGGTCACCGGTCCCGGCACGGTGGTCGGCACGGCCATCGTCGACGACTGCGACTATCTGATGTTCACCGGCTCCTCCGCCACCGGCCGCACCCTGGCCGAGCAGTGCGGCCGCCGCCTCATCGGCTTCTCCGCCGAACTGGGCGGCAAGAACCCGATGATCATCACGCGCGGCGCCGACCTGGACAAGGCCGCCAAGGCCGCGGTGCGCGCCTGCTTCTCCAACGCGGGCCAGCTGTGCATCTCCATCGAGCGCATGTACGTCGAGCGCGCGGTCGCCGAGCAGTTCACCGAGAAGTTCACCGCCGCGGTCAAGGCCGCGAAACTCGGTGCGGCATACGACTTCTCGAAGGACATCGGCAGCCTGATCTCCGAATCGCAGCTGGAGACGGTCACCAAGCACGTCGCCGACGCGGTCTCCAAGGGCGCGAAGGTGCTCACGGGCGGCAACCCCCGCCCCGACCTGGGCCCGCTGTTCTTCGAGCCGACCGTGCTGTCCGAGGTCACCGACGCCATGGAGTGCGGCCGCAACGAAACCTTCGGCCCGCTGGTCTCCATCTACCCGGTGGACTCGGTCGACGAGGCCATCACCCGGGCCAACGACACCGAGTACGGCCTCAATGCCAGCGTCTGGGCGGGCAGCAAGGCCGAGGGCGAGCGCATCGCCGAGCAATTGCACGCGGGCACAGTCAATGTCGACGAGGGCTACGCCCCGGCCTGGGGCTCCACCGGCGCCCCCATGGGCGGCATGGGCATCTCCGGCGTCGGCCGCCGCCACGGCCCCGACGGCCTCCTGAAGTTCACCGAACCCCAGTCCATCGTGGTCACCCGCTTCCTCAACCTGGACGCCCCGCCCTTCATCCCCCAGGACACCTGGCAGCCCTTCCTGATGACCATCGCCCGCAGCCTCCGCTTCCTCCCGGGCCGCTGACCCGGGAACCGTAGGGCTGCAACAGGTTGTACGGTGGCGCGGCCGACCCGGAGAAACCGGCCGCGCCACCCTCCTTCATCCGGCCAGTTCGTTGCCGCGGAGCGGGGCAGGAGCCGCTTCCAGCACCGCTGTCTCGGCATCGGTGAACAACCGTGACCGGATGACGAATCGGACACCCTCAGGCGCTTCGAGGGAGAAGCCGCCGCCGCGGCCGGGGACCACGTCGACGGTGAGGTGGGTGTGGCGCCAATATTCGAACTGGTCGGCGCTCATCCAGAACGACGTGTCCGGGAAGACGCGGCCGAGTAGGACATCGGCCGCGCCCACCCGGAATTCGCCCAGGGGATAGCACATCGGGGAGCTGCCGTCGCAGCAGCCGCCCGACTGGTGAAACATCACCGGGCCGTTGTGGTCGATGAGCCGTTGCAGCACATCCGCCGCGGCCTCGGTGATGGTCACCCGGGATACCGGACCCGCCGTCATATCGCCCCCCGGTTCAGAAGAATCCGAGTTTCTTCGGGGAATAGGACACGAGCAGGTTTTTCGTCTGCTGGTAGTGGTCGAGCATCATGCGATGGTTCTCGCGGCCGATGCCGGACTTCTTGTAGCCGCCGAAGGCCGCGTGCGCGGGATAGGCGTGGTAGCAGTTCGTCCACACCCGACCGGCTTTCAGCGCCCGTCCCACCCGGTAGGCGATGCCGCCGTCGCGGCTCCACACGCCGGCGCCGAGGCCGTAGAGCGTGTCGTTGGCGATGGTTACCGCTTCGACCTCGTTGTCGAAGCGGGCCACCGCTACCACCGGCCCGAAGATCTCCTCCTGGAAGATCCGCATGTCATTGCGGCCCTCGAAGATCGTCGGCTCGATGTAGTACCCATTGGGGAAACCCTCCACCTTGCGCATCTCACCGCCGGTGAGCACTTTCGCGCCCTCCTGACGGCCGATATCGATGTAGGAGAGGATCTTCTCGTACTGGTCGTTGCTGGCCTGCGCGCCGATCATGGTCGCGTCGTCGAGCGGATTGCCGCCCTTGATGGCCTTGGTCCGCTCGATGCAGCGGGCCATGAACTCGTCGTAGATCGACGAATGGATGAGCGCCCGGGACGGGCAGGTACACACTTCGCCCTGGTTCAGCGCGAACATCACGAAACCCTCGACGGCCTTGTCGAGGAAGTCGTCGTCGGCCGAAAGCACGTCGGGGAAGAAGATATTGGGGCTCTTGCCGCCCAGCTCCAGGGTCACCGGGATGATGTTCTCGCTGGCGTACTGCATGATCAGCCGCCCGGTGGTGGTCTCGCCGGTGAAGGCGACCTTGGCCACGCGCGGGCTCGACGCCAGCGGCTTGCCCGCCTCCACGCCGAAACCGTTGACCACGTTGACGACTCCGGGCGGCAGCAGGTCCGCGATGAGCTCGATCACCAGCAGCAGCGAGGCGGGGGTCTGCTCGGCGGGCTTGATGACGACGCAGTTGCCGGCGGCCAGCGCGGGCGCCAGCTTCCAGGCGGCCATCAGGATCGGGAAGTTCCACGGGATGATCTGGCCGACCACGCCGAGGGGTTCCTGGAAGTGATAGGCGACGGTGTCGGCGTCGATCTGGGAGAGGTGACCCTCCTGCGCGCGGACGGCGCCGGCGAAGTAGCGGAAGTGGTCGACCGTCAAAGGCAGGTCGGCGGCGAGGGTTTCGCGGACCGGCTTGCCGTTCTCCCACGTTTCGGCGACGGCGAGGCGCTCCAGGTTCGCCTCGATCCGGTCGGCGATCTTGTTGAGGATGTTGGCACGATCCGTCACCGAGGTGGCACCCCAGGATTCGGCCGCCCGGTGCGCGGCCTCCAGGGCCATGTCGATGTCCGCCGCGCTGGAACGCGCTACTTCACAAAAGGTCTCACCGTCGATCGGGGAGGGATTCTCGAAGTATCGGCCCTCGATCGGCGCTTTCCACTCGCCGCCGATGAAGTTGTCATAGCGGCGGTTGAAGCTGACGATGCTGCCTTCTGTGCCTGGTTTGGCGAAGATCATGACGCGGCTCCTGATCGCATTATCTGCGGTGACGGGGGCCACTATGAACCGCGAAGGTTGGCGGGAGGTTGGCGCCGGGTTGGCGGAACGTTGCCGCGTCGGTACCTGCGGAATCAGCTGCGGTACCGGACATTTCGGATGCGGGACACGCTGTGCAACCTTGCACGCCCCGCAGTATCGCTAGCGTAGCGCGGTGTGCAGACGCGCGGTCGCGAGCGCGCGGCGGCTGTCGCCGTGCGGGAGCAGGCGCAGGGCGTGCTCGTGGATCTCGATGTCGTCGGGGCAGCGCTGGCCGAAACGCAGGGCGTGCTCGGGATTGTGGTCGGCCAGCACGGCCGTGCGCAGGCAGACGTCGAGGTGTTCGCGCCACTGCACGATGCCCGGGACATCCGAATCCGGCAGCAGCGGACCGCGATACAGCCGCACGGCCGTGGTCAGGTCGCCCGCCTCCAGTGCGGCCAGCAGTTCGACGGCGTCGCAGGCGAGGGGTTCGGTGAGCATGTAGCGGCGGTCGGCGATGCGGCCGTCGGTGGCGGCGCGCAGGCGGGAGACATCGGATTTGAGGGTGCTCGACGACACCGACCGGTCGCCATAGACGGCCTCGTGCAAGCGTTCCGGGGTGAAGCCCTCGGGCTCGAGCGCCAGCAGGGTCAGGATCTCGAGCTGCCGCGGCCGCATCGAGACCTGGCGGCCCTGCTGGTACAACCGGGGGACACCCAGCGCTTCGAGGCGGGGCGTGGCCGGGGGGCGCTGCTGTTCGGAGCGCACTCGGGATTCGATGGCGGTCACCAGGGCTCGGACGGTGGTGAGGATCAGCGGATGCGAGCGGTCCCAATACGTCGATAGATCGAGCACGCCCAATTGGCGGCCGTCGGCGGCGCGGATCGGCGCGCAGTAGCAGACCCAGCCGTGCAATGCCTCGACCAGATGCTCGGCGGCCCACACCTGGGAGGGGCGGCCGCTGTGCAGGGACAGGGCGATGCCGCTGGTCCCCATATAGGGCTCGTCCCAGCAGCCGCCGGGGGCGAGGTTCACCGATTCGGCCCGCCGCCGCACCGACCGGTCGCCGCAACTGAAGAGCACGGTCCCGACCTCGTCGGTGACGACCGCGATCATGCCCGAGTCCTCGGTCAGCGCCCGCAGCTCGCCCGCCATCTCGGTGACCGGGGAGCGCAGCGGCGATTCGGCCCAGCGCGAACCCAATTCGTCGCGGTCGGTTCCCGGGGCCACCGCCCGCGTCGGATCCACCGTGCGCAGCGACCGCTCCCACGACGCGGCCACCTCGCCGCGCAACGCCACCTGGGCGCCGGGCGGACGGCCGGGGGTGGACGTGGTCCACCGCTCCCAGGCCTTCTCCAACTCCGCACGCTGATGCGACGCGGCGGGCAGCTGTGTCATGGCGCAAACTCCTCGCGGTGCCTTCGGACCGAGCGATATCCCATGATGGCGCGCGGTCGCACCGCGCGGGCCGCATTCGCCGCAGTAACCTGCGCTAATTCGTGCCCGGCCCCTTCGCAGCCTTCGCCGCCGGCTCCCGGGCCGTCCGATCAGCTACCCGGGAGTGCGTCGGGCGCCACGAACATGTAGCTCTTCTCCTCGACGCGCTGCTTGATCCGCCACTCGCCGTCGACCCGGACGAAGGTGTCGTGGTACCAGAGGCCACACAGCATGAGACGGCGTTCGCCGTCGGCGGCGCCGACCATCATCGGGTTGTGGCACATGGTCCGCGCGGTGGCGTTGTCGCCTTCGACGCGGATGGAGGAATTGCTGATCATGTGTTGGAACGCCGAGAAGTTGGGCATGACCGTGGCGAGGAATTTCTTGGTGGATTCCACGTCACCGGCCGGGCCGCCCATGGCGGTGTAATCGATGTGGGCATCCGGGGTGAAGATCTCGTCCAGCATGTCCCACTGGTGGGTGTCCACGGCGTGGGAATAGCGGACCATGAGGTCCTCTATTTCCATGCGATCCGAAATCTCCTGCAGGGACAACATGCTGCCTCCGGGTATGGCCGATAACTCTTCAGTGACGGTGGGCCACCGTATGCCCAGGGTCGTCGTTGATCTTGCCATTTCCGAAAGACGAGGGGATGCGATTGATCTCGTTCACCGGTCCGTCATTGCGGGCCGGAGTGCGTGGCGGCGGCAGCAGGGCCGCCGCCAGCCACCCGAGCAGCGCGGGCCACACGAAACTCACCGTACCGAGGTCAGGCCACGGGGTCCCCGATCCGGTAATCCTTGACCGCAATGGTCCGCGCCACCTTCTGCGGGGCGCCGCCGATCAGTCCGCGCCAGGGCAGGTAGGGGAGCAGGCGCACGTTCAGATTGCGGAAGGCGATCATCGCCTTGCTGTTCGGGGCGTACCAGCCGCCCACGCCCTCGGCGAACGTCTGGCAGGCGTCCACCATCGGCCGCATCTCCGTCTCGTAGCGATCGAAGGCGACCCGGTGATCGACTGCGGCCGCGGCCAATTCACCGGCCAGCACATACGCCCCGACCAGCGACAGGTCCGCGCCCTGGCCCGACAGCGGGGACGCGCAGTATCCGGCGTCGCCGACCAGCGCGATCCGGCCCTTCGACCACCGGTCCATGCGGATCTGCGCCATGGCGTCGAAGTAGAAGTCCTGGGCGTTCGGCAGTTCCGCGAGCAGGCGCGGCACTTCCCAGCCCTGGTCGGCGAAGGTCTCGGTGAGGATGCGCCGTTGGGCGTCGGCGTCGCGGTAGTCGTAGTCGAGTGGGCCGGAAGCCCAGGCGAAAATCGCTTTGGCCTCGGTGTTCTCACGGGCACTGTAGGAGCCCGCGATCTTGCCGGGCGTGTTGTGGTCCAGTTCCCAGTGATCCAGATTCAGCAGATTCGGTGTCGTGAAGATCGCGATGTAGTAGCCCATGTGGCGGAGGAATTCCGATTCCGGGCCGAAAGCCAGTTTGCGGGTGTGGGAATGGACGCCGTCCGCGCCGATGACCAGATCGAAGGTGCGGGCGGGGGAGTGCTCGAACGTCACGTGCACGCCTGATTCATCCTCGTGCAAAGCGGCAATCGAGTCGCCGAAGAGGTATTCCACATTCTCGCGGGTCGCCGCGTAGAGAACCTCGGCCAGATCGCCGCGCTGAATCTCGGTGTCGCCATTGGCCCCGACCCCGTTGAACACCTCGCTGGAGATGGAGGCGCGAGCCTTCCCCTCGGCGTCGACATACGAGGTTCCGCGCTTACCCGTGCTGCGAGCGTGCACCTGCTCGAGCAGACCCATGCGCCGGACCACCTCGGTGGCGCTGCCCAGGACATCGATGGCCTGGCCGCCCGGACGCAGGGCCGGGGCCTTCTCGACCACGGTCGGTTCGAATCCGTAGCGCCGCAGCCAGAACGCGAGGGCGGGCCCCGCGATGCTCGCGCCGGAGATCAGGACGTTCTTGGTGCTCATCTGCCGCATGTCTCGACCATAGATCCGATTTGGGCAAACGCGCAAGACATTTGTCTCAGGCGTTCGCGCTAGAGTGTGGGCATGGGAAACCGTGAGGATCTGCTCGCCGGCGCACGACAGTGCCTGTTCGACAAGGGCTATGCCCGCACCACCGTGCGCGATATCGCCACCGCCTCGGGGGTGAGCATGGCGGCCATCGGCTACCACTTCGGATCCAAGGAGGCGCTGCTCACGGCCGCGCTGACGGAGGCCACCGAGGAGTGGGGAGACCGGTTGGCACGGACGGTGACGGCGACGGAACCGAGTCCGGATCCCCTGCGGCGCTTCGCCTCCCACTGGGATGCCATCCGCGAATCGGTGACGGCCGATCGCGGGCTCTGGGCCGCGACCTTCGACGCGCTCTCGCATCCGGAGACCCGGGCCCAGCTGGCGCAGCGGACGGAGGACGCCCGGGCGGGACTGGCCCGATTGTTCGAGGGCGATGAGGGGGACGATGCCGGACGGTCGGTCGGCGCGCTGTACCAGGCGCTGCTCATCGGGATCGCCGCGCAATCGCTGATCGACGGCGAGACCGCCCCCAGCGGAAGCGAACTCGCGGAGGGGCTGCGGCGGATCACCGGGGTCCGCGACACCGCGCCCGAGTAGCCGAACGGATCACAGGAGGGCCGCGCGGGGTCAGGCGGCCCGCAGATTCCTACTGACTGGGATTCCAGATGCGAGTGCAAACGTCCGAAATGCCGTTATGGTTACGGTGTCCTCGGGTAATTAGTTGGGGGGTAGGCAGTTTCGTATGGAAGCTCTCGAAGTCTTCATGCCGTTCGACCCGGCGGGGCTCAATCCCGCGGAGCCGCAGGCGGAAGCGGGAATGTGGGCCTGGCTGGAAGCCTACTCGCTGGTGCCGACCGAGCCCACTCGGCGGCGCATGGAACGGACCCGACCGGCCCGTATGTACGCACTCTGGTGCCCGGGCGCGAGCGCCGAGGAGCTCACGCTGCTGAGCCAGTACACCGCGTGGGCCTTCATCGTGGACGACCAGTTCGATATCGAAATCCCCGAGCCACCGCGGTGTTTGGCGGCGATCCTCGCCATCGAAGCCGTACTGGACGGTATCGACAAGCCGTCCGGCGTACTCGCGATCGCGTTCGCCGAACTGTGGAAACGGCTGCGCCAGGGCCGGTCCCCGGCGTGGCGCGAGAGCGTGCGCGGCGAGATCCGGGACTGGCTGTGGACCTATTACGCTGAGAGCGTGGGCCGGCTCTCCGGCAACCTCCCCGACCTCGAGGACTACCGCGCGCATCGGCGAGATGGCGTGGCGCTGTTCGTGTTCCTCGATATCAGCGAGCGCGCCGAGGGCGTCGACCTGAGCCCCGCGACCCGGCACCTGCCCGCCATGCGCAGTCTGCGCGCCGCGGCCGTCGAGCACATGGGCCTGTTCAACGACGTGCTGTCGGTCGCCTCCGACGAGGCGTCCGGCTATCTGTACAACTCGGTGCTGCTGGCGCAGTATCACCACGGCCACGATCGAGCTCAGGCCCGGCAACTGGTGAACGGCATGCTGTCCGAGTGCGTGGCGCGCATGACCGACGCGGTCGAGCGTCTGCCCACCGAACTCGACGACGCCGGCATCACCGGCCGCGAACGCGCCGACGCCCTCGCCACCGCCGCGAATTACACCGTCTACGTGCGCGCCAACCACGACTACCACTACCAGGCCGCCCGCTACACCAGCGCACCCGCCGAGGCGCTCGAACACGGGCTGCCGCTGACCTGACCACGCCCAACAGCGCACCGTTGCCGAACTGAAATTCGCAGGCAACCCCCGGGTTTCAGTTTCCGATGGGACGATGGGGTTCTTCTGAGCATTGCTACCCAGCTGCCACCGGGTGGCTGCGGTAACCGTGTCCGAGAGAGCGGGGCCGATTATGCGAGCGTCGAAACCGATCCGTTTCACCGTGGGAGCGCACGGGGAGGGCAAGCGCCGGTGGGGGCTGTCCCGCCCGGCCGTGGCCGCCCACGCCGGGCACGACGAATCCCGTGCCCGGGCAGCCGAATCCATAACGCGCCCACTCGACACGACCGCGGAGCGAAGAGCCCGTAGACAATTGAGCGAAGCCAGAGCGGCCATAGACCCGGTGTTGCGGACCGCGGTCAGTGGCCTGACCGAGCCGCTGGACCTGATGGCCGGGTACCACTTCGGCTGGTGCGATCCCGAGGGAGCGGCCGTCAGCGGCGTGCAGGGCAAAGCACTGCGCCCGGCGCTCACCTTCGCGGCCGCGACCGCGTGCGGCGGGGACCCGGGCAAGTCGGTGCACGCGGCGGCCGCGGTCGAACTGCTGCACAACTTCTCGCTGGTCCACGACGACGTGATGGACTCCGACGCCTTCCGCCACGGCCGTCCCACGGTGTGGCGGGTCTGGGGTGAGACCACCGCGACCCTGCTCGGCGACGCGCTGCAGGCGGTGGCGCTCGGCGCGCTGTGCGACGGCGTGCCGGAGACCGTCACCGCGGAGGCGGTCATCCGATTGACCCGGGCCACGGTCGACCTGTGCCACGGGCAGTACGCGGACTGCGACTTCGAGACCCGGGCCGCCGTCACCGTCGACGAGTACCTGGGCATGGCCGCGGGCAAGACCGGCGCGTTGCTCGGCTGTGCCTGCGCGCTGGGCGCGCTGTGCGCCGGCGCCGACGAGCGCGTGGTGGCCGCGATGCACACCTTCGGCGCGGAACTGGGCCTGGTCTTCCAACTGGTCGACGACTACATCGACATCTGGGGCGATCCGAAGGTCACCGGGAAACCCGCGCACAGCGATCTCATCCATCGCAAGCAGTCGTTCCCGGTGGTGTGCGCGCTGGAATCGGGCACGGCCGCGGGTCGCGAGTTGGCTCGGCTCTACCGCACCCGGCATCCGTTGACCGCGGCACGCGCGGCGCGGGCCGCGGAGCTGGTCGAGCGGGCGGGTGGCAAGCAGCGCACGCTGCGGCGGGCATCGACGGCATTGGAAGCGGCTTTCGCGGCGCTGCCCGGTGATCTGGTGTCGGATGATCTGACCGCATTGGCTCAGCTGGTCGCCCATCGCGATCACTGATCCGGAGTACGGCCGTGCGGGCGGGGCCTGAAAAACAAAGTACGTGTAACCGGCGGTTACACGTACTTTGTTTTTTGAGAAATATCTGATGAGGTACGCCGACTGTATCAGAGCCATCGACAATGTGGTGATGGCGAAGCCTTGTCTGCTGTTGCAGCTGCGACCCGAGCAAGCGGCCTCCGACCAGGAGTATGAAGCGATCCTCGACGCAGGCGGTCTCGCGCCGCAGGAGGTGACCCGGGTCGAGATGAATCGCGGCATGCCCGATCTCGACCTCGACGACTACTGGGCCGTCATCGTCGGCGGCGGGCCCAGCAATATCAGTTACCCCGAGGACCGCAAGTACGACTACCAGCGGGTCTTCGAACCAGAACTGCGGAAGCTGCTCATCGAGGTGGTGCGCCGGGACTTCCCCTACCTGGGCGCCTGCTACGGGTTGGGCGCGCTGGCCGATGCCCTGGGCGGGCAGGTCGGGACCGGCCGCTACGCCGAATCACCGGGAGCGACCACCATCGAACTGACCGGCGACGCCGACGACGATCCACTGCTGCGTGGCCTGCCGGACGCCTTCCGCGCCTTCGTCGGCCACAAGGAGTCCTGCCAGGACGTCCCGCCCGGCGCGACCCTGCTGGCCAGGTCCGCCGGCTGCCCGGTCCAGGCGGTCCGGGTCGGCGAGCACGTCTACGCCACCCAGTTCCACCCCGAACTCGACGGCCACGGCCTGGCGCTGCGCATCGAAATCTACCGCCACGACGGCTATTTCGACCCGGACGAGGCGGACTACCTCACCGAACTCGGCCACCGCGAGCACATCACCGTGCCCCAGGAGATCCTGCGCCGCTTCGTCGCCCGCTACCGGGAGTGACTGGCGATCACCGCTGTTCCCGCACCCGGCACCGGATCCGGCAGGGCACGGGCCCGACCGGGTGCAGCACGAGGTCGGTGGTGAGCGGGATTTCGCCCGGGGGAGTGGTGAATTCGAAGTCCCGGATGAGGGTCGCGACCGCGATGCCGGCCTCGAGCATGGCGAAGCGCTCCCCGATACAGCCGCGCGGGCCGTGGCCGAAGGGCAGCCAGGCGAACTTGTGGCGGCCGGCGTCCGCGCCGGGGACGAAGCGGTGCGGGTCGAACCGGAACGGGTCCGGCCACAGGTCGGCGCGGTGGTGGATGACCCACGGGGCGACCGTGACGTCGGAGTGCGCGGGGATGTGGTACCCGCAGATCTCGCTGTCACGCATGGCCACCCGGGAGAGGTAGGGCGCGGGCGGATAGAGACGGGCGGCCTCCTTCAGCACCATGGTCGTCTCGTCCAGCGCGGCGAGGTCGGCGCTGGTGGGCGGTGCGGCCGGCAGCCGCTCGTCGATCTCCCGGCGGATCCGATCCTGGAGGTCGGGGGGGCGTCGGGACGGGCTGTCGGTGGACGGACGCGGCGAGCTCAGCGCGGCCGTACCGGGAACTCGGACGGCCTTACGGGCCCTGATCGCGTTGGCCTGCGGCGGGGACGATGCGGTACCCGCCGCCGGGAGCCTGCGCGTCCCCCGATCCGAGCCCGGGCAGTACTACGTCCTGCACGCGGTGCCGATTCGACTGGGCGACAGTGCGTTTCAGTGCCCCCGGCTCGCGCTGATCACCATCGTGGACCCGGAGGACGCGTTGCGGCGTTCTCCGGTGGAGATCTGGCGGATGCTCTACGGATTCACCCCGCGCGAGGCGGCCATCGCCGAAGGCGTGCTGCGCGGCGAGGGGCTGCAGGCGGTGGCCGATGCGCTGGCGGTCACGCTGCCCACGGTGCGGGTGCATCTGCAGCACATCTTCCAGAAGACCGGCACCCACCGTCAGGCCGAACTCACCCGGCTGTTGCTCGCGACCGGACCGGTCTTCACAAGCCCTCGAGTCGTCGGCCGCGCACGGCGACGGGTCGCGATCGCGGCGGCGACCAGGAGTGCCACGGTGAGCCAGATGTAGGCGTTGTGAACGATGACAGCGAAATGGCCCGGGTCCGCCAGGCGCAGAACGCTTTCGGAGGGCAGGCCGAGGAACGGGAAGACACCGCCCGAGCAGAGGAGGAAGATCGCGATCAGCGCTGCGGCGGTCAGCGCCGAGCGGTGGCGAACGGTGAGGTCGGCCGCGCAGATCAGCAGGGGTGCGAGCCAGACCCAGTGGTGAATCCAGGTGTAGGGGGAGATGGCGGCGGCGGTCATGCCGCACAGGGTCAGGGCGGCGAGTTCCTGGCCGGTCGCGGAGAGGCGGCGGGCCACGACGAGACAGGCCAGGGCGGTGGCGAGGGCGGCTGCGGGCCAGAGCAATTGGGCCAGGCCGCCGGAGCCGAGGGATCGGGCGAGCAGGCCACGCAGCGATTCGTTGTCGGGGTTGCCGGGGACGCCGACGCGGGCCGGGTCGGCGAAGGCGCCACTCCAGAAGGTGAGGGAGTCCTTCGGCATGACGGCCAGACCGATTGCCAGGGTGGCGGCGCAGGCGCCCGCCGCGGCCGCGGCGGCGCGGAAGCGACCGGTCACCAGCAGGTAGAGGATGAAGAAGGCGGGCGTGAGTTTGATTCCGGCGGCGATACCGGTCAGCGCGCCTTTCCAGCGGGAGGAGTCGGGCAGGGTCATATCGGCCAGGACCAGCAGCAGGAGCAGCAGGTTGACCTGGCCGAGGCCGATCGTTTGGCGGGTCGGCTCACACCACAGCAGCACCGCGGTGGCGGCGGGGATGACGATCAGCAGGCGCCGGTCGCGACGGAAACCCAGCAGCGACAAGGCCGCCCACACCGATCCGGCGAGCAGTGCCACGTTGCCGAGCGCACCGGCCAGAGTGAGCGACGCACCGTGCAGCATCACCAGTGGCACGAACAGCAGAGCCGCGAAGGGCGTGTAGACGAATTCCCATTCGCCGCGCGTGTGCCCGCGCAAGGGAGTGTCGTAGACCGAAACCCCTTGCACCACACGGTCGGCCGCGACCCGGTAGACATCGAGATCGTCCAGCGGGAACATCGCGCGCGGCGGCAGCAGGGCCTGGCGCAGGTACCAGTAGGCGGCCAGGACGCCCAGCGCTCCGATCAGCCACACCACCGGCAACGGCACCGACCGCCCGGGCGGTGCGACTGGATTCAGGGAGGCCGCGTCGCCCCTCGTCGGAACGGGCATGCGGACTCCCACGGTGGTTCGGGCTGGCGTGTGCCCGAACCACCGTAGTGGCGATTCAGTTGTCGCGCAGGGCGATCAATCCCGGGATGACACCCAGATAGGCGGTGCCATCAGGGCCGATGCTGATTCCGGCGTAGTTGTTGTTGAAGCCGGGACCGGTGCCGGCGAGGTGCTTCCAGACCGTGGCCCCGGTCCGGAAGTCCAGCGCGGTGAGGTACCAGGGGTCGCTGGGTTCGGAGCCTTTGGTGTAGCTGTAGATCAGGCCGGTCGCCAGTGAGAGCTTGGGGACGACGGTGGGCGCGGCCTCGGTGTTGTTGGCCCAGACCTGGTGGCAACCCGCGCCGTCAGCGTCGATGTCGATGCGGGCGAAACCGGGCGTGGTGGTCTTTCCGAGCAGGGTGGCCTCGGGACCGGTGTACCCGTAGTTGTTCTCGACGATCAGCGAATTGCCCGCGCTGATCAACGAATTCTCGGTATCACTGGCCCCCGCGCCGAACACGGGGACGGCGCACACCTGTCGCTGTGCCGCCCCGGGCGCGGTGCGGTAGACGACGACGTTCATCGGATCGGCGTTGTCGGTGATGGCGACATAACCGCCCGACAGGATGGTCGGTGTGGTGCCGGTGCCGTCGTCGACCTGGCCCGGTTTGCGTTGTCCGCTATTGGCGTAGGTGGTGCGCCAGGTGATGGCGGGCGCACCGCCGGGTCCCGAGTCGAAGCGGAGCAGTTCGCGGTTGGTGGCGATGTAGACGTCGCCGTCATTGCCCACCGCGAAGGAGTTCTCGATCTCGCCGTTCGCGCCGTCGCCGAGCCGGAGCACTTGTGCCGCACCGGTGTTCAGGTCCAGGGTGCCGACCACGCCGTTGGTGCGGGCCACGAACCACAGCAGCCCGTTGCTGTCGGGCAGCGCCGAGTTGAAGGTCTCGCCGGGCCGCAGCAGCCCGGTCAGGTCGTGGTCGTGCACGACGGTGAAACCGTCACCGGCGCTGTTCACCGCGAAGACGCGGATGTGGCCGTCGCGGGAGGCGACGACGGCGCGATCCTGATCGTCGAGGTAGAAGTACGCGCCGCCGGTGAAGTTGCCGAACGCGCCCGGCCGCAGGAAGGCCCCGGGGTCACCGGGAAGTGCGCTGCGGCCCAGCACAATCAGGGTGACCGGGTCGAGCAGGTACAGCGCGGGCGACGGCCCGATGCAGGTCGTGATGATCCGACCGGCGTGATCGAAGGTGAGCGATCCGCACTCGCCGCCGATGACCGCCGACACCATGCGAATATCGTGGCCGAGCGGTCCGGGGCGGGTGGTGGTGTTGCTCATCCAGCCGTCGTCGTGGATGCCGGAACTGCCGTTGGGCGCCAGGTAGGGGTGCTGCGGAACCGGCGGCAGACCGGTGACCGGTTGCGCGACAGCCGGATTGCCGAGGAATACCGGCGGTGCGCCGGGTACGGCCGGGATGGGCAGGGCGGCCGCGGTTCCGGCGACCGCGGCGAGCAGGGTGGCGGCGCCGCCGATGACGCCGCCCCGGGAGCTATTTCGCACCGATGCCGTCCCGGAGGAAGTCGGCGAGCTGCTCCCCGAAGGGTTTCGCGGTCTGGGTGAAGTAATCGTTCCATCCGTCCTGCTGGGCCTGCTGCAGGTAGGAGGGTAGCGGCTGCTGCAGTTCGGTACGCACGGCCTCGTCGTGAAGCCGGCTCATGGTGTCCCGCAGAGCTCCGCCGATGGCCGCTGTGTTGTCGAGTTCGAGCCGACCATCCGGGGTGGAGTAGTCGTAGAGCTCGTACTCCTCCTGCTGCGCGGCGTCGATGCGTAACGTGCCCGCTGCCCAGTGCGAGTAGCGGACGAATTTGGCGTCGGCGGTGCGCAGCGCGATCACGTGTCCCGGTGCGTCACCGTTGAATCGGACCGCGGCCTCCTCGATGGAGTGCTCGTCGGTGGTGTGCAGGATCCACGGCCGTCCGGGCGCGCGGGGATCGCGGGCCACCGCGGCGATATCGTGCCGCCCGGCCAGGTGCGCGTAGCGGTCGTCGGAGCGCCAGCCGGTGCCGCCGGTGCCGATGGTCAGCAGCAGGGCTGCCAGGTCGACGCTGGAGGTGAGCTGGTCGCGTACACCGGGGGACGGGGTGAGCAGCCCGCGCGGGTCGTGGATGTAGAGCGGTACCCGAAGGGCCTCGTCGTACGCCCCGCCGCCCTTGCCGTGCAGGCCGTGGGAGCCCGCGTAGTCGCCGTGGTCGGAGGTGAAGACCACCACCGTGTTCGCGGCGACCTCGGGCCGGGACTCGACCGCGGCGATCACGCGGCCGATCTGGATGTCCACCTGCTGCTGGAACCACAGGTAGAGGTTGCGCAGCTCGATCCATTCCTGGTCGGCGCCCGACGTGCCGTAGGGGGCCAGACCGAAGGTCGCCGCCGACACCTCGACCAGCGCCATCTGCAGTCGCGGCTTACGGGAAAGCTGGTCGAGGGTCTCGAAATTGCCGGGCAGGTCGTTGATCCAGCGCGGAATGTTGTTGTTGGCCAACGTACGTCGCGTCCAGCGCGGCCACCATTGGATGTCGTGCGGATTGACCAGCGACACCGTCGTGCACCACGGGCCTTGCGCCGCATCGGTGTCGAGCCACTGGACGAATTCGTCGACGATGCGGCCGTCCATCTGCAGTCCCTGTTCGGGCGCGCCATTGGGGGAGGGGTAGGTGCCGCCGTCGAAGCCGTAGCGGTCCAGGCCGCCCGGGGTGGTGTCGGCGTAGTGGCCCAGATGCCATTTGCCCCACCAGGCGGTGCGGTAGCCCTGTTCGCGCAGCATCGAACCCCAGGTGGGGAAGCCCGCCGCCAGCTCCGACTGCGAAGTCGACAGGCAGCCGGTCTGGTGGGCGTACAGGCCCGTCACCAGGGCGCCGCGGGAGGGGGTGCAGTCGTTGGCGGCGGTGTAGTGCTGTTCGAACGAGACCGACTTGTTCCGCAGCGCGGCGATATTCGGCAGGATCGTGTCGAGGACGGACTGCTCGGGGAACCAGATCGGGGCCCGCATCTCGTCGACGATGACGACCAGGATGTTCGGCTTGCCCGGGTCGTTGTCCCGGCGGTCGGGTTCCGCGGTGGCCGGGCCCGCTGCCGCCACTGCGGCCGCCGTGGCGCCGGCCATCGCGCCGGTGCCGAAAAACCCTCTCCTGCTGATCATTCGGTCACTCCTGTGGTGGTGCCGGTGGCGGCGATGAACGCGCTCACCACGGCGGCGAGTTCGGGTCCGCGGTCCTCCTGGAGGAAGTGACCGGCGTCGGTGATGGTGGTGTGTGCCTGACCGGCGGCGCCGGGCACCTTCTCCTGGAAGGGCCGGTGACCGCCGGAGGTGATCGGGTCACCGTCGGAGAAGGCGGTCAGCACCGGCTTCTCGAACCGCGCCAGCTGTTCCCAGGCGGCCCGGTTGGCCGGGGCGGCCGGATCGTCGGGGCGGGTGGGGACCAGGAGCGGGAACGCTCGCGCGCCCGCCTTGAAGGTCTCGTCCGGGAAGGGCGCGTCGTAGGCGGCCACCACCTCGGGGGACAGGGTGGTGCGGCAGCCGCCCGCGATGATTCCGCCGACGGGGAAGGTCGGCGTCTCCTGGGAGAAGCGCTGCCAGGCGGCGAAGGCGTCGGTGAGTTTCGCGTCGCCGGTGGGCAATCCGGTGTTGGCGACCACCACGCGGGCGAACCGGTCGGGGTGTTCGGCGACCAGCCGCAGGCCGATGAGGCCGCCCCAGTCCTGGCAGACCAGCGTGATGCCGGTCAGGTCCAGGCGGTCGAACAGGACCTCGCGGATCCACTCGACATGGCGGGCGTAGGTGTAGTCGGCGCGATCGGCGGGTTTGTCGCTGCGGCCGAAGCCGATGAGATCCGGTGCGATGCAGCGCGATCCGGCTTTCACCAGCACGGGGATCATGGTCCGGTACAGGAAGCTCCAGGACGGTTCGCCGTGCAGCAGCAGGACGACGTCCCCGTCGCGGGGACCCTCGTCGAGATAATGCAGCCGTAGCCGGGTCGCGCTCCCGTCCCCGGCGGCCACGTCGGTGTAGTGGGGTTCGAAGTCGAAGTCCGGCAGATCGGCGAACCGGTCGTCCGGTGTCCGCAGTGCGTGCATGCTGCCGACCCTAAAACTATTTGCACGTGGAGTGCAACAATCAATTTTCCTGTGTAGGGTCGACCGTGATGGACGGACGTACAGCACGAGCGGCGAAGAACCGCCAGGCGGTCCTCGAGGCCGCCCTGGCGCTCATCGACGAGGGCAATCTGCAACCGACCGCGCAGGCGGTCGCCGAGCGGGCGGGCGTCGCCACACGGTCGGTGTACCACCACTTCCAGGACCTGGAGACGCTGTATCTCGACGCGGCGCAGACCCAGATCGCCCGGCATTGGATCGCACTCCTGGAACCGGTGACCGGCGACCTGAACCAGCGCATGGACACCCTCGTGACCCTGCGCTCCGACCTGTTCGAGAACGTCACCAACACCCGCCGGGCCGCGCTGCTGCGCGAACACGAATCCGCGGTCCTCTCCGAACGTCTGAACGAGAGCCGCGCGGCGCTACGCGCCCACCTGCGCACCAATCTGCCCGAAATCGACGCGCTCGAACCGGCGTCCCGCGAGGCCGTCTTCGCGATGTGTTCCTGGGAGACCTGGGACACCCTGCGCCGCCATCAAGCCCTCCCCGTCGACGCCGCCTGCGCGGCCGTCACCGCGGTCCTGACCCGCATGCTCACCTGAGTCGCCAAGAAGGAACATCCCCATGGCCATCGTGCCCGATCAGTTCACCCCCTTCCCGACCCCGTGACCAGGCCCCCGGGGCGCGACTAGGCTCTTCCGGGTGCTGTTCCTCCGGGTGCTCGGCCCGATCGAGGTCGAGGTGGACGGTCGGCTCGTCGACATCGGCGGGCCCGTTCCCCGGCGGTTCCTCGCGGCCCTGTCGACCACGCTCGGCTCCGCGATGTCCGACGAAGCGCTCGGTGAGCTGATCTGGAGCGCCGAGCGGCCACAGCAGGTGGGCGGCACACTGCGGGTGGTGGCTTCACGGCTGCGGTCGGCGTTCGGTCCGCCCGCGCGGGATCTCTTGCAGCGCAGCGTATCCGGGTATCGACTGGACGTACCTCCAGAGTGGACCGACAGTGGGCGCTTCGCGGCATCGGTCACCGAAGGAGTTCGGGCGCTGGCGGCCGGTGAGCCGGCGCGCGCTGAGCGGCTCCTGGCGGACGGGCTGGCGTCGTGGCGCGGAGAACCGTGGCCTGAGCTGGATCATGCGCCCGCGTTGCCCGCCGAACGGACGCGTCTCGCCGAGCTGCGCGATGTCGCGGTCGAAGAGTTGCAGGCGGCGCGACTGGCCTGCGGGCAGACCGCGGCGGCAGTCGCGGAATTGAGCGAGGCGGTGGCGCGAGCCCCGTTCCGGGAACGGCGGTGGGAGCTGCTGGCGCTGGGGCTGTATCGCGGCGGGCGGCAGGCGCAGGCGCTGGCCGAGCTACGGCGAGTGCGGGAACTACTGGTCGAGGAACTCGGCGTCGAACCCGGGCCCACGCTACGCCTGCTCGAGCAGCGGATGCTCGCGCACGATCCCGGACTGCTGGCCGCGACCACGGCCCATCCTCGGCCACCGGTCGACGGCGTGGTTCGCGCTGTGCCGCAGCCTGTTTCGAGGCTGCTCACCTCCTTTGTCGGTCGTGACCGAGAACTGCGGCTGCTGACCGAGCTGATGGGGGAGCAGCGGATGGTCAGCCTGGTGGGGCCCGCCGGAGTCGGCAAGACCAGGCTGGCGGTCGAATACTGTGCGGCGCGGGAGGATACGGTCGACCGCTGGATCGTGCGCCTGGGTGATGCCCGCCGGAGCGATGCGGTCGCCATGGCGGTCGCATCCGCGCTCGGGCTCATCGATCACACGGGCGAGCCTGCCGCTTCGGTGCGGCGCGCGCTCGCGGTACGGCCGGGGCTGCTGGTGCTCGACAACTGCGAGCATCTGATCGAGCCCGTCGCCGAGCTGAGCGTGCTGCTGCTCGCCGGCTGTCCTGGATTGCGGATTCTCGCGACCAGCCGCCAGCCTCTGGGCATCGACGGTGAGCAGGTGCTGACGGTCGAACCCCTGCCCGTGACCGGCCCGGACGGTAACGATGGCAGCGCGGTGCAGCTGCTGATCGACCGAGTTCGGGCCGGTCGATCGAATTGGCAACCGGCCGAGGATGATCGGGCGTGCGCGCGGGAGATCTGCGCGACCCTGGACGGGCTGCCACTGGCGATCGAATTGGCCGCCGCCCGGGAGCGTGCGTTCGGGCTGCGCGACATCGCCTCCCACATTCGCGATCGGCTCGACGTGCTCGGACCGACACCACGGGGATCCCTCTCACCACATGCGGGACTCGAAGCCGCCATCGGATGGAGCGTCGAGCACCTCACCGACGCCGATCGCGCGATGCTGTTGCGGCTGTGGCCGTTCGAAGGCGGATTCACCTGGCAGGCCGCCGAAGCGGTCCGGCCCGCGGCGGCCGGAACCGCGGTGCTCGCCACCTTGGCGTCACTGCTGGATCGGTCGGTCATCAGCGCGGACACCACCACCGGCCCGACCCGGTATCGGATGCTCGAGACCATTCGCCGCTACTGCCGGGACGTCGATCCCGATCCACAGGCCAGTCGCGCCGCACACGCCGCGTGGGTGCACGACTTCGCAGCAGCGCAGACCGCACTGCTGACCGGGCATGGGGCCGGGCCCGCCTACCGCGCCTTGGCGGGGGAGATGCCCAACATTCGCACCGGCATCGACCACGACCTCGATCACGATCCCGTACGCACGCTGAGGACCACTGCCGCACTGCAATTCGCGTGGACGACCCTCGGAGTGCTGGCGGACGGTCGCCGTCTGCTGCGGACCGCACTGGACCGCGCCGCACCGGCGGAACACACGGATCGGGCGCGCGGGCTGGCCGCCCTGTCCATCGTGTCCTTCCATGCCGGGGATCCCGCCGAGGCACTCGCGCACGCGGACGCCGCCCTGGACCTCCTGACCGCCCCGGAGTCCGAGCGCGATCTGATGTTGCACGCGTTGATGTTCCGGGCATTGGCACTGACCGCGCTCGGCGACCCGACATCCACCCGGGCGGCGGTCGACCGCCTGAACGCGGAGGTCGACCGCCTGCCCACGCCCGAGTGGATCCGCGGCTGCGCCCAGTTCGGCCACGGCATCACCCTGCTGCTGGAAGGCGACAGGACCGAGGCCCTCCGATGGCTGCGCAGTGCGCGACAGCTCAGCGCCGACTGCGGTCACCTCTGGTGCCAGGGCATGGCCGATGTGGTGGTCGCCTGGTCGGTGCTCTCGCCGGGTGACGACAGGGACGCCGCCGCGGAGGCACTGACCGCGCTCGATCGGGCCTTGGGCGTGTTCGCCGAACAGTCGAATATCTCCGATGCTCTCGGCGCGATCTACGCGGCCGCGCACGCCCTCGTGCTGACCTCCGAACCCCGAGCGGCACTTCAGCTACGGGCGGCCGCACTGCACCACTCCGAGCGGGTCGGAGCCGACCCGCGCCGCTATGCGCAGTTCGCGCATCCGGCGCTGATCGAGCGGATGAACCGGCTGCTGCCCGCCGCGGACGCGGCGGCCGCCGAACAGGCCGGGAAGCGGATGAGCTGGACGGATATGGTCGATCTCGTCCACGACGCCGCGGGGAAGCCGCTGTAGCGGATTTGAAACACCCGTCGGCGACGGTGAACCGGTGACCACCTTCGACCTGTCCGCCGAGACCACCGTCGATTGCCCGGCCTCGAAGGTCTGGGCGATCCTCGCCGACTACGCGAACGACACCGCCTGGCGCTCCGGCGTCGTCGCCATGACCGCGAACCCGCCCGGCCTCGTCTCACCCGGCACCCGCACCGCCGAGGAACTCCGATTCGCCGGACGCACCTGGCGCAATGATGGCGAAGTCCTCGCGGTCGACCCCGGCACCCGGATGACCTGGCGCACCACCTCGGGAGCCGATGCCGAGGGCGCGCGCACCGTGACCCCACTCGCAACGGATCGATCTCGGATTCGCTTGGAACTGCGGGTCACTCCGCACGGCATGCAGCGGCCGTTCGGCGCGCTGCTGGCCCGCATGCTGCGGCGGAATCTCGATCGCGACGTCGCCGCACTGCGGGCGCTGATCGAGCGCACGAGTGTGTGACGTTCCCAGCGCTCACCCACTTCGATCGGCCGAAGCCGTTGCGATGCAACGGCTTCGGCCGTCCCCTCTTATCGAAGCGGTCACCGTGCGTGCGCGGTGGCCTTCGCGGCCGGGTGGGGTGTGCCCACCAGGGTCGCCGGGTAGAGCGTCTGGGCGAACTTGCGGTCCTGGGGGTCGATGTCGAGGCCGCCGGGAACGGGCTTGCCGTCGCGCATGATCGAGCCCGGCAGCTGGTAGCACATGATCGACAGGGTGTCGGCCGGTGTGGCGATGAGGCTGACGTCCTCGAGCGGGGTCAGCACCTGGGCGCGGGTGGTGTCCGGGCTCCAGCCGTCGGTCGCCTGGAAGTACTTGATCGCCTTCTTGGGGTCGATGTCATCGACGACCTCGCGGCGCAGATGCTCGTGCGGGAAGCCCAAGGTGTGGCCGGTCTCGTGGCGCACGACCCGCTTGTACTCGCTCTCGGGGGTGTCCATGGAGAAGGAGTCCAGGTTCATGGTCGGCTGGTCGGCGGCGATGTGCAGGATGTCGGTGCCCAGATACGACCAGTAGCCGTCGCCGGGGGTGCGCGCGATCCGCACTTCCGCATCCTTGCTGCGGCTTTCGGAGAACTTGATGTTCGCGCCCGGCGACCACGCGTTCATGTGGCTGACGATGCGCTTCTTGAGGTCGGCGTCGTCGGTGTCGAGGAACCGCACCGCGAGATGCACGCCGCCACTGCGCCAGTACTTGGTGGTCATGGCGGAGATGAATTCCTTGTTCACCGTCCCCGGCGCGACCAATCCGGTGACCGGACGCACGTAGGGGCGGTTCGCGGGATTGATCTCCACGGCCGTCTTGGCGGCCGCGAACAGGGTGTCGCCGGGCAGACTGCGCGGCGTGCACACGATGATGACGTCTCCGGTGGACATGTCTTTCACTCCTGATGGTGATTCGTTGCGGTGAGGGTGACCTCGGTCCAGAGGTCGCCGTGCACGGCCAGGTGGCCGGGTACGGCTTCGGGCGGCTGGTCCGCGCGGACCACCGTGTGATGGTGCTGTTCGAGCGACTCGACCAGCGACTTCTTGGGTATGGTCTTCACCCATCGCTGCACCGGCCCGAACGGGACCATCGCGTACCCCGATGTCTGCCAGTCCTTTTCGACGAATCGGCGAGGAGTGGCGTTGTGCGAGCCGTGATGACCGACCTTGTACAGCGCCAGGTCGGTCAGCAGGTCGACATTGCGGGCGTCGGAGAACACGTACTCCCACGCACCTTGCTGCGCGTCCCCGGGGAACAGCAGCCGCGTTCCGGACACATCGAGGACGAAGAAGACACTGGTGTTGTTCACGGCGTTCTCCAGAATCGCCGCGGCACGCAGCAATCGGTCGTCATCGTGCACCAGATTCTCCAGCGCCAGATCCGTTTTCGCCTCCGGAAGCCGGCCCGGCAACTGACCGGTGCTGATGTATCGCGCGTGGAACAGCGGCGTGAGCGGCCCGGCGGAGCCGGTGCCGGCGCCCGCGCGGACCAGCGGCCACGACTGCTGGGCCGGCGGATCCATGCGCTTGAGGAACTTGATGTCGCGGGAGGGCCCGAGAATGTGGGCGATCACGCCGACGCGGTCCACGGCGATCCGGTTCTCGGCCTCGGTCCGGCTGGGCAGGAACCGAACCCGATGCGGGGCGGCGAACCCGCGCTGATTGCGGCCCAGCAGCCGATCGGTCGCGGCGGCATTGCCCTGCGCGTTGAGCGCGAACATGCGGGCCTGTTCGACACCGGCGGGCAGACGGCCGTCGAGTTCGGCGACGCGCCGTTGGCTCAGCGCCAGCAGGCCGTTGGCGGCCTCGGCCTGACCGCCGCGGATACGGCGCGCGTCCGCGTCGTCGGGGTCCTCGACGAACGGCACCCACACCTCGTCCACCAGCACCTGTTCCCATTCCTCGCAGGCGAATCCGGTGATGTGGTCGGCGTGGTGGTGGGTGGCGACCACGACATCGAGGTGCGGGCGGTGGTCGGGCGCGGCCTCGGTGAGATCGGCGATGATGGCGCGCACCGAGTCGCGGATCGGGCGGGCCCGGCCCTGACTGTGCACGCCGCAGTCGACCAGCATCCGCCAGGTGTCGTCGCCGCGGCGGACGGTCACCGTGAACGCGTCGCCGAAGCCCACGTTGTACATGCGGACCGAAATCGTTGTCCGGGTGGCCATCTCGCACCTACTCCCCGGTGTCGGAATGGATCGTGGCGAAGCCGAGACGGTGGATCGCGTGCTCGGCCGTGAAGTCGCTCAACGGGTCCGCGGCCTCCAAAGACTCGAACCATTGGGTCATTTCGGCGAGCCGCTGCTTCCCGGCTTCATGGAACTCTCTGGCGTTGTCGTCGGTCGCCACCGCCGGATCACTCAGGGGCAGCGGCTTCGCGATGATGTATTCGACGCCGCCGTCCACCCGGACGACCAGGGCGGTGCCCGCGCGGATCGCCGGCGGCTTGTACTGCTTCGGGTCCTCGAGGTCGGTGCGCCGCTGCAGTAGCTGAATGGCCAGCTCCGGGCGCGGCAGCCGGTCGCCCGCCCGCCGGTAGGAGACGTGGATGCCTTCACAGCTGATCGGCAGCTTCGGATCGAGTCCGATTTGCAGGGCGTTCACGCGGGCCCAAGCGGTGATGCCGATGGCGACCTCACGGAAGACCACACTCGTCGTCGGGAGCTCCAGGGCGCGGGGACTGCCATTGCCGTCGGGGACCGGCGGCGTGCGCAGTTCGCCCGCCGCGCCGCCCGGGTCGAGGTCACGGGAGGCCGACAGGATGACCTTGGACAGGTCCACCGCGTGCTTGCCGCGGCTGACGTTCAGGCCGGTGTCGGGCTGATGCCAGACCAGCGCCTCATCGGTCAGCGAGGCGACGCTGGTCGGCCAGATGCCGCGCCGGCGCAGCGCCTCCACCAAGGTGGCGCGCAGATGCTCGCGGTCCTCGGGGTAGAGGCCGCGGTCAGCGGTGACGATCGCGCGCACCACATCGCCGAAGCGGACATCCACCACCGGCAGATAGTCGAAGGCGCGCACCACCATTCCGAGTAGGCGGTCCGCGGTCTTGACCGCCTCGTCGGCGATGCGGGACACCAGATCCGGATGCAGGTGGCCGGGCGGCAGCACGCCGGTGCCGCCGGTCGCGATCCGCAGCAGGTCCGCGATGGCGCTCTGATAGGAGTCGAGGTAGGCGTCGAAGACCGCGGCCACGAAGCACGCGCCCAGTTCGTGCGGCTCCTGCGCGGCCAGAAACTGATTGGGGGTGCGGTCCGGGCTGCGGATCGCCGAGCGCAGAGCCGCGCCGCGGCCGGTGGATTCGCCGAATTCCCGTGCCAGATCCAGGAGTCCGCCGCTCTTGCCGAGCTCGCCCGAGGTCTTCGTGATGGCGTCGACGACGACGTCGCGGTGGGTGAAATGCTGGAACAACGCCATCAGATCTGCCACCGCCTCGTGCCAGGCGAAGACGTCCCGATGCGTGGATTCGCTGTAGAGACGGCGGATTCGGTGCACGATCGCGTGGGTCACCTCGTGGGCGACGATGTCGCTCGACAGGCAGGTGAAGATGATCTGACTGGGCAGATTCGCGCCCGGATTCTCGGCATCGGCCCGGTAGTAGCCGAACAGGACCGCGCGGCGCTTCGGATCGAAATAGGCGTTCTGGCCCTCGAAGGCGTGCGGAACCAGGCGCAGGACCTGCTCGCGGTGCCAGCGGAAACGGCGGCCCATGAAACGCTCGAAGCGTTCCAGGACGCTCATCGCGACGGCGTAGACGACCTGCTGATGGGCGCGGGGATCGCTCTCGGTCGGGCGAATCCCGTCCTGCGCCAACAGATACGGGTCGTCGAGGTCGATCGGGGCGTACCACTTCTCGCGGCTGGCGTCGTAGTCGACGACCTGCACGAGTCCACCGTCCGGGCCGGGGCCCTTGAACTTCTCGAACGGGATGTCCAGGGTGAGGAAGCGGCCGGTCAGGCGCGTCGACATGGGGTCGAAGGCGAAGGTCCGCAGTCGGCGGCGTGCGGGCGGGCAGATGCCGCCCATGCTGTAGGCGACTACAGGTGCGGTTTCGTCCATTGCTCGTCCTCCCACCGGACTGCGCGCGGGATCCGCTTGCCGTAGTTCGTATCCGTCTCGCACCGGGTCCGCACGCTCGCGTGCAACAGGGCATCCGCGGGGATGCGGCGGTGACGGTAGGTGAGCAGTGCCCAGATCCAGCCCATGCGGTGCACTCGGCCGCTCGCATGGTTCTCGGTCAGGGCGCAGACATCGCGGTAGGCCTTGGGCTTCAGGGTCAGTCCGGCCTCGATCGCGCCGTCGGCGATCCATTTCAGCGCGATCCCGGCCAGGCGCGGATCGTCCTCGAAGGTGCCGCCGACATCGGAATGGACCCCGGCGAACCAGGCCTCGGTGAGGACGGGCCGTTCGCCCTTCGGAACGACGAGATATTGCTCGTACGGGCGTCGCTTCTCGTCGATGGAAACGGCGTGCCGGACGCGTTCGACATTCGGGATCTGACGGGTGAAAGGCCAGTGCAGATTCCAGCGGAACAATCCGGCCGCCTTCACCGTGTCCCAGACCCCCAGATATTCGATGGGAATCGAGAATTCGCGCTCGGGGGTCTTCGAGCAGAAGGAGCGGGCGTAGCGGCGCAGTTCGGGCCAATCCGTCGTCTTGCGCGTATAGGCGCTGACGACGTATTGGACGAGATTCTCGCTGCCGGGCCGCAGCAGCCCGGGCTCGTGCAGCAGCCCAGCCAGGGCCCGCGCGGTGTAGGCGCCGCGGCTGAAACCGAAGACGAACACCCGGTCGCCCGGTCGCCAGTGTTCGATCAGATAGGTGTAGGCCTCGGCGAGATTCGAGCGCAGACCGCTGCCCACGGCCAGGCCGAGCATGCGCGACACCCAGCGCGCGGGCGGTGACCACGCGCCCCGGGCGCTGAAGGTGCCGACGCCCGGATCGTAGAACGCGATCTGGCGGGCGGAATCGCTCAGATCGAGCATCTCGAACAGACGGACGACATTCGTGCTGCCGGTGGCCCGGAGTTGATTGCCTGTCCCGTCGAGACAGATGACGATGTTCTTCGCCGCCGATTCTGTAGACACCTATCGAGTGTCGCGCGGAAGAATCGCCAGGTATCGAGTAGTGGCGTACTCGAATTTCGGTAAACGGAGGGGTCAACTACTGAATTCGCGTACCCCAGGTGAGTGCTTTCCTATCGCCGGGGCCCGCACGGGCGCGGAACCGACTCCTTGGCGGGGCCGGCAGCGCACTCCCTGCCCAGGCCGTAATCGTACATTTGCCCCATTGTCCCGGCGACCATGATCAAACGCCCGAAAACGGCGACCCTAGCCCATTCTCGATCACGAGCTCCGTTGCAAGCCAACCGGTTTCGCGGATTCCAGCAAGCACGATTCGGGACCAAAGACCCTTTCCCCGGCGGGATCGGATGCCGTCCACTGAAATCACCGGCTCGGACGAAATCGCCACCAGCGGAACAGATTCCGAGCCGGGCAGGGGATAAGCCGGACGGAAGAAGGCTCACCATGCCATTGTCAGCAGCCGAGCTCGCCAGCCTGGGGAACACACCCATCACCACGCTGCGATCGACGGCCTTCGCGAACGTGTACCTACGGATGAACGGCACCGGGGTCACCGCGCTGAGCAACAATGGGGAGGCGTCGTCAACTGCCAGTTCGCCGCCGAGGGCGGCTCGTCGACGTCGCGGCCCAGCTCCTCGTGGCCGCGACGTCGGCGCGAGGTATCGGGCCACTGACGCCGGTGACGCTTCCCGAAACTGGACGACCTCGGCTTAAGCCCTGCAGGGAGTTAGCTGACGGTGAGAATGGCGCAATTTGTCATAGGCAAACTGGGCCTATCGGTTTGCTGTCTGATTACCATGCCGCTTGTCGGTTCAGATTGCCAGGGCGCGCAGGTCGGCGCGAACCTGGCACTGGCGGGAAGTGAGCCCGGTGATGGACGTGACCATGAACCTGCTGAGCGAGATCCGGTGCCGGTATGGCAGTTTGGACGAATTTCTCGCGCGACTGCATCGCGCGCTCGACGAACCCACGGTCGAGTTGCCCGCCATGCGCGACACCGGGGCCGCGACCGGAGGGCGGCACCGCATGCGCGCTCGCGTGTGAGGCGTCAACTGGCTGCCTTGCCCGACGATTCGCCGGCCGGATGGGTGACCGAGAGGACGACGTCATGGCGGGTATCTATGAGCGCCCGCAATGTTCGCCGTCCCCAGGTCCGAAACCCGAACGCGACCACGCGCGTACCGGTTCCCGTCTTTCCTCAGTAGAGGCTGTGCGCCGTCACCAGGCCATGTTCGCGTAGCTCGCGAGCATTTCCTCGCTCTCGCGCGAGAGCTTCCAGGTGCCGCCGACGTCCTTCCAGGTCACCGAGAACGGGAAGGCATAGGATCCCAGCCGGCTGTTCAGCGTGGCGGACAGGACGTCACCGTCGACCGAGATCGGCCCCGACACGTCCCAGCTGTACCCCGGAATCCGCTGAATCACCTGATTCACGTTGCCGATCTGGCTCGCGTCGCCGGACTCCAGCTCGGCGGCGGACCCGTTCAGCGCAGCCTGCAGCTTGCCCTGCAGCTCACCCGCGGACGGCGTGGCCGGCGCGGCCACGGCGGCCGGAGCGGTCGCGACGACGGCGACGGCCGGCGCCAACAAGCTGGCGGACAGCATCGAGGCCACGACGAACTTGCGAATCATGAGCAGATCTCCTTCAGGTCAGGTTAGGCTAACCATAGCCTATGGCCGAGGGGTTGTGTCCACTCCTTCGCTGGAGAACGGTCTGTCCGAACGGGATTCGCCAGCTTCGATCAGCGGGTCGCGGCTCGAGCAAAGCCCTCACGACTGCGTCACGACGTAGTCCGCTGGGTCGAAGCGGGCGGTCACCCGACGGAGCCGACGCGCCGACCAGGGCCAGGAGAAGCCGTTGCGGCCGTTCTTGTCGAAGTAGTAGCTGCGGCATCCGCCCGAGTTGTAGACCGTGTTCTGCAGCGCGACCTGGACGTCGTCGTTGAACTGCCGCATCACGTAATCGCGGACCTCGAGCGACACGGCGCCGCTGCGCCGCAGATGAGCCAGTGCCTGAACCACCTGCTGCAACTGGGATTCGATGATCAGGAACCCCGAAGCGACTGCCGAGACGTTCGGCCCGAAGAGGATGTAGAGGTTCGGGAAGCCGTGCACGGTGGTCCCGAGGTAGGCCTGCGGGCTGCCGTCCCAGTGCTCGGCCAGACTGCGTCCGTCGATGCCCCTGACCCTGCCCGCGATCGGCATGTCGAGGATCTTGAACCCGGTCGCCATGATCACGACATCGACCTCGGTCTTGGAGCCGTCTTCACCGATGAGGGTGTTCCCGCGGACCTCCGTCAGGCCGGTCGAGACGACAGAGACATTCGGGCGCGCCAGCGCGGGGTAGTACTCACTCGACATCAGCAGCCGTTTGCAGCCGACGGACCACTCGGGCGTGAGGGCCGCACGCAGTTCGGGATCATCGATGGCCGCGCGCAGGTTCTGCCGTCCGATCCACTTGAAGGCAGCCTGCCCCCAAGGACGGTGGAACGCGATGTTGGTGAGTTCGAGGATCAGTTCCTCACGCCGACGGTTGAAGCGATGGACCGACCCGAGTCGATGCAGACCCAGGCGGCGGACGACCCGGGATGGCCTGGGCTCCGCCTTGGGCACGACCCACTGCGGGGTCCGTTGCAGGACATGGAGTTCGGCCACCTGCTCGGCGATGCTCGGCACCACCTGGATCGCCGAGGCACCGGTTCCGACGATCGCCACCCGCCGTCCGGTCAGATCGACGTCGTGATCCCAGCGCGATGTGTGGAACACCGGCCCGGGAAAGGCGTCGAGGCCCTCGATCTCGGGCAGGCTCGGCTCGTGCCAGGGGCCCGCGGCGGCAACGAGCGAGCGCGCACGGATCTCGCCGCCGCTGGTGTCCAAGACCCAGCAGCGCTCCACGCTGTCCCAACTCGCATCGAACACCTCGACCCCGAGACGGAGATGCTGACCGACGCGGAAGCGATCGGCGGTCTCGCGCAGATAGGACAGGATCTCCGGCTGCGGGGCGAATTTGCGACTCCAACGGTCGTGGGGCGCAAAAGAATATGAGTAGGCGACCGAGGGGATGTCGACCGCGCAACCCGGATAAGTGTTGTCCCGCCAGACACCGCCGACGCTGTCGGCCTTCTCCAGAATCACGAAGTCGGTGATCCCCGCCTCGCGCAGCTTGATCGCGGTGCCGAGGCCGGAGATGCCGGCGCCGATCACAGCGACCTCATGGATCGGGGTCATGCGTTCTCCAGAACGAGTTGGGCGGCGCGCTCGCCGATCATCATCGAGGGTGCGTTGGTGTTGCCGCCGGGGATGGACGGCATCACCGAGGCGTCGGCGACGCGCAGACGCTCGATGCCGCGCACCTTCAGGTTGGGGTCGACCACAGCTCGCTCATCGACGCCCATCCGACACGTGCCGGTCGGGTGGTAGACGCTTGAAATCCGTTGGCGCACATCTTCTCTGACGGCCTCAGGGGTGGTGGCGGCTCGGCCGGGCGCCACTTCGGCGCGGACGTAGGAGGAGGCCCGCGGGTGTGCCATCGCCTCGCGAACGAGCTCCACTCCCGACATCAGCACGTCGAGATCCGCGGATGCGCTCAAGTAGCGAGGATCGATCACCGGCGCCACGTGCGGATCGCGCGAGGCCAGCCGGACTGTTCCCGAGCTCTGCGGATAGAGCAGCACGACGTAGACCGTGAAGCAGGCGCCGTCGATGTCGGGGTGAACTCCCGGGATCGTGGCATCGGCGCCTCGGCGACCGAGCGGAGTCGCGAAGAACTGCAGATCTGGCACGGCGTCGGCGTACTCCGACCTGAGGTGGGCCACACCCTCCATGTAGGAGCCGGCCAAGAAGGTCGAGCTCGGCCGGATGCGCTCCTTCGCCATCGCGGTCAGAAGCTTCGCTGGACCGAGAACGGGACCTCGGGTCACGTTGTAGACCACAGGAACAACGGGGTGGTCCTGCAGGCCCTCGCCGACCGGGAGGTCACTGAGTGTCGGGATCCCGTGTCCGGCAAGGTGTTCGGCGGGTCCGATTCCGGAGAGCATGAGGAGCTGAGCACTGCGGAACGAGCCGGCGCTCACGATGACTTCCTGGTGCGCGATGAGCCGCTCCGTGCCTCGCTTGGTGGCGACTTCGACGCCGACGGCGGTGCCCTTGTCGATAATGATCCGTGTGACCTGCGCACCCGTACGCACATGCAGGTTCGGCGGCGCATCGCGCAGGTACGCCTCGGCCGAGCTCTGACGACGACCGCCGGCCGCATTCCACTGGGCGACCGAGACGCCCTCCTGCTCGGCGGCGTTGTAGTCGGCGTTGTGGGCGACTCCCGCGGTCGTGGCGAGTGTGTCGAGGAAGGCTGTCGTCACCTCGGCGAGATCGCGCGCCCGGGTGACACCGATCGGGCCTGAGCCGCCGCGGTATTCGTTCGCGCCGTCCTCGAACGCCTCCATGCGCTTGAAGATCGGGAGAACGTCGGTGTGACTCCAGCCGGCGCAACCGGCGGCCGCCCAGTCGTCGTAGTTCTTGTGGTGCCCACGCGACCAGATCATCCCGTTGACAGCGCCCCCTCCGCCCAGCCCGCGCCCGTGCATCTGCGATACCCGGCGTCCCGCGGCATCCGGCTGGGGGCTGGTGCGAGGCTGCCAGGTGACACTGCGTTGCAGGCGGCCGACCCCGTGCATCGGCCCGACCATGCCCGGAACCCGGACGAGCTGGGAGTCGTTGCGACCGCCGGCTTCGAGCAGCAGGACCTCGGCGCCGGCATCGGCGATCCGACGTGCTGCGGCCGCTCCGGCGCTGCCACCACCGACCACGATGTAATCCGCGGATGTTTCGGGCGGGAAACCTCCAGCCATGGGTCATTTCTCCTTGTCGAGTCGCTCGACGGCGACGGACGGGTAGTCGCGGCGAAGCGCGACAAGGGCATTGATCAGCTCGGTCGCCGCTTTCAAACGGGCGTCTTCGAGTTCGGGTCGCGGGTAGACCTCTCGGAGGACAGCCTCTCCGTCGAACATGTGCACCAGCGACGTGCCCATCAACTGAAGCAACGCGGGAGCGACTCCTGCGCCCGACGACGGCACCACGGCAAGCTCGTCGATGGCGGCGTAGAGCCGGCTCGCCACCGGAGCGAGTTGCTCGCGCAACTCGGCGTCCGTGCGAGCGGCGACCAGCAACTCGAACCAGACCGCGTTGATCTGCGCTCGCGACTGGCTTCGCGTCAACGCGAGCATGTCGCCGACGGGCGCGTCGCCGAGCGCGCGAAAGCCCGCGAGGTTCCGGCGACCGACCTCTTCGGCGGCCTCGACGACCAGTGCGAGTCGCGAGTCGAAGTGGCGGAACAGTCCACCCTTGGATACGCCCGCCCGTGCGCAGATCTCTCCGGCGGAAGCACGGTGGTAGCCGATCTCGGCGATGGTCTCGATCGTCGCGTCCACCAGCGCTGCCTTCGTGGATGCGGTGCGCTCCGCCTGGGTGCGGCGCACACGTGGGTTCTCGGTCACACCGAAGATTGCAACCAATCGGTCGCTAAATGTCAATAGCGCCGATGGGCCGCGGACCGCGAAGCCCAGGCACCCACGCGCTGATCGAAGTCCAACTGCTGCAACGACATATGTCCCGCCAGCTGCTCGTCGCCGCCCTGGCAGCCGCGCTGCAATCAGGTGCGCTCACGGATCGGCGGAAGCTAGCATCGCCAGCGCGGGTGATTCGCACGGTTTCGCTCGTTGTCTGGAGGTTTCGCTGTGAGCGCGTTGTCGAACCCGAACACGTTGCCGCCCTATGCCACACTGCCCGACCTGCCTCTCGATGCGGCCGGCCGCGAAGAGCTGGCCGGGCAGATCTGGGATCAGCTGATCGCCGGCCGAGGCGACGCCGACGATTTCGTGGACAGCTACAGCGAGGACTACGACCTCACCGACGAGCAGCTCGGGGCGGCTTTCGCCGCTCTCCGCGCCGCGCGGCTGCTCCAGCAGGCGGAGATCGGTGCGCACACCTCTCGCACGATCGCCGCGTTCGAGGAGCTCAATACCAACGGCGTGGTCGCGCGAGCGGACTTCTCCTGCTGCGGCACTTGCGCGTCCGGCGAGATCTGGGACGAACGCGACGACAGCCGGCACTGGAAAGGCTACGTCTACTTCCATCAGCAGGACACCAGCCGTCTCCTCGAGGACGGCGCGACGTACATCGGCTACGGCGCGTTCCCGCCCGAGGACTTCGACGAGGCCGGCTACGACGCGCTCAGCGATGACGCGAAGGCAGACCTCTACACCGCCGATGTGACCCGGCTGCTCGACGACGTGGTGTTTCCGATCTTCCGGCGCCACGGCATCGAGCCGGAATGGGACCGCGACCTGGGCACGAGGGTGCTGCTCGAGAACGCCGACTGGTACGCCCCGATCGAGGCGTAGCGCCCGGCCGATTGGCCCGGTCGATGCGGGATACTGCTGACTTCTCGTGGCTGGCAAGCGATCCCGGGGACGGGATCGGCGGCGCCGCTCGCCGCCGCGCTGCCCGCGACCCGATTCCCGGCAAGCTCGGTGGCTGAAACAAGGAACACCCGAATGTTGTGTGGTGCACAGCATTCGGGTGTTCATGGTGTCCGGAGGGGGACTTGAACCCCCACGCCCTAATACGGGCACTAGCACCTCAAGCTAGCGCGTCTGCCATTCCGCCACCCGGACCGGTGGTGCGGGACAAGATTAGCGGAGGGGTTGGCGGAAACGGAAATCGGGGCTGGGCCAGGCGAAATGGGGTGCGCGGGGGAGGGTTTGGGGCTAGTGGAGGATGCCGAGGAGGTTGGCGTTCTTGATGGGGGTGTCCTTGTTGGCCTGGATCTGGCAGAGGCTCTGGACCGCCGCCATGGAGAGGTCGACCTGGGTGCCGGAGGGTTCGTTCTGGGTGCCCTGCTGCTTGATGAACTTGGTGATGGTGACGCGCTGGGTGTCGGCGCTCTGGATCAGGTAGTCGCTGCACTTGGTGTCGCCGCCCTGGTTGAGCGCCTTCTCGACATCCGAGCAACCCGAGAGCAGGGTTACGGCCAGTGCGGCGGCCGCCACGGCCGTCCATCGCGCGGTGTTCATCATGCGTTCCTCGTGGGTCGTGCGCGGGGCCGAGGCGGCCGCGCGATCGACCGCCACTGTAGATGGGCTCGACCGACCCGCAATCGGGGGCGGACCCGGAGATTCAACTCCGGGTCGCGTGAATTGCGTCACAGCACGCGCCGGGAGTCCTCAGCGGTAGTCGGTGGCGCCGGCCGTGCGCCAGGCCTGCGCCTCACCGCGGCTGCCGCGGCGACCGAGCAACTCGGCCAGGCCCGCCATCGCGCGCGGGTCGCCGTGGGTGGCGGCCGTGCGCCACCAACGTTCGGCCTCGGGGTAGTCGCCGCGGCGGTAGCGGACCACACCCAGGTCGTAGGCCGCGCCCACATGCCCGAATTCGGCTGCCTGCGCCCATAGTTGGCAGGCCTGCTCCTCGTCGCCGCGGCTCTGCATCGCCACACCCAGCTCGTAGAGCGCGTTCTGGTAGCGACTGGCCTCGGCGGGCAGATCGGGACGCGGCGGTTTCCTGGTAGTGGCGAGCTCGACGACGAGTTCTCCGAAATCAGGCGGTCCGACGCCGGTGGAACAGTGCAGGACGGTCATGGCCGGTTCGCGGGTGATGAGCATCCCGTAATTGCCGACCCAGGAGACGGTCGCGCCGCTGTCATCGACCCAGACGGGGGTCAGCGTGATCGCGGCGTCGGTGTCGGTGGGGCACACCTCGAGGTCGATCCCGCCGTCCATCGCGTCACTCCAGACGTCAACCCCCCTGATCTGGCGGCCACCCAGCAACACATTCCCCCGGTCCACGGCCAGCCCGATGCCGAGGCTGCGCACCCCCGCCCGCGCGACGGCCGTGCGCAGGGTCAGCCGGACGGTCGCGGGGGAGTCCCCGAGAGTCTCCGAGTGCAGCGGGTAGACCTGCGCTCCGTTCCAGGTCACGGGGTTCGCGCCGGCGTATCGATCGGCCAGGGAAGGCACGGTCGCGGCCGGTTCGGCGTACGGATACGACCCCTGCATCTGCCCCGCCCTTCGCCGGTGCCCGGTGATATTCGCGCCCACCGTAGTACCGATGCCCGGCATGGGGTCGGGTATTTGCCAGCTACGTCTGTCAGCAAACTTCTGGTCAGTCGACCGGTGTCGTGGGAGGCTCGAGACGGGCCTCCCGTGTCCAAATTTCGCCGGTCGGTCGACGTGTCGGCCACGTCCACGCGGTGTGTCGTACTTGCGGAGGGCCCACTGTCCTGTTGAATCGTCGGCGAAATACCAGCGAACGAGTGAAAGGTAAGGACATATGGCTCTGCCCACCATGACCCCCGAACAACGCTCCGAGGCGCTGGCGAAGGCCGCGGCGGTTCGTAAGGCCCGCTCGGAACTCATCGCGCAGGTCAAGAAGGGGTCTGTCAGTCTCGCCGAGGTGCTCAAGCGCGCCGACGCGGAAGACTTGGTCAAGAAGACGAAGGTGGCGGCGGTCATCAAGGCGCTGCCGGGTATCGGCCCGGTCAAGGCGGCCAAGCTGATGGACGAGGCCGAGATCCCCGCCGACCGCCGCATCGGCGGCCTGGGCTCCCGGCAGCGCGCCGCGCTGCTGGAGGCGCTGAAGGCTTGAGATCGGGGGGTGGCCTGCCGGGCCGGCATCCGGCCCGGCGGCAACCACTCCCACCGCCTCCTCTGCTCGGCAAACACGCACTACATCGACCGATTTGGTCCGCGCGGCCCGATCCGATAACCTTGCTGAGCACCACCGGTCCGGGTGGCGGAATGGCAGACGCGCTAGCTTGAGGTGCTAGTGCCCGTATTAGGGCGTGGGGGTTCAAGTCCCCCTCCGGACACAGTGAAGACGAAGGCCGCTGCATCGCAGCGGCCTTCGTCGTATCAAGGGCAGGGTTACACCAGATCGAGGTTGTCGAGGAATCTGGTGGCGATCTCCGCGTCCCCGTCGATCTCGATATCGCACGTCCTCCAGGGCACCCGCGTGGTCGACCAGAGCGGGACATCGGCTGCGGAACCGGTGATGCGAGCGGCGGTCCCGCCGACCGGCCCTCGCCGCACCCGCAGGCCACGCCCGGTCGGTTCGACCCGCCAGGTGCCACCGCCGGCACCGGTGAGAACAAGTCCCACTGGGACGTCGAGCCATCGCAGTCGCATGGGGTACCAACCGAGTTCGCCCACCCGCATCGGAATCGCCCGGATGCCCGGGGCGGTGACCACGAACAGCACCGCGATTCCGGGCCGGGTCCAGCGCGCGAAGTCGCGCAGCACCTGATCCGGCGACCTACCGCGGGAACGCGTGACGCCCCGCTCGTTCAGCTGCTCGATCCGCGAAGTGGTGACGTAGGACAGCAAGTCCGGTGTGACGAGCGTGCGGAGATCGCCGGTCATGTGCGCGACGACGTCCTTGACCGTCCAGCCACTGGCCCGGCTGGGCGCCATCCACTCGGCGTCGGTCAGAGTGGCGCAGAAGTCGACTACATCCCGCCGCTCGGCGCGCAGACCGGCCAGATCGGTGCTGGTACTCACGTCGGACCTACCTCACGCACCGACCTCTCACTACTTCCGGTTCAGCTGCCAGTCCGGCGGCAGGCCCTCGACCCGCGCGTCCATGCCGCAGGCCTCGAGGGTGATCGTGGCCGGGCCCAGCCGTAGATCCGTCAGCCGGATCGTGCCCGCGCGGTCGGGCAGGCGGGGCGCGATGGTGAGGCTGCGGTTGGGGACGTCGGGCGCGAGGCCCAGGAACGATCGCATGAGCAGCAGTGGCGCCGCGCTCGCCCACGCCTGCGGCGAGCAGGAGGTGGGATAGGGTACCGGGGAACGGAATTCGTCGCGTGCGAAGCCGCAGAACAGTTCCGGTGGGCGGGCGCCGAACTCCTGGATGGCCTCGAGCAGTCCGCTCGCCAGTTTGACGCTCAGGTCGAGGGCACCGGGGATGTGGCCGTAGCGCATGAGGCCGGCCACCGCGATGGCCGTGTCGTGCGGCCACACCGAACCGGTGTGGTAGCCCATGGGATTGAACCGGCGCGCGGTGGAAGACAGGGTGCGCAAACCGAATCCGCTGTTCAGGTCGGCCGCACCGAGCCGTTCGATCAGTTCGGCGGCGCGCTCGTCGGGCACGATGCCGGTCCACAGGCAGTGGCCGGGATTGCTGGATCCAACGTCGACCGGCTGCTTGGCGCCGTCGAGGGCCATCGCGTAGCAGCCGCTCTTCGGCATCCAGAAGGCCTCGTCGAAACGGGCTTTCAGGTCGGCGGCCTGGGCGCGCAGTCGCTCGGCGAGCGGGTGGTCGCCGGACTCGTCGGCCAGTTCGGCGCGGCCGATGCGGGCGGCGTAGACGTAGCCCTGCACCTCGCACAGCGCGATGGGCGGGTCGGCGAGGCGGCCGTCGGCGAAGCTGATGGCGTCCCAGCTGTCCTTCCACCCCTGATTGGCCAGACCGCGGTCGGTCTTGCGCCGGTACTCGACGAAGCCGTCACCGTCGAGGTCGGCGTCGGTGTCGATCCACCCCAGCGCCGCGTCGGCGGCCGGGATCAGTTCGCGTACGGCCGCGTCGCCGACACCCCAGCGATGGCATTCGGCCAGCAGCATCACGAACAGCGGGCTGGCGTCGGCGGTGCCGTAGTAGACGGTGCCGCCGAGCACCCGATCGCTGCCGGGCCCGTGCCGCCGCTCATGCATGATGCGGCCGGGTTCCTCCTCGGTGATCGGATTGGTCTCGGTGCCTTGCAGTTTCGCCAGCTGGCGCAGCGTGCCCACGGCCAGGTCCGAATCCAGCAGCAGCGCCATCCAGGAGGTGAGCAGGCTGTCGCGGCCGAACAGCGCCATGAACCAGGGCGCGCCGGCGGCCACGTAGGAGGTGCCGTCGGCGGGATCGTCCAGGCGCAGCGCGCCCAGGTCGGTCTCGGTGCGCTGCAGGATGGTGTTGAGGCCCGCGCCGCTGGCGGTGAGCGTGGTGGTGCTGGCGCGCCAGCGGCGGATCTTGCCCTCGGGACCGTCCTCGTGGCCGTCGTCGAAGTTCATCGGGACGGCCCGGTGGTCCTCGATGGGCTGACAGCGCACCACCGTCTGCCAATTGCTGTGGGCGGGGATCAGGGTCCGCCAGGTCAGCGACCCGGATTGGATCTCGGGCTCCTCGGTGGCGGTGATAACCACGCCACGGCCCTGCAGCGCGCGGTCGGTGATGCGCAGGCCGTGCTCGGTGGCGGTCGTTTCACCGCCACCACTGCCCACGCGGCCCTCCTTGACCGCGAACAGGTCGGCGAAATCGGCCTCGGCGTCGAGGACGATCGTCAGCGCGGTGTCCTCGTCGCCGAGGTTGAGCACGCTGATGATCTCCTGCATGCCCTCGCCGACGATGCGACGGCGCTGGATCAGCACCGTCGCGTCGGCCACCCCGTGCGGTGGCGGTTTGCGCGCCACGAACCGGGCCCGGAACGGCTCGCGCACGACCACCGAAAGCTGTTCCGGTGGAAGACCGTCCACGCGCAGCTCCCAGCGGGTCAGGATGCGCGTGTCCCGGTAGAACAAGCCGTGCGCGGTGCCCGGGTGGATATCGCCGAGCTGATCGGACAGGCAGAAGGTGCCGGCCTCGACGAGGGTGACGACGCCCGCGCCACCCTCGATGAGCACCGGCGGACCGGCGTTGAAAACACTCACGCGCGACCACCCGGCACGTGGGTGCTGAGGATCCGCGGGTCACCGGGCAGTCGCACCCGGACCGAGCCGGCGATCGTGCGGGACTTCGCGAGTTCGATCGCCTTGCGGTAGGCCGCTTCGTAGCCTTGCGCGAACAGCCCGGTGGAGAACAGTCTTTCGACCCGTTCCCGGCAGGCGTAGGGATCGATCTCGTGGGCGCGCGCGATCGCGCCGGGCAGTTCGGCCGGATCGTCTAGAACGAATCCGGTCACGCCGTGTTCGACGACCTCTTCCACCGCGCCGCCGCGCAGTGCGATCACCGGGGTGCCACAGACCATGGCTTCGATCATGACAATCCCGAAGGGTTCTTCCCACCGAATCGGGAACAAAAGGCAGCGCGCCCCGGCCAACAGCTGGCGTTTCGCGGCGGCGTCGGCCTCGCCGAAGACATCGTCGGACTCGGTGAGCCGCGGGGTGATGTACTCGTTGAAGAACTCGTGCTCGGGCGGCTCGTTCAACTTGCCCGCCAGCACCAGCCGCACGCCCGCGGCGTGCGCGGCCTCGAGCGCCAGGTGCGGCCCCTTGTACGGCGCATAGCGGCCCAGGAACAGCGCGTAGTCGAGCTTCTCGGTGCGGAACGGCCACTCCGAGGGGCGAATCGCATTGTGCACGCGACCGATCCAGTTCAGGTCCGGCGCCAGCTCACGCTGCCGGTCGCTGATCGCCACCAGCTTCACGCAGCGGTCCAGGGACCGGTAGTACTCGTCCATCTGGGCGTCGACCGGGCCGTGCACGGTGACGACGGTAGGGATGCCGAGCATCTTGTACGCGGGCGCGTTCCCCGGACCGGCGAAGGTGTGGTCGTGGATGATGTCGATCGGGTCCGACGCGTGCAGCGACTCGATGATCTGCCAGGCCTTCATGGCGTTGACGATCTCCGGGTACGGCTCACCCAAGCGCTTGGTCTGGACCTCGTCCCACACCCGGATGAAGTCCGCCTTCGTCCCGGCCCGGCCCGCGCCGAGCAGGGTCACGCGGTGGCCCTGGTCGACCAGCTCATCGGCCAGGCTTGCTACGACCGCCTCGATGCCGCCGTACCCGACCGGCGGAATGTCGAAATACGGGGGAGCGACCAGAACGATATGCAGAGATCGGTTCCGCGAATTTTTCCCACCGTGTACGGCGGAATTGTCGGTCTGAACCTGCAGAAAGTCGAAAGCGTTCCCGAGCGACGCGTCGTAAGAAAGGTTGTTCCTCATTTCCAAACTCCTCGTTGTGAGTTGAACTGAGTCAAACCGTCGTATACGGTGCCACGAACGCCGCTGGTCGGCAAGAAGTTCTGGGTGTCGCAATTCAAAAGTTACGGCAATGTTCTGTCAACCGGACTTACGAGTATTCCGAGCGACCCGTCGACAATGAAACATATTTGAATCCTTACTTATTCGCCCAGGTCGGCAATTATTCGCCCAGGTCGGTGGCGTTTTCATAGGGTGTACAGCCATAGTCCGGCGTGTTCGGCGTCGGTTCCGGCCACCAGTAGTCCCACCGGCAGGGTGGCCATGCGTGCCTGATCGGCGGGCGCGGGGAGCGAGATCTGTTGCCAGTCGGTGCAATTCGAGGAAACCGACACCAGGCTGGCACGGTGGTCGAACGCGATGAGGGCCAGCATTCGGGAAGGCGTCGGAACCACCTGCTGGACATCGACGTTGCGCGCGGCAGGCCCCGGCAGGGGCCCGGTATCAGGCGTGGGCCAGCACAGGACGTGCGGGTCGGCGCCGACGGATTGGCCGAAGACCGTGCGGGCCGCCGAACATCTCGAAGGCCTGCTCGTGTTCGGTCAGGCCGTGGGTGTCGCCGCTCCAGACGCTCATGCGCGGATTGCTGTGCGCGCCACCGAAAGCCCGTCCGAGGACGACGGTGTGCTCGCCGGTACCGGCCGAAATCAGTTCCGCCCGTGCGCTGTACGGGGTTTCCGGGTGGACTGGGACGGGGATCCAGTGGGTGCCGTCCGTGGTCGACCAGGCGGCGGGGGCCCGGACGTCGGCGGCGGGGATCGAGCCGAGGGCCAGCACGCCGCCGCCCGGTGTGGGAGCGAAGGCGAGGATCCGCGCGCCGGGCTGGGGGAGCGGCAGTTCCCGCCACGGTGAGTCCGGGGTTCGGTCGGCGCAGCCGACCGCGAGGGTCAGCACCGCCACCAGGACGATTGACCATCTCATGGGGACAGCGTGCCAGAACCCGCCGGTCGCGGTGCGGTTCCGGGATTCCGGCCCGCACGGGACCCGCCGCACCGAGCCAAATCCGGTGGTCCGGGCCGTTTCCGTGTGAGGATTCCTGGCCGTGGCAACTCGCCGGTCAACACGGATCCTGATGCTCGCAGCGCTGGTTACGACGCTGCTGCCGCTACACGCGCAAGCCGACCCGTTCTCGGAGCTGATCAGCCCGAGCCATGATCTGGCGAGCGTGCTGCCGACGCTGCCCGCCGACCCGTTCTTCACGCCCCCGCCGGGCTTCGAGAACACGTCGCCGGGCACCGTGCTGAGCGCACGCCCGACCGGCGGCATGTTCTTCACCGCCGACGCCTACGAGCTGCTGGTGCGGTCCACCGATTCCCACGGTCAACCGGTCGCCATCACCACGACCCTGCTGCTGCCGCGCGCCGCGTGGACGGGGCCGGGGCCCCGACCGCTGGTCTCCTACAACATTCCGATCTCGTCGATGGGGTATTCGTGTGCGCCCTCGACGGAATTGAAGAAGAGCGTGTCGGCCGACGTCGTCGCCATCTCACTGCTGCTGGCCAAGAACTTCGCGGTGGTCGTGCCCGATCATCAGGGACCGAAGCAGGCGTACGCGGCCGGGCTGATGGGTGGGCACGCGGTGCTCGATTCCATTCGCGCGGTGACCCATTGGACGTCACCGGAGCTCAACCCGGACACGCCGGTGGTGATGACGGGCTACTCCGGCGGTTCCATCGCGACCAGCTGGGCCGCGCAGCTCGCGTCGACGTATGCGCCCGAGATCCGATTGGCGGGCACCATCATCGGCGGCGAACCCGCGGATTACGACATGCTGATGCCGGCCATGAACGGCAACTGGGGTACGGGTGTGATGCTGGCGGCCGCGCTGGGGCTGGCCCGTGAATACCCCGAACTGCTGAGCATTCTGAACGACAACGGCTGGCGGATCGCCCATATGTTCCGCGACATCTGCATCTCGCAGGAGACGATGCTCGGGATCATCGCGCCCCTGCGGGTCGAAGATCTGACCGTGGTCCCGGATCCGCTGAAACTGCCCATGGTGCAACAGATTCTGAACGAGAACCGTCCCGGCGGAATGGCGCCCGCCGCGCCGGTCTACCTGTTCCACGGCGTCAACGAGATCTTCGTGCCGTTCGAGGGCGCGAAGGAGCTTTTCGACGACTGGTGCGGGCTCGGCGCGCGGGTTCGGTTGCAGCCGTTTCCCGGTGAGCACTTCGTCGCGGGCGCGCTCTCGATTCCGTTGACCACGAAATGGGTCGAGGAGCTGCTCACCGGCGAGCTGGTGCCGCAGGGATGCACCGGGCCGGGGCACTGAGAAACGATGAGGGGAGCGGTGATGTGGTGATGTATCCGACAGCCGGCGAGATCGGTGCGGCGTCGCTACCGCTGGATCACCTACGTTTCACTTAGCATTCGAGTAGCCCGTCCCGGGCGCTCCCATCGTTTCCGATTCAATGCCGCGCCCGATGAATGGACATCGATGAATGCAAATTTTCGTGCCGCCGCGGCCGCGGCCATCACCTTCGTCACAATTCTGATCTCCGGAACCGGTGCGGCCCACGCCGAACCGGCCGGGGAATCGACCATTCTGAGCGCCACCGACGCCGATCCCTCGCGCACCAGGATCTCGGTGTACTCCGCGGCCATGGACCGCGCGGTCACCGTGGACGTGCTGCATCCCGCCGATGATCAGCCGCGACCCTCCTATTACCTGCTCGACGGTGTCGATTCCGGTGCGATGGAGACGAATTGGACGCAGAAGACCGATATCGTGTCGTTCTTCTCCGACAAGCGGGTCAATGTGGTGCTGCCGGTGGGCGGCAAGGGCAGTTTCTATTCCGATTGGGAGCGGCCCGATCCCGTACTCGGCGGGGTGCAGATGTGGGAGACGTTCCTGACCCAGGAACTGCCGCCCTTGATCGATCAGCGGTTCCACGGCAGCGGGCGCAATGCGATCGCGGGGCTGTCGATGGGCGCGCTGTCGGCGGCGGCGCTCACCACCCGGTATCCGGAGCTGTATCGCGGATTCGCGGCGTTCAGCGGCTGTCTGGACACCATGAGCACCAATGCCAAACTCGCCATCCGGAATTCGGTGAGCTGGGTCGGCGGTAATCCCGAGAACATGTGGGGACCCGACGGCGACCCGGACTGGGCGGCGCACGATCCACTCACCAACGCTGACGCGTTGCGCGGTAAAGCGGTGTACGTGTCGACCGGCAACGGCACGCCGGGGCCGGAATCGCTGACCGATCCGCTGATGCCGCAGGCGGTGACTTTCGGTGCAGTGCTGGAGTATCTCGTGCGCGGCTGCACCGAATCGTTCCGGCGGCGGCTCCAGGAGATCGATATTCCGGCGACCTTCGTCTTCCATCCGCGCGGCACGCATTCGTGGCCGTATTGGCAGCAGGATCTGCACGACTCGTGGCCTCTGATGGAAGAGGCGCTGGCGGAGTAGCGCCGCGTGGTCAGCCGGGGAGACTATCCGCGAAACCGAAGAGGGCAACCAGCGCGGGATCGTGGAACGCGATCACGCGGGAGACGCCCGTCGGCGTGGGAGACAGCACGACCACCCCGCCCGCCCGAAGAGTTCCGTCCGAATCGCGCCGATAGAGGACGGCGGCGGGTTGCCCATTGGCGGTGGTGGCGGTGAGCCGCCATTGGCCGGGCGTATCCAGGACCTGCGAGTCGAGCATCCGAATACAGTTCGCCAACCCTGACTGCCAATCGCGGAACGGGGTTGCCTCCAACGTGGCGTCGGTGCGCAGGACCTGTTCGAGCAGGCTCGCATCGGCGCGTTCGAAGGCCGCGATGTAGCCGTCGAGCAGGGCGCGAGCCCGTGGATCAGCGGGTTCGAGCAGTTCCGCCGGCTCGGGTTCGAGTTCGCGCAGGCGGGCGCGGGCCCGTTGCAGACCGCTCTTGACCGCGGCCGTCGTGGTGCCGAGGATGGCGGCGGTCTCCGGTGCGGAGAAGGCCAGCACGTCGCGCAGCAGCAGGATGGCGCGCTGGCGGGCGGGCAGGTGCTGGAGGCTCGCGATGAGGGCCAGCCGCAGGGATTCCCGTGCGACGACGACCGCCGCCGGATCGTCGGCGGCCGGGGCGATCCATTCGTCGGGGAACGGCTCGAGCCATGAGACCTCGCCCGGAGCAATCGGATTCGATCCGTGTTCGGGACCGGAGGCCGGGCCGTCCAGTCCCGAGGGCAGGATCCGGATCCTGCGTTGCCGCAAGGTGGTCAGGCAGACGTTGGTGGCGATGGTGTAGAGCCAGGAGCGGATCGAGGAGCGACCCTCGAAGGACGGGTAGGCGCGCCAGGCCCGCAGGTAGGTGTCCTGCACCAGGTCCTCGGCATCGTGCGCGGAGCCGACCAGGCGGTAGCAGTGGGCCAGCAGCTCGCGGCGGAACCGCTCGGTATCGGCGGCGAAGCGGTCTCGGCCGGCCGCCTGCCGCAGCTGCGCCGTCATGTCGTGAGTGTAGGACTCGGGGGTGTCGCCGATCGATCGGTCATGGGCTGCTCCTCACGCGGGTGGGTCCCGCCGGTCGAGACCCTCACCCATGACGACCGCCGGGCCGCGGCAAAGGAATCTAATACCTGGTCAGAGGGCATCCGGGTGGGGGAGCAGGGCCAGCTTGCCGACGGTGGCCCGGGCTTCCAGTTCGGCGAGCGCCTTGGGGCCGCCGGCCAGGTCGTAGGCGGTGCTGACGCCCGGCTTCAGTACCCCGGCGGCGATGAGCGCGAACAGGTCGCCCATGATTTCGCCGAACAGCTGCGGGGCCGCGTCGATGAGGACGCCGATATTGAGTCCGATCAGCTGGATCTGATGCTTGTAAACCAAGTCCCAGTTGGTGATCGACGCTTCCCCGCCCGCCAGGCCGAAGACGACCACCCGGCCGGTGACCCGCTTGGCGGCGGCCAGGCTGTGTTCGAAGGTGGATCCGCCCGCGGACTCCAGCACCAGGTCGACACCCGTACCCCCGGTCAGCCGCTTGACCTGGACGGCGAGATCGGCTGCGCGCGAATCGAGTACGTGGTCCGCGCCCAATCCGAGCACGGTCTCGTGTTTGCCCGGTGAGGCCGTGCCGATGACCGTCGCGCCGTAATGCTTGGCAAGGATCGTCGCGGCCTGCCCGGTCGCGCCGGCGGCGGCGTGGATCAGCACGGCCTGTCCGGCGGCGAGGCCGCCGAGTTTCAGGGCGGCGAGGGCGGTCGGCAGGTTCACCAGGAGACCGAGTGCCTGTTGGGAGGTCCAGCCGTCGGGGATCGGTGCCGCCGCGGCAACGGGCAGCAGCATGTAGTCGGCGAACGCGCCGTCTCCGATCCCGACCACTGAAGCGCCCAGGGCGGGACCGGTGACCGACTCGCCCAGTGCCACGACCTCTCCGGCGGCTTCGAAACCCGCGGTGTAGGGCGGCTGCGGACCGTCGCGGAACGTTCCGTGCGATTTCGACAGATCCGCGAAGTTTATTCCGGCGGCCGCGACCCGGATGAGTACCTCGCCCGGGCCCGGTCGCGGCACCGGCACGTCGGTGATCAGGGACATGTCCTGCGGGCCGCGCAGGGAGTGCTGGCGCAGCGCGCGCATCGTGGCGGGAACGGTCATCGCTGAGGTCCTTTCGTTTGTTCAGGTAGACCTCGGGCGCGGGCCAAAAGAATCGGCCGGGTGCCGCCGGGCCTTCACAGCGAGGGCTACGCCGAGAGTGAAACGATCACGCACGCGCGGTTTTTCGCGATGACAATGGGTCGCGGGCCGTTCGGTCCCCTGATGCTGTGGAGGCTGTGGGAGATGGAAGAGGTGCTGCTCACGCCGCCGGATGCCGCCGAGGTGCGGTTCCTGGCGCGGGGCGTGGTGAGTGCGGCGACCTGCGATCTAGGGCTCACGCCCCTGCAGGAGTTGCTGATTCCGGCGCTGTTCCTGTCGATGACGGGGCATCCGGTGGAGCTGGCCGAGGTGACGCCGATCGGGGCGGCGGAGTTCGCGGTGGGGATGGCACGGCGCAATCGGATCTTCCGGGAGCGGATCGTGCAGACCATGCTGCTGTCCGCGCTGGTGGTGCGACCGCTGCCGGCGGCGACCGGGAACAAGTTGCGGGAGTTCGCCGACGCGCTCGGTGTCGACGACGACATGATCGCGGTGGCTCAGCGCTACGCCGAGGGCGCGGTGGATCTGGCCTCGGTCGATTTCACCCGCAATGGCTATCTGGGCAATACGGACACGCTGCGGCTGGACGCCCTGCACACCGCCGGACTGGACAGTTCGTGGAGTGCGGTCACCGATGACGCGGGCCTGGCCGGGCGCTGGGCCGAGCTGTGGGAGCTGCCGGTCGGCACCCTGGGTCGCGGTGTCGCCGACTTCTACCGGGACCGCGGCTTCGTCACCCCCGGCCTACCCGGGTCCGCGCCGCCGCTGCTGGCCCAGCACGATTGGGTGCACGTGCTCGCCGGGTACGGCACCACCCTCGAGAACGAGATCGAGGTGTTCGCGTTCATGGCCCGCGCCAATGACGATCCGCGGGCCTTCAGCCTGCTGGCCATGGTCATCTCGCTGTTCGAGACCGGCTACCTGCGGGCGGGCGCGGGCCTGTTCGAGGCCGATGCCGGGCACCTGAGCACCTCGGGCATGGCCACTCGGCTCGGTGACGCCATGCGCCGGGGCGCGCTCACCCGCGGCAGCCACGACTTCCTCGACCTGGACTGGTTCAGCCTCGCCGACCGCCCGATCGCGGTGGTGCGCGACGAGATCGGCCTGGTCGCCAAGAACGGGTCGGCGGTGGCGGCGGGCTCGGCGGGGCCGTGGCAGCCCGGCGGAATCACGCCGTATCAGCTGAATTCGTCCAAGAACGCGGCCGCGGCGGACGGGCGGGACTACGTCCCGTGGGAGCCGGACCCGAGGCGCGACTGACCGGCCACGCGGCAGGCTGTCCACGAGCTTTGCGGGCGGCAACGTCCAGCGCCGCCTCAACGTCCAGCGCCGCCTTGCGGGTGGGGTCAGGTTTCAGCTCGGACCCAGCAGGTCGAGCATCCCGGAAACAGCTGCGGGCCAAGTGAATTGCTCGGCACGACTGCGGGCGGCGCGGCGGCGTTCGGCGCGGGGGCGGGCCAGGACGTCGGTGACGGCGGTGGCGAAGGCGCGCGGGTGGTCGGCGGCGACCGCGCCCGCTTCGGCAGTCACGATGTCGGCCAGTGCCGAGGAGCGGCTCGCCACCACCGGGGTGCCCGCGGCCAGGGCCTCGAGCGCGGCCAGGCCGAAGGTTTCGTGCGGGCCCGGGGCCAGGGAGACGTCCGCGGTGGCCAGCAGGGTCGCCAGAGTCGTTCGGTCGTCGATGAATCCGGTGAAGTGGACGGCGGGCCGGCCGTCGGGCAGCGGGGGGATCAGGCGGGCGCGGCGTTCCAGGGCCTCGCGGCGCGGTCCGTCGCCCGCCACCACCAAGCGCGCGTCCAGGCCGCCGCGGCGCAGTGCCCCGACCGCGGCGATGCTGCGGTCGACGCGCTTCTCGACCGAGAGACGGCCGCAGTGGACCAGCAGCGGGTAGCCGTCCGCGCCGAGGTCGGTGCGCAGGCGGTGGTCGTGGCGGTCGGGCCGGAACATATCCAGGTCCACGCCCAGCGGGACCAGTTCGACATTGGCGGCGTCGATGCGCTGGAATTCCTCGCGCGCGAACTCGGTGGTACAGACGACGACGTCATAGGTTTGCGCGGTGCGCCGGTTGGCGGCGTCGGCGGCGCGGCGGGCCAGCGGGCCGGGCAGCACCTGGCCCAGCAGACGGTCGAGGCGCTCGTGGGAGATCATCACGCCCGCGATGTCGCGGCGGCGCGCCCAGCGGCCGAAGCCGCGCAGCGTCAACCGGTCCGACACTTCCAGCACGTCGGGCCGCAATCCGGTGAGGGTGTCGGCGACGCGGCGGGGGTCTGCCGCGCGGTAGCCGCCGGTCCACGGGATCTCCGGTGCGGGCAGGGTGATTCGCAGGACTCCGGTGGCGAGCACCTCCTCGGCGCGCCGGGTGCCGGGCACCACCAGCACCACCTCGTGTCCGGCGGCGGCGTAGCCCGCGCCGAGGTGATGCAGTGCGGTTCGCAACCCACCCGAGCGCGGACCGTAGAAGTTCGCCAGCTGAACGATGCGCACGAGGCCGATCGTGCAGGGTACCGGGTTACCTTCGGCACCTCCGACGCCAACATCACGTGAACACCCGCGAAAGACCCGGCCAACCGGGCATGGTCGGCATCGTGCGTCCACCCGGACCGGGTCTCGCACGGTGCATTCCACACCACGTGCGGACCCGCGCCCCACCGAACTGCATGCAGTCGACCTCAATTGGCGTGCGCGGATTCCCCCGCAGGTCTGGCGCAGTGCCATCGATCTTGGTAGAGATTGGTGTACGAACGATCGGGGTGATTCGAGTCATTCCGGGGGATGGGGATGAATCAATGAGCGCCAGAGCCGAACTGGAGCGGGAACTGGGCGGGCCGCTGCCCGCGCTCGACCTGCTGAACGAGGCCGAGACGGCCGACCTGCTGGCGGTGTTCCAGCAGGCGCAGCGCACCGAGAACCTCGCCATGGTGGAGGCCGTCGACAAGACTGTCGGCGCGCTGCCGTGGCCATTGCGCACCGCGGCCAAGAAGATCATGTTCGGCAATAAGCTCGGGTAGGGGCGATGAGCGATCTGGTGACCCGCGCGCAGATCACCCTGCTGTCGCGGACGCTGCACGTGCCCGAGGAGAAGCTGACCCACCTCGAGAAGCTGGGCGCCGCCAACTTGCACGAACTGCAAGAACGCATGGCGAAGGTGATGTTCGCCGAACACAACGCGATCTTCTCCAGGCTGTCGTTGCTGGTGCCGATCATTCCGTTCAGCATCTCGATCCCACTGGTGCAGCGCATGGTGCCGCCGGTGATGGCCGGGCGCGCGGCCGGCGCTATCGGGGTGGATCATCCGAAGAAGTCCGCCGAGGCCGTCGCCCTGTTCGATCCCGGTTACGCCGCCCAGGCCGCGCCCTACATGGACCCGCACGCGGTGGGCCAACTGGCCGACATCGCTCCGCCCGGACCGGTCATGGCCATCATCAACGAGCTGCTGCGCCTGCGGGACTACGTCACCGCGGGCCCGTTCCTGGCCTATGCCACACCGACATTGGTGCAGGCGGTCGAACGCGATGTGCACGACGACGAGGGCATGATCCGGTCGGCGTCGTTCGCGTACTCCGGGGAGAACATCAGCGTCATCCTGCGCCACCTGCTGTCCGGTGAGGGCAAGCGCATCCCGAAACTGGTGGACACCATCCTGTCCGGGTCCGAGGAGCTGCGGCTGGCCGCGCTGTCGGTCTTCGCGCGCTGCGACGACGATGTGATCCCGGCGATCGGCGACATCCTGTTCGATCAGGGTTCACCCGAGCAGATCGCGGATCTGATCCGCACCTTCCTCGACGCGGGAGCCGTCGGGGAGACGCTACGTTTCGTCGCCGGGTTGAGCCCGGAGGCCTTGGATCGGCTGGCCGCCAATCCCATTGTGGCCGAACCCGACACTCTCGCCGCGCTCACCGATGCGGTCGACGGGTCCACCGATCCCGCGGTGTGGCGGGGTCTGCTGACACTGACCAGCCGCACCGAACCCACCGTGACCAGTGAGTTCGCCGCCGTGATCGCGCTGTTCGATCCGGCGACGCTGGAGCAGGTCGCCGAATTGGGGCTGGGCGAGGAGTTGACCGCGCTCATCGCGCAGTCGAAGGAGTAGCGCACCGCAGGAGTACGGGCCGGGGGATTCCGGCCCGCACCAACGGTTATCGCCGCGCGGGCGCGCCCCGCAGCTCCTCGATGGTCCGCTCGAACGCCGCCGTGCCGTGGCCCGCTTCGACCTGCCGGTCCACGAGGGCGGCCAGTCCGCCGAGGGGTTCGTCGGTGATTCCGGCGTCTGCCGCCGCGCCACGCAAGGCGTCCAAGGCGGATTTGGTGAACACCAGGTCCTGGAAGACGTCGGCCGTGTAGTCGCCGCCGTCGATGATCTTGGCGTAGGCGGGCAGGGTGTTGGTCATGGCGGTGAGCCACCCGGCGGCGCGGGTGGCGAACTCCGAGGCCGTCACTCCGGCCGAACCGACCAGCGCCGCGCCCTGGAAGAAGCCGCCGAACATCGTGTACATGGCGGTCAGCAGCGCGAAGTCCCACAGCGCGGCCAGGCCCGGGCCGGCTCCGAGATAGTCGGCGGCGCCCAGCGATTCGAGGGCCGGGCGCCACGCTTCGAAGACGGTGGCCGAGCCGCTGTAGAGGATGCTCGCACCGGGGCCGCCGATCATGTCGGGGACCGCCATGATGCCGCCGTCGAGGAATTCGATGCCGTGCGTGGCCGCCCACACGGCGAGCTCGCGGGACTGCTCGGGCGTGGTGCTGGTCAGATTGAGCCACTGCTTGCCGGTCAGGTCCGCGGCGATGGGATCGAGGGTCTCGTGCACCGAGGCGTGGTCGAGCAGGACCGTGATGATCAGTTCGCCGCCGCGCACGGCGGCTCCGGCGGTCGCTGCCGCCACCGCGCCCGCGGCGAGGACATCGGCGTCCCGGCCCGGCGTGCGGTTCCACACCGTGGCCGGGATTCCGGCGTGCACGAGTCGGGTGGCCAGCGCGCGGCCCATCGCCCCGAGCCCCAGTACGGTGACCGGGCTGTGCTGGGTGTTCGTCATTGCGGGACAACTCCTTCTGGCAGGGTCGAGGACTTTCGGCGCGCGCTGTATCGAGGTTGCCGGGCTCCGGGCCGGGCGACAAGTACGCACTAATTCCTCAGACACTGACCGGAAGGTATGTGTCCAGCTCGCAGGCGGCGACGGCATCGCACGCACGTTTGCACCGAGTGCAGAATTCGGCGTGTTTGCCGAATTCCGTGCGGGCGAGGCGATCGCGGCGTGGGTTACCGCCTGTCGGTGGTGCGGGCTGCGGCCCGGGATCCGGCGACACGGCCGAAGGCGAGAGCGTCGGCGATGTGGAAGCCACCGTCCTTGCACCAGGAGTAGGTGGAGCTGACATTGCCCGCGGCGTAGAGGCCGGGGATGGTCGCACCGAAGGGGTCGAGGACCTCGGCGTGCTCGTTGCGGCGGGGGCCGCCATTGCTCCAGGCCAGGATGGGGGCGCTGGTGAAGGCGTAGTAGGGCGGCTCCGAGATCGGGGCCAGAGTCTTTGCGGGGCGGCCGAACTGGTCGTCGGATCCGGCCGCGCAGGCCGCGTTGTAGCGGTCCAGGGTGGCGCGCAGGACCTTCGGGTCGACGTGGATCAGCTCGGCCAGTTCCTCGACGGTGTCGGCGCGGTGGATCCAGCCCTTGCCGATCTCGGCGCTGTTGTCGGAGCTCCACTCGTAGCCTTCGATGAGGCTGGCCCAGCCGACGGCGAGGCGTTCACGCCCGGGAACGATCGGGCCCGCGCGGCGGGCGGACTCGTCGAAGACGATGTGCATCGGGATGGTCGGGAACAGCTGGTAGCTGCCGTTGATGCGGGCGTGGCCGTGACCCAGGGCGACGCGCTCGTTGCACAGGCGGCGGCCGTCGAATCCGAGGTAGACGAAGGCGTTGGTGGCGGGGAAGGCGGTGTAGAAGCCGGCTTCGTAGCCGGGGGCGCGCAGGCCGGGCAGGGTCATCATGTTGGACATGTGCCACAGGTCGGCTCCGGCCTTGACGGCCATGCGCAGGCCGTCACCGGTGGCGGCGGGGGTGCCCCACACGACGGGGTCGGTCAGGCGCAGGTGGTCGCGGACCAGGTCGGGGTTGGCCTCGAAACCGCCGGTGGCCAGGACGACTCCGCGCGCGGCCCGGATTCGCAGGGTGGTTCCGTCGGCGGTTTCGGCGAGTACGCCGAGGACCGTGCCGTCGTCGGTGACGAGTTCGCGGGCCGGGGTGCCCAGACGAACCTCGATGCCGCGGGCGCGGACCGCATCGGACAGGGCCGCCCACAGCAGTCCGTCGCCCATGCGGCCCTCGACGCCGATCCAGCCGCGCATGACGTCGCTGCCCTCGAGGTCGGGGAACTCCGCGGGCGGCGCGACCGCCAGACCGATCGGGATGCCGAGGCTTTCCATCCAGGCGCTGTTGCGGGCGGTCTCGTGCGCCCACACCTCGATCACCGGTTCGGGGATGGGCCGTCCGGCGCTGAGACTGCGCAGGTAGACGGCGGCCCGCTCGGGGTCCTGGTTGTCGAACCACACCGCGCCCGAGACCCGGGTGCTGCCGCCGGCGCGGGCGCCGGACTCCTTGTCCAGCACCAGTACTCGGGCCCCGGCGTCGTGGGCGCTGATGGCGGCCGCGCACCCGGCCCCGCCGAAGCCCACGACCACCACATCGGTCTCGACATCCCACGACATTCCCGCGTCGACCACGACCGCACCGTCCTCTCGTCTCGTCCATCGCGAACGGTCCCAGCACCGCGCGCGGACCGAAAACGCCTGTCCCACTCACCGGGTGCCGACGCCGGAGACCGGATGCCGCGCCCGGGGTGCGGTCGATCGGGTGCGGCCAGTCGTTCGACGACCAGGACGTCCACGCCCGCCAGCCGCAGTTCGCACGCCAGCATGAGTCCGACCGGTCCGGCCCCGGCCACCACCACTTCTCGTGTCTCGTTCATGGGAATCACTGTGGTGGTGGCCGATTGCCGGAGTCTTGCGTCGGCTTGCGTGCGGCTTACGCGGTCAGTTCCAGCCGCGCTGGTCCTGCTTGAGGGCGGTGTCGATGGCCAGTCCGGACGCGACCACCATCGACAGCAGCGGCTGGGGCAGCTGGCGGTGGATCTGCACGACGTAGTTGTCGGCGGAGGTGAACATGGTCTTGAGCAGGCCCTCCCACGTCTTGGTGATGCGGGCGACCTCCTGACCGGTGTGGTCGTGGATCGCGAAGTTCCAGGCCCGCCAGTTCTCGGCACGGATACCGCCGATCTGCTGACCGTTGACCATGAAGGCGAAGTTGATCTTGCCGATCATGTTCTCCTGGATGATCTCACCGATCGGCGCGCCATTGCCGTGCTCGAGCAGGAACTTCGACTTGAACACCTTGGCGGGCCGGGTGATCCGCATCAGGCACTGGCCGTGGGCGTCGCGGATCTCCAGTTTGTGGGTCATGAACTGGTCGTAGCTGGACAGGAAGCGCACGGCCTTCTTCAGCGCCGACTGCCCGACCTCGGCGACCGCGCCGATCTGACGGCCGTGCTGGTCGAACACGCTGTACTCGTTGACCATTTCGATCAACTTGACCTTCTGGTTCACCACGAGCACGGGCTCGGTGAACACGGTCCCGCCGCCGTTCTGGGCCGGCGCGACCCCGGCCTGCTGCTGCACCTGGCGCTGGATGTCGCCGGGGTTGTTCGCGCTGCCGACCTCGATCTCCCAGGGGCTGGCCTCACCGCGCGGGGCGAACTGCTGGGGCTGCTGCGGGGCGTAACCCTGCTGGGCGTGGGGCTGTTGGGGCGCGCCCTGCTGAGGGAACTGCTGGTGAGGTGCGCTCTGCTGCGAGTATTGCTGCTGGGGCGCGCTCTGCTGGGCGTACTGCTGCTGGGGCGCGCTCTGCTGCGCGAAATGCTGCGGGCCCGTGCCTTGTTGCGCGTATTGCTGCTGGCCGGTGCCCTGCTGGTGATGCTGGGGAGCGTATTGCTGCTGTTGCGGCTGCTGCGGCCGGCCGGGTTGCTGGGCCGGGGGTGCGGGTTGCTGTTGGGGCTGCGTGTGATTGGTCCATTGGCTGCCGTCCCACCAGCGCAGAACTGGGGATCCGGGACGCTCGGGGTACCACCCCGCGGGTTGACTCATGGCCCGAATCCTATCGTCGTACAGGGAGTCTGCACTTTTTGCACTTTTTGCCGGGTAGTCACCTCTATGATGGGCGCTCGACATCGGGAAGCCGGGTCCACGCCACTCGAGGAAACGGGGAAAACATGTCCGCCACAGTCGAATTCGCGGGTTGCCGGGCGGACACGGAGCGGACGCGATTATGACCGACCTGGTGACGCGAGCCCAGCTCGTCCTGCTGGCCCGGACCCTGCACGTGCCGGTGCAGCGGCTCGCCCACCTCGAACACCTCGGCCCGCACCGGCTGCACGAGCTGCAGCAGCGCATGGCGGCCGACCTCTTCGACCGGCACGCGTCCGTCTTCGACCGCATCGCCAAGCTGGTCCCGATCATTCCGCTGGCCATCTCGCTGCCGATCGTGCAGAAACTGGTGCCGCCCACCATGACCGGTCGCGCGGCCGGCGCGATCGGGGTGCAGTATCCGGCCAAGGCCATCGAGGCCCTGTTGCGCATGGATGTCGGCTACGCCGCGGACTGCGCGCCGTATCTGGACCCGCGCACGGTCGGCCAGCTCGCCGACGACGCCCCGCCCGAACCGGTGGTGGCGATCGTGAACGAGTTGCTCGCGCGCCGCGACTACATCACCGCGGGACCGTTCCTGGCCTATGCCACACCGGAGTTGATCCGTGCCGTCGAACAGGGCGTTCCCGACGACGAGGGACTGATCCAGTCGGCGGCCTTCGCCTATTCCTCGGAGTCGATCAGCGCCGTGATGCGGCAACTGCTGGCGGGCGAGGCACGGCGGGTGCCGCGGCTGCTGGGCGCGGTCATCAACGGTTCCAAGGAGTTACGGCTGGCGGCGCTGTCGGTGTTCGCGCGCTGCACTCCCGATGTGATCGCCGCGGTCGGCGACATCCTGTTCGAGGTGGCGCCGCCCTCGGCGGTGGCCGATCTGCTGTCGACGTTCATCGCCGCCGACGCCACCGACGACATGCTGCGGTTCGTGGGCCGGCTCAGCCCGCACGCGCTGACCCGGCTGGCATTGAACCCGGTGCTGCCCGAGATCGCCGACGCCCTGGTCGACGCGGTCGACGGCAGCAGCGATGTCGGGGTGTGGCGCGGGGTGCTGGAATCGCTGGCTCGCACGCCCGACGAAGTGCGCCGCCGCGCCGGGCTGCGGCTGGCCCGCCTCGACGCGGCCACCCTGCTCACGCTGCCCGCGCTGGCCCAGGCCGCGCGGCTGTGGCCGCCGCTGCTGTGGGTGCTGGCCGCCACCGATGTCGATGTGCAGTCGCGCATCGGGGAGCTGTGGGCCACCGCGAGCCGCCTGGACCTCGACGTTCTCGAGCGTCGCATCGCCGATCAGCGCCTGGGTTCGCTGCTCGCCACCCTCACCACCACGATCCGGGTGCTGCGCTGACCCGGGAATCCTTGCGTGATCACTGATTTCAACCGCCGACCACGGCCCGACCTGCGGCGCGCCGCGGTGCTGTGGGCGGCGGGCCGACACCCGGGCGCGCGGAGGTGGTAGGAAAGTGACGTGCCCGAAACCGCCGAAACCCACACCCCCCGTGCCGTGTCGGAAGTGGTGAACCTGGTCAGCAAGCTGATCCAGTTCGATACCTCCAACACCGGCGAACTGGAGACCACCAAGGGCGAGCGCGAATGCGCGCAGTGGGTGGCCGAGCAACTCGAGGCCGCCGGGTACGAGACCGAGTACGTCGAATCCGGCGCGCCGGGCCGCGGCAATGTGTTCGCGCGCCTGAAGGGCGCGGACTCCTCGCGCGGGGCGCTGATGATGCACGGGCACCTGGACGTGGTGCCCGCCGAGGCCGCCGACTGGAGTGTGCACCCGTTCTCCGGCGCGGTCCGCGACGGCTACGTGTGGGGTCGCGGGGCCATCGACATGAAGGACATGGTCGGCATGATGCTGGCCGTGGCCCGCCAGTTCAAGATCGAGGGCACGGTGCCGCCGCGCGACATCGTGTGGGCGTTCGTGGCTGACGAGGAGAACGGCGGCCGCTGGGGCTGCCAGTGGCTGGTCGAGAACCGCCCCGACCTGTTCGAGGGCGTCACCGAGGCGGTCGGGGAGGTCGGCGGGTTCTCGCTGACCGTGCCGCGGCCCGACGGCGGTGAGCGGCGACTGTACCTGGTCGAGACCGCGGAGAAGGGTCTGGGCTGGATGCGGTTGCGCGCCAAGGCGCGCGCCGGGCACGGCTCGTTCCTGCACGACGACAATGCGGTGACGATCCTGGCGCAGGCGGTGGCTCGGCTGGGCACCCACACCTTCCCGCTGGTGGTGTCGGATTCGGTGGCGGAGTTCCTGGCCGCGGTGTCGGAGGAGTCGGGGCTCGAATTCGATCCCGCCGCACCGGGTATCGAGGATCAGCTGGCCAAGCTGGGCACCATCTCGCGCATCATCGGCGCGACGCTGCGCGACACCGCCAACCCGACCATGCTGCGCGCGGGCTACAAGGCCAATGTGATTCCCCAGACCGCCGAGGCCGTCGTCGACTGCCGGGTGGTGCCGGGGCGTCAGGCCGAGTTCGAGCGGGAGGTGGACGCGCTCATCGGCCCGGATGTGGAGCGCGAGTGGATCACCAAGCTCGACTCCTACGAGACCACCTTCGACGGGCATCTGGTCGACGCCATGAACGACGCCATCCTGGCCCACGATCCGGCCGGGCGCACCGTGCCCTACATGCTCTCGGGCGGCACCGACGCGAAGGCGTTCGCCAAGCTCGGGATTCGCTGCTTCGGGTTCGCGCCGCTGCGGCTGCCGCCCGAACTGGACTTCTCGGCGCTGTTCCACGGGGTCGACGAGCGGGTTCCGGTGGAGTCGCTCGAATTCGGCGCCCGCGTGCTGGAACACTTCCTGTTGCACAGCTGACGATTCGAAAGGACTGCTCGTGCCCGACTATTCGTACGACCCGTACGCCGCGCTGCCCCAGGTGCCCGGCTTCACCGTCACCTCCGCCGATGTCACCGACGGTCAGCCGTTCGCCAACGATCAGGTGTCGGGGGTGTTCGGGTCGGGTGGCAAGGACATCTCGCCGCAACTGTCGTGGTCCGGATTCCCGCCGGAGACCAAGAGTTTCGCGATCACCGTGTTCGATCCGGACGCCCCGACCGCGTCGGGCTTCTGGCACTGGGCCGTGGCCAACATTCCGGTCTCGGTGACCTCGCTGGGCAGTGGCGCGGGCAGCGAGGGCGGCAGCCTGCCCGCCGGTGCGGTGCAGCTGCGCAATGACGGCGCGTTCGCCGGATTCGTGGGTGCGTCCCCGCCGGCCGGACACGGCTACCACCGGTACTTCATCACCGTGCACGCCGTGGATGTGGAGGCGCTCGACATCGACGCCAACGGCACCCCGGCCTACCTGGGCTTCAACCTGTTCTTCCACACGCTGGGGCGCGCGCAGATCGTCGCCACCTACGAGGAACCGGCCAAGTAGCTCTCGAAACCGTTGTGGGCCCGGACGATACGTCCGGGCCCACACGTCGTTTCCGGGGTGGTCTAGCGGCGGACCGGGCGCTACCCGGCCGACTGTTCGGCCAGGCCGCGCAGTCCCGCCGCGAGGTCCTCGGCGGCGGGCGCGTGCTCGGGATCGATGAGGTACTGGACCAGCAGGCCCGCGATGAGGGTTTGCAGCACCGCGCCGACCGCGGGGTCGCCGCCGCCCAGGTCCTGCGACAGGCCCGCGCGCGCTTGTTCCTGCGCGGCACCGATTTCCGTGCGCAGGCTGGGGGAGTGCATGGCCTGGGCCATGGATTCGACATTGGCCGCCCAGATCACCCGGTCGCCGGTGAAGGAGTCGATCAGCCGCTGCCAGAAGGTGTTCAGGCGCGCGGCTGGATCCCCGTCGCCGTCGGCGGGCAGGGAGTCGAGGATGTGTGACACCGCCGCGGCGGTCGCCTCGAGCATGGCCTGGTTGAGCAGCCGGTCGCGGGTGCCGAAGTGGTAGTTGATGGCGGCCAGGTTGGCCCCGGACGCGGCGACGATGTCGCGCACGGTGGTGCGGGCGTAGCCGCGTTCGGCCAGGCAGTGCTTGGCGGCGGCCAGCAGGTCTTCTCGGGTTCCCACGCGGGTCAGCCTAACAGCGGGGTGAACGGTTGTTTGTAACGCACGTTTCAAACATTTGTTTTGAACATACGTATGAAACGTGTGTATGGTCGGTGATGGCACGATCCCAACGCACGGAAGACGAGTCCGATATGACCGCACGACCGTTGTCTCCCTTCGAATCCGGATATTTCGCCGCGGACGCCCGGCTGGGCAGCGTGCCCGTCGGCGGGATGCCGCTGTTCATCGGCACCGCCGTGCGCGGCAAGGTCGACGAGCACATCCTGCGGCGGGTGCTGGGCGAGCTCGCCGCCGGACATGTGCTGCTGCGCAGTCGCGTGGACACCGTCGGCGGGGTCGCGCGGTTCGTGGCCGGGGAACCGGTGATGCCGACACTGACCGTGCGCGAGGGTGGCGTGGACGAGTACTGGGAGCTGGTGAACAGTCCGCAGGACTGGGCGGCGGGACTGTTCCGGGCGGTGCTGTTGCGCGGGGTGCGCGAGAGCCGGATCGTGCTGGTCATCCATCACGGGATCAGTGACGGGCGTTCGGCATTCGCGCTGCTCGAGGAGATGTGGCGGCGGTATGCCGCGCACGCGGCGGGTACCGAACCGCCGCTGCATGATTCGGACGACGCACTGCTCGGCGGGGTCGACGAGCTGCTGGCCGCAGTGGTCGGTGAGGCGGAGGTCGACGGGTTCCTGGCACACCTGGCGCAGGAGATCGCCGAGGCCTCGCCGGCGGACGCGCCGCACACGATGCCTCACGACGGGGACGGGGTCGGGGACGCGGGAGGGCGATTGGCGTTGCGGCGCATCGAGTTGTCGCCGGGGCAGACCGCGGAGTTGGTCGAAGTGGCTCGGGGGCGGGGGATCTCGGTCAACAGTGTGCTGGCCGGGGCCGCCTTGGCGGCGGTGCGTGGGGAACTCGCGGGGGACGGTCCGATTCCCTTGATGTGCGGGCATGCCGCGGATCTGCGGCCGGATCTGTCGCCGCCGGTGCCGGTGTCGACGATCCTCAATTGCGCTTCGGGCGCGGGGACTCCGGCGCTGGTCGATCGCGATGCCGATCCGCTGGCGGTGGGCGCGGTCGTCGACACCACCATGCGAGTGCTGCGCGAGAGCCGGTTCCCGGCCTTGTTCATGCGCGCCGCGCAGCGCCCGCTGGCGCCGCAGGTGGCCGCGATGCTGTCGCAGCCGCCGGCGATCGCGTTGTCGAATATGGGCCGGCTGCCCGCGCATCCGATGCCCGACGGGCTGGAGTTCGTGCGCGACGAGGTGTTCGCGATGGCGGCGGGCATGCCGCCGAAGATGACAATCTTCACCGTCGGCGGGCGGTTGACGGTGCAGGTGGAGTACGACACCGCCGAGCACAGTCACACCCGCATGGGCCGGGTCGCCGAGGCGATGAGTGATCGGCTCGCACGGGTCACCCGGGTCGCGGTGCGCGGCTGAGACTCGCCGGGCCCGGCTGGGAACGGCTGTGGGCCCGGACATCACGTCCGGGCCCACATCGATTCCGGGGGTGCAGCGCCCCGGGATCAGCTCAGGTTGATGACGCCCTCGGGTGCGGGGGTCAGATACAGCGCGGCGATCTCGGTGGCGTACTTGGCCGCGATCGGGTTGCGCTTGAGCTTGAGGGTCGGGGTGAGTTCGTCACCGCCGGGCTCCCAGCCCTGATCCAGGATGGTGAACCGCTTGATCGACTCGACCCGGTTCAGCTTGGCATTGGCCTCGGCGATGGCGCCCTTGATCTCGGCGATGATCTCCGGGTGCGTGGCAAGGGTTTTCAGGTCGGCGTCGGGCATGCCCAGCGCCTTGGCCCGCACCACCGCGATATCGGGGTCCAGCACGATCAACGCGGAGATGAAGGGCTTGGCGTCGCCGATCGCGACCACCTGGCCGACCAGCGAGGACGCCGCCTTCACGGTGTTCTCGATATTGGTGGGAGACAGGTTCTTCCCCGCCTCGGTGATGATCAGTTCCTTCTTGCGGTCGACGATGGAGACGTAGCCGTCGCCGTCGATGGTGGCCACGTCGCCGGTGTGCAGCCAGCCGTCGGCGTCGATGGCCTCGGCGGTCTTGTCGGGCATCTTGCGGTAGCCGTGGGTGACGATGCCGCCGCGCAGCAGCAGCTCCCCGTCCTCGGCCAGGCGCACCTCGACCCCGCGCAGCGGGATGCCGACGGTGCCCGGCTTCGGCTTGGCCAGCGGCGTGTAGGTGCCGACACCACTGGTCTCGGACATGCCCCACACCTCGGTCACCGTGAAGCCCAGGCCCAGCAGGTATTCCAGGGTCTCCGGCGGGATGGCGGCCGCGCCGGAGGCGGCCACGCGCAGCTCGTCGAAGCCCAGCGCGTGGCGCAGCTTCGACAGCACCAGCGCGTCGGCCAGCTTGTGCTGCACATCGAGCAGGGCGCCGCGGCCGGTGCCGGCCAGATCGGCGCGCGCGGCCTGCGCACCGACGCCGAGCGCCCAGTTCGCGAGGGCCTTCTTCACCGGGCTGGCCTCGGTGGCCAGTTTGGCGTCGATACCGGCCTTGATCTTCTGCCACACGCGCGGCACACCGAAGAACGCGGTCGGGCGGGCGTCGGGCAGGGCGGCGGCGATCTCGCGCGGGTCAGGCACGCACGTCATCTGGACGCCGGTGAACAGGTTGGCGCAGTGCCCCGAGATCCGGTCGGCCACATGGGCGGCGGGCAGGTAGGACACCGAACGGTCGTCGAGGCCGACGGTCAGCGGGCCGTCGACCAGGCCCACGATCTGGGCGACCACATTGCGGTGGGTCAGCTCCACGCCCTTGGACGGGCCGGTGGTGCCGGAGGTGTAGATCAGCGTCGCCACATCGTCGGGCTGCACGGCCCGCCAGGCGGCGTCGAAGTCGAAATCGGGCTGCGGGGCGGCCTCCACCTCGGCCAGCGTCAGCGTGCCCGCGGCCGAACCCTCCACCAGCACAATGTGTTCCATCTCGACGCCGGCGCCGCGCACCACGTCCAGGAACGCCGGTTCGGTGATGACCACCCGGTTCTCGGCATTGGTGAACAGGTGCGCGATCTGCTCCGGGGAGCTGGTGTTGTAGATCGAGAACGGCGTCGCACCCAGGTGCAGCGCCGCGGTGTCGACCAGATTGAACTCGGGCCGGTTGGTGAGCATGATGCCCACCGCGTCCCCGCGCCCCACCCCGAGCGCCGCCAGCCCGGCGGCGATCGCGCGCACCCGCTCCCCGTACTCCCGCCAGGTGACCTGCCGCGTACCCCCCACGGTCCGCAACGCCACCTGCCCCGGCCGCAGCGTCAAGGTTTCCTGGAACGCCTCCGGAATCGTGTGAACGGTCTTGCCCGATGCGTGCGCATACCCGATGTCAGTCGTCATAAGCCCTTTTCCCGATAGCCTCTCGCTTCGCCGTCCACCCGCGCGCCCACCAGCGCGAACCTTCGAAGTCCGAGACCACGACCAACCCGTCACGCGATGGCCACGCGTCACCTGTGGCGCGGCTCACTCATCGTAACCAGACTTTCACGACTGTGTCGCGGGCTACATGGGCCAGAAGCGTGGCCGGAATTGTCAATTGCCTGATCGGTCGACCGCACCGGCGTCCGAACCGCGCCGGGGACGGTGCTCAGATGACGGGGGTGGGGGCGTTGTGTGGACGCTGGGTGAGTTGGCGGCGCCATGCTCGCAGTCGGAGGCGGATGGAGGTGCGGGCGGGGTGCCAGGTTGCGGCGGTTGCGACCAGGGTTATGAAGGCGAGGACCGCGAGTTCGCGTGGGGCCCAGTAGATCGCGACGGCGGTGGCCACTACGCCGAGGGTGAAGCAGGTTTGCTCTATCCTTCGGCCGATTCGGCGGAAGGAGAAGGGGGGCAGGCGATGGCCGCGGTGGATTCGCTTGGCTTCCATGTACTCCCGTGCCCAATGGCTGCGGGGCTCGGTGATGAGGGGCACCCGGGTGACGGTGATGTCGCCTCGTCGCAGGGCGTGCACCTTGTCGGGGTTGTTGGTCAGCAGGCTGACCGAGCGCAGGCCGAGCTGGTCGGTGAGGAAGCGGGCGGCGGTGTCGAACTCGCGGTAGTCGGGGTCGAAGCCGAGGGCGCGATAGGCGTCGAAGGTGTTGCGGCCCTCGGTTTGGGTGAGGCGCAGGCCTTCCGCTTTGACCTCGAGGCCCGCGCCCCGGCCTTCCTGTTCGAGATAGAGCAGCACGCCGGCGTCGGCGCGCTGGATCATATCCATGGCCTGGTCGAGTTCGGGGCCGCAGTCGCAGTCGTCGGAGTGCAGGGCGTCGCCGTAGAGGCAGCGGGAGTGGATGCGCACCAGCGGGGCGGGGAAACGACCGATATCGCCGAAGATGAGGGCCTGGCCGCCGTCGCGTCCCGGTATCGAGTGGACCCGCACGCGGATCTCGGCACCCTTGCGGGTGAGTAGATGACTGGTGCAGGCGAGTTTCTGTGAATTCACCAGACCCGCAACAGCAATCGACTCGTCCGCAACGCTCACGTGACCGCCTCGTATCCCCGCGGGCCGCGATCCGCCGCCCGACAGTGTCCGTTGGTGTGTGGTAACCGCCGGTCAGGACGGTGCGCGGGGGCAGCGATCCGACCGTTGCTGCGGAGTTGCCAGGCGGCACACGCAGACGGTGCCGAAGCCTACCCTTTCCCGGCGATCACGGAGCGTATCCGGAGAGAATTATCGGCCACCGATTCCGGCGCGCGCCGCTATGCCCTGTTCAGCGATCCGGACAATCAGGACGGCATCGGGACATACCATTCACTGATGGGTTCTCGGCCGGCGAAAGACGTTAGCCGACAAGCGATATGGGCCAGCCTCGACCACGCCAGCCACTGGATCTCCCGCAAGGGCCAGGAGCTCCGCGTCCGGGTCACCGACCTGCCGACCGACGCCGAAACCGGGCACATTCTGGCCTTCGGGTCCATCGACGACGACTGCCTGGTCCGCATCCACTCGCAGTGTCTCTACGGTGAATCGCTGTCGTTCCAGGACTGCGACTGCGGGCCGCAACTCGAACGCTCCCTCGACCTGATCCAGGCCGCCGGATCAGGGATCCTGGTCTACCTCGAGCAGGAAGGCCGCGGGTACGGGCTCCTGGCGAAGGCGCGCGGCTACGAGATCAGCGAGCGCAACCGCCTCGACACCTACGACAGCTACCGGACTTTGGGGTACAGCGAGGACAAGCGGGACTACACCCACGCCGCGCAGGCGCTGGTCGCACTCGGACTGACCGAGGTGCGGTTGATGACCAACAATCCGCACAAACTGCAGGCCGTGCGCGACGCCGAGATCCACGCCACCGTGATCCCGCTGCGCACCCAGCCGCGGACTCGCCGGGAAGCCGACTATCAGCAGGCCAAACGCCGTCACGGGCACTGGATTCCAACCGACGACCCACCGTGGTCGCCCGACCTCTAGGACGCGTCCAGGGTCGCGTCGATCGCCTCGCGGGTGGGCATGGAGTCGGGGATGCTCGTCTCTTTGCTGGCGCGCGCCTGAATCGCCGCGGCGGCCCACACCAGGTTGGCGTGCCCGGCCTGTCGGCGGCGGGCCGGATCGGCGGGCCGGGGCTGGGTCATCAATCGGGCAATGAACGCGGAGGCGAACGCCGATGAGGCCCCGGGCGCTCCCGGGCGATCGGTTTGGATGTCGGCCCACACCGGCTCCGCGGCGGGATCTTCGGCCGAGTACATCGCACAACTGTCGCCATACAGCACCACGACCGACCCGACCCCGTGCTTCACCAATTGCCTGGCGATGTCGGCGGATTCGACCCCGGGTCGCAGCGCGGCGAGCTCGCCGACCGAGGCGATCAGGTAGTCCACCGTCTGGAGGTAGCCGGGCAACAGAGCGGGGAATCGTTTCGGTGGTGGGGTGGCACTGACGAACAGCCACGGCCGCGACTCCCGGTCGGCGATCGCGTCCGCGACCGCCGCGAGCACTTCGACGTTCTGTTCGAAGGTCAACAGCACGGCGTCGGCGTGGACGAGCGCACGCGTGATCGGGATATCGGCGATATCCCTGGCGTCGAAGCGGATCCGATCGTCCTTGCCTGCCACCGAGTAGTTCCCGCCGTCGCGGGCGACAGTCACCGCCGCAGTCGGGGTGGGTCCGCGCCTCGCACGCAACAGGCTGGTATCGACACCGCGCGCACGCAGGTAGTCGACGATCAGCCCGGCTTTGTCGTCGTCACCGACGGCGGCGAACAGACGCGCGTCCACTCCTAGCCTGGCCAAGGCGACCGCGCGGTTCAGTCCTTTGCCTCCGGCGTGCTCGGAGAATTCCCCGTACAGCGAGTCCCCGGCCTGCGGCAGCACATCGACGGTGCAGATACGGTCCCAGGCGGCGTCGCCGATCACCACGGCGCTCGGCCGTATCGTCGCACCGGGAAGGCCTTCGGCGGCAACGGACTCGAGGGTGAGCCCGCGTGCCAGCGCCGTGAACGCGTCCTCTTCCCGCCGACCGCGCAAGGCGCGATTATTGCGCGGCACCTGAGCGACCGGCACGCCCAGATGTTCGTGCAGTGTCATCCAATGCAGGGCGAGACTGTCTCGTCGCTGCCCCAGTTCAGGGCCGTAGAGCTCTTCGGCGATCGATGTCGGCAGCTGGTCGGCGAGCATGGACAGGTTCAGTTCCGCGTCGACGATGAGGCGGTCGGCCGGGTCGAGCGTGCCCGCGATGAACCGCAGCGCTTCGGGCAGTGCCGCTTTCGGGTCGCGGCCGGTGAGGTGAGCGACGCGGCGGACGATGACCAGGCCGAGTAGCGCGCCGAGGTCGACCGAGCGGTCGCGGTCACCGCCCATGGCCCAGCGCTTGCGCAGTTGCAGCAGGGTGTCACGCACGGCGCGCACGTCGTTGTCCTGCGCGGCCGTGTCGGCGCCACTGCTTCCCAGGTTCGGCTGCATCATCATTCGCCCCAACCATAAGACCGTCCACGTTTGAACGTCGGCGGAAACGGCAATCCAATTGTGACAGCGTCAAACTGCGATTCGGAAGTGCCAAATGCCATCCTGGAATTGGCAAATGAGCGCCGCCCGACCAGATGTACCGGGAGGTTCCCGATGACCGGACTACCCACGATCCGGCGGATCCAGCGGCGCGCGCCCCGCGCCTGTGGTGCGGCCGATCCCGAACTCCGGGCGAACATCCAAGTGCGATAGGCGAATTCGCCCGTCCAGGTCGCCTCGGCCCTGCTCCGCGTCACACTCGATCCGGCGGTGACGCCTCCTCGTCTCATCGGAGGCCATCATGATTTACCCGAGTGCCAGCTCGATCACCAGCAGCATCACCGGCGAGTGCGCCGAACGGCTGCCCCGCCACCCGGAACCTGCATGGCAGCTCAGCTGGCGGCAGTCGCCGCTGCTGACGCGGGAGGAAGCGCTCGCGGCCATGGAACTGACCGAGCTCCTGCGGCGGGAGCCGGGTCATCACGGCGCGGCCTGGGAGCGCGCGTGCGCCCTCGGCGCCGCCCTGGGCATCGATCTCGAGGATGCCCGCATCGTCTTGCGCGCGCGTCGCAGGGAACGGGGAGAGTCATGACCATCTACACCACCGACGACTGGGCGATGACCAGCGATCTGACCGAGGAGAGCGCGGTCCGGGTGGCCGACCGCTGGATGCTGGCGTGGCGGTGCAGCTGGATGCCGGATCGGTTGCTGACCCGCGCGCAGGCGCTGGCGGCGATGGTGCTGGCCGAGGTGGTGGCCGTCGACCCGTATCCGCGCGGGGAGGCCGCACAGGGGCGGATGGTCGCCGCGGCGGGCGAGTTGGGGATTCCGTTGGAGCAGGCGGTGTTTCTGCTGCTGCGACGGCGGACGGCTTGAGGTACCGACCGATCGGATCCGAGGGGTGGGGCAGAGTCGATGAGGGGATGGCAGGGCCCGCGGCGGCGACCGGTCGCGGCGGGCCGAAGACGGTGGACGGACGGAGATCCCGTGGCGTGCGCCGATGGCCTTGGGAGGTCCTGATGACGATCGATATCACGACGCGGGCGATGACCAGTGACATCAGCCCCGAATACGCGCTGCGCGAATACCGGCGCGGAGAGGTGGTGTGGCGGTTGAGTTGGCTTCCGGCACAGCACCTCACCCACGATCAGGCCCGGGCGGGGATGGAGCTCGACGAGGTGCTCTCCGATCCGGAGGTCGTCTACGACGAGGCCGCACACCTGTGGGCCGCCGATCTGGCGACCCGGCTGGGGATCGGGGTCGAGCGCGCGGTGATTCTGCTGGCACAGCGATTGGCCGAACGCCTGCACCGGGAGCTGCTCGACGAGGAGCCCGGGCCGCCGGCGGCGATGCTGTCGGGTTGGGGCACCGCCGCGCACGGGGCGGCGTCGACGGGGGCCCGCTCCCAGCATCTGTGGGGCTGACCGCACGACCAACCGGCCGTGCGGTCTCCCCGGCGATTCGAAAGGTGTTGACCGCGAACGGGTCAGGCGCGGGCGCGGTGTTCGGCGCCGACGGCTTCGGAGAGGTTGGTGTAGCCGTGTTCGCGGAGTTTGGCGGCGAGGCCGTGGTGGATGTGTTTGGCCCAGAGGGGGCCGCCGTAGATGAAGCCGGTGTAGCCCTGCAGGAGGGAGGCGCCGGCGAGGATGCGGGACCAGGCCTGGTCGGGGGTTTCGATGCCGCCGACGGAGATGAGGGCCAGTTTGTCGCCGACTCGGGTGTAGAGGCGGCGCAGGACCTCGAGGGAGCGGTCGGCGACCGGTGGGCCCGAGAGGCCGCCGGCGCCGATGGGGTCGACGGTGGCGGCGGGGGTGGCCAGGCCGTCGCGGCGGATGGTGGTGTTGGTGGCGACGATGCCGGCGAGACCGAGTTCGACGGCGAGGTCGGCCACGGCGTCGATGTCGTCGTCGGACAGGTCGGGGGCGATCTTCACCAGGACCGGGACCGACACCGAGTCGAGCACGGCCTGCAGGATCGGGCGCAGCGAGGCCACGGCCTGCAGGTCGCGCAGACCGGGGGTGTTGGGGGAGCTGACGTTGACGACCATGAAGTCGGCCAGCGGGCCCAGCAGTTTCGCCGAGATCGCGTAATCGTCGGCGGCGTCCTCGGGTTCGACGACCTTGGTCTTGCCGATATTGGCGCCGATGGGGACGCCGCCGGGCAGCCGGTGCGCGAGATGCTCGGCCGCGGCGTCGGCGCCGAAGTTGTTGAACCCCATGCGGTTGATGAGCGCCCGGTCCGCGGGCAGGCGGAACAGCCGCGGCGCGGGATTGCCGGGCTGGGCCTGGGCGGTGACGGTGCCGATCTCGGCGTAGCCGAAACCGAGCGGGCCCCACGCGTCGACGCCGTCGGCGTTCTTGTCGAAGCCGGCGGCCAGACCCAGCGGCGCGGGGAAGTCCACGCCGAACACGCGGGTGCGCAGGATCGGATCGTCGGCCACCAGGACCTTGCTGGTGAAGGCGCGGCCCGGGGTGAACCGGGTCGCCAGCTTCATCGCGGCGAAGGCCAGATGGTGGATGCGTTCCGGCGGGAGCAGGAACATCAGCTTCAGCAGCAGGGCGTACAGGCGCTCATACATAGGGGGTTACATCACCGCCTCGGGTGTCGGGGATAGCAGGGGAGTGGTCTTGCGGCGGCGCAGTAGCACGCGGCGGCTGCCGTCGGTGTAGGCGCGCACCCGCGAGAGTTCCCAGCCGCCGAATTCGGCGTGAATGGACAGTCGCATGGTGGCGGTGACCCTGGTGATGCCGGGTGGCAGCCGCAGGGGCACGTACTCCCATTCGTCGCTGGATTCCTCCCAGCCTTCCGGTAATGTGCGCGATTGGTGCGCCGATCGTGAGGCCCGAGCCATCACTGCCCTCTCTTCCGCTGGTCCGCGCCGATCCGCTGCAGACCGTCGCCGGTCGCGGATCCCACGAACAGGTCACCGGTGCGGGCATCGACGGTGACCGAGTTGGGCTGGCGCACCGTCGGGTAACGCCCCACCTCTACCGGTATACCCGTCGACAGCTCGTAGCCGACGACTTCGTTGCTGCCTGTCAGCGTCACCCACACGGTCTCCGACCGCTGATCGTAGGCGAGCGCGTAGGGCGAAGAGCCTACCGGGAAACGCTGGTGCAGGACCAAAGGATCAGCGGTGTAGACCAGCAGTTCGGCGCCGGCGGTGTCGGTGACCAGGCGTCGGCCGAAGTGGTCGCCGATCATGTTGGTCACCCCGTCACCGGCGCGCAGGGCCAGGCCGAGCTTGTGGGCGTCGAGGTCGAGCTCCACGATCGCGGACTGACGGCGGTCCACCACGACCACCCTGCCCTCGCCGGTGTCGATCGCGTCGGCGGCCGACAGGCCCGTAATGGTGTGGCGCACAGTGCCGTCCGCGTCGAGCAGCAGCACCCGGCCGTCGGCCAGCCCCGCCACCAGCGACCCGTCGGGGCGCAGACCCACCGAGTGCAGGTCGCCGTCGACGGCGACCGTGGTCAGCGCGCCGCTGGCGACGTCGACGCGAACGATCTTGCCGGGCACCGCGATCAGCACCTCGCCGGGCTTGCCCGCGACCAGGGCGGCGGCCTTGCCGGGCAGGGTGACCGGGCGGGTGACGCCCTTGTCGATCAGGTTCAAGGTGGTGCCGGAGTCCACGACCGCGGCCAGGATGCCGGTGGCAGGTTCGTCGAGCAGCAGCGCGATGGGCGCGCTCGCGCTCACCTGCCCCGCCGGGGCGGGGGTGGCGGTGGGCGCGGCGGCCGGGGTCGCCGGGTCGCGGGTGGCGTTGTTCGCGTTGTCCGGCTGGTCCGAACATCCGGTCAGCAGGGTCACCACGGTCACACCCGCGAGGGCTGAACCGATCCAGCCGCGACGGCGCATGCAGCGAACTCCTTACTGACCGAACTGACCGACGAAATCATGCGTGCTCTCTAATCTGACCATGTCCCGGGTTCCAACCGTGTGACCGGGGGTCCGCGTGCCGATCTCCCGCGTGCATCCGGCGCCGACTTGCATGATGTGACATGGGGATTCGGTGGCGGTGTCGGGGCATGCGGTTACCGTGGAGTGCAAAAGCGGTCTGTATCAGGGAGATCTGTTGGTTGCCGACCAGAGCGCGGGGTTCACCGTCGAGGACGTGACCGTCGGGCGCTACGCGCACGGCTTCGGTGTCACCGGGGACGGGCGGTCCTTCGCCTTCCGAACCCATCGATCCACCCTCACCGTGGAGATCTACCGCCCGGGCGTGACCACCGCGGTTCCGGCGCCGGAGGACGTCGAGGCGATCGCGGTGGCCCCGGTCACCGATATCGATCTCGACGACGAACGCAGCGTGGTGGCCCTGGTCCGCGACCTGATCCCGCAGGCCGTCCCGGTCCCGGCCGCCCAGCCGCGGGAGGCGACGACGGTGCGCGCGCTGCTGGGCCGGTTGGGCGCGGTGATCGAGGGCCGCTGACGCCCGTGGGCGGCGCTGTCTGTGACACAGAGATCACTTCCGGGCGCGGGCCGTGCCAAACTAACGGCACACAACCGCAGTTCGAACTTCCGAGGATGTTGATGCGACTTCGACGACCGGCCGCCACCGTGCTGCTGCTGACCGTGCTGGGCGCATCGCTCGCCGCGTGCGGCGGCTCCGACGACGAATCGAAGATCGCCGAAGCGCGGTCCTCGGCGTACGCGGCGTTGAGTTCGTCCTCGCAGGCCGCCGCAGCGCAGAGCAGCGTCAACCGGCCCGGGATCCCGAGCGCCGCGGAGCTGGACTCGCAGATCAAGCGGGCGCTGGACCCGAACCTGCCCGACAGCGATCGCACCGCGCTGATCGAGGACGGGGAGGCGTTCAAGGACGCGATCCCCGACATGTACAAGGCGCTGGCCGACAATCCGCGCGCGGTGTACGGGGTCAAGGACCCGGTGTTCGACAACCATGACGGCACGCTGACCGCGACGCTGAGCCTGGACAAGGACGGCACCGGCACGAACGTGCGCACCACGGTCGTGCATTTCGTGGCCAAGGACGGGCACTGGAAGATCTCGCGCACGGATCTGTGCGGGATTCTGCGGTCGGCCGACTACAAGACCGCGGCCTGCGGCTGATGCTCGAGGCCGGATCCCTGCGGTGGGGGCGCCTGATCCACCGCTTCCGGTTCCTGGTGTTCGCCGTGTTCGGCCTGGCCGTGCTGGTGTCCGGGTTCTACGGGCGCGACCTGGGCGATCATCTGACCCAGGAGGGCTGGTTCGACGAATCCAGTCAGTCGGTGGCGGCGTCGAAGCTGGCCGACTCCACCTTCGGCCGCGACACCGACGCCGATCTGATCGCGATCTACACCGCCCCGGCGGGGATGACCGTCGACGACGAGCCGGTGCGGTCGGCGGTGGCGGCGGAGTTGACGCGGTTGCGCACCGAGCACGCCGACCGCATCCTCAAGATCGACTCGTATTGGGACGGCGCGCTGATGGGACAGTTCGCCGACGCCTCCCGCACCCACGCCTTCGCCAGTATCGGGTTGCGCGGTGACGGCGGCACCGACACCGTCGACAACTATCTGGCCATCAAGAACGAATTCCATGCCGGCGCAACCGGTTCCGGCCCGGGCGGCACGACGGTGCAGCTGGCGGGCCTGCAGCCGGTGGTGGAGGGCATCAACACCGGCATGCAGCGCGATATCGAGCGCGCGGAGCTGATCGCGCTGCCGCTGGTGGCGATCCTGCTGTATTTCGTGTTCGGCGGCGTGGTGGGGGCGCTGCTGCCCGTGCTGATCGGCGGCATGACGATCCTGGGCAGCCAGGGCATCATGCGGCTGCTGACCAATCATCTGCAGGTCAATGTGTTCGCCTCGGCGGTGGTGACGCTGGTGAGCCTGGGTCTGGCCATCGACTACGGGTTGTTCGCGGTGACCCGGTTCCGCGAGGAGCTGGCGGCTGGGCGCAGCGTGGAGGAGGCGACCGCGCGCACGATCGCCACGGCCGGGCGCACGGTGTTGTTCTCGGCGGCGATCATCGCGGTGAGCCTGGGCGCGTTGTTCATCTACCCGAACGGGGTGCTGCGGTCGGTGCCGTTGGGCGGCATCTCCTCGGTCCTGCTGGCCGCGGTGCTGTCGGTGACGGCGTTGCCGGCGGTGTTGTCGATCGTGGGGCCGCGTATCGATCTGTGGGGCTGGCATCGGCTGGCCAGTATCCGCACCGCCGAGCAGATCGATCGCGGATTCTTCTCGCGGCTGGCGGTTTTCGCGATGCGCAAGCCGTGGCTGGTGATCGTGCCGGTGGTGTTGATGCTGCTGGCGTTGATCCTGCCGTTCCGCAGTATCGAGTTCGGTGGGTTGAGCGAGCGGTATCTGGCCGCGGACAATCCGGCGCGGGTGGCGCAGCAGGACTTCGATCGGCTGTTCCCGCATTTCCGCACCGAGCCGCTGAAACTGGTGGTGGTGGGCGCCAATCCGCAGCAGCTCTCCGATATCCGCTACGAGGCCAACCAGCTGGTCGGTCCGCGGATGACGGGTCCGTTCGATCCGGCCGCGCCGACCAAGGATCAGGTGACGGTGCTGGCCAGCGGCTTGTCCGACAAACGCGACGCCGACTCGGTGATCGCGGCGCTGCGCTCGATTCCGCAGCCGGACGGGGTCGCGGTGATGGTGGCGGGAGTGCCCGCGCTGGAACGCGACAGCATCCAGGGGTTGATCAAGGGTCTGCCGTTGCTGGTGCTGATCCTGGTCGCGGCGGCGATCGCGTTGATGTACGCGGCGTTCCGGTCGCTGGTGCTGGCGATCAAGGCGGTGGTGATGAGCGCGCTCAGCCTCGGCGCGACGCTGGGTGTGCTGACCTGGATCTTCGTCGAGGGGCATGGGGCGGGACTGTTCGACTTCACGCCGGGCCCTTTGATGTTCGCGGTGCTGGTGCTGATCGTGACGGTCCTGTTCGGCCTGTCGACCGACTACGAGGTGTTCCTGCAATCGCGCATGGCCGAGGCTCGCGCGTCCGGCGCTGACGCGCCCGAGGCGATCCGCTACGGCATCGCCCACACCGGTGGCGTGATCACCTCGGCGGCCGCGATCCTGATCGTGGTGACCGGTGCGTTCGGGTTCTCGGATCTGGTGCTGATGAAATACATTGCCTACGGCATGATCGCGGCATTGGTGTTGGACGCCACCGTGATTCGCATGCTGTTGACTCCTGCGGTGTTGAGGTTGGTCTGGCGATGAACGTGCTCAAGGGCGCGAACCTGCTGTTGATGTTCCTGCTGGAACTGGGGGTGCTGGCCGCGGGCGCGTGGTGGGGTTTCACCGTGTCCACGCCGCTGGTGGTGCGGATCGTGGCGGGGCTGGCGGTTCCGGCGGTGTTCATCGTGGTGTGGGCGCTGTTCGGCGCGGCCAAGGACGCGCGGTTCCCGCAGACCGGGTGGCGGCGTATCGCCCTGGAGGTCGTGTGGTTCGGTGCGGCGGCGGTGCTGCTGGGTCTGGCGTGGACGCCGGTGGCCGGGATCGTGTTCTTCGCGATCTGGCTGGCCAACGGCGTCCTGCGGCTGGTGTGGGGTCAGCAGCAGCTCTGACCCCGGGCGCTCAGCCTCTGACGGGCAGCACCAGTTGGGCGCCGGTGACCGGGTGGTCGAACACGTCGACCGGATGCTGGTAGACGCGGGTGAGCAGTTCGGCGGTGAGGATCTCGCGGGGCGGGCCGTCGGCGGCGATATGTCCGGCATCGAGCACGGCGACGCGGTCGGCGTAGGCGGCGGCGACACCCAGATCGTGCAGCACGACCACGACTGCCGCGCCCGCGGTGGCGCGCTCGCGGGCCAGGCGCAGGACCTGTTCCTGGTGGCCGAGATCGAGTGCGGCGGTGGGTTCGTCGAGCAGCAGCGTCGCGGTGTCCTGGGCCAGGACGCGGGCCAGGGCGACACGGGCACGCTCACCGCCGGACAGGGCCGGGAACGGGCGTGCGGCGAAGCGTTCGACGTCGGTGGCGGCCATGGCCGCGGCGATGGCCCGCTCGTCGTCCACCTGACGCGGCGTGCGCGCCCACGGGGAACGACCCATGGCGACGACTTCGCGGGCGCTGAACGGGAATCCGACGGTGTGCGACTGGGGTAGCACCGCGCGGCGGCGGGCCATGTCCAGATGCGTCCAGTGGGTGAGGGCGTGGCCGTCGAGTTCGACGCTGCCGCCACTCAATTCGAGCTCCCCGGCCAGCGCGGCCAGCAGCGTCGACTTGCCCGCGCCGTTGGGACCGACCAACGCCACGATCTGCCCGGCGACGACATCGAAGTCGATGCCCTCGAGCACGGTGCGTTCGCCACGTTTGGCGCTGACCTTGCGGGCGCGCAGGGTCGCCGCACCCGGTTCGGGGGTTTCCGGCAGGGCGGGGGTGCGCCCGAAGATGGTGGTGAGCTCGCGTAGGCCGCTCATGCCCAGCCTCCCGATCGTGAGCGGGTGCGGCGCAGCAGCCAGAAGAAGAACGGCCCGCCGACCAGTGAGGTGATCATGCCCAGCGGCAGGTCCGCGTTGTGGACCAGGGCGCGGGCGCCGATGTCGGCGGCCACCAGCACCACCGCGCCGACGATGGCCGACAGCGGGATCAGCACCCGGTGGCCGGGCCCGACCAGCATGCGCACCAGGTGCGGCACGATCAACCCGACGAACAAGATGATGCCGGTGAACGCGACCCCGGCGGTGGCCAGCACCGCGACCACGACGATCACATTGCGCCGCAACCGTTCCACGTCCACGCCCAGATGCCGGGCCGCGGACTCTCCCAGGGCGAGCAGGTCCAGGCGCGGGGCCATCCAGATCGCGGCGGCCAGGCCCAGCAGCGTCAGCGGCCACACCACGTTCACCGACTGCCAGGTGGCGCCGTTGAGACTGCCCATCTGCCAGAACACGATCTGGTCGCGCGCCGCGGGCGAGGCGGAGAACAGCAGGAACGAGATCAGTCCGCCGGCGAAGGCATTGATGGCGACACCGGTCAGCACCAGGGTCACCACTTCGGTGCGGCCGTTTGAGCGGGCCAGCAGATACACCAGCAGGGTGGTGGCCAGTCCGGCGGCGAACGCGCCCGCCGCGACCGACCAGGCGGCCACGAACGCGCCCCCGGCCACGATCACGGTGCCCGCACCGACCGCCGCGCCCGCGGACACGCCGATCACGCCGGGTTCGGCGAGCGGATTGGCGAACACGCCCTGCAGCAGGGCGCCGGCGGTGGCCAGGGCCGCGCCGACGAGCATGCCGAGCACGACGCGCGGGAACCGCACCTCCCACAGGGTCACGTATCCGGCGGGGTGGGCGGGCATGGGACCCCAGTCCAGCCCGATGCGGTGCAGGAACGCGCCCGCGACCTCGGCGGGACTGGTCGGCACCTGGCCGATGGCGGCGGAGATCAGCGCGAGCACCACCAGCGCGGCCAGCGCGCCGGTGAAGATGATCGCGTTGCGCGACCACTTGCGGCGTGCGCTGGGCAGCGCCTTGACCGCCGACTCCGCGGTCATCGCCTCGTCGCCGCTGATCGGTGCGCTGGACCCAGCCGGCGTCTTCGCCGCCGCCGCCGTTGCCTGTTCGGCACTCCCGCCGGACGAGCGCTCGGCCGGGCCGTCCTGCGCGGGGGCCGCCGGGCCGCCGTGCTCCGGATCGGCGGGACCGCCCTGTCCCGCGTCGGCGGGACCATCGTGTGCTGAGTCGGCGGGCGCATCGTGTGCCGGGTCGCCGGGGCCGAGCACGGTGGCAGCGCCGTTGTGCGCTGCGGTGCGGTCGTCGTGTGTGTTGCTCGGTGAATCCATGTGGGGGCCTTGGTTGTCGGCCGCTCCGGGGCGCTTGCTCATGCGGCGGCGGGGCCGTAGACGGCCTTCACGAGGGCCGACAGCACGCGGCCGGTGTTGGGGCCGAAGGACAGCAGGACGGCGTCGGACATGTCGATGACGCGGCGGTCGCGTCCGGCGGGGGTCTGGGCGATGCCGGGGACCTTCTCGAGGCCGTCGACGCCGCCGACCGAGGCCAGGCCGTCGCTCATGAGCAGCAGGGCGTCGGGGGCGGCGGCGATCATGGCCTCGCTGGTGATGGGCAGGAAGTCCTTGGTGATGCCCGACGCGGTTCCGGCGTCGATGCCGCCGATCGCGGTGATCAGCGAGTCGGCGCCCGAGCCGGGTCCGGCGATCATGGTGATGGCGGCGCTGCGCAGGTACAGGAACGCGATCTTGGGTTTGGCGTCCTGATGCGGCACCGAGGCGATGGCGGCGTCGATCTCGGTGCGGGTGCGCTGCCCCAGCGCCTTGCCCGCGTCGGGCACACCGAGCGCGGCGCCGACGGCCTCGATCTGCGGGACGACTCCGGCCATGGTGCGTCCGGTGTCGAAGTAGACGACGGTGATGCCCAGGGCGCGCAGCTGGTCGCGCAGCGCGGGGGTGACGGTGGTGGTGTCGGTGAGGAACACCGTGGGCCGCAGTGCCGCAACAGCTTCCACGCTCAGGGTGCCGCTGCCCGAGGACACGGTGGGCAGGTCTCGCACGGCGGGGAACGCCGCGGAGTTGGAGCGCCCGATCAGCTTCGAGCGCAGCCCCAGGGCGACGACGGTTTGGGCGAGGGTGCCGTAGCGGTCGGCGGCGATGATGCGGGAGGTGTCGGTGACGGTGACCGGGGTGCCGTCGAAGGAGGTGACCGTGACCGGCAGCGTGGCAACCGGTTCGGGACCCAGCGTGACCGGGTCGAGGTCGCCGATCTCGGCGGTGACGGGTCCGCGGCCGCCGGTGCTCGTGGTGGTGCCCGAGCCGCAGGCGGTGACCCCGGCGACGAGACCGACACCGAGCAGCAGGATCACCAGCGTGCGGGCGGCGGTGCGGGCATTCACGAGACACCTCATGCAGGCAAGGCTAGCCTGGCTCATTCTGTGCGTGCGCTCACGTCTCCGAGGGCCGCGGCGATGGCGCGGGGCAGTTCGAGGGTCTCGGCGGCCAGAATGCCGGTGAGCTGCCCGATGTCGCGGGCCCCGACCAGCATCGAGGCGACCGCGGGCTGGTCTCGGATCCACGCCAGCGCCACCGCCAGCGGCGAGGTCCCCAGCCCGTCGGCGGCCGTGACGACCGCGTCGACCACCCGCACCGCCCGGTCGTCGAGATGGGCGGTGATCTCCGCGGCCGTGGACTCGTCGGCGCCGCGGGAATCGGCGGGCACCCCGTCGCGGTATTTGCCGGTGAGGATCCCCCCGGCCAAGGGTGCGGTGGCGATGACGCCGATGCCGTGATGCTGTGCGGCGGGCACGAATTCGTGCTCGACGCCGCGCGCCAGCAGCGAGTAGGGGGTCTTGGCGGCGGTCAGCGGCGCGGCGGCGGCGAGGGTGGCCAGCTGCCAGCCGTCGTAGCCGCGCGCTCCGGCGTAGCGAACGCGTCCCGAGCGCACCGCCCACGACAAGGTGTCGGCGATCTCCTCCAGGGGGGTGTGCGGGTCCCACGCGGCGACTGTCCACAGGTCGAGGTGGTCGGTGCCGAGCTGGGTGAGGGTGTGGTCGAGCTGGCGGCGCATGGTGCGCCGGGAGGCGTCGACGGTCCAGCGCACGGCGGCGGGCGCGTCGGCGGCGGCGTCGCTGAGTATCGGTGTGTATCCGGCACTTCCGGACAGCACCAGGTCCTCGCGGCCGACTTCGGCGATCAGCTCGCCGAGGATGTGCTGGGCGGCGCCGTCACCGTAGGCCGGGGAGGTGTCGACGAGGTTGCCGCCGGCTTCGACGAACGCCAGCAGCTGGGCCGCGGCGTCCTCGGCGTCGGTCTCCCTGCCCCAGGTGTGGGTGGCCAGCCCGAGCCTCGACACCCGCAGTCCGCTGCGGCCGACCGTCCGTTGTTGCATCACCGCGCTTGCCCTTTCGTCACACGCGTCAGCCTAGGCGCACCGGCGGCCCGCGCCCGGCTACGGCCCGCGCCGAGCGCGGCGAATTCCGGCGCGCGCGAGCCGGAACCCGATTTCACCCGGGGGTATCGGGCGCGCCATCACGGCCCGGTAGGGTCGCAGCGTTGCGGCGGGGCGCGAACGCCGCGCCGGTGGCGGCCCGGGGCGTCGAAATGCTCACCGGGAGCTGATGATTCGGGACTGGAGGCTGCGTGGGCGAGTCGATGACGTGGGTGCAGGCATTGGTGCTGGGCCTGGTACAGGGTCTGACGGAATTTCTGCCGATCTCTTCCTCGGCGCATCTGCGGATCGTCTCGGCGGTGTTCTTCGGCGATGACGCGGGCGCGTCGTTCACCGCGGTCACCCAGCTGGGCACCGAGGCGGCGGTGCTGGTGTATTTCGCCAAGGACATCTGGCGGATCCTGGTGGCCTGGTGCACCACGGTGTGGATGAAGGTCGCTGGGCGTCAACGCGATTCGGTGCCGCTGCACGAGCGCGCCACCACGCAGCTGCCGGTGCTGACCGAGGACGGCTCCTTCGCCTACGGCCCCGATCCCGACACCCAGCGCGAATTGGACTACCGGGTCGGCTGGTATGTGATCATCGCCACCATCCCGATCGGGGTGCTGGGTCTGCTGTTCAAGGACCAGATCCGTACCGGCGCACGGAATCTGTGGCTGATCTCGATCATGCTGATCGTGTTCGCGCTGGTGATCGCGGCGGCGGAGTACTACTCGGGCAAGACCTACGGGCGCGCGCGCCGCCCGATCGAACTGCTCACCACCCGCGACGGCCTGATCATGGGCCTGGCCCAGTGCCTGGCCCTCATCCCGGGCGTGTCGCGTTCGGGCGCGACGAGCTCGGCGGGCCTGTTCTGCGGTCTGACTCGTGAGGCGGCGGTGCGGTTCTCGTTCCTGCTGGCCATTCCCGCGGTGCTGGCCTCGGGCCTGTTCAGCCTCCCCGATGCCTTCGAACCCGCTGGTGAGGGCCTCAATGCGTCGGGACCGCAGCTGCTGGTGGCCACGGTGCTGTCGTTCGCGGTCGGCTACGCGTCGGTGGCGTGGCTGTTGAAGTTCGTGGCGCGCCATTCGCTGGACTGGTTCGTGGGCTACCGCATCGTGCTGGGGTTGACGGTGATCGCGCTGCTGGCGACCGGCGTCGTGTCGGCGACCTAGTCGGTAGGCTGTCCCGGTGACGGTGATCCTGTTGCGGCACGGCGTGTCCACGTCGAACATTGCCCGCACCCTGGCCGGGCGCAGCGCCGGCGTCGATCTGACCGACCGTGGCCGTGAGCAGGCCGCGAGCCTGGTTCAGCGGCTGGGATCGCTGCCGATCGAGCACATCGTGTGCTCGCCGCTGCTGCGCTGCCAGCGCACCGTCGCCCCCCTCGCGGACAAGCTGGGCATCGAGGCCGACCCGGACGAGCGGCTGCTCGAGGTCGACTACGGCGACTGGACGGGCAAGGCGCTCGCCGACCTGGTCACCGAGCCGTTGTGGAAGGTGGTGCAGCGGCAGGCGTCGGCGGCACGGTTCCCCTCGGGTGAGTCGCTGGCGGAGGTGCAGTTCCGTGCCGTGTCCGCTGTGCGCGAACGAGATCGGCAGTTCGCCGAGCGGCATGGTAGCGATGTGTTGTGGATTGCGTGCACGCACGGCGATGTCATCAAGTCGGTGCTGGCCGACGCGTTCGGCCTTCACCTCGACGGCTTCCAGCGGATCGTGGTGGAACCGGCGTCGATCAGCGTCGTCCGCTACACCCCGAACGCCCCTTATGTGTGGCGGCTCAATGACACGGGTACCGATCTGTCCGGGTTGGCGGCGATTTCACCGCGAACTGGCGGCGAATCGCGCTCGGGGCCGGTTCCCGGCGGAGAAACGGGTACCACCGACAGTACGGATAATGGGGCTGGCGAACGCCCCGATTCATCAGTGTGAGTGAACCGAATGGAGGTGCAATGGGCCGGGCAATCCATATCTTCCGCACCCCCGATCGTTTCGTCGCCGGCACCGTCGGCGAGCCGGGCGACCGCGCGTTCTACCTGCAGGCGGTGCAGGAGCCGCGGGTGATCAGCGTGCTGCTCGAGAAGCAGCAGGTGAAGGTGCTGGCCGATCGGATGGGTCTGCTGCTCGACGAGGTGCAACGGCGCTTCGGGACCTCGGTGCCCCCACAGGCCGCCGACGTGGCCGACACCGCGCCGCTGGTGACGCCGATCGACGCCGAATTCCGGGTCGGCACCATGGGTTTGGGCTGGGACGCCGACGCGGGCGCGGTGGTGGTGGAGCTGTTGGCGATTACCGAGACCGAGGTCGACGAATCGGTGGTTCTCGACGACACCGAGGAGGGTCCCGACGCGGTGCGGGTGTTCCTGACCCCGGTGCAGGCGCGGGAGTTCGCGTTGCGGTCGGCGCGGGTGATCGCGGCGGGCCGCCCGCCGTGTCCGCTGTGCGGGGAGCCGCTGTCCACGGCCGGGCACATGTGTGTGCGGACCAACGGCTACAAGCGCGGCGACATCTTCGGGGCCACCGAAGCCGACGACTCCGACGACGATTCCGAGGACTGATCCGGTGTCGGCCTCCAGCAGCCCCACGGCAGACCGGTCGTGGCAGACCGCCGAGTTGACGGTGATCGGTCAGGTCACCACCGCCAGCAACGTCACCCTGGTGTGCGAGGCGGGCGCGGGCGGGCAGCGGGTGGTGTACAAACCCGAGCGCGGGGAGCGGCCGTTGTGGGACTTCCCCGACGGCACCCTGGCCGGGCGGGAGGTGGCCTCGTATCTGGTGTCGCAGGCGCTGGGGTGGGGCGTGATCCCGGAAACGGTGTTGCGGGAGGGACCTTTCGGGCCCGGCATGGTGCAGCGCTGGATCGACACCGCCGAGGACGAGCCGAGCCCGGGTCTGGTGGATCTGTGCCCGGTGAGCGCGATCCCCGACGGGTATCGGGAGGTGCTGCGGGCGCTGGATCCGGGCGGGCATCCGGTGTCGCTGGTGCACGCCGACGACGAGCGGCTGCAGCGGATGGCGGTGCTCGATGTGCTGATCAACAATGCCGACCGCAAGGGCGGGCACGCCCTGCTGGGTCTGGATGGGCGCGTGTACGGGGTGGATCACGGGATCTGCCTGCACACCGAGCCGAAGTTGCGCACGGTGTTGTGGGGGTGGGCCGGCGAGCCGGTCGCCGACGAATTGCTCACCGACATCACGGTTTTGGTGAAGGCGCTGCCCGGGGAGCTGGGTGAGCGGCTGGCGGGGTTGATCACCGACGCCGAGATCGACGCGCTCGAGGCGCGGGGGCGGGCGTTGCTGGACGAGCCGGTGATGCCGTTGCCCGCCAGTCAGCGGCCGATTCCGTGGCCCGCGTTCTGACCCCCGGCGTTCGGGTCGCCGCGGCGTTCTCGTCGCGCTGATTGCAAGCATTGACACCGCCGGGTCGGCGACTAGGGTGCAGGTCGGCCCGGTCGGGCGCGTGTCGTGGGGCACACCGGTGCGGGGGCGGCGACGTCGCGGCCCGATCCCAGGGATAACCTCGGATCATGCAGTCCTGGTCCGATACCGCTGTCCCGACCGTCCCCGGATCCGGACCAGCGTTGCGTTTGTTCGACACCGCCGACAAGCAGGTGCGCCCGGTGACCCCCGGCGCGACCGCGACGATGTACGTCTGCGGCATCACCCCCTATGACGCCACCCACCTCGGCCACGCCGCCACCTACCTGACCTTCGACCTGGTCAACCGGTTGTGGCGCGACGCCGGCCACGAGGTGCACTACGTGCAGAACACCACCGACGTGGACGATCCGCTGTTCGAGCGGGCCGAACGCGACGGCATCGACTGGCGTGAGCTGGGCACCCGCGAGATCAACCTGTTCCGCGAGGACATGGCGGCGCTGCGGGTGATCCCGCCGCGCGACTACATCGGCGCGATCGAGTCGGTGCAGGAGGTCGTGGAACTGGTCGACAAGCTGCTGGCCTCGGGCGCGGCGTACGTGGTCGACGACCCGCAGTATCCCGACATCTACTTCCGTCACGACGCGACCGAGCAGTTCGGCTACGAGTCGGGCTATGACCGCGAGACGATGGACCGGTTGTTCGCCGAGCGCGGCGGGGATCCGCAGCGGCCGGGCAAGCGTGATCCGATCGACGCGCTGTTGTGGCGGGCCGAGCGGCCGGGTGAGCCGTCGTGGCCGGCGCCGTTCGGGGCGGGCCGTCCGGGCTGGCACATCGAGTGTGCGGCGATCGCGGTCAACCGGATCGGCACCGAGTTCGATATCCAGGGCGGCGGCAGCGACCTGATCTACCCGCACCACGAGTACTCCGCCGCGCACGCCGAGGCGCTGGTGAAGGGGCGTCGCTTCGCCCGGCATTACGTGCACGCGGGCCTGATCGGGCTCGATGGCGAGAAGATGTCGAAGTCGCGCGGCAATCTGGTGTTCGTGTCCAAGCTGCGCACGGCGGGCACCGATCCGGGCGCGATCCGGTTGGGCGTGTTCTCCGGGCACTACCGCAGCGACCGGGAGTGGTCGGATGCGGTACTGGCCGAAGCGGTTTCGCGGCTGGCGCTGTGGCGTTCGGCGGTGGCGCTGGACTCGGCCCCTGATGCGACCGACACGGTGGCGCGGGTGCGTCGGCACCTGGCCGATGACCTCGACACCCCCAAGGCGCTGGCGGCGCTGGACGCGTGGGCGCAGCAGGCGCTGGCTTACGGCGGCCCCGACGCGACGGCTCCGGCGTTGATCACCGACACCGTCGACGCGCTGCTGGGTATCGCTCTGTAGCGCCGCTGCCGCGACCTGTCGACGCGCGAGCCCGGATGTCCGGGCTCGCGCGTTCTTGTGTGCGGCGCGGGCGTTAATGAGTCGACCCGGCGGTGGTGGACGGCGCATCCTGGGAGCGGTGTGTCGTCGATCGAGGAGGGCTGTTCGGTGGGTGCGGCGGAGTCCGGTGTGGACGGGTTGGCGGTGGGTGCGGCGCGGTTCGCGCGCGCGACGGCCCGGCTCGACGAGTGCGCGGCGTTCTATCGGGAGATCGTCGGTCTGACACAGCTTTTCGCGTTCTCCGATCACGCGGGTTACAGCGGGTTCGTGTTCGGGTTGCCGGGGCCGCGCGCCCAGCTCGAGCTGGTGCGCCGCGACGACGCGCCCGCCCCGCCGCCGGTGGACCCCGAGGACGCGGTGGTGCTGTATCTGCGCGGCGGGTTCGAGGCGTTGCGCGAACGGCTGGCCGATCATGGTGTGGCCGAGGTGATTCCGGACAATCCGTATTGGGTGGCGGCGGGCGCGTTCGCGGTGCTGGATCCCGAGGGCTGGATGCTGATCGTGGTGCCGCCCGACTCCGATGCCGACGCGGTGCGGATCGAGGAGTTCACCGGTGATCGCGAGGAGATCGCGTGGTCGTTCCGGATGGCCGAGGATTCCGAGCCGCTGCTGGCCGGGTACATCGGGCACGGGCGGGTGTGGGTGGCGCGCAACGCGTCCGGGGATGTGGTCGGCCATATCCAGGCGGCCCCGGAGACGGACGAGTCGACGTGGGAGATCGTCAATACCGCGGTGGTGCGCCCGTTGCGCGGGTCCGGGGTGGGACGGCGGATGATCGACACGGTGGTGGCGGCCGCGACGGCGGCTGGGGTGCGGCGGCTGGAGGTGGCCACCGCGACCGCGGATGCCGGGAATCTGCGCTTCTACCAGCGGTGCGGCTTCCGGATGACGCGGATCGTGCCGGATGTGTTCACCGCGGCGGCCGGGTATGAGGACGTGGTGATGGTCGACGGGATCCGGATGCTGGATCAGGTCTGGTTCGCCCGCGAGTTGTGAACGGCGATTCGCGCCCGAATATTGCTGGGGGTGCGAAGTTGCGTTGACTCTTCCCGTGGTGGGTGAACGGCCGATACCGTGAGGGCCGGATGGTGTGGACCCTCAGCGAGGAGGTGGGCCGTGAGTGCGGTGCCAGGTTTCGATCGTGTGCGTGCGGTGGTGGAGCAGGGACTGGGCAAGGGCGCGTCGCTGCGCAAACAGGTCCGCGCCGGGGGCCGGTTACTGGACACCGTGCGCCGCGATCCGCGGATCGTGCGGGAGTTGATCGCGGGCGTGACCGGCCAGGGGGTGCCGGTGGAGGCCGCGCCGGTCGAGCACACCCTGCCCGAGGGCCTGTCGGACTATCTGCGCACCGCGCACGCGCATCGCGATCTCGAGACCGGTGCGGCGGCGACGCTGGTGTATCTGGCGCAGTTGCAGCGGCTTCCGGAGTGGGTGAGTTTCCACGCGGGCTGGCGTGGGGAGGCGCCGGGGTCGGCGGCGGTCGGCGTGGAGTACACGCAGGTCGCCAAGTTCATGGGTATTCCGGCCGATGTGGCGTGGCTGGTGACCGAGGTCAGCGACTCGCGGCTGGGGTTGCGCGGACGCGGCCCGCAGGGTTTGGGCCTGGGGTTGTGGATCACGGTGGCGCCCAACGGTTCCGGGTCGAGCGTGTACATCGACGCGGGGTTGTCGGGGCAGCCGATCGAGGGCCCGCTCGGTGGCACGGTGGCCCGCGCGCTCGGTGACGCGTTGACCGAGTCCCTCGACAGGTTGCCGGCGGTGCTGGCGGGGACCGCGCCGCCGGCGGGGCGCGCGGAGCGGAAGGCGGTGCGGCACCGGGCTTCCGGGGTGGTGTTGGCGCCGACGACACCGGTGCTGGTGGGTGTCGGGCAGATCGTGCAGCGCACCCCCGACGCGTCGTATGCCGATCCGTCGCAGCTGGCGGTGCGGGCGTTGCGGGCCGCGGCCGCCGACACCGGGGTCGGGGACGGGTTGCTGGGGCGGGCGGACGCGGTGTTCGCGGTGTCGCCGACGTCGTGGCAGTACCGGGATCTGGGTGCGCTGGTGGCGGCCGCGGTCGGCGCGGACGGGGTGGACACGGTGCAGTCGAGTCCGTTCGGTGGTGACGGCGGCCAGTTGGTGATCAACGAGGCGGCCGCGGCGATCGCGGCGGGCGACTACGACCTGGTGTTGGTGACCGGCGCGGAGGCCGGGGCGACACAGGCGGCGGCGCAGCGGGCCGGGGTCGAGGTGGCGTGGCCGGTGCAGGACGGCTCGGTGTCGCCGACACGGACGGTCGGGATCGACAAGGCGGCCAACAATGCCGCGGAGTCCGCGGCCGGGTTGCAGGCCCCGATCAATATGTACGCGCTGCTCGAGTCGGCGAACCGGCACCGGATGGGTCGCACGCCGGCCGAGCACGCGACCGCGGTGGCGGAATTGTGGTCGCGGTTCTCGGCGGTGGCGGCGGCCAATCCGCAGGCGTGGCAGCCGCAGGAGTTCACCGCCACCGATATCGCGGCGGTGACCGAGGCCAATCGGATGATCTCGGCGCCGTACACGAAGCTCGAGTGCGCGAATCTGACGGTGGATATGGCCTCGGGCATCATCGTGGCCTCGGCCGCGGCGGCGGAGGCGGCGGGGATCCCGCAGGACAAGTGGGTGTTCCTGCATGCGGGCGCGTCGGGCACCGATGAGTGGTTCGTCAGTGAGCGTGCCGAGTTGGCGGCGTCGCCGGCGATCGGGGCGTTGGGGGCCGCGGTGTTCGAGCATGCCGGGATCACGGCCGAGGATCTGGGTCCGGTGGACCTGTACGCGTGTTTCCCGGTGGCGGTGCAGATCGCGGCGCGTGAGCTGGGTTTGCCGGTCGACGACCCGAAGCGGCCGCTGTCGGTGACCGGTGGGCTGACCTTCGGCGGCGGTCCGGGCAACAATTACGGCGGGCACGCGGTGGCGTCGCTGGTGGGCCGGTTGCGCGCCGAACCCGAATCCTTCGGTCTGGCCACATCTCTGGGCTGGTATCTGACCAAGCACGCGATGGGCGTGTATTCGGCGACCCCGCCCGCACAGCCCTACCGGCACCTGACTCCGGTGATCGAGCATCCCCCGGCCCGCCCGGCGCGCACCGGCTACGACGGCGAGGCCGTGGTGGAGGCCTACACGCTGCCCTACGGTCGTGACGGTCGCCCGGAGGCCGCGATCGTGAGCCTGCTGACCCCGGCCGGTGATCGAGTGCTGTTGCGGTCCACCAATTCCGCGCTGCTGGCCGCGTTGACCGAGGACGACTGGCTGGGGCTGCCGGTGACCGTGGTCGGTGACGCGATCACCCCGGCCGGGGCGCAGCGTCCCGAGTCGGGTTCGGACGCCGAGGAATCGGCAGCGGGAGAATCGGCAGCGGAGCCGGTGTTGAGTACGGCGGGTGTGGCGCGGGTGCCGTTGCCGCCTCCGCCGCCCGCGCCGGTGCTGATCGAGCGCCGCGGCCACATCATGATCATCACGATCAATCGTCCCCACGCCCGCAACGCGATCAATCTGGCGGCGGCGCTGGGTTTGGAGCGCGCGATCGACGCCTACGAGGCCGACCCGAACGCCCGGATCGCGATCCTGACCGGCGCGGGCGGCTATTTCAGTGCCGGAATGGATCTCAAGGCGGCCGCGCGCGGTGAGGTGCCGGTGACCGAGAAGCGCGGCATCCTGGGCATCGTGTCCCAGCCGCCCCGCAAACCGCTCATCGCCGCGGTGGAGGGCCCGGCGCTGGCCGGCGGCTGCGAACTGGCGCTGGTCGCGGATTTGATTGTCGCCGCGAGCGATTCGACCTTCGGTATCCCCGAGGTGAAACGTGGCCTGGTCGCGGTCGGTGGTGGCGTGCTGCGCCTGTCGCAGCGCCTACCGCGCGCGATCGCCATGGAGTTGTCGTTGACCGGCGACCCGATCAGCGCGGCGCGGGCCGCGCAGATCGGGTTGATCAATCAGGTCGCCGAACCGGGCAAGGCACTCGATGCCGCGCTGGAGTTGGCGGCGCGGGTGGCGGTGAACGCGCCGTTGAGTATCGACGCGAGCAAGCAGATCATCGAGCAGGCCCCGGATTGGTCGGTCGCCGAGGCTTTCGGCAAGCAGGGCCAGGTCGCCGCGGCGGCGCTGTCGTCGATGGACGCCGGCGAGGGGATGCGGGCGTTCGTGGAGAAGCGTCCCCCGGTCTGGCAGGGCCGCTGACCCCGAGCCCCGGTACGGGCGGTGCGGCGCGCGGCGGTCAGTGACCGCCATGGGTGCCGGATCCGCCCGCACCCATGGGCATGTCGCCCATCGGAGGCGGGGTGAAGGCGGGGGCCTGGCCGGGGTCGAGGATCAGGAATTGGCCCATCATGCCCTGGTCTTCGTGGTGGAGCAGGTGGCAGTGGTACATGAACGGGTGGGCGGGGTCGGCGGGGCCGAGGAAACGCATCGCCAGTTCGTAGGTGCGGGCGGGTTCGGTGTAGACGGTGTCCTTCCAGCCGGCCAGGTGTGGGGGCGGGGGTGTGCCGTCGATGGCGCGGATCTGGAATTGGGTGTCGTGGACGTGGAAGTTGTGGGGCCAGTCCTCGCGGTTGGTGACGGCCCAGACTTCGGTGGCGCCGGTGGGGACGGTCAGGTCGATGCGGGTCATGTCCATCTTCGCGCCGTTGATCATGAACCATTTCAGGTCGAAGGTGCGGGTGACCGGGAGGTCGGGGGCCAGTGGGGTGAGGGCGGCGAGGACACCCGGTAGGGCGGGTGCAATTGGCGCGACCGGCGCGATGGTGGTGGCGCGCAGGGTGAGGATGTCGAAGGTGTCGTCGAAGCCGAAGCGTTCGGGGCGGTCGATGCCGGTGCGGGTGGTGACGGGGTAGGCGCGCAGGGTGGCGATGTGGCCGGGGTCGAGGTCGACGAGGATCTCGGCGCGTTCGCCGGGGCTGAGCAGCAGGCGGGTACGGGTGACGGGGGCGGGAAGCAGGCCGCCGTCGGTGGCGATGAGCGTGAATTCGCGGTCCTCGCTCAGGCCGATGTCGAGCAGGCGGCCCGAGGATCCGTTGAGCAGGCGCAGGCGGGCGCGGCGGGCGGGCAGGTCGTGGTGGCCGGGGACGGCGCCGTTGACGATGAGGGTGTCGCCGAGCAATCCGTAACTGCTGGAAGAGGTTTCGTCGAGGCGGCCGTCAGGGGTGAAGCGGCGGTCCTGGATGACGAGGGGGAGGTCGTCGATGCCGTAGCGCGAGGGCAGGTTCAGGTGGTCGCCGTTGTCGTCGTCGAGGTAGAACAGTCCGGCCAGTCCGCGGTAGACGTGTTTCTCGGTGGAGCCGTGCGGGTGCGGGTGGTACCAGAGGGTGGCTGCGGGCTGGTCGATGTGCCAGCGCGGGGTCCAGGTGGCGGCGGGGGCGATCATCTGGTGCGGGCCGCCGTCGTCGGCGGCGGGCACGTGCATGCCGTGCCAGTGCACGCTGGTGGCTTCGGGCAGGGTGTTGGTGATGGCGATCTCGACGGTCTCCCCACGCCGAGCCCGCAGGGTGGGGCCGAGGATGGAACCGTTGTATCCCCAGGTGGGTGTGTGGGTGCCGGGCCGGATCTCGTGGCTGCCCGCCTGTGCGGTCAGGGTGAACCGGCGGACTCCGTCGGCGTCGACGCGCGATGGGGCCAGGGGCGGGATGAGCAGGGCCCGGGTACCGGTTCCTGTGCCGGGTCCATTCGTGCTGGGTCCGGGTTCGCCGCTGGTGCAGGCGGTGAGGCCCAGGGGTATGGCGGCGGCGGTGAGGAGCAGGCGTCGTCGCGAGATCACAGGGTCCCTCCTCGGGTCGATGCGGCGCGGGGTTGATGCGCCGGTCCCAGCCTGCTGATCGCGGTGGTGTCGTTTCCCCCTCCCGTGAGCCGCGTTCACGGCCATGGATGCGGCCTGGCGAGTCTTGCGGGCAAGCTATCTCTGTGCTAACGCGACCCGTGTGTGCCGGGTCGGGGTGCGGTCTCTACGGTGGTTTGGTGCCTGCTCCCCACTCTCATCCGATCCGCTGGAAGATGGCACGTTTTGTGCCGCTGCTGCTGATTCCGTTGTTACTGGCGGCGAGCACGTTCCCCGGTGAGTACCACGTCCCGTTAGTTTACTGGCTGATTGCTGTGTCGGCGGGAGTGTTGTTCGCGGTGGGTGGCCGGTGGCCGGTGGCGATGTCGCTGGTGTTGTCGGGGCTGGCGGTGGCGATGTTCGTGATCCCGGCGTGGGGGCCGTCGGAGTTGGTGCCGTATCTGGCGGCCTTGGCCGTGGTGGAGGCGGTGACGCGGCGCGGGACCCGGGCCGCGGTGCTGGTCGGTTCGGTGTGGGCGGTGGCGTGGCCGGCCGGGCATTGGGGTGGGCATACGCCGTCGTTCTGGCGGGGCGCGACGTTCGTGGAAGCCCTCGCCTATGTGGGGTTGCCGGTGCTGCTGGGCTTGTATCTGCGGGGGCAGCGCGAGCTGACGGCCAGTCTGGCCGCGCGGGCCGCGGAAGCGGAGGTACGGGCGCGCGCGGAGGAGCGCACGGCGCTGGCGCGGGAACTGCACGATCTGGTCGCCCATCACATGGCCTCGATCGTGTTGCGGGTCAAGGTCGCCCGCCGGGTGCTCGGCGGCACGGATCCGCGGGTGGCGGAGGTTCTCGATGACGTGGGTGAGACGGCGTCGGGGGCGTTGACCGATATCCGGCGGCTGCTGGCCGCGCTGCGGGATCCGATGGTGGGGGCGGTGCCGTTGCTGGATGCGACGGTGGCTCGGGCCGAGATCGAGGCGGCGGTGGCCCGGGTGCGTCAGGGCGGGTTCACGGTGCATGGCGATATCGACGCGCGTCTGGACGGGGTGGACGCGATCACCCGGCTGGCGTTGCTGCGCTTGGTGCAGGAGTCGCTGACCAATGTCATGAAGCACGCCGACCGCGCCCACCCGGTGCGGGTCGCGGTGTCGCGCACCGATTCCGGGGTGACGGTGTCGGTGCGCAGTGGCGGCGGGTCGGTGGCGGCGGTGCCGGGGCATGGGGTGGCCGGAATGCGTGAGCGCACCCAGATGGCCGGAGGCAGCCTCGAGGCGGGTGCGCGCGACGGGATGTGGGTGGTGCACGCGGTGCTGCCGGTGGCGGAGGCGGTGGTGTCGCGGTGATCCGGGTGTTGCTGGTCGATGATCAGCGTCTGGTGCGGGCGGGGTTGCGGATGCTGGTCGAAGAGACCGCGGACCTGGCGGTGGTCGGAGAGGCCGCCGACGGGGTGGCGGCGGTGCGCGCGGTGGCGGAACTGTCACCGGATCTGGTGTTGATGGATCTGCGGATGCCCGGCATGGACGGGGTGGAGGCGACGCGGCAGATCACCGCGGGCACGGATGGGCCGAAGGTGTTGGTGCTGACCACCTTCGACGACGACGAGCACCTGTATCCGGCGTTGGCGGCGGGTGCGAGCGGCTATCTGGTGAAAGACACCGAGCCCGATGCGTTGCTGTCGGCGATCCGGCGGGTGATGGACGGGGGGCTGCTGTTCTCCCCTTCCCTGTTGCATCGCCTGGTCCAGCGCGCCCTCGACACGCCCACCGAAACCACCTCTGCCCCAGTGGATCTGACGCCGCGGGAGCTGGATGTGCTGAGTTTGGTCGGGGAGGGTTTCAGTAATGCCGAGATCGCGCAGCGTCTGCATCTGGGGGTGACGACGGTGAAGAAGCACCTGGTGCAGCTGATGGACAAGACCGGCTGTGACAACCGGGTGCGGCTGGCGGTGTTCGCGGTGCGCCGCACCCGGCGACCCGGGGTCAGGCGTTGTTGAGGGCGGAGACGGCGTCGGCGAACATGGTGGCCTTGATCGCGCCGAGGGTGTCCTGGTCTTTCGCGCCGATCGGGCCGAGCATGCCCAGCGCGGTGTCGGTGAGGGTGTCGAGGTCGCCGATCGCGTCGACGAGGTCGTAGGCCAAGGCGTCGGATCCGCCGAAGCGGCGCCCGGTCGTCATGGACGCGACGGCCGATCGGGGGGTGAGTTTGGCTTGGATGAGCGCGGACATGCCGCGGGTGAACGGGATACGGATGTCGGCTTCAGGGAAGCAGAAGTAGCCGCGGTCTTCGCGCATCACCCGGTAGTCGTGGGCCAGCGCGAGCATCGCGCCGGCGCCGAAGGCGTGGCCGGGCAGGGCGGCGGCGGTGGGCAGCGGGAAGGTGAGCATGCGCGCCAGCAGTGACTGCACTTGCGCGACATACCATTCGGCGCGCTCACCATTGTTGGACAACCAGTCCAGGTCGAGGCCGTTGGAGTAGAACTTGCCCGACGCGGTGGTGACCAGTGCGTGAGCACCGTCGGCGATGACGGTGTCGAGAAGGTCGCCGACGGAGGTCAGGAAGTCGGGTGAGAAGCGGTTCTCGTCGCCGCCGAGGTCGAGGACGGCGATCTTGTCGCGGTAGCTCAGAGTGGGCATGGGGGTTCCTTCGCGAAAGTGGGTCAGGCGGGTGCGGGCCCGATGTCGAGGACCGCGCGGACCGCGGCCCGCAACTGCCGGCGGGCTGTGGGATCGGCGAGCCGGTCGCGGTCGAGCAGGATCGCTGTCGGCAGGTCGACCAGGCAGATGGTGAGGGTGTCCACGGCGTGGGCGTCGCGACGTTGCCACAGCCGGTGGGCGAGGGTTTTCATCAGCTCGACCAGGGTTTTCTGGGTGGCTGCGAGTTCGGTGCGGACGGTGTCGGGCAGGTCGTCGCCGAGCAGGTCGTCGCGGCGGACGGTGAAGAACAGTCGGGTGGAGAGCGGGTGGCGGGCGGCGAATTCGGCGGGGGCTTCGGCGGCGGCGATGACCGCGTCGACGCCGTCGCCGGCGGCGGCGACCATCTCGGCTTGCAGGGCGAGGAAGCGGTGGGCGGCGCGAATCCAGGTGCGGCCCAGCAGTTCCGCGCGGGAACCGAAGGTGTGGTAGAGCGCGCCGTTGGAGACGCCGGTGGCGGTGGCCACGGCGCGGATGGTGACCGCGGCGGGTCCGGAGCGCACGGCGAGCGCTTCGGCGGCGTCGAGCACCCGGTCGGGGTCGTGGGTGCGGGGGCGGGGCATGCACCGACCATAACAGAGCACTTGCTCTGTTATGAAGGGGTGAATCCGGCACCCCAGCGCTACCGCCGGGTGCCGGTGTCACAGCAAGGGGTCAGGCCGGTCCGGGTTCGTGGACGCCTTCGACCAGTTCCGGCTGGTACATGCGGTCGATGTCGGCGGAGTACTTCTCGGCGATCGGTTTGCGCCGCAGCTTCATGGTGAGTGTGATCTCGTCGCCGCCGGGCTCCCAGAAGGTGGGCAGGATCGTGAATCGTTTGATCTGTTCCACGCGTGAGAGTTTCGCGTTCCCGGCGGCGATCCCGCGCGCGATCTCCGCGATCACCGACTTGTCCCCGGCCAGCGTCGCCGCCGAGGCGTCGGGGAGCTCGTGCTGGGCGGCGTAGGGGGGCGCGGATTCGGCGTCGAGGACGATGAGGGCGGTGTTGTAGGCGCGATTGTCGCCGATGGTGGCCAGCGCCCCGATGAGCGGGGCGGCGGCTTTGATGGTGTTCTCGATATTGGCCGGGGACATGTTCTTGCCCGCGGAGTTGATGATGAGTTCCTTCTTGCGGTCCACCACCCGCAGATACCCGTCGGCGTCGCAGGTGATGATGTCACCGGTCGCCAGCCACCCGTCCGCGTCGAGGGTGTCGGCGGTCTTCTGCGGTTCCTTGCGGTACTCGCGCATGACCAGCGGCCCGCGCACCAGGAACTCACCGTCCTCGGCGATCTTGGATTCCAGTCCCGGCAGCAGCCGCCCCACGGTGCCCAGCCGCGCCTGCCCGGGCGGGGCGACGCTGACGATGCAGGTCAATTCCGACATGCCCCACACTTCCGAGATCGGGATGCCGAGGCCGAAGAAGAACCCGAGGGTTTCCGCCGGGATCGGCGCGGCCCCCGACAGCGCCCACTTGAGTTGGTCCAGGCCCAGTTTCGTGCGCAACGCCCCCAGCACGGCGGCGTCGGCGCGCGCCCATTCCTCGGCCAGCCCGTCGAGCGGCTGCCCGGCCAGTTGCGCCGCGGCCTTGCGGGCGGCCACGTCCAGCGCCCACACCAGTGCCGCCTTGCGGGTGGGGTCGGATTCGGCGGCGACCGAATACTCCACGGCCGCTTTGAGTTTCTCCCACACCCGCGGCACCGCACCCCAGATGGTGGGGTGCACGTCGGCGAGCGCGGCGCCGAGCTGGGTGCGGTCGGGCACGACGGTGATCTGGGTGCCGAAGTACTCGTGCAGGTACAGGCCGGTGACACGGTCGGCCATGTGCGCGGTCGGCAGGAACGAGGTGATGCGGTCCCCGAACTCGACCGGCATGACCGAGGCATAGGCGCGGCATTCGAACGCGAGACCCGCGTGGGAGATCTCCACGCCTTTCGGATTGCCGGTGGTGCCGGAGGTGTAGCAGAGGGTGACGATGTCCTCGCCGGTGATCGCCTGCCAGGTGGCGTCGAAATCGAAGTCTCTGCGCCCGAGCTGTTTCAACTGCGCGACGCTCAGCGTGCCCGGCGTGGGGGTGTCCACGCACACGATGGTCTGCATGGGCACCCCGCACGCGCGGATGCGGTCCACGTATTGCGCCTCGCATACCACGACCCGGTTGCCGGCGTTGCTGAACACGTAATGCAGTTGTTCGGCGGACAGCGTGTTGTACACCGAGAACGAGGTGGCGCCGGTGTGCTGGGCGCCGACCTCGAGGGGGTAGAACTCGACGCGGTTGGCCATCATGAACGCCACCGTGTCCCCGCGGCCCACGCCCAGCGCGGCCAGGCCCGCGGCGATCTCGCGGACCTGGGCGGCGTAGTCGCGCCAGGTGAGGGTCAGCGTGCCGCCGATCGAGCGGACCGCGATCGCGGCAGGGTCGATCGCGGCGGTCGCCTGGAACACCGCGGGTGTCGTATTCGGTTCGCTCATCACCATTCTCGATCCACTCCCACCGTCGAGGCCTTCTCAGACGGTATGACGGCGCGTGGGCGTGGCGGGGCCGAATGACGACACCCGACGCGTCAGGATTGTCCGGTTTTGCGGATGGCGGTGATGATGTCTGACAACTGCGCCACCACACTCGCCAATCCCGTGGTGTCCCCGCCGATCTGCACGGTCCGCAACTCCGTCGGGGTGGGCAGGTTGTCCACGATCTCGGGCAGCGCCTCGATCAGCTGGGCCTGCATGGTGGCGGCATTGCGGTTGTTGGCGTTGTCGATGCCGACCCGTTCCCGATCCAGTTCCAGCAACGCGGCCTCGTGCGCGACTCGGGTTTTGGCCTGCGCCAACGCAAGATCGGCTTCCTGACGCTGCGCGGCCCGCTCGGCTTCGCGGCGGGCGTTGTCGAGCTTCTCGGCGTGCTGTTCGCGTTCCAGGCGCAGCGTGTGCAACGCCGACTGCTGGGCCAGGTCGGCTACCTCCCGGTTCACCTCGTGCTCGCGTTCGGTGCGGCGCAAACGTTCGGCGGATTCGCGGTCGAAGGACGCGGCGTCGTTGCGGGCGCGCAGTTCGGCCAGCTCCCGCTCGTTCTCGATGCGCCGCTGCTCGGCGGCCCGCCCGGCGGCGGCCTCACGCACCGACACCGCTTCCTGGGCGTCGAGTTCGGCCAGGCGCGCGACCCGGTTCTGTTCGCTGCGGTAGGGCTTCTGCAGGTTCTCCCACAACGTGTTCGAGGAGACGACGGCCTCCTTGATCTGCACGGTCACGATCGACAACCCCAGCCCCCGCGCACCGTCGCCGGCGCCCTCGGCGACGGTGCGCAGCCGCGCGGTGAGCTCCTCGATGATGGGCTGCTTGTCCGACAGCACGTCGCGCACCGCCATCGTGGACACCTTGTCCTTGATCGCGGCCTCGGCCTGTTCGCGCAGCTGCACATTGACCAGCCGCATCGGATCCTCCGGGTCGGAGAAGTCGAGTTTGCGGTAGGCGGTGGCGAAATCGTCGATGATCCACTGCACATACCCCTGCACCAGCACGCCCTGCAGTTCACTGCAGATGCAGTAGGCGTTGATCAGGATGGTCTGGATCGCGCCGGGCACCACCAGGTAAGAGTCCTTGGTGGGGTCGAACCGGAACGACACACCGAGTCCGATGTGCAGGGGTTCGGCCGCGCCGCGGCGGGTGTGCACGACGAACGCGTTGGGCGGCACCAGCACCGTGCGCCACCGCCACCAGCCGCTGACCCGCACCTCCACCGGACCCTGCGGGGTGTTCTCCCGCACCGACCCCACGCGCCCGGCCCGTTTGGCCAGTGCGCCCCGCGGTCCCGGGGCGCCCGGCGGGATCGGCATCGCCGCGGGTGCGGGTGCGGACCGCGCGAACGCGGGCCGCAGGTCCTCCTCCAGTTCGGCCTGTTGTGCCACGACCTGATCGAGATAGCTGTTGTTCTTCGCCGCCATGGCGGGCAGGCTACCGGCGAAAGACCGTTCGGCCCATCGATATTCGCGCAGCGACTCGTCCGCGAACGTCGCCCGGGCATCGGGGAGTGACGGGGTGCGCGAGTCGCGGCGGGTCCGGTGATGAGGAGTCTGCGGAACAGACCCTCCCGGTGTCTGGGCTAGTCGGCGGCGGGGCGGCCGAGAATGCCGTAGAGGAGCAGGTCCTCGAGGGAGGCGGCGAAGCCGTCGAGATCGTCGATATCGCGGATGCACATGGCGAACAAGGCCGCCCCGGCGATGGTGTCGAGCACCGTGTTCGGGTCCAGGCCCGGGCGGGTGTCCTGGCCGGGCAGATAGTCGCCGAGTTCGTCGCGGGTGGGGGAGTCCAGGCGGGCGGACAGCTTCTCGTAGAGCCCGGAATCCTCCCGCATCTCGGCCATGAGACCGGGCATGGCGGCGCGGGTTTCCGCGGACCCGAACAATTGGATGGTGCCGCGGATGACCTTGCGGATCTCCCCGAGCAGATCCGGCGCCACCACCGCCGAGCCGACATCGGGGAACACCGCCTGCGCGATCAGATGCGCCTTGGACGGCCAGCGCCGGTAGATGGCCGGGCGCGACACTCCGGCGCGCGCGGCGATGGCGTCGATCGAGGTTGCGGCATAACCCTGTTCGACGACCAGGGCGCGGGCGGCGTCGAGGACCGCGGTGTCCACCGCCGGATCGCGGTGCGGGCCGAGCCGGTGGCGTGTGGTCACGGATTTCGTCCTTGTCGCTGCGGGCACGAGTCGTTACAGTCTGTCACAACTAAGCCGTTACGCTCTGTAACGGCTGAGGACTCGAGGAGGAGTCGTGTCAGCCGCCCCGCACATCCCCGACACCTATCGCCCGGTACCGCTGCTGGCCGGAAAAGTCATCGTCATCTCCGGCGTCGGCCCCGGACTGGGCCACTCCCTGGCCATCGAAGCCGCCCACATGGGCGCCACCCTCGTGCTGGCCGGACGCACCGAGAAACGCCTGCACGAATACGCCGACGAAGCCCGCGCCCTCGGCGCCACCGCCCACGTCGTCCGCGCCGACATCACCGAGGAAGATCAGCGCCGCGCACTCGCCGAACGCGCGGTCGCCGCAGCCGGCCACATCGACTGCCTGATCAACAACGCCTTCGCCATCCCGCCCATGTACCCGATCACCCAGATCGACGTCGAAGCGCTGCGCGACGCCAACGAAACCAATGTGTTCGCGCCGCTGCGGCTCTCGGCCCTGTTCGCCGACGCGCTCGCCGCGTCCCGCGGGTCGATCATCATGCTCAACTCGTGCGTGTCCTACAGCTCACAGCCCGAATACTCCGGGTACAAGCTGTCCAAGGGCGCCCTCGCCCATCTGGCCTCATCGCTGGCCACCGAACTCGGCCCGCGCGGCATCCGCGTCAACTCCGTCGCCCCGTCGTATGTGTACGAGGACATCAACAAGGCCTACTTCGACTGGCTGGCAAGCCAATCCGGGGTCACCCACGACGACATCTACCGGCAGAAGGCCGCGCCCACCGACCTGGGCCGCCTCGCCGGACCCGAAGAGGTCGCCCGCGCGGCCCTGTTCCTGGCCAGCGACCTGGCCACCGCGGTCACCGGCCAGATGCTCACCGTCGACTGCGGCGAATTCCACCGATGAATCCAGGAGTCACCATGACCACCAAACGCATCGTGCTGTGGGGGACCGGCGTCGTCGGCTCCATGGTGCTGGCCGAGATCCTGCGCCACCCCGCCTTCGAGCTCGTCGGCGTCGGCGTCAGCAACCCCGACAAGGTCGGCAAGGACGCCGGAGACCTGTGCGGGGCCGCGAAAACCGGTGTCCTGGCCACCGATTCGGTCGACGAGCTCATCGCGCTGCGCCCCGACGCCGTCGTCCACTACGGGCCCACCGCCGCCTTCGCCGAGGAGAACATGCGCGTCATCGGCGCGTTCCTGCGCGCCGGCATCGACGTGTGCTCGACCGCCATGACCCCGTGGGTGTGGCCGCAGATGAAGCAGCTGCCCGCGGTGTGGCGCGACCCGATCACCGAAGCCTGTCAGGCCGGGGGAGCGTCGTGCTTCACCACCGGCATCGACCCCGGCTTCGCCAACGACCTGTTCCCGCTGACCCTCATGGGCCTGTGCGGTGAGGTGCAGTCCGTGCGCGCCTCCGAACTGCTCGATTACACCGACTACGAGGGCGACTACGAATTCGAGATGGGCATCGGCCACCCGCCCGAGTTCAAAGCCCTGCTCGAACACCCCGACATGCTCATCATGGCGTGGGGCGCAACCGTTCCCATGATCGCGGCGGCCGCGGGCATCGAACTCGACGCCATCACCACCACCTGGGACAAATGGGTCACCCCGACCGACCGTCCCTCCGCCAAGGGCGGCGTCAAAGCCGGCACCGTCGCCGCCATCCGATTCACCATCAACGGCGTCTACAACGGCCGCGAGGTCATCACCCTCGAACACGTCAACCGCATCGGCCTCGACGCCGCCCCCGACTGGCCCGCCGGCACCAAGGACGACGTCTACCGCGTCGACATCCTCGGCAGCCCCTCGATCGCCCAGGAAACCTCGTTCCGCTTCACCGACGGCTCCGGCCGCACCCCCGCGGTAGCGGGCTGCCTCTCCACGGGCATGCGAGCCCTCAACGCCGTCGCGGCCGTCAACGCCCTCCCGCCGGGCTGGGTCACCCCCCTGGACCTCCCACTGATCCCCGGCTTCGGCACCATCCGCTGAACCTGACGAAAACCGCTGCTGCCGGGGCGAAATCTCTCACTTCGCCCCCGGCAGCAGCACAATGCGTCGATGCTGGTCATCTACGGCGTGGTGTCCTTCGCTGTCTCAGGTCCAGCGTCATGATGCCGGGGTGACCTCGAGTGAGCCGACGTCGTCGGAAGCGCCGAAAGCACGGGAGCACAGCGGCCGCCACGGACCGTGGCGGGTGCTGTGCGCGGCTGGGCCAACAAGGACTTGTGGACCGCATTGGCGGCCATCACCACCGCGACGGCGGCGGTCGGGGCGCTGGTCTTCACGGGTCTGAATCTGCGCGAGACACGGCACCAGTACGGTCTGTCTCAGCAAGTGGAAGTCACCGATCGTTTCGGTAAGTCCGTCGAGCATCTGGGTTCCGACCAGCAGACTGTGCGAGTAGGCGGGGTCTACGCGCTGGAGCGCATCGCGCGAGATTCCGCGGCCGACTCGCAAACGGTGGTCGAGGTACTCAGCGCGTTTCTGCGGTCGCGTGCATTGACCAATTGCCCGGATGTCGAGCTGCCGGTAGACACCTTGCCGGTTGCGGAACCGGCACCGGCCGACCTGTGGGCCGCCGCGGCGGCCATCAGTCACACGTACACGCCGTTCCCGGATCACCAGCTCGATCTCCGGAAGACCTGCCTGGTCATGATCGATCTGTCCGGCAAGCGTTTCAGCCATACGGTCTTCATGCATGCCTGGTTGACATGGTCCAAACTCTGCGCGACCACACTGGATGGCGCCAACTTCCAGGGCGTGCGAATGGACTTCGCAAACCTGGAGGGTGCAGATCTTTCCGGCGCCAACCTCGAGTTTGCGAATCTGTCCTACTCGAGGTTGGACCGTGTGAACTTATCGGCGCCGGACGGCAGAGGTGCTGACTTGGCGCACGCGGATCTGCACGCGACGTCGTTGCGGGGCGCGAATCTCTCGCGCGCCAATTTCTTCATGGCGGATCTCAGTGACGCCCATCTGGAAGGAGCGAACCTCGCGGATGCCGATCTCCACCAACTCCGGAGCACCGACCATCTGACCTACGACGACAAGACGGTGTGGCCCGAGGGGTACAAACCCCGCCCAGTGCCTCCGCGCCCGATTTCCAGTCCAGTCAACAGTGCTGATTCCGTCGAAGTCAGCGCCGTCGCCCCATCAAGGCCCACCCGATAATGAATGACAGGATCGTCCAAATGACAATAAAAAGGACGATAAGTTCTGCAGTTGCCAACCACTGACCTCCGTCAAGGGGACAATTACTTTGCGTGCCGCCATTCGAACCTCACAGGTCGTTGGCGATCAAAAGACTTCGTACGCGCTCTTCCATGAGCCGGCGAGCACGCACGGCGGACCATCGGTCTTTGGCATACAGCCCCGGGAAATCCGCACTGAAGGCTATGAAGAGAGACCTCTCGCTGCTCCATACGACCTGAACGTTGCCGAACGTTACGCTCCCCGACGTCATCGTGTTGTCTTCCTCGACTCGCGATTCGATGTTTCGGAAGAGCGGCGGAAGGGGACATGCCGAAATAAAACTCTCAGATGGCGACGCAGGGCTTGTCGGGCGGTGCCCGCGTAGGACGGCGCCGTCGATGGCGTAACGACCATTTCCTCTTCCTGTTCGCTTCGTATCGTACGGTTCGGAAGCCCGGACGGTGGTGCCGCTGGACTCGGCGGCACCACCGCACAACATTGGGGGCGTGGGTGGGCACGTTCCCCAATCGGGGATCCGCATTGAGGGATTGCGGATCATTCGCCAGATTACCGCTAGAGAGCTCATTTTTAAACATTAACCGCAAGAAATTCCGATTTGTCCATTTAATGACCGGCCCATAACGGGCAAAATGGATGCTATGGGGCTATATTTCCGCAGTTGAACGCGAGGGCCGGCGTCGCATACGACACAGGGTCAGCGCTTCAGTATCGTTGCCATGAAATAGCCGCATTCGTGGTAGCGGTGCCCAGCGAGTGAGACCGATCGGCCCGGGCAGTGGTATCGACAATTCTGAGAATGACGCACTGCGTGAGATCACCAAAGGAAGCTCTGAGCAAGAGGCGACCGGCCCTTCGCCGAACTCGAGAAGGTCTTCATTTCCCGCAGTAGGCCGCCGAAAGCACTCCGCATGGACAAGGTCCGGAGAATGACTGCCTGCAACAGTCCTCGATCAAGCCGAGCTGGAGGGCGGCGGACCTGGTTGGCTTCGGCAGGGAACCCTGACGGTCCTCAGCGATCACTCACGAAGCAATGGTAACGACGAAGCCGCCCGTCGTCTCGGTGCAGTTCGTGCCCGAGACGACGGGTTGAGATCGCTTGCGCGGCGATGGAATTGGACCTGCGCCCGAGGCGCAGGCAGGCGCTGACCGAGTGCTACGTCAGTGCCACGAGTGTCGGCCTGTTCGGCTTGTGCGGGCGACCAGGCGGGCGGTGACCTCGCCCAGCCCGCCGACTTTGACCTTGACCAACTGGCGGGCGTGCGTGGCGAACACCGGCAAGGCCCCGCCGACGTCGTTCGTCGCCCGACGGGCGATCAGGCGGAACGGTCGCTTCGATGGAATCGCGACGAACGCTGTTGTGGTGCCGCGCAACACGACAGCGGCGGGAGTGCTCCGAGTCAGCCTCTCGAGGCACTCCATCAGAAGCTGTTCGCGCTCGTCGCCGGACAGCGTCGTCGTCCGACCGGCAGGGGCCGACGAGAGAACGCGGACAACTCCGCTCAACTCCACGTCCATCCCTTTGGGGGATACCAGGGTTGCGAGGTGCTCGGCTACTTCCGGTGAAGTCATCAATCCGTCCCAAATCTGCTCACATGTTTCTTGGAATTCTCATGAGGCTCCTCGCGCGACTGCCGCCGGCTTCACCGGCGCCCGCAGAGTCTCGAGACACTCGATCGGCACAGCGGCACAACGCGGCGGGCCAACAGCCGCCGCTAGATGATAGGCACAGCATGTGGCAACTGTCTCGCAATTTGACATGATCTGGATCCTCTAAATCTCACGGGACACACACACGCTGCTTGTAGCGCATCAGATGCGAATCCGCGGAGCGTCAGCGCGACATCCTCTCGACAGTGAAGCAAGGTCGATTCGGTGGCAAAGCGTTCGCTAACAAGGACGTTGCGGCGGCGCAGGCCGCCTGGCGGTGCCGTTCAGAGCGACCGAAGACCAGACCAAACGGACATACTTGATCAGATTTAATGCGACCCTTTCCGGTAAATACAGGACGCGAGTCGTCGCGAGGGCTACAGTGACCCGCTAGGTGTACGACGACCGTCGACGCCGGGCTGCGGGGTTCCGGCGATTCGAAATCTGGTCGTGGTTCGGTGTATCGGCGCGGTGGATCCGATACGTGCCATCGCGCACGGGACCGAAAGCGGTCCCGGCGCGGCACCGTTCGAGGGGGCTCATCGAGCTTCGATACGACGAAGGTCCGGGGTCGGGGTGGCGACCGCCGGGTAACTCGCTGCGGTGGGCGGCGACCGACTCTTCCATGGGCTCAATAGTTTTCGCATGGCGGATACAGCCCTGTTGGTCCGGTTCGTCACGTTGAGGGGTTTTCGACGCAGCAGTCGTGAACGCGTGGCGGCGCTTCATCAGTGGCTATATCTGCCACACCGTCGTCGATACGCGTCACCCGAATCGATTCACCCCACAATGCCGGCCGAGATCGGCCCTGTTCCGGAAAGGTGCTTGGCGAATGTTGACTTCTCTCAAACGACTGACTCTCAAGGACGGCAGGTCGGTGACCTGCACGAGCCCCGCCGAGGCCCGGATGCTCTGGGATGAGATGTCGAGCCAGGGGTACTACCGACGGGCGGCCGCTCAACTGCACCCCGACGACATCGTGCTCGATATCGGTGCGAACATCGGTCTCAGCGCAATAGCGTTCGCGGATACCTGTCCCGGGGTGCGCGTCATCGCCGTCGAGCCCGCTCCACTGACATTCGAGTGCTTGCGCCGCAACATGGTTGCGCACGTCCCCGACGGTATCGCGCTCGAAATCGGGGTCGGCGCGGCGAAGGGCACCGCACAGTTCACCTGGTACCCACGGGCGTCAGCGAACTACAGCCTGTACACGGACCGTCAGTGTGACAACCAGTCGACGACGATCTTCCTGCAGAATTGTGGCCTCGATCAGAAGGCGATCGCTCTCGTCACGAACGACCTGCAGGACGGGGAACAGATCGACGTGGAGGTCACCACGGTGTCGGCATTGCTGGCGGACCAGGCACCGGCAGGCGAAATCGGTTTGGTCAAAATCGATGTCGAGCGAGCGGAACTGGATGTCGTCCGCGGCATCGCCGAATCGGACTGGGCTCGGATGCGAACCGTCGTCGCCGAAGTCCACGACTGCGGCGATCGCCTGGCACAGTTCTGCGCGCTGTTGCGCTCCCAGGGTTTGGTTACGGAGGTGCGTCAGGACGCCTTCCTACGCGGAACGGAGCTCTACGAGGTCTTCGCCTTTCGGCCACCAATCTGGTGACGGAGTGACGAGCTGTCCGGGTCTGGCGTTGGCCGCGCATACTCGGAACCCTTTGCTCTGCAATGGATCTTCCTGAGCATCGACGAGTCCTGACCGCTGTCGATCGGGACGGCGGAAGGGTGCTGAGGTCCCCGAACCCCGTGAGCGAATGTCCGTTATGTTCGATTTGTGAATATTGATGTGACTCCCTTGCCCGGCATCGGCATACGGAAGGAGTTCGAGCTGTCCGGATCGCGTCGCCGCGTCGGCGTGATCGACCACAAGGATGGATCCATCGATCTGCTCATCGGCCGCGTCGGCAATCCCGATGCTTCGGAACAGATTCCGATGAGCGGTCCCGAGGCCGCGGTGCTCGCCAACCTCCTGGGGGCACCGCAGCTGATGGCCCAGCTCGACGACGAACACCGGGAATTGACAGGTCTGGCGACCCGGCAGCTGCCGTTACGTGCCGGATCCCCGTATGACGGACGTCCACTCGGTGATACCCAGATGCGGACTCGCACGACCACCTCCATCGTCGCTGTCATGCGCGCTGGTCACGTGCTGCCCTCGCCCGGTCCCGATTTCGTGCTGACCGCCGGTGACATGCTCGTCGTGGTCGGCACAGTCGACGGACTCACCGCGGCCGGCCGGATCCTGACGGACGGCTGAGGACTGATGGCACACGAAACAGCCCTGTCCCTGATTCAACTCGGTGCGGTCTTCTTCGGACTCGGCCTGCTGGGCCGCCTGGCCGGCCGGATCGGTATGTCGCCGATCCCGCTCTACCTGGTGGGCGGTCTGGTGTTCGGCACCGGCGGTCTCATCGAACTTCATCATGTCGACGAATTCATCGAACTCGCCAGCGAGATCGGTGTCATCCTGCTGTTGCTGCTGCTCGGTCTCGAGTACACCGCCTCCGAACTGGTGACCGGACTGCGCAATTCGTGGGCGGCGGGACTGGTCGACGTCGTGCTCAACGTCACCCCCGGCGTCGCGGTGGCGTTGCTGCTGGGCTGGGGCGTCACCGGTGCCATCGCCATGGCCGGTGTCACCTACATTTCCTCCTCGGGCATCGTGGCGAAGGTGCTCAACGACCTGGGTCGAGTCGGGAACCGCGAAACCCCCACCATCCTTTCGATTCTCGTGTTCGAGGACCTCGTCATGGCCGGCTACCTACCGGTGCTGACCGCGGTGCTGGCGGGGGTGGGTTTCGTAGCCGGATTGCAGACGGTCGGCATCGCGCTGGCCGCGGTCACCCTGGTGCTCGTGGTGGCCTTGCGCTTCGGCCGCTACGTGTCGTTGATCGTCGACAGCAGTGATCGCGAGATCTTCCTGCTCAAGTTGCTGGGCTCGGCGCTGCTGGTCGCGGGATTCGCCTCCGCGTTGCAGGTTTCGGCGGCGGTCGGCGCGTTCCTGCTCGGCATCGCCATCTCCGATTCCACCGCCCACAACGCCACCAAGCTCCTGGAACCGATCCGGGACCTGTTCGCGGCGTTGTTCTTCGTGCTGTTCGGGCTGAGGACCGATCCGGCGAGCATTCCGCCGGTGCTGGGCTGGGCAGTGCTGCTGGCGGTGGTCACGGCGGCCACCAAGATCGCCACCGGCTGGTGGGCCGCCGGGCGGGCCGGGGCTTCCCGCTACGGACGTGCTCGCGCTGGATCCGCGCTCGTGGCCCACGGTGAATTCTCCATCGTCATCGCCGGTCTCGCCGTGGCCGCGGGCGCCGCACCACCCGAGTTCGCGGCACTGGCGACGACCTATGTGCTGTTGATGGCCATTCTCGGTCCGGTCGCCGCCCGCGGGCTAGAACCGATTCTGCGTAGCGTCGATCGGCTACGGGTACCCACGGCCTGACAACGGGCTCGCACCGGCGATCACCGCTGGCGTGTTTCCGTGCGGGTGGGTCGAGCTCGGCCCGCGGGGGAGGAGCGAGCTCGACCCACACCTCGCCGCGACGGGGCGACACGGACCACCCGTTCGCTGGAATACGCCCGGGGCGGGAGCTGTGAGTGTGGTGTGAGTGACGGGTGCGTTCGTTTGCACTGCTACCGATCGTGGTAAACAGTCCGCTGTCCACTTTCCGTCCGCCCTGCATCAGCCGACACGTTCGCTGCATCGCAGGACCTTTGCTGTCAGGGGTAGCCGATGAGGTTGTCGACTCGCGTCCGCGAGGAGAACCAGCATGCGCCGCGTCGAACGGCGGGCGCGGAGTACCGGCTGGACCTGGACGGATTGCGTGGACTGGCGGTGGCGCTGGTCGTGATGTTCCACATCTGGATGGGCCGCGTGTCCGGCGGCGTCGATGTGTTCCTGGTGCTGTCGGGCTTCTTCTTCACCGGGATGCTGATACGTCGAGCCGAGTCGACCGGGTCGGTCGACGTGGTCGCCATGGTGCGACGTACGCTCGCGCGGCTGGTCCCGGCAATGGTCGCGGTACTGGCCGCGGTGGTTGTCGCCGCGTTCTACATCAGCCCGTACACACGGTGGTCCGACATCGCCACCCAGACGATGGCTTCGATGTTCTACTACCAGAATTGGCAGTTGGCGCTGTCGTGGTCGAACTACCTGGCCGCAGACCCGAGCGTGAGTCCACTGCAACATTTGTGGTCGATGTCGGTGCAAGGCCAGTACTACCTGCTCGCCATCACGGTCGTGGCCGGCGTGACCTGGGCGCTGTCCCGTCGCGCGGGCACCGCCCGTTTGCTGCGCCCTGTGCTGCTGACCGTCATCACCTCTGCTGGTGTGGCATCTTTCGCGTATGCCACGCACGGTGCCGCCACGCATCAGGGCTGGAACTACTACGACAGTTTCGCGCGGTTGTGGGAGCTGCTGGCCGGTGCGGCGTGCGTGATCGTGGCCCCGATGATCTCGCCGCCCCGGCCGATGCGGTGGCTGCTGGCGATAGCCGGTGTGGCCGGGGTACTGGTTTGTGGAGTGGTCCTCGACGGCGCCGATCTGTTCCCGGGCCCAGCCGCGTTGCTTCCGGTCGGTGCGGCCATCGCGTTGATCGCCAGCGGCGCCAACACCGATCCCGCGTCGCGGCCCCTGCCCAACAGGCTGCTCGGCACTCCGCCGGCGGTTCGCCTGGGAGAGCTGGCCTACGCGCTGTATCTGTGGCATTGGCCGCTCCTGATCTTCCTGCTCGTCGAAACCGGCCGCCCGCGGGCGGGATTCACCGACGGTGTGTTGATCATCGGCGCTTCGCTCGTACTCGCCTGGATCACCCATCGGTGGATCGAGCAGCCGCTGCGTTCGGGGACACGGACCCAGACCCTGCCCACCGGAATTCGGCGGGCCGCATGGTCGATGATCGCGGTGCTCGGCGTAGCGGTGATCGGCGTGACCTCGGCGTGGCATTTCGTCATACGCACCCAATCCACATCGGCCGTCAGTGCATTTGCCTTGGATCCTGCGATCTACCCCGGCGCTGAGGCATTGGTCAGCGGTGCAGCCGCACCACTCGCGAAGATGCGGCCCACCGTGTTGGAAGCGCCCTCGGAATTGCCGCCGCCCACCCTCGATGGCTGCATCGCGGACTGGAACACCCGCGACGTTGTGACTTGTACCTACGGAGACGCCACCGCGGAGCGCACGCTGGCGGTGGTGGGCAGTTCACACGCCGAGCACTGGCTGCCCGCCCTGCAGATTCTCGCCGCCGAGAACGATTTCCGGATCGTCGTCTACTTGAAGATGGGCTGCCCGCTCACCGTCGCCGCGGACGCCATGTACAAAGGCCAGCCCAATCCGGACTGCCGAGACTGGTCCCGTGAGGTGATCGACCGTCTCGGCGCCGACCGCCCGGACTGGGTGTTCACCACTGGCACCCGGCCCGTGGACGACGGTGGTGACGAAACGCCCCAGGACTACCTGGATGTGTGGTCCCAACTGTCCGCCCGCAATCTCAATGTCATCGCCGTCCGCGACACCCCGTGGTTGCGGCGCAATGGGATTCGCTACAGCGGGATCGACTGTTTGAGCAAAGGCGGCGACCGGCTCAGCTGCGGCATGAAACGCGACTACGCCCTCAATCCGGTCGACCCGGCTCTCGAGCCCGCGGCGGCCTACCCCAACGTGTTCCCGATCGACCTCACCGATGCCGTCTGCGAACCTGATATCTGCCCGGTGGTCGAGGGCAACATCCTCATCTACCACGACGAGCATCACTTCACCGCCAGCTATTCCAGATCTCTGGCCCCCGCGCTCGGCCGGGAACTCCAGCCGATCCTGGGGTGGTGGTGACCGGCCTACCGGTGGCTCCAATTCGCCCGAACACCAACAACTTCCACCACCCAGCCAGCCCACCACAATACGTCACAGTGACGTATTAATGGGATCTCGCGGAGTCCGGGGGAGCGGCCCAAAAGAGGTCGCCTGGCTGATCCGGAAAAACATGGCAGTAGCACAAGGCTCTGACCTGGTAACTGCCAACTCTGTCCGGACTGACAAGCGGATGTTTCATCCGGGAAAAGATGGCAGTGTCAGAGAAAATCCGGTAAGACATGGCAGTGTCGAGACCTACTCGCGACAGCTCCCGCCGGCGGACGCCAGGGGTGACTCCTCCGTGACACTGCGTAGCGTGGTCAGGCTGTCTTCACCGATACTCTTCCGTCCGGTCGATCCGTCCGGTCGAGGATGGGACCACCGGTTGAATGAGACCATCCGTCACCATGCGTGACGCATCGCAATGACTCGGTCACGGTGCCATGGCAAGCCCGTACCCGTAGTCTGCTTCCCCGATGGTGCCGATCAGCCGCTCCGTTTCGGTATTGGCCAGTAGCTTATGGCTGACGAGACTCGAATGTGCGGTGTGCCCTTTGGCTCGCAGCGCTTCCCACCACAGCGCTGCTACTCCGGCCATGTGGGGACACGCCATGCTGGTGCCGGTCTTGATGCTCAATCCACCGCCGGTGCGTGCCGAGATGATTTCGACACCGGGAGCGCACGCTTGTGGGAATGTGTTGGAGAAGTAGGCGACAGTGAACTTGCCTGCGTTGCGCGTCAGAGCCCCTACCGAGATCACGTCCTTCGCTGCGGCGGGAAGGGACGTCGCGATGACGAAGTCGCTGTGGCGGAGTCGATCGCTCTCGTTGCCCGCCGCGGCGACCACTACCACGCCGGAAGGCTGGTGCACTGTGCGCCGGATCATTGTTATCAGGGAATCGAACAAGCGGATGTTCTCGCGGTAGTCCTCGAGTGCCCGGGAGACCGCGACCTCAGGCGGCCATCCGGAATTGATTCGGGCGGTGACCTGGCCCGGGAAGTCGAATCCAACCGACATCGAGATAACGTCGGCACCGTGGCGCGTAGCCCAGTTGATCCCGTCCACGAGCATGTGCGAACTCCCTAGGCCCTCGTTATCGAGGACCTTTCCGATCAGCAGTTTCTCGATGCCGGACGCGACCCCAATGCGACGTCCTTCGACATCGCGTCCGGCTATCGTTGCCGCACAATGGGTTCCATGTCCGTTGGGATCACCGTTTCCGGTACCCGTGAAGTCCCGTTCGAGGATATCGATACCGGCGAAGGCTGGGTGTTCACGGTCGATACCGGTGTCCAGCACCGCCACGACCGTGCCAGCACCGGTGAAGGACGAACGCTCCGCGCCTACGGCTGAAACGCCCCAAGCGACGGTGTCCTGGTCCGCAACTTCGGCAGCGTCGCCAAGCGGCGACATGTCCACGGGTTTGATCAGCTGCAGTGGCATCGTGACCGCCCGGGCGACGACCTGATTGTCCGACAACAGATCATCACCCCCGCGTCGACCGAGTTCGGCGATCTGAATGTCGGGCTCGCGAATTGCCATCGCCGCTTCAGTAGCGTCCGTGCCACGTACTTGGGGAGGGTTGTGGTCCACGCCGGGTGCGCCTTGCAGGTCGCGCAGAATGATGTACTGGTCCACGTTCTGGCCTTCAATGGTTGGGTTGTCGCGTATGTGGGGGTTGCATTCGCGTCAGGGGCGAGGGGGAGTTTCGTTAAGACAGGTGCTCGCCGGAACGGCCGATATACTGCAGCCCTGCCCACCAATGCGGTGCCACACCGGAGCCGTCGCTGCGCCATTGCTGTAGCCAGCGGCGTTGCGCCGCACGTAACACTACTGCCGGATCATCTTCTGCGAGGAGGGTTTCGATGCATGTCTGGTCGACTTTGCCCGCGCTGGGGTGATCGATGATCGGCCAGGCATGCGCGAGCACACAAGACGCGCCGCGGATCAGAGCGACCGAGGCAACGCTGGCCCATTCCAGGCCCGTGCCGAATCCGGTCCCTTCGCATCCGCCCAGGTACACCCGCGATGGCATGCGCACCTTCGAGGCCAGGATCTGCTTCGCGGATAACGGCGTGGGCTGATCCAAGGGATCCGTGGATGCCAGCAGCAACGCTGCAGATCCAGGGCGTGCAGCGTTGCCGGCCCGGATGTGGCCGATGTAGCTGAACAGCCCTTCCGCGGCGAGGCCGTCGAGCGCTGCCAGGGTGTGCGCGGGTGTCGCCAGTTCCGATTCGGCGGCAATATTGTTGCGGCCTGCCAGGATCACACCGATATCCTCGGCAATCGGTGTCGGGACGTAGTGCAAGTCGCCTACTGGATTGCGCACGGACAACAGGTGCCGGGAGGCGGGCCGATGAGGCACGCGCAATGCACGATCTACGGCACCAGCGGGCGGAATCAATTGCAGCGCCGATACATCGACCAATGCTACGTCCCGCGCTAGAGGCAACAACGGATAAGGAATCGAAGAGAACTGTGCGTCCGGCGACAGGACAAGCCGGTGGTCTGGGTGCTTGAGGAGTGCATCGCGCACGACCGGCGGAATGAGCAGCGAGGAGATACATGCGAGGGCTGAGTCGAGATCCGAGTCGTCGAAGGTGTCGAGATATCTCATCACCTTCTTCTTGAGTGCGCGCGGCAGACTGTCGAGGCAGTGTTCGACGATGATTTCGTCTGCGACCATGGCACTGCGGGCGGAACGGGCAACGGCGGTGACCTGCACACACCACTCTGGCGCGTTATCGCGAGCTAGAAGATTCCGGTCACGAGCGGTGCTGAGGGGAAGCGAGTCTGCGTAGGTCGTGAGTGCCTCGCGGACAGGGACGTCCAAGTCCACTGCACCACCGAGGTGGCTGCCGCGCGTGGCATACGACCAGTAGAGCCGGTCACCCACCACCAAGTGAGCGAGCCACGACGAGTCCTCTCCTGCCCAGGCTTCGCGGATATGACCCAGATCGGCTTCGGGTGATTTTCCAACTGACTTCCCAATTTTGGAGGTGCCTTTCACCGACAACAGAACCGGCAATGACAGGTTTTCGACAGGTGCGGGCACTGACGGGTCGAGAAGAGACCGGAACGATGGCATTGCGATCTCCAGGTCGCCGGACACATCGAAGTTGATGCGCGCCTGATCCGTCCGGACAAATTCAATGACTTCTCCGAGGCACTCCCAGTCCTGTAATTGCATCACGAGATCGAGCACGTTGATGAGATCGGAGCTCGCGGTGATGAACCTGGCGCGATACTGCTCGTCCTCGAGTGATCTTGATGTGCGCTGACGAAGGTATAATTCTGCCAGTGCCCACCGGAGCATTTGATTCTTGTTCCCGACACTAAATCCTGCGGCTCCAGCCAACATCGCACTCGCCGAGCGCAGCAGGTCCGCCTTGTATCCGGAGAATTCACCCGCCAAATCAGTAATCCGCCGCTCGAGAGCTTCGTCGACAGCTCCATTTTTTACCGCTAGGGAAACGCCCTCGAAAACGTCGGCTATAAGAATTCGCGCGCGGGAGACCTCGGCAGCTTCACCGTCAACTCTCACTTCTCGGATCTGGCCGATCAAGCGCCGCATCTCATCCCACGCCCGACTTTTCGTCTTGTCGTCGAGTGCGCCCATCCAGGCAGTAAACGCCGGCATCCACGCATCCAGCGCAGTGAATTCAGGACTCCGAAATGGCGATCTGGAGCTCAGATCAGCGAGGATCTTTTCAATGCGTTCCTGCTCAAGCAGCTTGCCGCTCCAGCGAAGGATCTTTGTGTATTCGTCCAAGCCTTCCAGCACCCAGATAGGAGGTGCATCGTTCGCGCTTTTGTCCCAAACCGCCAGCATCTCGGTGATTATCTCGGTCGCGCGGTTCAACTGGCCCAGCTCGCGAAGCGCGCCCGCCTCCAGGACCTGAGATCTCCTCGCAGAGTCGGTATCGCCGAACTCCTCAAACACTTGCGCGGCGTTCCGCGCGGCCTCAAGTGTGGACACATGACTACATTCCGTCTTGTAGAGAATCGCGAGGTTGAGCCACACCAACCCGACGGATTTCGTACTCCCTAACGGGACCAGATAGTCCTTGGCGCGCAACAGGTGGGTTAGCGCGAGATCATTCCTGCCTACCGACGTAAATACCGAGGCCCGATTGACCGAGATGACGCCTTGGTAGAACTGCCCGCCGAACTCGCGTTGTACTAGCGTAGAAAGTGCGGTCTCAGCTTCATCCAGCAGGGCAAGCGATTCGTCGCCTCGATGAAGTTCCATTAGGGCAATCGCACGATTGATCTGCACTCTCGCCGTTCGGATCGAGTTGCCCGAATCGCGAAATTGCTTTTCTGCGTCTGCAAGGTAGAGCAACGCTTGATCGTTTGCGCCGGCGTTTATCGCGTGAAGTCCCTTGGCGGCAAGGATCGTGCCGCGTATATCAGGAGCATGGGCGTCGTCCAGTAGCGCGGTAGCTTCGGACAGCATCCTGTCGATCGGCGCAGCCGCGCCGTGGTGGGACACCAGGTAGTTGGCCAGGTTGGCCAACAGATAGGCACGGTCGATACCCTCCGCCAAACGCAAGCCTGCCCGGATGTCCGACATCACTGCCGCTGCACGGCCCCGGATGAAGTCTTCTTCCCACCGTGCTGCGCGGTCGACCCACTTGTTTTCGTGGACACTGCCATTCATCAGCATCTCACCCCGGTGACGTGGGGGACCTGCTTCTGGCGTATCAGGCCCGCATCGTCGACGGCGCACGTGTCCGTCCAGCCCGAATCGCTCAGGGAGAGCGTACGGGCGGGAGCGTGCACCAGCGACACCACGGCGGGCCATGTCGATTCGAACCGAGCACGGGACAACGTGCACCACCTCACAGCAGAAGCCACCGAACGACCGCATCCTCCATCACGCCGTGTTGGCGGTACACCACCGAACCAATGCGCGTAGCGAGATGATCCATCTAAACCATCCGCGGTATGCAGCAGTACGAGAATCGGGAACAAAACGCGCAGTCTGGTTGCCGCACAACGCTATCTAGATCTTCGGTCACACTTTGGTCTACCTCAGCAACCGCGCCTGCAGCGCATGAGCCGACGAACGTCGGCCCTGTGATGAGCAGGTTCTTCCTTTCCCCCGGGTTGCCCGAGCAAGTCGACGCGGCAACCGCGCTGGAGGTGGCGGACCGCTTCCTGCCCTTCGCCCTGCGCTCCGTGCGCGGCAGTGGCGAGCGGCCAACCTGAGACTCATCTGCGCGAAGCGGGCGCCCACCCGGGAGCGCGGTGGTCGATGTCGACCAAGTGTTGACCAGGGCGGCGCCGATCGGGCGCTGCATGTCCGCGTGTGCGTGGCCTCTCGGACCGGGGAGCATGTGAGAATTGCCGTTGGAAGTCGTCCTGGTTTCGACTGTTCTTCAGGAGGTTCAGGATGCCCCTCGACAATGACGACCCGTTCTATGTGTCGGGTTTCACCTATCTCGGAGCTGGCGAAGTCCGCCATTTCGAACTCCTCGAAATCCCGCCCGACAGGATCCCGCTGTTCGCCCTGGCAATGCCGGTCACTATTTGGGCTGGGAAGCACGCCCTGTGGACGCAATGGCAGGGTGTCTCGCTGGTTAATAAGCTCGGCGCTAACGGCCCGGAGTCCATCTACTCGCAGTGGGTCAGAGTTCAGAATGAGATGACCGATCGGGATGAAAGCTTCCATATCTATGCGCGGAAGCGGTAGAAGGGATGGAAGAAATGTCGGATCTGCTCGTTGTCGTCGACGGCGAAGGCAACATCCGGGCCGCGTCCAGCTTGCGCCCGCCGGACAACTTCGCCGCCGCGGCAGCCACTTTCGGTAGGGCGCCGGAAGCGGCACTTTTCCTGCCGGTACGTGTCGAAGCGGGCCCAGGCGAAAGTCTCCACAGCGTGCCCCTTCCTGAGGAGCTGCGCGCTGCCGGATCCCTTGCGACCCTGGGCAACTACCAGATAGAGATGCATGAAGGTGCCGCAAGGTTGGGGGCGCGTCGGCCCTGACCCGCTGGCGAGCTCCCGGAGTTGACACCGCGGTACTGTCCGGCGCCCCTGGGCACTCGGCAGGTGTCGGCTACACCTCGCCAAGGTCGCGCCGGTCGATCTCGTCCAGCTTGTCGACCAGACCCCCTGCGGACTGGACCACGATGTCAGGCAGCGCGCCGAAGGCGTTGCTCATCTTCGCGGCCCGCTACCAGGGGTTCATCGGTGGCTGCGCCGGCGCCTACGACGATCTTGATGGCCATGTCCGCGATCTCGATGGCGCACTGCCAGAACTGCGTCGCCTCTTCTCGCTCGGACGCGGTCATAACGGCCGCGAGGTCGTCGCGATCGTGTTGCTGGCGAGCTCGCGGTGAGCCGAGAGATGTCGGCGGAGATCTGGGTGATCAGGTGGTGGGCGTAGAAGTCACGCCACGCCTGACTCCGCGGCACCATGCGCGGCTCGAGCTCCGAACCGATGTTCAGCGCAGCGGGCCCCGGATCCGTCTCGCAGAGAAGGCAGTTCGCGGTGCAGGAGTGGAGGATCGTGAGGTGTCGTTCTGCGTCCACAGCCTCCATGGTGACGGGCAGTGCGCGATCTGTCCGGCGTGATCCAGTCGTTCACCGACTTAACGCCAGACTGCCAGGCCAAAACGCTCAGCTGGGGTTGACGTCCGGCCTGAGCTGTGTCGTGAAGTGAGAGATCTCCGCTGCCTTGCGCCACATGACGTATTTCGGATCATGGTGGCCTGTTTGAAGCATGATCGCTGACGGATCCTGATCGCGGAGCACTGACTGCACAGTGAAGCCGAGTCGGAGGGATGAACCACTGATCCCGGTACCGTCGAGTCCAGCGAGTTCGGCTCGACGGCGAAGGGTCGCGGTCACTGATTGGGGTGTCAGCGAGTTGCGGCTTAGGTAGTCGTGGGCGGAGATTGCGCGAAAGAGTGGTGCGTGAGCAGGGATTGGGCTGAGCGATCCATGGCAGACATGGTCGTCAAAGGGCGGGCTCTGCTCAATCAGCGTCGACACAGCCAAGTGCCGGTCGGAACGCTCGGTGTGTGCTTCCCATGCGGACAGAACCTGCAGCCAGCGCATGCACGCACATGCGGTGCAGATCTGGTGATCGACAGGGACGGGGATGAACGGGTCGGGTTGGGGTGCGGAGGAGTGTTCGGGATTCGAGGGGAAATGAACGGAAAGTTCATGAGCTCGAAGGAAGACCGACTCGACACGCAGATCGCAGAGGTCGATGACCCGCGCGGCTGCGAGCATGCCGATCATCAGCAGTGCGGTGTCTCGGCGTTCGAGCAGTTTGGTGCGTGGGGATGTTGCCGTCATTCGAGCTGTGGAGATGATCGATTCGAGGTCGCGCGGTGGCAGCATCGCTGGCAGCTGCCCTTTCGGCTGCGACTCTCTACATATCGGGGCGCCGCGAGAACCGAAAGTGGCTGCGGGAGGCTCTGATTGATGCCTATGTGGAGTACTTGGACACCGGCGTTCTGCGTGCCACATTCGAACGAGAGCAACCACCGATCGATAATGAGAATTGGGCCGCAGCCAGAGACAAGCAACACCATGCCCGGGAGCAGTTCGTCGATGTGACGAGGAAGTCATTGCAGCTCGGTCAGGGCAGTTCGGTCACGAGAACCATGTTTGACCTTCCTGCCACGTGAGGACCAGACGTGCAGACAGCCGATGCCCTGTGCCAGCTCGGTATGCGACCGACGACCGCACCGCGGTGGCCGGTTGCGCCAGCTCGGCATTCGGCAATGTAGTGCGTGTTGATGCCGGCGAGTGTCAGTTCCCGGTTCGATCCGGGTCGTGGTCTCCGAGCCATCCGTCAACCGAGTCTGGCCCGCCCGCCAGACGCGCGATGATCAGATACATCGTGAATCCGATGAGCAGTCCGATGGAATACCAGCCGAAGGCGTCGGACGTGCCGTCGGCGTAGAGCGTGGTAACGACTCCGCCGCCGACCGCGCCGATAACGGCGGCGATGTCGGAGATCGCCGCGCCCGCAGCTTGCCGCCGCAGGGTGCGGTAGGTGATCCACCCGACGACGATGCCGAAACAGACCGCGCCGATGCTGACAACTGTTGGACTGGAGGTCATTTCGTGCCCTTCGTGTCCTCTGAGGGTGGACCCAGAGTCTATCGCCGGGTCTCCGGCGTGTCGGTCGAGAAGCTCAAATCGATTCTCGCTGTGGTCTTCAAGCGTGGGGGTTACTGTTCGGGCGTGGAGGTGCAGTGTCCGTCGTGCGGGGCAGGGTTTTCCGCACAGCCGGTAGTGGTCGTCGACACCACGGTTGACCGGGATGCACGCGAGCGGTTGATGGCAGGCGAGCTTGACGTCATATCCTGCCCCGCTTGTGGATACAAAGGACAACTCCAGGCCGCCTACTTGTATTTCCAGCCTGACCTGAAGATCACGGCCGTGGTGCTGGGGCATCTCGCGGACGCGCCCGAAGGCACCCACTACGAACTGGCGCAAGCGCTCCTACAGCAATTGGCAATCACGCGAAAGCTCAGCGACAGCGAGCAACCCGCTGGCCTCGTGCAGATCGTCGCCGACACCGCGGCCTTGGCCAGCCTCGCTACACGCCAGGAGGCGACCCTCGTCCGCACGTTGAGTGAACTCGTTGGACAGGCGATCAGCGCGCCCGAACCGCGGCGGGCCACCATCATCGCCGAAGCCCGTGCCCCCGACCGCTGGCTGGCTGCAATCGCGCAGATAGTAGCTGAACAAGCCGATGAACCAGAACGGGCAACGGCAGCGTTCGACCTCGCTGTCGCCGCTGCCCGGCGCACCGGGGATCGGCTCCTGATGTTGCCGGCACTCCAGTCTGCCGGGTTCCACTACGCCGATCAGCGAGATTTCCCGAAAGCCGTCGCCTTGCATAGCGAAGCCGCCGATCTCGCGGCCGCTGAGAACCTAATCGGTCAGCAGGCGTTTCTGCTGTCACGGGTCGGGCTGCACCAGGAGGATCTCGGACTGCTCGACGAGGCCGTGATGACGTTCACTCACAGTGCCGGATTATTCGTGCAGGTCGGCAAACTGCGAGGTGCCGCGTTGCAGCACAGCTCGATCGGTCAGATCGACGTTGAGCGCGGCGATCCTGGTACAGCGATGCTCGCGTTGGACTCGGCTCGGCAGATGGCCGAAGCCTGCGCTGACGACGAGATCCTGTCACAGATACAGGGGTGGCGAAGCGCCGCCTTGTCCCGGCTGGGTCGCGTCGATGAGGCCGCCGAGGCGTTGGGCGATGCGATCGCGGCGTGCCACCGCGCAGACGCACCGGAACGTGCCTGGTGGGCGCTGAGTTTCGCCGGTGCGGAGTTGGCAACGGCCGGCGCCCCACAGAAATACATCGAAATGCTGGGCACGGAGACCGACCTCGCGCAAAGACGGGAAGCCTGGGCCGATGCAGCACACGGCGCCGACATCCTCGCCGAACTGGCACTTCGCGCCGGCGATCTGCCCACGGCAGCTCGATGGATAGCGCAGCTGCACGCCCTCGCACAGGCTGTGTCCCACACCCCGGATCTAGATGCCAACGACGAGACCGAAATTGCCGTGCGATTGGTATCACTGGCGGATCGACTCAAAGCTGAGGGTGAGCACGACCAGGCCATACCGTTGCTGACGGCGGCCAGAGCCCACTTTCACACTGCACGGCGCCCAAGCGAGGCGACCATTCCGCTGCTTCGACGTGCCCTATGGTCGCTCCAGGACCACGATTTCGCTGATGCCGAGAACTGGGCCGAACTCGCTGCCGGTGAGCTCCACGCCGCCGGTGACACTCTCGGTACAGGCGCCGCCCAGGTGATGGCAGCGCAGGCACGCACTGCGGGGATGCCTACCGAAGACGCCGTCGCGGTGTTCACAGCCTTAGCCGAAAGCGCCACCGCGGCTGACCATCTCGACACAGCCGCCGCAGCGCTGATGGCCTGCGGCGACATTCACGGTGAAGCCGGGGCACACGCGGAGGCGTCACAGAGTTTCGTCGCCGCAGCACGCTCCTTCACCGAACCGGCGCTGCAGGCGGCGGCGATCTACCGTGCCGCAGGGTATCTGCGCGACAGCGGCGAGACCGAGGACGCGTTGGATGCCTTCGCCGAGGCTGCCGAACTGGCCCACGCTGCAGGCGAGAAGCACATCGAACTGCTGGCCGCGGGACAACTCGGTATCGAACTGCGCGCTCGAGACCGCGACGCGAGCGCGGCACAGTGGCTGGCCCGTGCCGCGCGGCTGAGTGTTGATCCTGCGCTGTCGGATCCGCCAGTGACCAAATCGATCTGGTTCGGTATCGGAAGGTCCGATCGCTTGAGTCGCCTGCGCCACCGCGCGGTCATTCACCTGGAAATGTTGCGCAATCGCGTCACATTGCGAGACGAGGTGGCGCCCGCGATCGAGGTCGCGCTGTCGTCACAAGGTGCCGCTGATATCGAGACCCAGGTGGGTATCGCGGTCACCGCGGCAGACTATCTGTTCACCTCAACCGGCGACCTCGAACGTGCCTTCGAGCTGCTTGATGGCGCAGTCACTCTCGCTGACAGAACCGACCTCACGCGCTGCCAGATCTCATCGCGTGTGGCCCGAGCCGATGTGGCTTTGCAGATGGGTCGCACCGACCAGGCGCATGCTGATGCGACAGCGGCAGCGCAGGCGGCGGAAGCAGTCGGTGACCGGCAACTGCTGGTCGGGGCGGCTCTGACCGCCGCCATTGTGAACAACGCCGTCGGTGAGCCTGCCGATGCCGACCGCTACATCGCGATCGCCGAATCGGCTGCGCGCGAATCCGGGAATCAGTCGGTCATCGCGGAGGTGCTCAGCGCCTACACGTTGATTCTGCACGCTCGCGGTGAACTGCAAAGGGCTCTTGATGTTTCGGCCGAGGGAATCGAGTTGGCGATCGCGGCCAACAGCTACTCCGCCGAGAAGTCGGTACTCCACAATCGTGCTGGGGTCATGATCTGGCTCGGACGCTACGACGAGGCTGAGCTCTTGTACCAGCGCGCCGGAGATATCGCCGACGCCAATGGAGATCAGTACGCGGTGGCCGGTGCGCTCGGCAACCTGGCTCTGGTGTACCTGCATCAGGGCTGGACCGAGCGGGCGAGGGAGAACGCAACGACAGCGTTGAACCTTCACCGCGAGATGGGGGCACATCGACGGGTCCCGACCGACCTGCTGAGTTTGGGCAACATCGCACTACAAGACGGAGACCTCGCCAGCGCAGAGGGGCTGCTACAACAAGCATTCGAGAGCGCATCAGCCCTGCGGTTGCACGATACCGCCGCAGCCGCCGAGGCCAGCCTCGCCACCGTGCGCGTCGACACTGATCCCGCCAGCGCGGTGGCCATCCTCTCACGCGTCCTCGACCGCAAGAGCAGCAACTATTCTCGCGGCGCCGAATTGGCGGCGTTGTCGAACCGGGCGCGCGCGTATCAGCAACTCGGCGATGCTGGCGGCGCGTACGCCGACGCTGTCGCAGCGGTGCAGCTGCATGAGCGCGACCGCGACGCCCTGGTCCTGACCCACCATCAGCGTGCCCGTGCGCGGCACACCGCGACCGTGGCGTACGACGTGCTCGTGTGGGCGGCGGCGCGCTCCGACGATCCGGCGAAGTTGTTGGAAGCCATCGAACGCACGAAGGTCAACAGCCTGGTGCGGCGTCTGGGCCGGGTCCCTTTCCTTTCCGCATCGGACGTACCTGAGGAGCTCGCCGAGGCAGAAGCTGCACTGCTTGCCCAGCTGAATATGCTCGACGCACAGATCGACGCCGCAAAAACGATCCAACAACGTCAGCAACTCGACATCGCGGCCGGCGTAGCCGCCCAGCACCTCCTGTCCCTGACCGATCGCATCGCGGCAACCACCCCTGAGCACGAGCGGTTGGCGCGCACTGTTCCCGACCCCACAGCCGCCATCACTGCGCTCACCCCCGAGGGCACCATGCTGGTGTCGCTCTATCACGGCGGCGGTGAGGTCATCGTGGCGGGCGCGAAGGGACGTGGCGGCGAGGCACCGCTGATGGTGGCCCACCATGTTCCGCTCTCGCGTGCGGAAATTGCGGTGCTGCTCGAAGATCCGGCCAGCGAACATACTGCGGCAGTCCTCGGAGAAGTGCTCGCCCCGGTCGTGCGGGCATTGACGCCGTTCACCTACTGCTATTTGGCGCCGCACGGCGCGCTCTTTCAGCTCCCACTGATTGCTGCCACGATCGACGGGCACCCGCTGCTCGCGTACGCGCCGGTGATGACCATCCCCAGCGCGATCGCCGCCGCAGGCGCAGCCACACGACCGAGGTCGCGGGCACACAACGTCGTCGTTGCCGGATACACCGGCGACGAGACTGAGCGCGAGCTCTTTGAAGGCGAAGCTGCTGCTGTCGCTGCGCTGCTCGGCGTACCAGCGGTCCTCGGGGCGCATGTAACCGTCGCCCGAGTCGTGTCCGGGCTCGGCGATGCGCGCGTTGTTCATTTGTCCTGTCACGGCTGGTTCGAGGCGGACGACCCGCTGGCATCGGGTCTCGAGCTGGCCGATGGCATCCTCACCGCGCGGGAGCTCCTCGACGTTGCTTGCGATGCCGAGCTGGTCACGGTGAGCGCGTGTGAGACCGCGGTGGCGGTCGACACCGGGGTCAACGAGCTGGTCGGGCTTACCCAGGCGTTGCTGGCGGCAGGGGCCCGGGCGACATTGACCTCGTTGTGGCAGGTTCCAGCGACACCGACGCACCGGTTGATGACGTTGCTGTACCAGCATTTGGCCCGCGGAGAGAGTGTCGCAGAAGCGTTCCGGCACGCGGTACTAACCGTCCGTGCGGAGCGCCCGGACCATCCGGCATGGGCGGGATTCGTTCTCACCGGTGGCAGTTCACAACTGCCGCGGTAGTTGTTATGTCGCGCCGCTACCTGCGTTCGGGGCCTTATCGCAAACAGGCATCAAGTAGCTGAATGTGAGCTAGGTTGGGTTGAAACGCAGTGTTAGTGAACAATGTTCGGAAATTCAGGGAGTGCCTGGGGTGGGGACGATCGACGACTGGTATCAGAATCGCAGTCATCGGGGCGACCTCGATCCTCGCCGCGACTTCGAGAACGATGACGTGCACGACCGACTTCAGTTCGGCGAACTACCGCAGCCCGACTGGCTTACGCCTCCGGATCGGAGCCGAGATCAACGCCAGCCGAGCGCACAGCCAGCCAAGAGAAAGACGCTTCCTGCCGGGGGGCCTGGCAATCGCCGCCGGGTCCAGACTGCTCCGGCGATGCCGCGGTGGGAAGCGTTCGTCCGGCGGTGGCTGACCCAAAATCCTCGCGGGAGCAACTCGGCCTGCTGGGCTGCAGCACGCGAAGCAGGATTCGAAAAGGTCAGCACCAAGAGTGTTTCACGCATCCGCCGGGCCATGGCTGAGGACGCCTACCAGCATCGGGAACGCCAACGCAGACTCGCCGAATCCGCTCGGGCCGCTGAAGCCAACAAGCGCGCGAGTGCTGCCAACATCAGGCGCAAACGGGCGGCGGCACGTCTCGATATTCAGAAGGCCGCCGAAGCCATCGCGCGCAAGAAGGCGAGAGAGCGCGAGCAGGCCAACAGCAGCAGCCAGAAGCGACAGAACAGCCAGAAGCCTACTAACCGCGTCAAACCGTTAAGGCCGCCATTGAACGCCGACAGGCTGGGAACGCCGTCGCGGGATTACGGACCACGTTGTCCTGCTTGCGATATGGTGCCTAACGGACCGACTGGCCTGTGCCGGTGTAGCTGACGCCGCTAGCCGCCGACACCAGGGAAAGATCCGAAAAGGTCACCCTGCCGGGTCAGGTACGCTAGCGCGCCGCGCCGCGACTCCATGCCGTGTGTCGTACCCGTACGGATCCAGTACGCGAGCATCGATACTGGGCGCAGCCATCGTCTTTGCAGTTCAGAAGCCGTTTTAGCTGCGCGTCACGCGTGACGGCAGAACCGAACGGCTGCACCTCGGTCGCAGAACTCCCCGAGGATCGCAAACAGGCAGTTAGACCAGCCTCAGTTCGGTTGCACAGTAGGCGGTGTAGGCCAGGCCGAGGAGGTTTCCCTTCGCTAGCAGCGTATGCCGCAGCCGCTGCAGCGCTTCACCCGCGGTGGTGCGGTCAACGGCGATGGCGCGCCAGAAGATCTCAGCGGCCTCAGCCGCGAGATTCTGATGCAGGGTCGTTTCCGTGCCGATCACACCAGAAGCACCAATACGGGAGAAGCCAGTGACCAGGTCGGTGACCGAGTCAGGTTTCACGTCCAACGTGTGGCATCCGTTCACGAATACCAACGGTCCTCCGTCGGACCAATGCTGTTGTCCCCATATCTGTTTCCATGCCAGCAGATCCCCTGCGGCCACGATCTGGTCCTCGGCGAGTTCGAGGCGCGTTTCGATGTATCCGGTTGGGCCGGCCCGCCACCGGCCGTGGCAGAAGAAGTACACGACAGCGACGGTGTCACCGGCCAACGCTGTCCGTAGATCGTCGGTGTGGACACATTGCGTCAAGGGCCGGCCCAGCGTGAGTTCGACGGTGTGCAAGTGCATCCTGACCGCTTCGGCACCCAACCCTGCCGTGCCGACTCCGACCACGACTGGCGTGTTGGTAGGCCCTTTCGCCAGCCGCGTCACTATCGGGGCTCCTTGCGCCGGTAGCGGCTGGTCGATGAGGTGACGATAGCCCCAGAATCCCGACGGACACACCGTATTCAGACCGTGCTGGTGCGCATACGGGCAGCTGCCATCGGGCAAAAGAGGCGTTCGGGTGGCGGTCAGGTCCCAAGAGTTCAGAACCGGGCAATCGTGCAATGCGTCGGGTGCGGATCCGAGTGGGATGTCGTAAACGACAGCCCATGGAAACACGAACCGTGATGTCGGAGGAGTAGCGATCTGAATACGCAGCCCCGACACGGTCGCGAGTTGGTACATCAGCTCGTCACCGCGGACGACTGTGCCGAACAACCCGGTCCACAATGCTCGCCCGAGCACAGCCAATCGATGTAGGTCGCTGCGGAACTGGTCGAGTGAGACCGCAGAGTTGTTGTCACGGTAGCGGTTGCGCAGCCGTCGGCGCTTGTGGAGCAGTCCGACCTCGACCTCGTCGACATGAATGTCGAGAAGCATCTCGCGCACCGATCGGGTGAGTTGTGTTCGGGCACCGTCGCTCAGGCTCGCGACGACTGTCGTCGTGGCTGGGGTGTCTCCGGCGGCGCGGGTGATCACCAGATGGTGGGTGGCGCCGTCGGAATCAGCGACCGCAGAGACCTCACGGCGCGGCAATCTGGCGAGGTTGGCCAGATCCGGCGTCAGGCTGTAATCGCACACGGCCGATGCAGGTTCGGCGGGTGTTTCGTCGGTTTCGACACAGAGTGAGAGAGCGAAGGTTTGCACGATCGTGGCTGCGAAGTAGAGTCCGATCCGCAGCCGAGCGTGGGTTTTCAGTGGTGGCGTGGTGAACGGAATGTAGGCGTATTTGCTACGTGTGTCGGGATCGCAGGTGTGCGGCATGTCTCCGGGCGTGCAGCCACATACCCACGCCGGACCCGTCACGGGCAGGAACAGGTGCACCGATTCGGCACCGACCAGCAACTGGCTGCTTGACGATCCCACTGAAAGCCAGTAGCCGTGTTCACTGGCCGGCAGCTGCTGTGTGGGGAACGCCGCGGCACGCTCGACGAGACTCGCCGCATCAATGTCACCGATGTCCATGCGCAGCAGGTACTGCCGTGATGTCGCTAACGCCAGCTGTCGAGGCACCGGCGTCCCCTGGACGATTCGGGTAATAGCCAGGTTCACATAGCGTGGAACTATTTCAGTTCCACGCCCTGGCTCTGGGGACTTGACTGAATCCAGTGCCTGCCCTCGATATTGTTGGCGCAGCGCTCGGCTATGCAGCTTGGCCCATCGAGTGCGTTCGTCGCTGTTCCACTCACCGGTCCGCGCATAACGGTAGAGAACTTCGATAACCGCCAGAAAGTCGTCGCGGTGGCGGGGCATCCAGCCCACAGGATCGTGTAGGAGCTGCGCGACTGATATCCGCGACAGCCGGCGGGGGTAGCTGACCCCCGAAACCGCGTCTGCCACAATCCTTTCTGTCGACGGTGAACCCGCAGCGATGTACAACTCCGTCAGCAGCTTGGCCAGCGTTGTCTCGGAATCGCCGGTATTGTTGTCCGCCAAGGTATCTCCTGAGCTCCTGCGATGTGCTGTGCAGTGTAGCGCCCGGCGGGCGCACCGATCAGTCGGTGCGGCGGTCCGCTCAGGCCCCGATCGACGCGGGGTATGGACGTCTTCATGCCGCTGTGTGCTGGTTTGGCAGATCGGTGCGGGCTCCACCGATGAAGGGCGCCCAGTTGGCGGCGCTGCGACTGATCCTGTGTGATGCCGATTGTGATCTCAGCGAGGTGCGTGGATCGGCGATGGCCGCTGTTCGGCGCTCACCGTGCTGATGGGGTCAAGTGCGAGATTGTGCAGCATATGGAAGCCGGGATCGACTGGTGGGATACCCAGAGCCGCTGCATCGCTTCGGCATTTGGCCAGATGCGCGGTCAGCGCAGTTATCCGCCTAGCGGCCAGGCTGAGCGCGCCGTCGCGCACCGTGGGCAGGATCGAGGTCAACGCCGCCCGCACCCGTACCTCCCTGTTGTGTTTGCTGCAGGCAGGATCGGTGGTCGCAGCCAGGAACCAATGGCTGGTGAGCAGCTGTGCGATTGCGACATGCTCGGGGTACAGCAGGGCGCCGAGATCTGTGACACCGGTCGCGGTACGTCGGGCGATCGTTTCCGAGCATCCGAGGACGTCGGCGTTAACGCTGCGCCGCGCGAAATCCATCACGAAACTGTTGTAGAGCACATGACGCCGTGTCAGCCGGGTCCGGAACCGGCGTTCGGCTCGCAGCGCCGGCGGGTAGTCGCCGATGTCGCGTTGTGTGGCACCCAGCCAGATTCGGTGCTTGATGCAGATCATTCCCGACTCGGGCAGCCGCCCGACAGCGTGACTACCGCGGGTGCACCGCCGGCACAGGGTGCGCATCGCGACGCGCTGACCAGCGAACAGCCGGCCGTTCGTGAAGGACCGCGAATGCAGGCCGCCGAGCTCGCGCCATGCCTGTACTCGACCCGAGTCGGAGCGCAAGAACAATCGAACGCCGTCACCAGGGTTGCCCGAGAGGGTCGCTTGTACTAGCGGACGTGAGCTCGCTGGTGATCACATGAAGTACCGGAGCCACACGTATGCCCAGGCCAGGGATGTGCTGAGGATTGTGACGATGATGCCCGGTTTGGTGAACTGCCAGAACGAGATCGGGTGGCCGGATCGCTTGGCGATGCCGAGGGCGACGACATTGGCGCTGGCGGCTACGGCGGTGCCGTTGCCGCCGAAGTCCGCGCCGAAGGCGAATGCCCACCACAGACCTTGGGCATGGGTGGGGTTGGGCGTCTGGTTGACGAGTTCTTCGACGGCGGGGGCCATGGTGGCGGTGTAGGGGATGTTGTCGACGAAGGCGCCGATGATGGCGGATCCGAAGATGATGGTGGTCATCGCGGCGGGGTGGTTGCCCTCGAAGGTGGACACGGCCAGGGCGCCGAGGGTGTCGATCACGCCGGTATGCACGAAGGACCTGGCCATGTGAACGCCATGAAAACAGTCAACAGATTCATTGCTGAGAGATTGCGGGCTGACATGGTGTCGTAGTATTCAGTCGATCGCGGTACAGGCATTGCGAGCACAGGATCGTCTCCAGTCAGCCCCATAACACTGCGGATTCGACAGTCGGTGACCCGTCTGCGAAGGATCCACCATGAGCCAAATCCCGCGCTCGGCAAAAGAATTCACGTTGCCACCGACCCTTGCGACTGAGCCCAGCAAGGTCCTTGTCGTCGAGAGCAACCCGGCGATGACAGAGATCGAGGTGCTCGTGTTGGCCAGCGCAGGCCATGAGGTGATTTCTGCCCCTGACGCGCAGCAGGCTTTGGCGTTGGCTCGGCGATGGAATCCGGACTTGGTGCTGCTCGAGCTGGACCTGCCGGATCTGCCGGGCGCGAATCTGTGTCGACAGCTGCGGGATCATTCACCGATTCCGATCATCGCGGTCTCCCTTGGTGGCGATCCCGATGTCATCGATGACGCCTACGCGGCCGGTGCGTGTGACTACCTGCCCAAACCGCTCAGAAACAGTGAGCTGCTCGACCACATCCGTGCCCATCTCACGGCACCGTGGGCGGCCTGAAACCTCTCCGATTCGGCCGGTCGCCAGCCAACCTCGTCTACGCCCCCTACCCGGTAGAAGGCCGCGAGCCGACCACCGATTGTTCGATCGCTCGAGATCAACGGGATCTCTGCCGCAGTCGGGGGAATCGCTGGTGGAGGTTGTGGATCTGGCGGTTGACGTGCGCGAGTTCGGCCTCGATGGCCTGGTTGGGTTTGGCGTCTGGCCACTGACTGCGCTGGCGAACGAGGCGTTCAGCGCAGAATTCGAGTTCGGCAAGGAATACGCGCGCCTGCGCGTATTCGGGATCCTCGCTCACCGGCGACTCGTATCAGCCGGTTGACGCGAGCCTCCGCACTGCTCTGCGTTCGACGAGCAGCGGAACAAAATCGCGGACCGGCCGCCCTTCGAAGTTGTGGTGAATGTCGGCGACGATGCTCTCGACGGTGTCGGCGCTGATCGTGGGGAACTGTTCGGCAAGGCGTCGGACGAGTGCCGTGATCTGCTGATCTTCGTCATTTGCTGCCATGATTCATGGTTGTCCGCGACCCCCTGCGTCGTCAACTACCCATATTTCCGAATTCGGGCAGTATGTCACGGTCGGTCCCAACCGGCACGACAATAACGTTCTGCGCCAACGTGATTGGTGATGCCGCCGGGAAGGGGCCGGCGGCATCGGGGCGGCAACGACGTGAGATCGGCGTGGCCGAGGGCAGCTGCGGGCGGGTACCCCTGAACCGCCCCGCCACAATGCTAAATCCGCATCCGATTCGGTGCCTGTCGTGTGGCGCCGACCGCGCCGAGGGCAGCGGTCCGGGCGCCAGTCAGGCGGTCGGAGCCGTCATCGCCACACGCAAGGCGGGAAACGCGTATGAAGCTGAGCGATCTGGCGCCGGATGGCCGCGAGCTCGGCGTCGTCCTGCGTCGCCGAGGCCTCGGCGGGTCGGGCTTCGCGGCGTCGTACCAGGGGTTCCGGTAGTAATCGCCGAAAATCCAACGAGGTTCGGGATGTGCCCTGGTAAAGGGTAATTCGCCGGTTCGGGATGTGGTGCGGGGTTGTTGGAGCTCGGCTTGGCTGCCGATCGCGTTCATCGCCCCGCGACTTGCAGCAGGATCTTGCCGCCACGGAGGAGATGTTGCACCGCGTCCTGGATGTTCTCGAGGGGGTACACGGCCGCCACGGGGACTGCGAGGGCGCCGTCGGCCACCAGCGGTGCCGCCTCACGAATGACAGGCACTACCTTGTCGTGGTAGTGGAAGTCGCCGATAAAGAATCCGCGGACGGTGAGGTGCTTGCCGACCAGTGTCGAGGTGTCGACCCACATGGGTTCGTTCCTGGCCCAGGAGTAGCTGACCAACCATCCACCGTCGGAGAGCAATTCGAGCAGCCGCGCCACCCCTGGACCACCGACGGCTTCGACTGCCAGCGCCACTCGCGCGTCGCCGATCACCGCTCGAACATCGCCGACCGCATCGGGGTCGTCGACGTGGACCACGTCGGCCCCGGCTGCTGTGAGCTCGGCGAACGTTGCGTCGTCACGGGCCAGGTTGATCGTCTTCAGTCCACGATGTTTGGCTAGCGCGATCAATGACCGTCCCACACCGGAGTTCGCGGCGTTCTGAACCACCCAGTCGCCGGGCTGCATTGGGGTGACCTCACTGAGCATCAACCCTGCCGTCGGGGGGTTGCTGCCCAGCATCGAGTACTGCTCGATGCTGCCGCCGGCGGGGAGTGCGAACAGGCTGTCGGCGGGCACGACGAGCCGCTCACGCCACGCACCGGCATACAGGGGTAGTACGACCAGATCGCCGACTTGAAGCCCATCGACCTCGGCGCCGGCGGCAAGCACGCGGGCGACCCCCTCTGCGCCTGGTATGTGGGGCAGGGGTGGTCGCGCCAGCATGCCGGTGACGACCAATAGGTCGTGTTTGTTCAACGGCGAGATCTCAACGCTCAACAGAACCTCGTGCGGACCTGGTGGCGGCGGCTCCTCGATGTCGACGACGTGGAGCACCTGCGCGGGATCGCCGAACTGTTCAATCTGGATGGCGCGCATATTGATTCCTCTCCATCGAAGGTGGGGCCGCTGTGTGAGCGGCTGCCGACCGAGCTAGGAGAAAGCAACACCCGGTGGACGCGTCAAACCAGGCGCGTCCACCTTCCCTCCGAAAGTATATCCACCACCCACTGGCACTGTCGCTGGTCAGCTTGGCGCTCGTGCTCAGCTTCTACCGGCGAGCAGCGGCGCAAAAGTCCAGCTAGAAGGCGATCGGCGCTAGTGCGGAGCTTCCCTCTCCGCGCTGGACCGGTCGTGCAGCAGTTGGTGGCCTACGGCGCCATGCGGGGCGAGGTGCTCGACCCGGTTCGACACCGTCGTCGACAGCGCGTTCTACCACGTGTTCCTCGACGACGAAGAAATCCAGACCCGGTACCTGCAGGCCCTGCACCGGGCCACCAGGCCGGGGGCGCGACTGTTCATGTTCGAAAGTGCACCTGCCCGTGTGGGCCGTGACCGCCACGCGCCTGGACTAGCGCTGGCCCGGCTGTCCTACGACCAGGCCCGTGACCTGCTCGACGCCGGGACCGCCGTCGACGGGCCGGGGACCGGGTGGGATCTGCACGAGCTCCGGCATTCCGTGCTCACCCATCTCGGCGAGGCCGGCGCGAGCCTGCTGGAGCTGATGGCCAAGTCCCGGCACCGCAAAGCCGAGAACCTACGCCGTTACTACAAGCCGCCGCCGGCGATGCGCGATCTCACCAGCCTGATCGGCCCGGGCGCCGATCGCCGCCGGTGAACTGACCTGCGGTTACCCGAACTTCGTTGGTTTCTGCGCCATTACTACCTGAACCCCGGCCCGGGCCCGCGTTTCGGCTGCCTGCCCGGCTGCTTCGGGTCGGCCTTCCTCCGCGGCGATCCGGTCGAGCAGGGCGATCGGGCCCGTTCAGGGGAGTCGTCCCTCGCCGTCGTCGAGCCAGGGGAATAGCTTGATCCACTCGCCGAGCTTTGCGGGATCCCGCAGTTCCTCGACCTGGGCGTGCTGGTGCGGGCCCGCGTCGGCAGTCACTGTGAGGTCGTGGTGGGGCTCGTCATCGTCGGCTGAGTAGAACCAGTGCTGCACTGGCGGTCTGGCAGCGGCTCGACCGCCTCGACGCCGAACTCGGGCGGGCCGGGCGCATGAGGTTGTTAAGGATCTTGAAAGCTGGCCTGGATACTTTCGCTTCGCGTCGGACGGAAGATGTTCGGCTACAACGGAAGTCGCTCCGGGATGTGGGATGCGATGCGGAGGGGACTACATGAAGAAGTCGCGTGTTACTCGAGTGGGTCAGTCGGCGGACGGTTCGTCGGCGCAGCGAGGGAGTCGGCAGCCGGTGCGGCTGCTCGGGACAGGAGCCGCGCTGGCCGCCGCGGCAATGGTGATCTGCGCGCCGTCGGCCTCGGCGGCGAGTGTGACGCTGGTCAATGGGCTCGTTCAGGGCATGTGTCTGGATGCGCAGACGATGGACGGTGTCACATTGACGGGGGTTGCTCAAGTCATCACCTGCAACAGCGGGCCCGCGCAGCAGTGGATCAACGGATCCGCCAACAGTCTGCGAAACGGCCTCAACCCAGGTATGTGCCTCGACGCGCAGACAATGGACGGCGTCTCCCTGACCGGAGTCGCTCAAGTCATCCCGTGCAACGGCGGCCTCGCGCAGGAGTGGTTCACCGGCCCCGGTAATACTCTCCACAATGGCCTCGACGGAGCCATGTGTCTGGACGGCCAAACCCTCGAGGGCAGAACCCTCACGAGCGTCGTTCAGGTCATCCCGTGCAACGGTGGACCCGCGCAGCAGTGGTGACCGCGGGCCGAACACTCGAACCAAGTTCCTGCCGATTCCCGCTCAGGCCGGGCTGTTCGGAAAACGATCGATGCGAGTAATCCGCTGACGCGGCGGCGTCCAGGGGTCCCGGTAGTTTTCGCCCGAGTGACAAGAGACTTTGAGATTCGGTGCATGTCGGCGGTGTTCTTCGGCATGCCTCGTCAGCAGGGTTTCCTGACAGGTTTCAGCCAGGTAGGCATTCCGGTGGTCAGGGCACCGTGCCCGTGGGCTCTGCGAGCCTTGCCAGTGTGACGGTTCAAGTTCCAGGTTGTGATCTGGCTGCGTGAGGCTACTTCCCGGAAACCCCAGGACGGCGGCGACTGCCCGCCGCGGCCCGCGCAGCGGTCGTCTCAGGCCGGAAGTTCTTGCGCGGGAGCGTGTTCGGTGCCGCCGCACCAGATGGCGCGGGTGGCGGCGATGTCGGCGAGGGGGTCGGCGTCGAGCAGCACCAGATCCGCGCGCAAGCCCGGGGCGATGGCACCCCGGTCGCTCAGGCCGAAGTGCCGCGCCGGGGCGGCGGTGGCGGCGTGCAGGGCCGCCGCGGGGGAGAGTCCGGCGCGCACGAGCAGTTCCAGTTCGTGGTGCAGGCTCGCCCCGTGTGGGACTACTGACACCGCACCTTTCTATCTGCGATCGGGCAAATCCGAGCAACGCGAGCAGGCCGAACGGCTGCTGGACCTGGCGTTGGACGGATTACGTCGATCGCCCGACTGAACTGGACACCGCGCCACACCCCTCGTCGAGGCACGCCATCGTTGCCGAATCGGCAGGAGCCTCAGGCCGCCTGCGGCACCGCCAGATTGGCGCTGATGCGGTCGAGCAGTGCACCGCTTCTCAGTGGTTTGGGCAGGTAGTCGCACGCACCGGCCGCGTAAGCATCGGCGATGACATCGGGATCGCCATCGAGGGAGGTCGCGATGATTGGAATCGGTGCACGACTCATCAGTTGCCGGCACAGATCCGCGCCCGGCCGATCCGGCAGTGCGAGCTCGAGCAACACCAGGTCCGGATTCCATCGGTACGCGGCGTTCAAGGCATGCTTGGCGTTGCCGGCGGAAATCACCTCATAACCGGCGGCGGCCAGCACAAGTACGGCAATCTCCGCCGCTGCCGGATTGCTCTCGACAACAAGAACTCTGCCGCGCGTAGCTTTGCTTATCGAAGGAAGTGTGAATTCTCTTGAAGAATAGGGGATTTGACTCATGGCGGATCCTCAGCTGACGGGTCCCCGACCGTCGAATCCGCAGCGTCACGAAGCTGAATGGAGTCGGTATCGCTCTCGCATCGGCGGCACCGCGATCGATGTTCCTCGACGCTATGTCAGTTGGCAATCTCTCGGCAATGCTTTTGTGGCGTGTTTTCATAGCGTTTACACATCACCCTGCTTCCGTGGCATCCCTCAAGCGGTAGGGAGCAAGCTGCCATGACGGGGTAGGCCGAGCGGACGATTCGCGCACCCCGACCCCGCCGGACACCGATCGAAATTGGCAGGGTCTATGGCGCGGAGAACCGAATCAGGCGATCGAGGCCGAACTCGAGCAGATTCGACGACAGATCCGCACCATCCACCGCCGGTTTCCACTCCTGAACCCAGTGCCGCCCAACTGATTCGGTGCGCAGCTCGCACCGAAGCTCATCGATGACGTGATCGGTGGGCCAGGTCGGCGAGCAGAGTTCAACACGACCCGATCGGCCTGGGTGATACGCGCCGAGCCGCTGCTTGTCCCAATTCGCCTCGGCCAGTGGGCCGTTCGGGTCTATGCGCTGGGAACAACAGCGCGTACTGCCAGACCGCGCTGCACGGACACGGCGTCGATACCTCGATCACCGATGTGGGCCCGGTGGACCACAACGGTTCCGGCATCGGCGGAACCGCTTGGCCGTGCGCTGGTTCATGGACTCGACGGCAGATCGCCGTCCGCGGTGAACCGGCGAAGCACCAGCCGATCCGCCCCGTTTGTCTTGGCTTCGTAGAGCACCCGGTCGGCGGCATCGAGAACCTGGGTCGGATCGTGTCCGGTCATCGGGCCCAGCACCGCGCCGACGCTGACGGTGATGCTGAGGTCGTGGCCAGCGATATGGTACGGCTCGCGCAGCGCGGCCTGCAGGCCCGAAAGAATCGCATAGATCCTGTCGGTGTCCGTCCCCGGCGGTATCACCGCCACGAACTCGTCGCCACCGACCCGGGCCAGGAACCAGTCAGCGCCCACGACCGCCGCCTGCATCCGATGCGCGACCTCGATCAGCAACTGGTCACCGATGAGGTGACCGTGCCGGTCGTTCACCGGTTTGAACGCGTCCAAGTCCAGTGCGCACACCCCGACCGTGTCCAGCGGCCCGCACGAATCTGCCGTCCGTCCCAGATGCTCGAGCAGATGCCGGCGGTTCGGCAGCAGAGTGAGGGGGTCGTGCAGGGCCTGCCACTTCAGTTGTTCGGTAGCTTTTCGCTGCTCGGTGATGTTCTGGCCGAATCCGAGCATGTAGTGCCGGCCGGACCTCGACGTCGCCGGAAGCCCGGTCCAGGCCATCCAGATCTCGGTCCCATCGGCCTGTGGCAGCGGTCCTTGGGATGTGAAACGGCGCCCCGATCGGAGCGTGCTCAGGACCCGCTCACGCTGGTCCGGCGGCAACAGCCGATATCCCGGTGTGCCGCGCAGATCGCTGGCGCGAACCCCCATCAGCCGCTCGAATGTGGGGTTGACCTCGTAGATCATGCCGTCGGTGCTGCCGATCACGATAGCCACGGGCGTGTTGCGGTAAGCGGCCTCCATCGCCTCGAACCGGGCCTCGGCGGCCTCGGCCGCCGCCCGGGCGAACCCTTCGCCGAATGCGCCCACGATCGCGGCGACCCGATCGGCGGCGCCGTGACCGGCCCGCTCGGCCAGGCCGCACAGGCTCGGTACCGAGCGGGCGACGACCGCCGGGTCCGCGGCGCCGGCCGCCACGAGATCGGCCGCGACCTGCTGCACGACCTCGATATCGGGATACTCGCCCGCAAGGGCGGCAGTGAGCCGGCCGACCGCCGTACGAACTGCCTCGACGAGCTGCGCAGACTCGATCTGCGGCAGGGCACAGTGCGAGAGGCTCTCGATCCACTCGGCATCAATGGTCGCCGGAATGTCGCGGTACCTCCGTCCGGGGCTGACCCCGACCTTGGCCATCCTGCTGCCGCCTTCGGCAGCCGGGCCAACTGTGTGCCCGGCGACGGAAGTCTAGTCCGTCCAGCACCCAGCCGCCACCGTTCCGCGAGGTCATCGGTGCTGCGGACTCGTCGTGATCACCGGCGCGGCCGCGCCCCCCGAGACAGCCGCCCTGGATCAGCCCTTGCGGCAGCAGGGAATTACGATTCCGTAGCCACGTGACCGCGCCGTCGAAGATCGCTTTCGGGCCGTCGCCGGTCATCCACGCCTGATCGGCGATCCACGCCACCAACCCGGCCTCGACCTCGGCGAAGGGCACAAGGTCGTACTCGCGCTGGATCTCCCAGGCGTGCTCGAGTTTGGTCTTGTCCCGATCGGTGTAGGACTTCACACACGCCGGATCCGCGATATCGAGCTGGGCGGCCAGGTACTCCACCAACTCCGCAGGCACCTCGAGCGGATCGGGCAGGAACATCCCTATATGACGGACAGTAACCAGTTGTAGGGCAAACCCGAGCCGGTTCGAATCCCGGCGTCGGGCCGCGAGCAGTTTGCGGTCCTCATCGTCCAGATCGAAAAACCGTTCCAACTCGACCCGGGACAACGCACCGTACCGGCCATATGCCGCCGAACGCCCTCATCCTGCACAGCCGCAAATGAAACCACCAGCGCCACAACCATGCTCGCGATTTCCGAATCAAAACAATCGGTTCGCTCACCGACCAATCCGTAGCGCCGGATCCCGAAGGCTTAGCGCCGGATCCCGTTCAGTTACACCACTACTGCCTATCCGACCTTTGTTGGATTCATCGGCGGGCGAAGCAACGCTCAGTTCAGCAGTTTGATGGTCACGGCCTTGGCCAATCTGCCTGCCTCGCACATGGTTTGCAGGCCGTAGCGGCCGTCGGCCTGATCCAGCGCCGATAGGGCCGCGCCGATGGTGGGCGAGGCCATCGCGGATAGTGGCCACCTTGCTCGCCGGCTTCGGAAAGCCGTGTGTGCCGCCCGAGCATGCGAGCGGCACACAGGGTCTCACTGGAGCGTCGCCGCGGCCTTCTTGATCAGGTCGGCCACCACGCCGGGCTGCGATACGTAAATCGCGTGGCTTCCGGGTGTCTCGGCGACGGTGGCACCGATGCGTTGCGCCATCGAGGCCTGGGCGGTCGGCGGGATCATGCGGTCTTCGGTGACGTGGAGGTACCAGCTGGGCTTGGATTGCCAGGCGGCCTTGGTCACAACGCCTCCGAGTGCGTCCAGCCCCCACGGCACTTGGGAGTCGGCCATGAACGCCGCCTCCTGTTCGGAGACGTCGGCTGCGAACGATTCGGCGAACTTGCCGCGGTCCAGGAACAGGTAGCCGTTGACCGGCGGCAGGATGGGGGGCTGGGGCCCGTCGGTCGGGAACGTGCCGAGCAGCGTATTGACCGATTCGCCTTGGTCGGGGGCGAAGGCCGTCACGTAGACCAGCGCGCCGACTTTGTCGTGGTTGCCGGCCTCTGTGATCACGGCACCGCCGTACGAGTGGCCGACGAGGACGGCAGGGCCGTCGATGCCGTCGAGTACGTCGCGCGTCGTGGCGGCATCGTCGGCCAGCGACTTCGTCGGGTTCTGCACGATGTGGACGTCGAAGCCGTCGGCGGTCAGCACGTCGTATACCCCGCGCCAGCCGGCGCCGTCGACGAACCCGCCGTGTACGAGAACGATGGTGGCACTCATCTTGTCTCCTTCGAAACCTGGTGGACAGCAGTGAATCTACGAACTCCGGCCCCCACCACGAATCGGTCAAATGACTGTCTTCGACCGTCCGAACGCGGTTCCGCCAGTAGGGTCTGGGTGTGCAGGGTTGGGTGTCGTCGGGTCGGCTGGTAGGACGTGCGCGCGAGCTGGGCCTGCTACACGGCTTCGTCGAAACCGCCGTCGCCGAGGGCGGGGCGCGGCTGATGGTGGGCGAGGCGGGCGTCGGCAAGACCGCGCTGCTCGGCGCGGCGGCCACCCACGCGGCCGAACTCGGCGCGCGTGTCTTGCGGGCCTCCGGTGTGGAATTCGAGGCGCAGGTGAGCTTCGCCGGCCTGCATCAACTGATAGCTCCACTGTCGGCCGAGCTCGGGGCGCTCCCGCCCGGCTCTCGCCGCGCGGTCGGCGTTGCCGTCGGCGTCGAGGAGGGCCCTGCGCCCGATCAGCTCGCGCTGACGAACGCACTGCTTGCCCTGCTGTCCGCGGCCGCGGCCGAGTCCTCGGTACTGGTGGTGGTCGACGACCTGCAGTGGCTCGACCGAGCCAGTGCCACGCTGTTCGGCATCCTCGCGCGACGGCTGGACGGCACCGGCGTCGGCTTGCTCGGTGTGGTGCGCGCGGGGGAGGACAGCGTATTCGAGGGTGCCGGGCTTCCGGAGATCGCCGTCGGACCGCTCGACGACGACGCCGCGACGGAGCTGCTCACCGAGGCTTTCCCCGAGCTGCCGCCACGGGCGATGCGGCAGGTACTGGCCGAGGCGCAGGGAAACCCATTGGCGCTGATCGAACTTCCGACGCCCGACGGCCCGGCCGCTGCCGACCTCGGTCGCACGCCCGTCGGCCGACGGCTCCGGCAGACCTTCGCCCGGCGTATCGAAGGGCTCCCCGCCGAGACCCGCGCCCAGTTGCTGCTCGCGGCACTCGACGGTACCGGCGAGTTGTTCCCCGCGATCTCGTTCGGAGCGCTCGAACCTGCCGAGCGTGCCCGGCTGATCCGGGTTCATCCGGTGACCCGCGGGGTCCAGTTCCGCCATCCGCTCACGCGATCCGCGGTCGTCGATCTGTCGACCGACCAGGAGAGACGCGAGACGCATCGCCGGTTGGCAATGCGGCACCCAGCCGAATCCGAAAGGCGTGCTTGGCATCTCGCGGAGGCGGCTTCGTCGCCGGACGAACAGATCGCGCAGTTGCTCGAGGAGGCCGCGCTGAAGACCAAGGGACGCGGTGACCCGGTCGGCGCGATCGACCTGCTACTGGGGGCCGCCGCGCTGAGCCCCGATCCCGAAGACCACGACCGCCGTGCCATGTTCGCGACCTATCTCGGCGCCGACGTCACCGGAAATCTCACGGACCCGCGGGCGCTCGCCACCGATCGCGGCGTGCAGGGCCGGACCGTGGCGTCCGCCGTCGCCGCGGCGGCGTACATGGTGAACAGCGGCGGAGACATCGACACCATCCACCGGTTGCTGCTCGGAGCTCTGCACAATGTCGGACAGCCGGTCAGGGGCTGGGACGCGCCGCTGAGCGAGATCGTCTATGTGCTGCAGGCGAACTGCTCGTTCGGTTCTCGTGCCGAGCTGCTCGACGATTACCAGGCTGCTCTCGACGGGCTGGGGCTCGAGCCCCCGGAAATCCTGTCTCTGCTCGGCAGCACATTCCTCCAGCCCGCGGGCTTGGCGGGGCCATCGCTGCCGCGGCTCGACGAGGCGATCGCCGCTATCGGCGACCAATCCGATCACGCCCACGCGGTGCGGCTCGCCATCGCTGGGATGTACGTGGACCGGATGGCCGGATGCCGCAACGCACTGTGGCGGGTGGTCGAGCACGGCCGGGCCGGGGGCGCCGTCGCATCGGCGATCAAAGCTCTTGCGGTGCTGGGATTCGACGGCGTTCTGAGCGGCGACTGGGACCGCGTGCTGAGACTGGCCGACGAGGGTCTCGCGCTCACGACCCGGCACCACTATCGGCTGCTCGGCGGTTTCCTGAAGTATGACCAGGCAATGGTCGCCGCTGCTCGTGGTGATCGGCTGATCGTTCGCGGTCTGACCGACGATCTGGTGAATTGGGGTGGGCCTAATCGCATCGGTTTCGTGTTGCAGCTCGCTGCGCACGCGAGGGCCGTCGACGCGCTCGGCCACGGGGAATTCGAGAGCGCGTACCGTCACGCGGTCGAGATCTGTTCACCGGAAACAGTTCCCGTCTACAAGCCCGTCGCCCTGTGGGTCCTGCTCGACTTGGTCGAAGCGGCCGTCCGGGCTGAGCGGATGACCGAGGCGAGGGTGCACGTCGCCGACATCCAGCAGGCGGCGGTCGCCGATCTCTCGCCCCGGCTGGCCCTGATCACGGCCGGCGCCATTGCAATGACCGCCCCGTCCACCTCCTTCACCGATGCGTTCGATACCGCGCTCGCGATCCCGGGGGCGAGCCGATGGCCGTTCGCGCACGCGCGGATTCGGCTCGCGTACGGCGAACGGCTCCGCAGGGTCAAGTCCACTTCCGAGGCTCGTCACCAGCTGGCGGACGCACAGGACACGTTCGAACGGCTCGGTGCCATCCCATGGGCAACGCGCTGCCACGCTGAGCTTCGTGCCAGTGGATTGACCGTCGCCGACCGAGGCACCGAGCCGCCCGGCCCGCTGACTCCGCAAGAGCGCGAGATCGCCGACCTGGCTGCCGCGGGCCTGACGAACAAGCAAATCGGCGAACGGCTCTATCTCTCCCCGCGAACCATTGGAGCTCACCTCTACCGCGTGTTCCCGAAACTTGGCATCAGCTCGCGTGCCGCGCTGCGGGACGCGCTCGAACGACTGCCAGACCCGAGGACATAGCGGGGCAGGACGGGAACGGGCTGCGTAAGTTCGTCGAACTCGACGCACTCCACCTGGTCATGCAGACCCATCCCGACGAGGTCACCGCCGTCATCACCGGCGTACTCGCCGAACTGTCCTGCCGTCGATCGGTCTCGTCAGCCCGCTGATTCGAGCGAATCCGCGGCCGGGTCGCTCACGATGCCGGCCGCCGTCGTGCGGGTACCGGCCGCCTTCGCGGGGTCGGGTAGGCCGCCGGGGCAGTGCTCGGCGGTGAAATGGCGGTCGATGGTCTGGGCGATATCGGTGAGGGCGTCGAGTTGATCGACGGACAGCACGTCGGCGAAGCAATGGCGGATGCTCGCCACGTAGGACGGCCACGCGGCGTCGAACGCGGCGCGACCGGCGTCGGTCAGCACGACGTCGAAGCCACGGGCGTCGCCCTCACTCGGTGCGCGGCCGACGGTGCCCCGGGTCTCCATCCGGGAGATCTGGCGGGACAGGCGGCTGCGCTCCCACTGCAGCGCCGTGGCCATGTCGCGGGCGCGCAGCCGGTGTCCTGGGCTGTTGGCCAGCCGGAGCAGGATCACGAAATCGGCTTCGGTGAGCCCGAATTCGCGGGCCAGCATACGCGCGAGCACCAGATTGACTTCGATGCGCAGGTGCTGGAACGAAACCCAGGCGCGGGTCTCACGCTCGTCCATCAGCTCCTGATCCATGAACTCGACCCTACCTCGGATCGGCGATTTTGTTGACATGTAACTCTCCGTGGAGGAAGATTTGTTTACATAGCAACAAATCGAGGGGAGTCGGACATGAGCGACTGGAACGCACAGACCATCACGGAGTTTCGAGCGAACGAGGGCAAGGTCGGCGGTGTCTTCGAGGGCGCGTCGCTGGTGCTGCTGCATCACCTCGGCCGCAAGAGCGGGCGGGAGTTCGTCAGCCCGGTGATGTACCTCGCGAACGAGACCGACCCGGACAGCATCTACGTCTTCGCGACCAGCGGTGGCGCACCCACCAGCCCGGACTGGTACTTCAATCTGACCGCCGCGGGCGCGGCGAGTGTCGAGCGCGGCACCGAGGCGTACCCGGTCACCGTCCGCGAGGTGCCCGGCGCGGAACGCGATCGCATCTATGCCGAACAGGCACGGCGCTTCCCCGGGTTCGCCGAATACGAACGCCAAACCGCCGGCATCCGAACCATTCCCGTGCTCGAACTCAGCCGGGTGTAGGCCATGTCCAGCGCCTCGCCGGATCCGGCCGCACCGGTCCTCGTGGTCGGCGCCACCGGGCACCTCGGATCCCGGGTCGTCGGCGAACTGCTCGCGCGCGGCAAGCAGATCCGCGCGCTGGTCCGGCCCGCGTCGGACGCGACCGCGCTGGAAGCCCGGGGCGTATCGATCGTCCGCGGCGACATGCTCGCCCCGGACTCACTGCTCGCCGCCATGGACGGCATGGACGCGGTGATCACCACCGCCGCTGGGTACACCGGTGCGAACAAGAACGCCGTCGAGATCGACACGGTCGGCAACGCGAATCTCGCGGCGGCGGCCGCCAAGGCGGATGTGCGGCGGTTCGTCCTGACCAGCATCCTGACCAGCGACCGGACTCCGGATGTGCCGCACTTCTGGCACAAGAAGCTCGCCGAGGACGCCCTCGAACGACTCGGCGTTCCGTTCGTGGCGTTGCGGCCGGGTGCTTTCCTCGATCAGATCGCCGCCACCGGAGGCAATCCGGTCGAGACGGGCCGCATTCTATGGATGGGCAAGGCCCGCACGCCGTTGACGTTCGTGCTGACCGCCGACCTCGCCGGATATCTCGCCGCCGCTGTCGATGCCGACGTGCGTCCCGGCGAACGTATCGATCTCGGTTGGAACAGGCCCACCAGCATCGCCGACATCGCAGAGCTACTCGGTCGAGCCACCGACCGCGCGATCACCGTGCGCGCCATCCCGCCGCTGCTCATCCGAGTGGCCGGTGCACTCGTGGGGCCGTTCGCGCCGTCCCTGAAGGACATGGCAGCGATGGTCCGCTGGTTCGACAGCGGCAATTACGTCGCCGACACCACCCGGCAGGCCGAAGTCTTCGGGGCGCCGCCGACGGCCGAGGCGGCGGTCGCGCGCTTGGCCGAACAACTCCGCGCCGAGCACTGAACCGGCGACATCCGATCCACAGGAGAGGCGACCGATCATGGCAAAGGCAGTCCGATACAACGAGTTCGGTGGGATCGATGTTCTGCGCGTCGAGGAGGTCGAACGCCCGATTCCCGGTGACCGGCAGGTCCTCGTGCGGGTGAAGGCGGCCGGGATCAATATCAGTGAGGCGGTCATCCGGGCGGGGGCGGTGGCGGACATCTTCCCCTCGACCTTCCCGTCCGGGCAGGGCAGCGACTTCGCCGGGGTGATCGAGGAAGTGGGTTCGGGCGTCACCGGATTCGCGCCCGGCGACGAGGTCATCGGCTTCTCGGACCAGCGGTCCTCCCAAGCCGAGCTGGTCGTGGTGGAGGCCGATCACCTCACGCCCAAGCCGGAGAACGTCCCCTGGGAGACTGCCGGTGGCCTGTACGTGGCCGGTGTAACCGCTTGGGGTGTAGTGCAATCCGTGCAGATCCAGAAGGATGAGACTGTTGTCGTCTCCGGCGCTGCCGGGGGCGTCGGCTCGCTGGTGGTGCAACTCGCGCGCCGGTCCGGGGCCACGGTCATCGGTTTGGCGAGCGAGAGCAATCACGAGTGGCTGCGCGGCCACGGCGTGGTCCCGGTCGCCTACGGCGACGGCGTCGCGGACCGGATCAAGGCGGTCGCGCCCCACGGTGTGGACGCCTTCCTCGACACCCATGGCAACGGCTACGTGGACCTGGCGCTGGCCCTCGGCGTCGCGCCCGATCGGATCGACACCATCGCCGACTATCAGGCCGCCGCGAAGTACGGGGTCAAGACCGACGGCGGCGCGGAGGCCGGGCCGGGCGCCGAGATCCTCGGCGAGCTGGCCGGTTTGATCGCCGAGGGCTCGCTCGAGGTCCCCATCGCGAACGTCTACCCCCTGGACCAGGTCCGCGAGGCCTACACCGAGCTCGAACGCCGCCACACCCACGGCAAGATCGTGCTCACGACCTGACGGTGCGCGAGAGATAGTCCAGGGCCCGCGCGGCCGCGTTGGCTCCGCACATGCCGAGCGCGCCCGGGCCGGGCGGGGTGGCGGCCGAAGTAGAGAACTGCTCGACCGCATCAATCTGCGTCTCGCTGCTGAGCAGGACGCTCGAGGCCTGGCCGCATATCGAGGCAGGGTCACATGTTTAGGTGATAGAGCACCTCGGATCGTTTTTCGCATACTCGGTTGGACTCGAAGGTCAGGTGGTCCAGGCCACCGGATTGCTTCCCTCGCGAGCGAAAGCCGATCCTCATGTCTCTCACCATCGATGTCTTCAACGCCGGATACCTGCCGATCAACGGAGGACCGGGTTGGGACCCGAAACCCGCTACCTGGCCCGCCTCCACCGCCACCCTGATCTCCGGTGAGCGGGAGGCGATCCTCGTCGACGCGCTCATGACGATCGAGGAGGGTCGGCGCCTCGCCGAGTGGGTCGGCGAAACCGGCAAGAACCTCACCAACGTTGTCATCACCCATGGCCATGGTGATCACTTCTTCGGGGCGCGGCCGATCCTGGAAGCGTTCCCGCAGGCGCGGTTACTGGCACTCAACACCACGGTCATCGAGGAAGCGCGCTACAACCTCGGGCCGGAGGTACAGCAGAACTGGATCGGCTGGTTCGGCGATCGCTTCGACCGCAACCCCGCGCTACCGCAGCCGATGGAATCCGACACGCTGACCGTCGACGACCACCCGGTGCGATTGGTCGAGGTCGGCGGTGCCGACGGCGTCCTCGATACCGTCGTCCACATCCCCGAGCTGGACACCGTCTGCTCCGGCGACGCCGTGTACAACAACATCCATATGTGGTTGTGGAACTCGACGCCAGACAGCCGCCGGACCTGGCTGGACACCATCGACAAGATCGCCGCACTGCGTCCCGCGACGATCATCGCCGGGCACAAGGATCCGGGCGCACCCGACGACGCCGCCGAACGGCAGATCGCGCAATCCCGTTCGTATATCGAGGCATTCGACCGCGCGGTCGCCAAACTGCCCTCGGCGCAAGAGGTCTTCGACGAAATCAGCGGCTTGTTCCCCGGCTTCGGCAACCCCTACACGTTGTTCGTCGCCGCCTACTCCCAGTTTCAGAACTGATCAACCGGTAAGGAGAATGCGATGACCGCCACCGAACTCCACACGGCCGCCGGCTACGCGTCCGCGCCGAACCTCAGCATTCGAGCCGACGATGGCGTGGACTACGCCTACCGCGACGTCGGCCCTCGCACCGGCCGGCCCTTGGTGCTGTTGGTGCATTTCCGCGGCAACCTCGACAACTGGGATCCGCTGCTGATCGACGCGCTGGCGCAGCATCGTCGGGTGATCACCGTCGACTATCAGGGAGTCGGCGGCAGCGGCGGCGTCCCAGCCGACAGCATCGATCAGATGGCCCGCGAAGTGCTGGCCTTCACCACTGCCCTGCAGTTGGACAAGTTCGATCTGCTCGGGTTCAGCATCGGCAGCTTCGTCGCCCAGCGGGTCGCACTCACCCGCCCTGACGCTGTGGGCAAGGTAGTGCTGGCGTCCACAGCGCCTCGTGGCGCGCTCGGCATGCACGGCTGGGCCACCGACGTCATCGACGCGATCGGCGAACCCCAAACCTCGCCCCAGCAATACCTGGACGTGTTCTTCACCGCTTCGGAATCCAGCCGCACCGCAGGCATGGGCACCTTGTCGCGAATCTACGGTCGCACCGAAGACCGCGACGCACCAACCGATTGGGCCACCCGGATGGCCCAATACGACGCCGTGACCACATGGGGTATCCCGAATATCGCGCTGCTGTCCGAGCTCACCGCGCTCACCGCGCCGGTCTTCGTGGCGAACGGTGACAGCGATCCCATGATCCTGCCGAAGTTCTCCTACCTCGTCGCCGGTCTGCTGCCCGACGCGAAGGTCACCATCTACCCCGACTCGGCCCACGGCTTCCTGTTCCAGCACCACGAGCAGTTCGCCTCCGATGTCATCGAATTCCTCGGCGACGTGTGAGGCGCCGCTTCGAATAGAGAGGATGGAGGACACGGTGGCCGACACCCACATGATCGTTCTGCCCGGCGGAGGATACGCCCAACACGCATCGCACGAGGCGGAGCCGATTGCGCAATGGCTGACCGATATCGGCCTGTCCGCCACCGTGTTCCGCTATCCCCTGAACACCGCCCATCCTGGCCCGTTGGATGCGCTTCGCGCGGAGATCCGTCGACAACGAGCCGAGGGTGTGCAGCGGATCGGGCTGATCGGCTTCTCGGCGGGAGGTCATCTCGCCGGGCTGGCCGCCCTCACGCACCCGATGACCGCGGCCGAATCAGCGCAGTTGGTGGTTCTCGGGTATCCGATCACGTCGATGGAGACCGAAACCTACCGTCCTGCTCGGCTGATCCTGCTCGGGGAGAACGCGAACCCCGAGTCGCGCAGGGCAACGTCCCTGGACCGCTTGGTGTCGCCCCAGGCGCCACCGTTCTTTGTCTGGCACACCGCCGAGGACCCGTACGTGCCCGTCGAGCACACCTACCGTTTGGTGACCGCGCTAGCGGCACACGGGGTTCCGCACGAGGCGCATGTCTTCGCGCACGGCCCGCACAGTCTCGGGTTGGCTCACGGCGCGGGCAGCGCCGGGACGTGGACCGCCTTCGCCGAGGCGTGGATCCGCGACCAGCCGTGATACCGATTCGGGGAGGTGTGATCCACCATGAACCTGTGGCTCGAGGACATCGAGATCGGAAGCACTGTCCGTACCGGGACATACACCGTGACAGCAGAGGAAATCATCTGTTTCGCAACGCGATACGACCCTCAGCCGTTTCATCTGAGTGAAGCCGGCGCGGTCGAGACGTTCTTCGGTGGGCTCGCCGCCAGCGGCTGGCACACCGCCGCGATCACCATGCGCTTGCTGGTCACCAGCGGATTGCCGATCGCGCACGGAATCATCGGCGCCAGTATGGAACTGAATTGGCCCACGCCCACCCGTCCGGGCGATGAGTTGCATGTCGAACTCACGGTCACCGACGTGCGACCGGCGCCGTCGCTCACGTCACCGGGATTCGTCACCACCGAACACTCGACACTCAATCAGGCCGGAAAGGTACGGCAACGAACCAAGGCCCGGATCGTCGTCTTCAACAAACCTCCCGTCCGCTGAATCGAAGTCAGTGTGCTGCTTCCTTGTTCACCACGTTGGCCAGCTGTACCCGGGAACGGACGCCGAGCTTGGTGAACACCGAACGCATATGGGTACCAACGGTATTGACGGAGACGCCCAGGTCGATCGCTGCGGACTTGTTCGTATGGCCCGCCGCGATCAGCGCCGCGACCCTGCGTTCGGCAGGGGTCAGCGATTCCCACCCGGACACTGCCGCGGCCGCGGGTTCACCGGTGGACCACTTCGCGCGCCGCGCGCCGAACTCACGCATCGTCTGTTCGACCCCGGTTGCGCAGAATGCGGCGCCTACCAGATGGTATGTGTCCCAGGCCCGGTCGAGCTCGGCGAGTCCAGCCGGAGTTTCGCCGATCGCCAGCAGCGCCCGCCCGTACGATTCGGCTCCTCGGGCCCGCAACATCGGCCGCGGACTGCGGTCGAGCACCTGAACAGACTCCGCGAGAGTCTCGAGATCGTCCTTGTAGCAACCGCGCAGGTTCATCGCAGTGCCTACGAAACTGGCCACCTCCGGGTTTCGCGCCGCGGCGAGCTCCGCAGTCGCCACCACGTCGGCGGCGAATTGGTCGTCGCGGGCCATGGCGCCGAAATCGAAGAACAAGCCGCTCCAACATGGCCACAGCGGCCAGTAGTTGTATTCCTCGCCCGCTCCCGCGACGACAGGTTGCAGAATGCGCAGGGCGGCGTCGAGGTCGCCCTGCCCGGCCGCGAGCCACCCGCGCATCATGTTCAAGGCGGGCCGGCGGACTCCGTCTGTCGCGTCGACGAGTTCGTCGGCCAGGCTCATGCGGGCGGTGGCGGAGGTGACGTCGCCGCGCAACAGTGCGACCGCGGTACGAGCCAGGGCGGCATCGAGAGCATGTTCGGCATTGCCGAGCTGACGTCCTGATTCGGCCAGCGCCCGCCCGGCGCGGTCGGCCTCCTCGAAACGCCCCAGGTAGAAGTGCTGCCACATCTGGGCACAATGCAACGCGGGCACCGTTAATCCAGGATTGATCCCATCGGTGCGCGTCACTTGGTCCAGCATTGTCTGGGCGTGATCGAAACGGTCCAGGATCTGCAGTTCGGTGATCTCCTCCGCGACGCACGAAGATCCGAGCAGCGAGCGCAGCTCCCTGAAGTGCCGCAGTGCGTTCTCGTGTCGCCCTTCGTTCTTGGCTGCCTCACCGGCGGCCTGCAGTGCGAGCATCATGGCTTCGCGATCGTCGACGATCGTGGAATTCTCGAGCGCCGCGCGCGCCTCGGCCGCGGCTTGCTCGCCGCTTCGGATACGGGTGTTGGCCAGTGCACGCGCTGAAAGCAATCGCGCCTCGATCGGCGGAGCCAGTTTCGCGTGTGCCAGCACCTTGTCCGTCCGTTCGACGAGTTCGGTGATCCGACCGCTCAACCACAGTGCGTGCGCGGCGTCGGTCTCTACGGCCCCGATCACATTCCCATCGTCGACGCGCGCCAGGATCAACTCGGCCGCGGAGATGACGTCGGTCGTCCGCTGTGTGCGGCGAAGCACCGACAGGCAGCGTTGACTCAGCTCTGGCCACGCGCGGTCCCAGCACGGAAACGTACGCATGGCGAGTACCGCGAGTTCTCCGGCGTTGCCCGCGTCGACAGCGACCAACGCTTCTGCGGCCGCGAGCAATATCGTCGCAGTGTGCAGGTCGCCGGGTTCCGCGGCCGCGCGGGCATGGATTGCCGCCAGCAGCGGCTGGTCGGCATCGGTGAGGTAGTACGACGCCAAGGCCCGATGGACTCGCCGCGCCGCACGATCAGGGACGGAGTCGGCTATCGCATTCCGGACCAGTGCGTGGCGACAGGTCAGGGACTCACCGGCCGCGCTGACCAATCCGGATTCGAGGGCTTCGCTGATCAACCTTGCATGGTCGGCACTGCCGGGCAGCAGCGCCGCGATCTCGCCCATCCGCAGCGGCCTGTCGGCGATGGCCAGCAGGCGCACCACGTCTCCGGTCGCCTCATCGGTTCGGGCGAGTCGACCGGAGACGGCGGCGGCGAATTCAGCGGGGACGGAATCGGATTCACCGCGCGCTACACGGTCGATGAGCCGACATGCCAGTCCAGGGTTGCCACCGGTCGCATCGAGGTATCGAATCAGGTTTCCCTCAGGATCACGTCCGAGGCGGTCGGCAGCCAGAGCGATCAGGTCGGGTGTGGGGAGCACCGACAGACGCAGCTGCTCGACCCGGATGCAATCGGGCCCGACAAGATCGTCCAGGACCGCGTCGTCGCGACCCGCGAGCACCCAGACGATCGGTATCGAAGCGGTACGTGGGATCAGCGCGCGTAACAGGAATCGACTCGTGGCGTCGGCATTGTGAAGATCGTCCACCGATATCAGCAGCGGTCCGCTCTCGGTAGCGACCTCCAGATGATCGGCAATGTGGTCCACCGCGAGCAGCGGCTCTCTCGCCGCGCGTATCAGCTGCGCGTAGTCCGAGCGGCTGATCAGCGGATCCCGTCCGGTCCGCAGCATCGCGATCAGGGGAGCTCCCGGCGAGACCTGCTGTATTTCATCGCATCGCCCGTCGATGACTCGCAGACCGGTGCGTGCGGCTTGGCGGCAGATCTCGGCTGCCAGCGCGGTCTTGCCGATCCCGGCCGGCCCGCCGATCGTCACCACTGCACCCAGCTCGTGCCGACGGGCACTGCGTACGACAGCGAGTGCGCGGGCCATCAGTTCGGTCCGTCCCCACAACGATCCCGATCGCATCGCGCCTCCTCCGGTTCGACCGTCGCTGAACCGCGCCCGACCGGTGTCGGCCGGTCACGTGCGACGTCAACACCTGCTATCCCAATATTGCAGATTCGATCAGCGCTCTGATGCTTTCCATCGAGTCGCGCAACCTCATCGTCATGCCGGCCTCCTCACCGCGTGTACTCGCCGCCGCCTCGACCACGAGGGAATTCAGCATCGCGCGCGCCGGCGAAACACCGGCATAACCTATTCATGTGATGTCGGCGCCAGCGCGCCATCACAGAGGATGGGCCGAAGCAGATCCCACGACGAAGGCCGGATGCGATGTCGGATACCCAGGTGGCGGCGTTCCCCGAGCTGAGTGCCGAGCAGGTGGATCGGCTGCGCGGCTACGGCATCAGCGAGAAGGTCCGCGGCGGCGAGGTTCTGGTCTCCACAGGCCAGTTGGTCTACGACTTCATCGTCCTCGATACGGCATCGGCGGAAATCGTGCGCGAGGCCGACGATGACCAAGCCGAAGCGGTCGTGGCCGAGGCGCCACCGCGGCGCTTCCTCGGCGAGCTCAACCTGATCACCGGGCAGGCGGTGTATCTCACCACGCGCGCCACCGCCGACGGCGAGATCATCCGCATCGATCCCGCGAACTTTCGCCGCCTGATGGCAGAGGACACCGCGCTCTCCGACCTCATCCTGCGCTCATTTCTCCAGCGCCGCTACGAATTGCAGACCGGGGAAGGCGCGCTCAGCGTGCGCATACTGGGCAGCGGGCAGTCGCGAGAATCGCTGGCGCTGCGGACCTGGGCCGTGCGCTCCAGGATCGCGCACACGTGGATCGACATCGACTCCGATTCCGGGCGAGCCCTCGCACAGTCGCTCGATATCTCACCGGGCCAGCTGCCGATCGTCACGACGCACACCGGTCTCATTCCCAACGCGACGTCGGCGCTGCTCGCGCAGGCCATGAACTTGACCTATACGCCGACGACTACGGCGAGCGCGGCGGACATCGTCGACTTGGTCGTGGTCGGGGCCGGCCCCGCTGGTCTGGCAGCCGCGGTCTACGGCGCCTCCGAGGGCTTGCGGACGATGGTGTTCGAGGCGGTCGCCGTCGGCGGGCAGGCCAGTGCGAGTTCACGCATCGAGAACTACCTGGGATTCGAGTCCGGCATCAGCGGAACCGAATTGACCGGGCGCGCGATGATTCAAGCCCAGAAGTTCGGTGCGCGCATCGCCAGCCCGTGCATCGTGGAATCGGTGCACCCCGTCGACGGAACCTTCGAGGTCTCGCTTTCCGATCGGACCACGGTCCAGACCCGCACTGTCGTCGTCGCGACCGGGGCCCGCTTCAGAACCCTGAACCTGCCTCGCTGGCACGAGTTCGAAGGCCGTGGGATCTTCTACGCGGCCACCGAAGCCGAAGCGCGGCTGTGTGAGGCCGGGCCCGTCGCCGTCGTGGGCGGCGCCAACTCCGCTGGGCAGGCAGCGCTGTTCCTCGCCGATCGCGGCTGCCAGGTCACCCTGGTCGTGCGATCGAACGATCTCTATGCCGGGATGTCGGCCTACCTCGCACACCGCATCGACGCGGACTCCCGCATCCAGGTCCGGCTCGAGTCCGAAGTCACCGCGCTGGCCGGGGACCGCGACCTCGCAGGGATCACCGTGAAGGACCGCGGCACCAACCACGTTGACGCGCTGGACTGTTCGGCTCTGTTCTGTTTCATCGGTGCGGACCCGGCAAGCTCCTGGCTTGATGGCATCCAACTCGATGCCGATGGATTCATCCTGACCGACTCCGCACTGCATGCGATCGAGAGCAGTGCCGGATGGAACCCGCTCAGCCGTGTCCCACTGCCGTTCGAGACCAGTGAGCCGGGGATCTTCGCGGTCGGAGACGTCCGGGCCGGATCCATGAAGCGTGTCGCCGCCGCTGTCGGCGACGGTGCGAGTTGCGTGCGTTCCATCCACCAATACCTGGGCCTCACAAGCTGATACACCGGCCTCTCCGGACAAGACCTGGTGGACCGGTTCGAGGACGAGGGGATCAGCCCGGACTTCAGGCCAGCCGTTCCGAGAGCAAGCCCATGAGAGACACATCCAGCATGCGGCTCAGCGTCGGGCTGAATTCCATTGCCATCGAAGCCAACTCCGGATCGTGCTCGTAGGCGGTCTTCATTGCCGCGGACGGCTGGGAGTGGGTCCAGACGGCCCCCGACATCATGAGTACGGTCGCGGCGAATTCGCGTGCGGCGTCGGTGTCGAGCTCGGGGAGCCGGCCCCGCGCGATGTCGGCGAGCTCATGGAGATCGCTGATCATCGTGCGCTTGTAGGTGGCCGCGACGGCCGGTGAGACGTTCCGTTCCAGGACGCTTGCTTGGGCGCTGAGCAGGTCGCAGACCACCGGGCGCTGTGTGAGGGTGTCGACGAGGGCTGCGACGAGGTGCGTGCGGCGTTGGTCCACTCCGGCGGTGCCGTGACGTTCCGAAGCCGCCCGCACGGCGGTGAGCCACTGGTCCAGTTCGGAGGCCAGCAGGTCGAGCAGGACGGCCTCGCGTGACTCGAAGTAGCGGAACACGTTCGACTTCGCCATGCCTGCCCGGCGGGCCAACTCGTTCAACGTCAGGTCGGAGACCGGTGCTTCGCGCAGCATCGCGGAGGCCGTGCTCAGGATCGAGGCGCGGCGGAGCTCGCGCTGCTCGTCGCTGCGTGCGCGCTGGAATGTCTCGGACATAGCCCCAGAATACGGCACAGCAGACCACCGGTCTCTTAATGTTGTGATGCGCGTCACATAAATAAAAGACCGCTGGTCTCTTGTTAAGAGACCAGCGGTCTCTTAAATTGGTGACAACGCACGAACAGTGCGGAAACACCGAGAACCAGGAGATGGGAACCATGAGCACGGACAACGACACCAAGGTCAGCGATGCGAAGGTTGCTGTGATCACCGGCGGCGCGACCGGTATCGGGAAGGAGACCGCGCGGTTGCTGGTGGCCGACGGCGTACACGTCGTGATCACCGGCCGGCGTAAGGACGTCGGGGAAGCGACCGTGCGAGAACTGACCGCCGGTGGCGGAAGCGCCTCGTTCGTGGTCGTGGACGTGGACTCGCCGGACAGCATCACCGACCTGTTCGACTCGGTCATGCGCGAGTTCGGGCGGCTGGACTACGCGGTGAACAACGCCGGCCTTGCCCACGAGACCAAGACGATCGTCGAGGCGGACCCGGCGAAATTCCAGGAGATGCTGTCCACGAACGTCATGGGACTGTTCCTGTGCATGCAGCGGGAGATCAAGGAGATGCTCGACAGCGGGCGCGGCGGCGCGATCGTGAACCTGGCCTCGATCGCCGGGCTCAACGGGATTCCGTTCAGCGGCCCCTACGCCGCGACCAAGCACGCGGTGGTGGGCCTGACCAAGACCGCAGGGATCGAGTATTCCGGTCAGGGTGTGCGGGTCAACGCGGTGGCGCCGGGCGCGATCAAGACCGACATCATCGCCCGCGCAATCACTCTGGGCCAGTACGACGAGGACACCATCCGGGACATGCACCCGATGGGCCGGATGGGACAGCCGGCAGAGATCGCCGCCGGCATCCACTGGCTGCTGTCGGACCAGTCCTCGTTCGTAGCCGGCGCCATCCTCAACATCGACGGCGGATTCCAAGCCAAGTAGCCGGCGGGCCGACCGTGGACACGACCCGCGTATCGGCGAGAACGGCAGCCGCATGCGATGCCTGGACGCTACGCCCAGGCATCAATGCGTGAGCAGCGGATTGCGTTCGACCGCACCATTACCCGGCCAGACATCGAACAGCTTCACCGCAGCGCCTGGCTCATCGGTCAATACGAGTGTTCGTCGACCTACCTGGCCGTTCCCAGACCGTCCTGAGTATCGACCACCGTGTCGTCAGGACGGCGGCTGGATCTCCGTGACGAGGGTGTACAGCTCGGCGATACGGCCGTCCTCGACCCGGGCGATGTCCATCCCGCTGACCATCGGGGGCCGGTCGGGCGGCCCGTAATGGAAGCCGAGGTGACCGATGTCGTCGAGTCCCGACGCCGGGCCCGCGGGCCAGAAGACCCAGTCGGGGTTCTCGGCCAGCATCTCCGCGGCCCGCCGCTCGAATTCGGTACGTCCCTGATTGATCCGATCCGGTTCGTGCCACACCACATCGCGGGTGTAGATCTCGGCGATCACGGCGGCCCGGCGCGCCGGGTCGGGTTCGTTGAAGACGTCGAGCAGGTTGCGCCGCATGAGCTCGGCGGGCGAACTGGCCATGGCGAATCCCTTCCGATCCCGGTGTCAACGTCGCTGCCGATCATCCATCACCGGGTCGGCACGGCCAAGGACCATGCCGCCTTCCATGCCTTATGGGCGACCTCCAGACTGTTGCCACCTGCGTCGCGCAGACATCAGCGATGAGGAAACCGGGAACGAACGCTTCGACGCGCAGCCGGCCTGTTTGATTCGGGCTCACACTTACCAGGCCGACCCCAAGCGCCCGGCTGCGGCAAGAAGCGAATTAACTTGTATAAGTTAGATTTTCGCGATCACGAGGTGCCGCGACAGTCAGGGAGTGCTGGACCGGGTGTCGGTCCAGTCGACGATGAGATTGCGCTCGGCGAACAACCAGCCTCCGTCCTGTTTGACCATGGTGTCGAGATATCGGATCCAAGCGGTCATGAGTGAGCGTGACCCGTCGGCGTTCTCGGTCAAGTGCTGGGCCATGCAATAAGTAACGCTGGTCGCGCGGTCGCCGGACAGCTCGATCGTGCTCTGTCCGTTGAAGTGCATGGTGGCGGCGTAAGCGTTGAGGGCGTCGAACACCGGTGCGAGGGATTCGCGGCTATTGAGCTCCTGCGACGGTTCCGCATTACGTGCGTCCATGTAAACGACGAAATGCATGTCCTCGGTGAACAACGCCATCTGTCCATTGGCGTCACGTCGGTCGGCGCAGTATGCATAGGCGTCGACGAGCTCGCGGATCGCGAGCCGATCAGCCGCTTCGCTCCCAGTGATTTGAGCATGAATTGCCATGTCACGAGCTCCTTCCGCTGATTCTGGCCAGGCTCGAGTCCGCCAGCAGATCCACCACCTCCACCAGCGGCTTCCCTGGCTGGTCGCACATCTCTGCCGATTGGGACACCGAGTCTGGCTCGCCGTCCTGAACGTCTACCGTGCTGTGTTCCAGGCTTTATGGACGAACTCGATGCGGTTTCCGTCGCTGTCGCGCACATTGGCAGCGTAGTAGCCGGGTGCGAAGTAGGTTCGGTCCGCGGGTTTACCTTCGTCGATTCCGCCTGCCTCGAGGGCCGCGCCATAGGCGGCGTCGACCATTTCGTTACTGTCGCACACGATTCCGAGGTAGAGGCCCGCCTCTCCGGACTCGCGCTTCCGCAGCCAAAGGCTCGAGCCGACCTTTGCTCCGGAAATGTAGTCGGCGTCGCCGATACCGAACAGGTCAGGCAGGTTCTCCGGCCCGGAGGATGCGTTGTAGTTACCGAACGCGCGCCAGCCCGCCGGGGCGAGGGCTGCGAGGTAGAAGGCCAGTGCCTGCTCGATATCGGTGACGGAGATGTAGACGTGGTCGATCACTGTGCCTCCTCCTTCCATGCGGAGGCGTTGGCCTGGGCGAACTCGTCGAAGGTTCGTGCGGGGCGGCCGGTGATTCGCTCGACAGTGGGATCGGGCCGCGAACCATTGCCCGCCGCGACCGTTTCCGTCAATTGGCGCAGGACTGCTGCGTATTCGGCGGGGACGCCGGTTGCCAGGACACCGGCGATCCATGTCTCGCGGTCCAAGTCCTGGTGGACGAGCGATCGGCCGGTGGCCCGGCCGATGATGGTGGCGGCCTCGGCAACGGTGAGGGCTTGCGGGCCAGTCAGACTGTAGGCCGCTCCAGCGTGCGCCCGTGGATCGGCCAGCACGTTCGCGGCGACGGCCGCGATGTCCTCGACGTCGACGAACGCCTCGGAGCCGGTGCCGGTGGGCACCACGATGGCGCCGTCGATCGGCCGCAGGAACGTCTCGCTGAAGTTCTGCATGAACCACGCCGGCCGCAGAATCGTGTGGTTGACCCGGCTGCGACCGATCAGGTCGAGTTCGACTGCCCGCGTGGCCACCTGTTCGGGTGCGTGTTCCATCCCGTACGCGCTGAGGAATGTCACATGCTCGACCCCGGCGGCCTCGGCGGCGTCGAGGAACGCCGAGACGTCCGGCGCGAAGTCGGTGCGCAGGACGGGCGCCACCAAGTAGACACGGTCGATGGATTCCACTGCCGGGGCGTAGGTTTCGTGGTCGCCCCAGTCGAAGGAGATGTCGGTGCCGGACCTCGCGGCCGAGCGGACAGGGATCGCACGGCTCGCGAGATCGGAAACCACGCGGGAGCCGGTCTTGCCGGTTGCTCCGAGGACGAGGACCGCAGGCAGGGTTTCATGCATGGATCCAGCCTGTGCTGCCGCCATGCTCATATCAATGCGCAATGCGCTCGAATAGCAACGCGATACGATCAAACGGTGGACGTCTTGCAGGACTACCTCATGCGGGCTCGAGCGTCAGGCGCGGTCTTCGCGCGCTCGGCTGCCGTGCCGCCGTGGGGCCTGACCTTGCCCGGCTCCATCCAACTCTCGCTTCACACGGTTTTGCGCGGTCATGCATGGATCTGGCTCGACGACGCCACCGAAGCCCATCGCCTACTGCCGGGCGACCTCGCGATCGCTGTCGGCGGGCGCGACCACCACATCGCCGACGAGCCGAATCCGGCCAGATGCGTCTCCCACGAACGGTTCTGGGCACGGACGTCGGCAGTCGACGAAGGCGATCCCGGGGCATCGGTCTTCCTGTGCGGCGCATACCGTCTCTCCGGTGATGTCGGCCGCAGCCTGATCCAGGCGCTCCCGCCCGTACTCGTCATCCGGCCGTCAGCAAATGACCAGGCACACGACGTCGTATCCCTGATCTCGCGGGAACTCGAACGCTCGGCACCCGGCGGCCAGACCGTTCTCGACCGGCTCCTCGACGTTCTACTCGTCCTCGTCCTACGCGCGTCCTACGAGCAGAGTTCCAGCGCGCCGCGCTGGTACCACGCTGCCGAGGATCCTCGGCTCGGCCAGGCATTGCGTGCGATGCATGAGGAACCCGACCGCGGCTGGACGGTCCCGCAGCTCGCTCAACTCACCGCGATGTCGCGCCCGACGTTCGTCCGCAAGTTCGAGCGCGCGCTGGGTCAGACCCCGATGCAGTACCTGACGGACTGGCGCCTGACCCTCGCCCGCGATTACCTCCTGGCCGGAGAACTCACCCTCGACCAGATTGCCCGCAGGACCGGTTACACCTCACCCAACGCCTTCGCGGCGACGTTTCGGCGACACCACGGTCTACCGCCAGGGCGCTGGCGCGAGGCGAACGCCACTGAGCCCGGCTAGGTCGTTGCAGCCCAACAACTCTTGTGGATGCAAGATCAGCTCCGAATGGCGCCGCCCCGCAGGTGGAGGCCATTTGACAGTCTATTCAAGCAGCTGATTGACTTTAGCGATGCAGTCCGAGAAGGCCGATCTACGCCGGGAAGCCGGTCAGCGCACCCGCGGCAGTTTGCTGACCGCCGCGCTGGATGTGATCGCCCGGCGCGGCCGCGAGGGTGCGACCCTACGGGAGATCACCCAGAACGCGGGAGCCAACGTCGCCTCGGTCAGCTATCACTTCGGATCCCTGCAGGCGCTGTGCGACGCGGCGATCGAAGAGGCGCTGGAACAGTACCTGGACGCGCAGAACAAGGAACTCGCCGCGCTCGTCTCGACCGCGACCCTCTCCGAGCTGGCTGCGGCCTTCGCCCACCCGATGATGCGAGCATTGGCGGCCGGCGGCGAGGAGCTGGCGGTCATGCGAACAGTGGCACGCGCAGGAATCGACCCGCCGTCCGGCTGGGACCGCTTGGCCGGCAAGTTCGAGCAGAGCCGCGCCCATGCCCTGCGAGTCATGACCGCACGCCTACCCGAGGTCGATAGGGGAGAGCTGACCTTCCGCACCAGAGCCGCGGCGGGTTTGCTGAATTGGCTGGCTTTGGCTCCGATCGGGAACGAGTTGGCCACCCAGTCACCCGCCGAGATCGAGCGGCTCGTCGTGCCAGTGGTGACCGGAGCCTTCCAGGGGCGCAGTCTCACCGCTTGAGCCGGCTACAAGCAGGTCATCAAGCAAATCAAACGAATGCTTGACATCCCCGCTCGCCCGATCACAAACTTAATCAAGCATATGTTTTACTTCTTGAGGAGTTGTGATGACCAGCAACGCAGAGGTCGTGGTGCGGGCGGCGTACCACGCGGCCGAGGGCAGTGTCATGGATGTCCAGGGCTTCATGGACCTGGGTGCTGGTGAATACGATCGGCATGTACGGCATGGGGGATGCCCTGTCCACCAAGCCCGACCAGCTTCGCCAGATGATGGACGTGAATCTGGGGCCGGCACTGTGGTTGACGCAATCGGTCGCACCGCACATGCAGTCGGCGGGCGGCGGGTCGATTGCCTTCGTGTCCTCGCGCTTCGGCACCGATGCCGAGGCGGGTATCGCGGCCTACAGCCTCAGCAAGGCGGCGCTGAATCATCTCGTCGTGGTGTTGAACCACGAGCTGCGGGCCTCGGGGATTCGCGTGAACGCGGTCGCGCCGCAACTCATCGACAATCCGCGCAACCGTTCGTTCCTGCCGGCGGAGGTGCTCGACCACGCGACCACCCCCGAGCAGATCGCCGATCAGTTGGTGCACCTCGTCACCGAGCCTGGAGCTCCGGTCTCCGGGGCGATCCTGCCCGCCTACGGCTTCTGAACAATCCCCGATCGGAAACGGAAAACCCATGAGCGACAAAACTCCCGCCGCCGTCTTCCAGCGCAGCCTGGACGCATTCCTCGCCAAGGACATGCAAGCCTGGGCGGATCTGTGCGCCGAGGACGTCGTGGTCGAGTTCCCCTTCTCGCCCGGCGACCTCCCCTCGCGACTCGACGGCCGTGAGGCGATCTTCGAATACCTGCGGTATTACCCCGAGATCATCGACATCCACGAGATCGACTCGGTCACCGTCTATTCGACCGATCGGCCGGACACTGTCATCGCCGAGTGGAGCGTGCGGGGCCAGGTCGTTCCCAACGGCAACAAGTACGAGATGGCTTACGCGACGTTCGTCACCGTGCGCGATGGGCAAATCACCAACTACCGCGAATACTGGAATCCGCTGGCCTTCGGCCAGGCGCTCGACGGTGTCGCATTCGGCTAGCCCGACGGATCGAAGGAGTAAGGCGATGTCCGCCAACCGAAATCGAGTCGCGGTGGTCACGGGCGGAGCAGGGGCGATCGGCGGCGCAATCGCGAAAGCGCTCGCCGCCGACCACACCGTTGTCGTCCTCGACCGCGAGGGAGACGTCCACGTCGACCTCGCGGATCCCGACGCAGTGCGCCGGGCGGCCGGTTCAGTTCTGACGCAGTACGGCAGAGTCGACGTGCTGGTCCACGCCGCCGCCATGGTCGCCTTCACCCCGATCGACGAACTCGATCTCGACGTCTGGCGTCAGGTACAGGCGGTCAATGTCGAGTCCGCTCTGCTGCTCACCCAGGCGTTCGTGCCCGGAATGCGCGAGCGCGGCTTCGGCCGCCTGATCTTCATCGTCTCCAACACCTTCTGGCGCCCGGCCGGCGGCCACCAGATCGCCTACGTCGCCTCCAAAGGCGCACTGATCGGAATGATGCGAACGATGGCCGTCGGACTCGGCCCCGACGGCATCGCGGCGATGGCCGTAGCCCCCGGCCTCACCCGAACACCCGCCACCACTGTCGTCCCAGAAGCAGAGTTCGAGGACGTCGCGACACACCAGGCCCTGCCCAGGCCATTGATCCCTGACGACACCGCGGCCGTCGTCGCAATGCTCGCCCGCGACGAAGCAGCCGCCATGACCGGTCAAACCGTCATCGCGGACGGAGGCCTGGTCCTTCACTAGCGGCAGGTCCGAAGCAGGGTTCGTGGTGCTCGCACCGAACTGAGGTGACGGCAGCGGCGATTCGGGGAGTATTCTCTTGGGCGCGAAGGACCGGCTCTGTTACGGCGTTTTACCGAGCTGCTGAGGCTGCGCATCACCCGAACATGTGAAGGATTGGCCGGTCCTTCTGTTCAAAGATGGTGTTGCGGAATGTAAGCGAATCTGTGCCGGCCGGGTAGGTCGCTCACGGCTGACCAAGGCTGGCCTTCGTCAAAGGAGCAGCGCATGTCATCGCAGACCAAGCCGAGCATCGTATTCGCCCACGGGCTGTGGGCCGACGGATCATGCTTCAGCAAGCTCATCCCCTCGCTGCAGGCGGAGGGGCACGAGGTGTTCGCCTCGCAGCACGGCCTCAATTCGCTCGAGAGCGACGTCGCGTGCGTCAACTTCACGATCGACCACGTACCCGGCCCGGTCGTGCTCGTCGGCCATTCGTACGGCGGAACCCTGGTCACCAAGGCGGGCATGCACGACCGCGTCCGCGCGCTGGTATTCATCGCGGCGCTCGCTCCCGACGAGAACGAGACGTCCCAGGACCAGCAGAACCAGTTCGCCCGCACCCCGCTGTTCGATCACATCGAAGTCGGCGGCGGGCGCATCTGGCTGAAGCCCTCGGGCGTCCCGGACTTCTGCGGCGACCTACCCGAGGCCGAGCAGCGGCTCGTCCTTGCCACCGGCGCCGTGCCGGACGCCGACCTGTTCAACCAGCAGGTGCCGGGCACTGCCTGGAAGACCAAGCCGAGCTGGTACATCGTCGCCAACAACGACCGCACCGTGAATCCCGAACTGGAACGTGCCGCGGCCAAACGCATGGGCGCCAAGACCTACGACATTGACAGCAGTCACGTCCCGATGCTGTCGCATCCCGAGTTCGTTCTCGACGTCATCCGCGACGCCGCGGCGTCCATTCGGAGCGAGTAGCCGAGCCGGCGAACCGCCACCGATCCCGAACGCCGAACCGGTAGAGAAGTCGATGGTCTGGCCGATGGGCACGATCACAAGTCCATCTGTCCATATGCGGGCCACTGCAGCGCCCGAGCAACACCGTCCGGGCGGACCGGTCCGCCTAGCTGGGTACCACGCCGTGGATGCTGTCGATGAAAGCGCTGAAATCCGCCATGAACCGGGTGAGGAACTGCCTCGTCGAGTCGTCGAGGACTTCGCCGTCCGCGGTGAAAACGTCCGGGCGGAACTGGATGTAGGCCTCCGGGGACGTCATCTGTGGGGAATTGCAGTAGCCCAGGACGCTGCGCAGGCTGAGTTGAGCAATCGCGGTGCCGATCTTGCCCGGTGAGGCGCCGATGACGGCGGACGGCTTGAGTGTGAACGAGTTGTCGCCCCATGGGCGGCTGGCCCAGTCGATGGCGTTCTTCAGCGCGCCCGGGATCGAGCGGTTGTATTCCGGCGTGACGAACAGCAGGGCGTCGACGGCGGTGATGGCAGCTTTTAGTGCGCGGCCCTCCGGCGGGTAGTCGGCGTCGTAGTCGTGGTTGTAGAGCGGCAGATCTTTGATCGGAATCTCGGTGAACGTCAACTGTGGTGGTGACAGCCGGATCAGCGCTTTGGACAGGGTCCGGTTGATGGATTCCTTGGACAGACTGCCGATGATGTAGCCGACCGTGTAGGTACTCACGCGATGCCTCCTGACCAGAGATTTCCGACGCTGTGCGGAGCGCCTAGCGTCGTTGACGCACGGCGGTTCTCGATCGACGAGAGTGCATGGACAACGTAGCACTTCACAGCGGTCGCGCCGGCCCGGGTAGCGGCCGCCGCGATAATGGATTGACCGCCCGTGGCTGAACCGTTGATGAAGTCAGGCGCGCCGCTTCGTCACCAGTTCGCGGGCAGGTGTCGAATTCGCCGGCGCCGGAACCGGGGCGTTGTGGCCAGATCGAACAGTGTCCAGAGCGGCTCCACTGTGTCGATGCCACTTGCGCCCTGCCCGGGATCATCCGTTGGTGCGAACATGAGTTCGCTTGCCCAGTGCAGCCGTATTGTGCCGTCGGGCCAGAGCTTGAAAACGGTCAGCATCGGCACGGGGTGGCCGTCAGCACCGTCGCCCCCGTAGTCACGGCGAAAACTGCAGTTCGCCGCAGACAGCAGTCGGATGTTTCGCCACCCCCTATCCTGCGCGAACGCCGCTACCCGCTCGATCGGGGCCTTTGCGACAATCACCAAATTGCCACCCACACCGTCGAAATGGGGCTGCTGCGCAGTCGGCTGATGTCACCACACCCCTGGACAAAGAAGGACCTCGAACCCCGCATCCTCGCCGCACTGGCCGCCTACAACCCCGACGCTGCCTAAGCAGGTCGCTTCACGCTGGGTGGCAACCGGGTTGCCACCCAGCGACGCCCGAGCAACACCCCTGCCGTCACAGTGACGTAATGCGCCCTGGGTGGTCCCTGCTCACCACCCAGCAGTGGGCAACTCGCCCGAATCCAACCCGCAGCCGCACGGAACCCAGACCGAAGTCCAACGTCCCACCGACATCGGAAAACGAACCGGCGACGCCCAACCGGCCGCAGCGCGTAGATCTCCAGCACGGGCAACACAAGCTGACGTCGACGACCAAATCCGCAGATCCATTGTGGGGGAGTCCGGCTAGACACTCAGAGCACGGATCCCGACACTTCAACTCGACATAGTTACCTATTTTCGGCGAAAACTGTTGCAACACAACATAACCCAGGGGAGAGGCCCCCAAACCCGACAATCCGACGACAACGACGAGCGGGGACCGAAATCCAGAAAAACCTGCACGTCGCGGAAGAAGTCACACACGCACCAACAGTCACATTCGTCACAGTGACACAACCAGTCAGCGCATAACTATGCAACCTGACGCGAATACTCAGCCAAACACGCAGGTTTCCCCGGACTTATCCATCAGATTCGGAGCACACGCACCCGCCGCGGACTACGCGCAACTCTTTCCGGATCGGACAACACAACGCGCACAACATCTTTCAAGATCAACACCGTCGCCGTAAGCGCGCCGATAATCAACATTATGTTAAGTCAAAGTGTCGACCCCCGGGTCTGGCGCTCACCCATCGTCTCTCCTGCGCTGGCGTGGTCGAGCGAAGTTTGCTGGGTTCAACCACCGCTCAGGTTCGCCGCGTGCCGGCCTTTACCCGTATCGCCCGACGGTTCCTTGGGGAATCCACCCTCCTACTCATCGCGGACTGTGCTCTGGAATCCACTTCAGCCCCCAGTGCGTCCAATCCGGGCCGGCCAGTGATCAATCCCGAGTTCCAGGCCACATTACATGGCAAGCCATGTAATGTGGGTCTCCGAACGCGCCGACGAAGGGCAGGCATGAACCCGATCGAGAAGCAGCCGATCAATCGCACAACCTCACTGGGATACCTGGTCAACCACCTCGCGCGACTCCTGGAGCAGGCATTGCGCGATCACATCGCCGAACACGGCGTAGTGCCCGGGCAATTCGCGCAGCTACTCGCGCTCTACGAGAAAGAGGGTGTCACCCAGAACGAACTGTGCGAGAAGGTCCACATCGATCAGTCGACCATGGCACACACCCTCAAACGCATGGAACGCGACGGCCTGATCCAGCGCACCACCGACCCCGCCGACGGTCGGCGAGCGCAGATCCACCTCACCGACCGAGCCCGAAACCTGCACGCCCCCTTGACCACTGCCGCCGCCGAGGTCAACGCGATCGCCACCGCCGGGTTCACTCAGCAGCAGGGCGAGCAACTATTGCGCTTGGTCGCGCAGGCGATCGGCAACCTCGAACACGCCCGCACCACCTGACCCGCCGAAGAGAGGTACACCATGCTCTCTCGCATCCACCCGCTGGCCGGCGCCCTCGGATTGGCCACCATCCTCACCTTCTGGCTCGCGACCGTCGTGACCGAGCTCAGCGGATCCGAACACGCCGTCACAACGGTCAAACAATCCATCCCCTGGGCACTGCCCATCCTGGTGCTCACACTGGCAGCCACCGGAGCCAGCGGTCTTCGACTGGCCGGAGATTCCGCCAACCCGAGAATCCTGGCGAAGAGACGCCGAATGCCGATCATCGCGGCCAACGGGCTCCTGATCCTGGTTCCCTGCGCGATAACCCTTGCCATCCTCGCCGGCCGCAGCCAGTTCACGCTCGCCTTCTACTGCATCCAGGCGCTCGAACTACTCGCCGGCGCGACCAACATCGCGCTGATGTCGCTCAATATCCGCGACGGCCTCCGGCTGACCGCCCGCCGAGACGAACGGTCGGCGGCCGCCGGCGAAAGGACGGCCGCGAGCCCGAAGTGATGCCTCTCCCCTACTACATCGGCGTGATCGCGCGGACGACGAGCATGCGCTGGGGGCTCGGGCAGATCAGGTTGTCCCAGGGCAGGGAGAGGGATTCGGTGTTGTCGGGCGGGTAGACGCGCAGGGTGTTGGAGCGGAGGGCGGCGCAGTCGTTGACCTGCTTGGGGTAGCTGATGAATTCGAACTGGGCGGCGCCGCCGTTGGCGGTCAGGGTGACCAAGGTGGGCGTCGGGGCCTGGGGGCCCTTGTCTCGTTCGGCGGGCTCGCCGACCGGGTCGCCCTGGGGGCCGTTGGTCTGGGAGACGCCGGGGAAGCCTTCGAGGGTGCAGGGGGTGGAGCTCTTGTTGATGAACTTCAGGAACCAGGTTCCACCGATCTGGCCGCCGTGGCCCTTGTCCAGGATCAGTTGGGACGTTGTGCATTTCGCGGTGCCGGTGGGGGCCGTCGTGGTGGGGTCCCCTGCCGGGGCTGCGGTCGTCGGGGCCGGGGCGTCGGTGGTTCCGGGGGTGTTGCCGCCGGGCTGGGTGGGCTGGCCCGGTTGGGTGGGTTGGCCCGGCTGGCCCGGTTGGGCGGTGGGTTGGGTGGTCTGGCCGGCGGGGGCCGTGGTGGGCAGTGGCTTGGGTGTGTCGGACGGGTCGCAGGCGGTGGTGCCGAGAGCGACCCCCGCGGCGAGTGCGGCGACAACCAGTGACTTGATTCCCATGAGAAACCTCCAGATGCGAAACCCGACCAAAGACATGCATGGTCCACATCAGTGGGGTCGGAGCGGCCGTTACGGGGCTTCGGGCAGGGAATCCGTGGAATCGCCTGTGGGTCAACGTGGTTCGTCGTAGACTGCCGCGAAAACCCCTGATCCGGGTGCGCTTCGCGAAACCGTTAACAGGCACCTGATCTTTTTGTGCCCCCAAAAGATGGGGCCGAACGGGGTGCTTCTCCCCCGCCACCGCCGCACGACGCGCGTGGACATCGTTCACCCTCCCCGGCCACAAAATCACCTACTGTCTGGAACAGGCCCTCAGATCGGCCGCTTCCCCGGGAATTCCCCCACACGCCGAAACCAATACTTGATTGATTCCAGAAAAAGGGGCAGACTTCGTGCTGTGCCCACGTCCACCGATTTCGAGCGCATGTTGCGCGGGGCCGCTCTGCGTGTGACCGCACCGCGGCTCGCGGTACTGACCGCTGTGCACGACCACCCCCACTCCGACACCGACACCATCCTCGGCTTCGTCCGCGAAACCCTGGGCGGGGTGTCCCACCAGGCCGTGTACGACGTACTCAAAGCCCTGACCACCGCGGGGCTGATCCGCCGAATCCAACCCATGGGATCGGTCGCGCTCTACGAAACCCGCGTCGGTGACAACCACCACCACGTCGTGTGCCGCACCTGCGGCGTCATCGCGGACGTGGACTGCGCCGTCGGCGAGGCCCCCTGCCTCACCGCCTCCGACACCAACGGCTTCGCGCTCGACGAAGCCGAGGTCATCTACTGGGGTTTGTGCCCCGAATGCTCCAAAACCGCTGCCACACAAAACAAGTAGCGGCCACACTCGTGGTCGACAACAAGATCACATCCATGGAAGGACGACACACCGTGCCTGAAACCCCGCCCATCGGTGAAGCCAATACCGAACCCGCCGCCGGTGGCTGCCCCGTCTTGCACGACCGGAATTCCGACCCGGCCGAGGGCGGTAACGCCAACCGTCAGTGGTGGCCCAACCAGCTGAACCTGAAGATCCTGCAGAAGAACCCGGCCGTCGCCAACCCCATGGACGAGGGCTTCGACTACGCCGCCGAGTTCAAGACCCTCGACCTGGCCGCCGTCAAGGCCGACATCGTCGAGGTCATGCACACCTCGCAGGACTGGTGGCCCGCCGACTTCGGTCACTACGGCCCCTTCTTCATCCGCATGTCCTGGCACGCCGCCGGGACCTACCGCATCCACGACGGCCGCGGCGGCGCCGGAGCTGGCATGCAGCGCTTCGCGCCCCTGAACTCCTGGCCCGACAACGCCTCCCTCGACAAAGCCCGCCGCCTGCTGTGGCCGGTCAAGAAGAAGTACGGCAAGAAGCTGTCGTGGGCCGACCTCATCGTCTACGCCGGCAACGTCGCCATCGAGGACATGGGCCTCCCGACCTTCGGCTTCGGCGGCGGCCGCGTCGACCAGTGGGAGCCCGAAGAGGACGTGTACTGGGGGCCGGAGACCGAATGGCTCGGCGACGCCCGCTACACCGGCAAGCGCGACTTGGAGAACCCGCTCGCCGCGGTCCAGATGGGTCTGATCTACGTCAACCCTGAAGGCCCCAACGCCAACCCGGACCCGATGGCCGCCGCGGTCGACATCCGCGAGACCTTCGCCCGGATGGCGATGAACGACGAGGAGACCGCCGCACTGATCGTCGGCGGCCACACCTTCGGCAAGACCCACGGCGCCGGCCCTGCCGACCACGTCGGCGCCGAGCCCGAAGCCGCACCGCTCGAGGAGCAGGGCCTGGGCTGGGTGTCCAGCTACGGCACCGGCGTCGGCAAGGACGCCATCACCTCCGGCATCGAGGTCACCTGGACCCCCACCCCGACCAAGTGGGACAACACCTTCCTCGAGACGCTCTACGGTTACGAGTGGGAACTGTCGGCCTCCCCCGCCGGCGCCAACCAGTGGGTCGCCAAGAACGCCGAAGCGATCATCCCCGACGCCTTCGACGGCCCGGCCAAGCTGCCGACGATGCTCACCACCGACCTGTCGCTGCGCATCGACCCGGTCTACGAGCAGATCACCCGCCGCTGGCTCGAGCACCCCGAAGAGCTCGCCGACGCCTTCGCCAAGGCCTGGTACAAGCTCATCCACCGCGACATGGGCCCCAAGGTCCGCTACCTCGGTCCCGAGGTGCCCGAGGAGACCCTGCTGTGGCAGGACCCGATCCCGGCCGTCGACCACGAGCTCATCTCCGACGCCGACGCCAAGGCCCTCAAGGCCAAGATCCTCGACTCGGGCCTGACCGTGGCGCAGCTGGTCTCCACCGCGTGGGCCGCGGCCTCGTCCTACCGTGGCTCCGACATGCGCGGCGGCGTCAACGGCGGCCGCATCCGCCTGCAGCCGCAGGCCGGCTGGGAGGTCAACCAGCCCGACGAGCTGGCCCAGGTGGTCCGCGTCCTCGAAGGCATCCAGGCCGACTTCGGCAAGCCGGTGTCCTTCGCCGACCTGGTCGTGCTGGCCGGTAACGCCGGTGTCGAGAAGGCCGCGCAGGCAGGCGGTTTCGACGTCGAGGTGCCGTTCCGCGCTGGCCGCGCCGACGCCACCCAGGAGCTGACCGACGTGGAGTCCTTCGCCGCGCTCGAGCCGGCCGCCGACGGCTTCCGCAACTGGGTCGGCAAGGGCACCCGCGTCCCCGCGGAGTACCTGCTGCTCGACAAGGCCAACCTGCTGACCCTGTCCGCGCCGGAGATGACCGTGCTCGTGGGTGGTCTGCGCGTCCTGGGCGCCAACCACTCCGGTTCGCAGCTGGGTGTGTTCACCGACAAGCCGGGCGTGCTCTCGACCGACTTCTTCGTGAACCTGCTCGACATGTCCACCAAGTGGGCTCCGGCCGACTCCGAGGACAGCAGCTACGTCGGCACCGACCGCGCCACCGGCAAGACCGTGTGGACCGCCTCCCGTGTCGACCTCGCCTTCGGCTCCAACTCGCAGCTGCGGGCCCTGGCCGAGGTGTACGCCGAGGACGACTCCAAGGAGAAGTTCGCCAAGGACTTCGTCGCGGCCTGGACGAAGGTAATGGAACTGGACCGCTTCGACCTCGCCTGAGGTTGATCCGGCCGGTGTGACCGGTTGAGACGATGCCCCCGAACCGTCCGGTTCGGGGGCATCGCGCGTCTCGGGGATCGGTCAGTCGACTACTTGGGTGCGGACGCGGCCGACGAAACGGCGCGCCACATCGGTGCCCTCGTGGTTGTAGGCGTTCATCAGATCGGTGAGTTCATCGACCAGGGCGCGCAAGGCCGCGGAGTCGAAACCGTCAGCGTCGGTGGCCCACTCGCGGGGCACAGCGCCGACCGTGATCAGAATGCCTGTCTCGGCAGGAGCTTCCACCGCGTAGGTGAGCTGGTCCGGAGCATCGTGCACAGCGTTCAGCACCGCGATGTCCTCGGTGATCATCTCCGCGATGCGCGACAGGCTCGCGTGTCGACCCGGACGCGCGTGGCGCGCACCGTAACTGCGCTCCCCCGGGCGCGCGGCGGACCGACTGGTCTTGGCCAGTATCCGATCCAGCATGCGTTGCGCGGCCGCGCGTTCGGCCGCACCGGTGCGCGGATGCTCGATCAGACTGCGCAGCCGCTGGATTCGGCCGATCGTTCCCGTGGGCATGCCCTCCCCTTTCGCCGTGGAACCTCGATCATGCCAGCGGGCCTGCCCTGTCGTGGCCGGGGTTGTCGGCCACGATCTTTCGAGTGGACAGTGACGCATACGCATGTCTGCATGCGACTATAAATCTTTTGCCGACATATCGGTGACATAACAGTGAAACCTGTTCTATCGTGGTGGAGTGGATGTCACATACGAGAACACCCGACGCGAAATCGCCACGGACAAAGGCGTTCTGCGCTACCACGAAGCCGGAGACGGCCCTCCCCTACTGCTGCTCCATGGATCCGGGATCGGTGTCAACGGGTGGCGGAACTTCCGCAACAACCTGGGCTTCTACGCCGACCACTTCCATTGCTACGTCCTGGAATTCCCCGGATTCGGCGTCAGCGACCCGGTCCCCGGACACCCCGTGCTCACCGCCGTCGACGCCGTCATCCGCTTCATGGACGCCCTGGACCTCGACTCCGCGGCTATGATCGGCAACTCCATGGGCGGCGTCGTCGCCTTCAATGTCGCCATGGCACACCCGCAACGGGTCGAGAAGATCATCGCCATCGGCGGCGTCGGACAGAGCCTGCTCGCCATGACCCCCAGCGAAGGCACCCGGCTGCTGTCCGAATTCGCCGACGCCCCCTCGCGCGAAGGACTCATGCGGTGGCTGCGCTGCATGATCTACGACCCCAAGATGATCACCGACGACCTCGTCGAGGAACGCTGGGCCGCCGCCACCGATCCGGCCGCTCAAGCCAGCCTGAAGGCCATGTACGGGTCGGAAGCGCTTGCGCTGCAACAGCAGTTCCTGGAGAACTCCCCCACCCCGCCCTACTGGTCCATGCTGCACAAGATCAAGAGCCCGGTCCTCATGACCTGGGGCGGCGACGACCGCCAATGCCCCACCGACATGGCCCTCATCCCCCTACGACAGATCCCCAACGCCGAACTGCACGTCTTCCCCAAGTGCGGGCACTGGGTGATGTACGAGGCCAAGGAAGCCTTCGAACGCGTCACCCTCGAATTCCTGCACCGCTGAGCAGGACCACCGGGTGGGCCGCGACCAGCCCACCCGGATCTCGATCAGCGGCTGCCGAACACCGTGGCGTGACACGAGGTGAGCAGCGCCGCCAGCTCGTCCCCCTGCTTGTCGTCCAGCACCGCGAACGCGGGCGCGATCAGATCCTCGGTGATCTGCTCGGCCTGCATCCAGCGGCCCTTCAACTCCGCGGTGATCTCGTCGAACGGCTCCGGCCAGCCGAAATTGCGCGCCTGATCCGGACCCGGCTTCAACGGCGAGCCCGCGATCAGCACCGCCTGCAGCGGGGTCAGACCGCTGCCCAGCACGCCGATCAGATGCAAGCCGCCGCGCAGCTCCCGCAGAATGTGGATCAGCTGCAGCACCAGGCCCGGCGCGTCCTCCGCCAGCGGCAGCGCCCGCCACCCGGCGAACAACGGCACACCCGCCGGATTCGCCGCGGCCACCACCGGTAGCAGTAGCTCCGCCAGCCGGCCCGAATCATCGAAGTCGGCCAGCTTGCGGCGGCCGAAGTCCTGGCAGGCCTTCAGATAGCCCGCCGCGCCCGCCTCCGCCGTCATCCCCGCGGTCGACTCCCACGCCTGCCGGATGGCATCGGGACGGAAGAACCCGAACGCCGCGGTCACCACGTCCGCGTCCACATCACCCAGCACACCGCCGCGGCCACGCGTATAGCCCGGCAGGAAGCCGGGGACACCGGTGCTCTCGGCGAAGGATCGGGCCTCCCGGGAGAACATGAATCCCCCGCCGATCTGCTGAATCTGATCCTTCACCGCGGACGCTACCGACATGTCCGATCCTCTCTGAACGGAAAGCGCAATCGATCCGAGACTATTGGAGGCCCGCCACCCCCTGCACCCGGGTCACCCGAAAGCGATCCGGAACACACCCCGAAAACCAAACCGGCTGCCCTGAAAAGGGATTCGAACCCGTACGTTAACCTTCAAGTGGTGCTAGGACATTCACATGCGACCAGCGGCGCGCTCGCCTGGTCGGCGGCTGCCGCGGCGCTGCCGCTCACCGTCTTGACCTATCCCGCAGTGCAATCCGGGGCCATCGGCTCCGTCGATCTGGTGATGGGCACCTTCCTCACCGCGGGCGCGGCGCTGCTCCCCGACGCCGACCACCCCTCGGGAACCATTTCCCATGTGCTCGGGCCGGTCTCGCACTACGCGTGCAAGTTCATCTCGTGGATCTCCGGCGGGCACCGCCACGGCACCCACTCCTTCGCCTTCGTCGCCGCCGTCACCTACGGCACCTGGGCCGGGGAACACCTGCTCGGCCGCAACTTCACCCTCGCCCTCGTGTTCTTCCTGCTCGCTCTCGCGGTCAAGGCGCTGGGCCTGGCCCCCAGCGGCGACGGCCTCAAATCCTGGGGCACCGTCGTCATCCTCGCCGTCTGCGGCACCTTCGCCATCGACCACTGGATCAGCGACAAACCGCTCTGGCTGCCGTTCTCCGTCGGCCTCGGGGCTCTCGCCCACCTGATCGGCGACTGCCTCACCGACCGCGGCTGCCGGCTACTGTGGCCGCTCAAACTCCGCACCCGCGTCCCGATCATCGACCGCACCGGCAACAAGGTCGAAACCATGGTGCTGGTACCGCTGTTCGCCCTCGCCACCCTCGCCCTGCTCTGGTACACGATCACCCACCAGCCCTGACCCCGGCTCGTATGATCACGAAGACCACCGCAGCGGCCAGAACGGAGTCGAGCATGAGCGATCGCGAAGAACTGAGCTGGGAACTGTTCGGAAACGCCGGCCGGGAACTGGCCCAGCTCATCGCCGACGACGGCTTCGAACCCGACCTCATCCTCTCCATCGCCCGCGGCGGGCTCTTCGTCGCCGGCTCTCTCGGCTACGCCCTCGACGTCAAGAACCTCCACGTCATGAACGTCGAGTTCTACACCGGCGTCGACCAGCGCCTGGACCTGCCGGTCATGCTGCCGCCCGTGCCCAGCGCCGTCGACCTGACCGGCGCCACCGTGCTGGTCGCCGACGACGTGGCCGACACCGGTAAGACGCTGAAACTGGTGCGCGACTTCTGCTCCGACCACGTCGCCGAGGTCCGCTGCGCGGTCATCTACCAGAAGCCGCATTCCGAAGTGGACTGCGAATACGTGTGGAAACGCACCGACAAATGGATCAACTTCCCCTGGTCGGTACAGCCGCCCGTGGTGGAACGCAAACACCGCGTCCTGGACGCCTGAGCCAAACCTCGTACGCGGCAAAGACAACGGCCCGGAACCATCAGGTTCCGGGCCGTTCGTTGAATTGTCGCGAGTAGGTCAGACCAGCTCGGCGGACAGGATGGTGATGGCCTCGACCGGGACATCCTGGTGGCCGGACTTGTTGCCGGTCTGCACACCCTCGATGGCGTCCACGACGGCCTCGCCGTCGACGACCTTGCCGAACACCGCGTACCCGAAGCCGTCCTGGCCCGGGTAGTTCAGGAAACCGTTGTTGCTGGTGTTGATGAAGAACTGCGCGCTGGCCGAATGCGGGGCCGAGGTGCGCGCCATGGCGACGGTGTACTTGTCATTCTTCAGGCCGTTGGCGGCCTCGTTCTCGACCGTCTGCGGGGCCGGCTTCTGCTGCATGTTCGCAGTCAGGCCGCCACCCTGAATCATGAAGTTCGGGATCACGCGGTGGAACACGGTGTCCGCGTAGTGGCCCGACTTCACGTAGTCGACGAAGTTGGCAACGGTCTTCGGTGCCTTGGCGTCGTCCAGTTCCAGGGTGATGTCCCCGGCGGAGGTCTTCAGGAGCACTTTGGTCATGTTGCCCATCGTATGGGAGCGCCCAATCCAGCGACCGAGCGGCATCGAATACCCGCTCCCCTCTTCGAGGTTCGCTGGTGATGGGTGTGGTCAGGAAGGTGCGCGCGGTAGTGCGTACCGGAGGTGGTTCGAAATGGAGCCACATGCGTAGATACGCATAGTTCCATTTCCTAATGGTCGAGTTAGAAGGTCCCGGCGGGGCCGGGATCCAACCTCATGCTTCGTACAGTTCGAGCGGCAGCCCGTCGGGATCGGCGAAGAACGCGAACCGCTTCCCCGTGTACTCGTCGACCCGCTCCTCCTCCACGGCCACTCCCCTCCCCCGCAGCTCGGCCAGGGCCTCCCCCACATTCGGCACCACGAACGCCAGGTGCCGCAGGCCGGCCGCCTCGGGGCGCGAGGGGCGTGGCGGCGGCTCCGGAAACGAGAACAGTTCCAGCTGCCCGCCATCCGGCAGGGCGAGATCCAGCTTGTACGAGCGCCTTTCAGCCCGATAATTCTCCGCGAGAATCCGCAGGCCGAGAATTTCGGTGTAAAAGGACTTCGACTTCTCGTAATCCGACGCGATGATCGCGACGTGGTGAATTCGCAGCAGCTGCACCTCCGCAACGCTAGCGCACACCATTTCGCAAGGCGGGAATGGCGAGGTCGAGGAATTCGCGGACGAGTTTGGCCGGGTCGGCGGCGACGGCCAGACAGGTTTCGGAGCCGGGAGCGTCGGCGACGGGGCGGTGGACGAGGTCGGGGCGGACGTAGGCGCGGGCGACGCTGCGCGGAACGATGAGGAGGCCGTGGCCGGAGGCGATGAGTTCGAATTTCTCCTCGAGGGTGGGGGTTCGGCGGGCGGCGACGTCGAGCATGCGTTCGCCGTCGAGGTCGGCGAGGGTGAGTTCGGGGCGCGCGGCGAGGCGGTGGGCGGCGGGGAGGCAGGCGACGCCGGGGTCGTGGCCGATGGGGATGACGCGGAGGCCGGTTTCGTCGAAAGGCCGCCGGAGGTAGGCGATCTGGGCGCGACCGTCGCGCAGGGGTGCGTCGCGTTCCCACCAGCGGGCGGGGACGACGTCGGTTTCGACGTCGGGGTGGCGGGTAGAGAAGTCGCGGAGGATCTCGGAGACGTGGAGTCCGACGGAGAAGGCGACGACGAGGCGGCGGACGCCGCGGTCGGCGTTGTGGACGCGGCGGAGGGCGGCGTCGACGGCGGCGAGGATGCCTTGGGCTTCCTCGTAGAGCTGGTTGCCGGCGGCGGTGAGTTCGACGGTGCGGGTGGTGCGGATGAGCAGGGTGCAGTCGAGTTCGCGTTCGAAGGCCTTGATCTGGCGGCTGAGGACGGGTTGGGCGATGTAGAGCTGTTGCGCGGCGCGGCCGAAGTTGCGGTGCTCGGCTACGGCGGCGAAGTAGCGGAGCTTGCGCAGGTCCAGATCCATACCCTCACGGTATCAATTGTTGGAAAGGGTCTTGGACGTCGCGACGGCCGGTCACGAGACTCGAAGCATGATCGTTCTTACCGCTCCCACCGGGCACATCGGTGGCCAGTTGTTGCAGATACTCCTCGAAACCTCTTCTCGCACCGATGAATTACGTGTGATCGTGCGTGATCCGGCGAAGTTGCCGGAGTCGGTCCGGTCCCGGGTCGATGTCGTCACCGGGTCGCACGGTGATCCCGATGTGGTGGATCGGGCGTTCGCCGGTGCGGACGCGGTCTTCTGGCTGGTTCCGCCGGATCCCGCCGGGGCGAGTCTGGATGCCGCGTTCTCCGGGTTCACCCAGGCCGCGGCGAAGGCGTTCACCGCGCACGGGGTCGGGCATGTGGTGGGTGTGTCCGCGCTCGGACGCGGGACGGCGGTGGCGGGTCGTGCCGGGCATGTGACGGCGTCGCTGGCGATGGACGACCTGATCGCGGGTTCGGGTGTGGCGTATCGGGCGCTGGCCAACCCGTCGTTCATGGACAACCTGGTGTGGCAGGCGAACTCGATCCGCGAGGACGGGGTGTTCACCGGCACGGTGCCGGCCGATCGTAAAGCCCCGACGGTGGCGACGCGTGATATCGCGGCGGCGGCCGCGGGTCTGCTGCTGGACCGTTCCTGGTCGGGCGCCGGGGAGGTGGCGTTGCTGGGGCCGGAGGATCTGTCGCCGAACGATATGGCGCACATCGTGTCCGAGGTGCTCGGCCGGTCGGTGCGGTACGAGCGTCAGTCTCTGGAGCAGGCTCACGCCGTGCAGATCGCGCGTGGGGTGAGTGAGGCGATGGCGACCGCGTTCGTGGACATGATGCGTGCCAAGAACGAGGGTCTCGATGATGGTGTGCCGCGCGCGGAGGCGGCCGCGAGCCCGATGACGTTCCGTGCGTGGTGTGAGCAGGTCCTGGCTCCCGTGGTCGGTGCCTGACCGATCCGCGAGAGCTGAGACGTCAGCCCGCGAGGGCTGAGGCCGCGGCGGCGAGCAGCATCCCGCGATAGGACCCGCCGAAGAGCACCACGTGCACCAGCAGGGGATGCAGCTGGTGCAGTGGGACCCGTTGCCGCCAGCCCGAACTCAGGGGTGCGGCGTCCTGGTACGCGCCGAGGATGCGGTCGAGGTAGGGCGCGCCGAACAGGGCGAGCATGGCCAGGTCCGTCTCCCGGTGTCCGCCGTGTGCGGCCGGGTCGATGAGCAGTGCGCGGCCGGCCGACCACAGGATGTTTCCGGACCAGAGGTCTCCGTGCAGGCGGGCGGGTGGTTCGGGTGGTCCGGCGAGGTCGGTGATGCGGTCCATGACGCGTTCGATCAGGCGTTGGCCGTCGCGGCCGAGTTCGGGGGCGGCGGCGGGGAGGTAGGGGGCCAGGCGGTGTTCGGCGTACCAGGTTCCCCACTCCCCTGTGCCGGGTGTGTTGTCCAGGGGCAGGGTCGCGATGTATCCGGGCCAGGGCGCTCCGAATGTCTCGGGGTGGGTCGTGTGCAGGGTGGCGAGGTCGTGTCCGAGGTGTTCGGCGGCTGCGGGGTCGGCGGGTTGTGGTGGCTGCCAGGGCAGGACGAGCATGCGTTCGTCGGCGGCGACGACGGTGGGGACGAGGCCGGCGTGCCCGGTGGCGAGCCAGCGCAGCCCGGCGGCTTCGGCGGTCAGGATTCTGTCGATGCCCGGGTCGTTGTCGTCGACGGCTTTGACGAACAGTTCTCGTCCGTCGGTCATGTCGGCGCGGTGGAGGGTCCAGGCGTGGCTGTGGCCGAGTGGGTGCAGGTGCGCGACGGGGGTGCCGGTGAGGTGGGCGAGGTGCGCGGGCACGTCCATGGATCCTCATTGTGCGGTATCGGACCACCCGCGCGGACCGACTAGTCGGATGGAGTGAGTCGTTCCCGGAGCAGGGTCGCGGTGGCGGCGTCGGCGGGCAGGAACGCTTCGATGGCGAGTTCGGCGACGGTCACGTTCATGGGTGTGCCGAAAACCGTGGTGGCGCTGAGGAAGGCGAGTTCGTGTCCGTCGAGCCGCATCCGCAGCGGCACCACGGTCTGGTCGGGTTCGGGCAGGCCGGGGCCGTCCTCGCCGCCGGGGTAGGTGCGCATTTCGTCGAGCAGGTCGGTGAGTTCGGGTGATCCGGTGACGTCGATCTGGCGTTGCAGCCGTTCGAACAGGTGGCCGCGCCATTCGGCGAGGTTGATGATGCTGCCCGCGAGGCCGTCGGGGTGCAGGGTCAGTCGCAGGGCGTTCACCGGTGGGCGCAGCAGCGCCGGGTCGAGTCCGTCGAGGAACAGGGCGATCCCGGCATTGGCGTCGATCATGGTCCAGGCGGCGTCGATGGCGAGGGCGGGGTGGGGTTCGAGGCCGGTGAGGATCTGCCGGACGGCGTCGCGGATGGGGCGCATGGCGGGGGTGTCGAGTTCGGGTTCGGCGTACACGGGGGCGTATCCGGCGGCGAGCAGCATCCGGTTGCGTTCGCGCAGCGGGATGTCGAGTTCGTCGGACAGGTGCAGCAGCATGTGGCGGCTGGGGGTGGCGCGGCCGGTTTCGATGAAGCTCAGGTGCCGGGTGGAGGTGTCCGCGCGGCCGGCGAGTTCGAGCTGGCTGAGCCGGCGTGCGGTGCGCCAGTGTCGCAGCAGGTCGCCAGCGGTGGGTGTCGCCATCCTCCGATCCTACGAACGATCAACCACGCCAAGCCATTACCCCGCGGGTAATGCTCACAGTTCGCGGATGACGCGGGCCGGGTTGCCCGCGGCGAACACCCGGGCGGGCAGGTCGCGGGTGACGACGCTGCCCGCGCCGACGACGGTGTTGGCGCCGATGGTCACGCCCGGGCAGACGATGACTCCGCCGCCGAGCCACGCGTTGTCGCCGATGCTGATGGGTGCGGCGGTTTCCCAGCGGGCGCGGCGCAGTTCGTGGTCGTCCATGGGGTGCAGGGCGGTGAGCAGTTGGGCGCGCGGGCCGATGGAGACGTCGTCGCCGATGGTGACCGGGGCGCAGTCGAGGATGATGGCGTCGTAGTTGAGGAAGCTGTTGCGGCCCAGCCGGATCAGGTGGCCGTAGTCGCATTGGAAGCGCGGCATGATCCAGGAGCCCTCGCCGATGGCGCCGAGCAGTTGTTCGAGTACGGCGCGCCGTTGGGTGTCCTCCCCGGCGCGGGTGGCGTTGAAGGTGTCGAGCAGTTCTTGGCAGCGGCGGCGTTCGGCGACGAGTTCGGGGTCGTTGTCGCGGTAGAGCTCGCCGGCGAGCATGCGGTCCTTGTGTTCACCCACGCTCCCATCCTGTCTGGTATCACCGGAGGAGTGAAAATTGGTTTCTCGCTTCCACAGTTCGGTGCCCTGGCCCGGGAGGGCGCACGGATCGCGCAGTACGCGACGGCGTTGGAGGAGGCGGGCGCCGACAGTTTGTGGGTGGGTGACCGGCTCATCGCCGCGACCAACCCGTCGGTCGGGTACGGCGGGACCGACCGGATTCCCGACGAGTTCAACGCGGTGCTGGATCCGTTCCTGGTGCTGGGGATCGCGGCGGCGGTGACCGAGCGGGTGCGGTTGGGCGCGAATGTGCTGATCGCGCCGATGTATCGGCCCGCGCTGCTGGCGCGGTCGCTGACCACGATCGATGTGGTGAGTCAGGGGCGGCTGATTCCCGGATTCGGGATCGGGTGGTCGCCGGAGGAGTACGAGGCCGCGGGTGTGCCGTTCGCGCAGCGCGGGGCGCGGCTGGACGAGACCCTGGACGCGCTCGAGGCCATCTGGTCCAGCGACCCGGCCGGGTACGAGGGCCGGTTCGTGTCGGTGCCCGAGCATCGCAGCGAGTTGAAGCCGGTGCGGCGGCCCCCGATTCACCTGGGCGCGTTCAATCCGGCCGCGTTGGCCCGCATCGGGCGGCGCGGGGACGGGTGGCTGCCGGTGGTTCCGGTGCCGGGTCCGCCCGGATGGGGCAAGCAGCTGCTGGCTCTGCGGGGGATGATCGACGACGCGGCGGTGGCGGCGGGTCGTGATCCGGCTGCCATCGGGACGGTGCTGCGGGTGAACGTGGCGGCGGGCACCGATCTCGAGCAGGTGGCGCAGACCGTCGAAACGGTCGCGGCCGATACCGGATTCGACGACTTCTTCATCGACCTGCTCTACGTCACCGACTCCGTCGACGGCATGCGGGACGCGGCGTTGCGGCTGCTGGAGCGGCTGAACGGCTGAAACGCCTGGCATCGGTCCGGTGCGGGCGGACGGCCCGGTACCGTCGAGTCGGACGAAGCTCTCTCCCCGAGCCACGGAAGGGTGGCCGTACATGACAGAGCCCGAGACCGTCGACGACTATCTGGCCGCCCAGCCCGCCCCGGCCCGCGCCGCCCTCGAGAAGATTCGCGCCACCATCCACGCCGCCCTGCCCGACGCGTCGGAGACCATCAGCTACCAGATCCCCGCGGTGCAGGTGAACGGCAAGGCCGTCATGTATTTCGCGGGCTGGAAGACCTTCCTGTCGGTGTACCCGGTGCCCGCCGGTGACGACGGGTTCCAGCGGGCGATCGCGCCCTACCTGAAGGGCAAGGGCACGTTGAAGTTCCCGCTGCGCGACCCCATCCCCTACGACCTCATCGGGGACGTCGCGGTCCGGCTGGCCGCGCAGCGCGGAGGCCGCTGACCTCGGGATGGGCGTAACCGGCCGGCAACGGGCATACTCGATCCCGTTGTGCCACAGGGCCGCCGGGCGACCGTCCGGGAACACGGCCCGGGTTCGTGTCGAAGGGAGTCCCGACCGGTGCGGTTGCGGGCGAATCCGGTCGTACTGGCCGGAGTCATCGGGGTCGGAATGCCGGTGCTCGCCGCGGGGGTGATCGCGGGGCTCACCATCGACGACGGTGACAGTGGGCCGGACTCGGCGAGCAGAACCACGACCACACCGGAGGCGGCGACTCCCCAACCCACATCTGCGGCGCCGACCGCGACTCCGGTGGCCACGCTCGCCGCGGACCCGGATCCGGTGGGCTTCCAACCCGATTCGATCAACTTCGTCTCCGCGGACGAGGGCTGGGTGCTGGGCCGCAGCTATCCGTGCCCGGCCCTGCTGTGCCAGGCGTTGCGGCACACCACCGATGGGGGGCGCACCTGGCGGGAGATGCCGCTCCCGGCACCGCTGCGCGACGCCGGTCACCATGGTGGATGGGTGAAGTTCGCCGACGCCCGCAACGGCTGGATCGGGACCCGCGACAAGCTGTTCGCCACCCACGACGGCGGAACCAGCTGGCGTGAGACCGATATCGACATCAAGACGGCGGAACCGGCCTGGTCGCTCACCGTGTCCGAGGGCGCCGTCTGGGTGGCGGCCGCGCGAGCCGATGAGCAGACCGCGGTGTTCACCAGCCCCATCACTCGCGACGCGTGGACCGGACCGATCGAGGTCGCGGTGCCCGGCGCCGGCGGCCCCTACCCGGTCCCCGTGGTGTCGGCTGCCGGAAGCCGTGCCTGGATGGTGGTCACCGGCCGCGGCAGGAACGGCGCCCGCATGGTCGACGGCACCTGGACGCCGTGGCAGTTGCCGTGCGGGAGCAGCGGGCCCGCCGACTGGCACGCGGTATCGGAGAAGCGGCTCGTGGCGCTGTGTGGTCTCCCGGCATCCGCTGACGGCAGCGCCACCCGGGTGGTGACCTCGGTCGACGGGGGCGTCACGTTCACCGAGACCGGGCAGCTGTCCCCGTCCCGGTCCGCCAAGGCCGTGTTGCTGCCCGCCGATGCCACCCATCTGGTCGCCGCCGTCGACGAACACCTGCTGACATCCACCGACGGCGGCGAGACCTGGACCACCGCCTACACCGCACCCGACCGCGGCTGGCAGCCGGTCTCGGGTGAGTTCGTCACCGAGACAACCGGTTTCGTGGTGCTGAGCCGCCCCGGAAACGGACCGGTGCCCACCATGATGCTCGTCACCCGCGACGCGGGTCAGAGCTGGACACCGGTCGGCTTCGGCTGATCAGCGGGTCGCGGTCGCGCGCGAGAAGTTCCAGCCCTGCCAGGAATCGTCCTTCAGGCGTTCGCGGACGGCATTCGCGATGGCGGAGCGCTGGGGCTCGGGCAGCCGGTCGGTGGCGGGCAGCACGTCCGGGGACAGGTCCGACAGGTAGTAGGTGTCGAGGGGCTTGCCCGACTGCCAGCGCGCGATATTGCGGTCGGCGACGAAACCCTCCGGGTTCAGGACCGACAGGGCGAGCAGGGTCGTCAGGGCGGCGCCGACGGCCACGCGCGGCACCCAGTACCGGCGCAGGCGCGCCAGGCTGGCGAGCAGCATCAGGTACACCAGGGCGATCCAGCCTTCGAACACCTGCACCAGCAGCCGCAGCAGGGTGAACCCGTACGCCTGCTGATAGGTCCACATGCGGTGCATCGCCGACGCCACGATCACCAGCGCCAGGCCGATCACCACGGCGATCGCGATCCGCAGCCAGCGGCGCTCGGTGACATCGTCCTGCGCGGCGAAACGCAGCACGACACCGATCACGGCGAGAGTCAGCAGGCTCACGACCAACAGCTGCCAGAAGCCGCTGCGCGCGTACTCGGCGTAGGTGAGGCTCGCGGTGCGCTGCACGTAGCCGTCGCCACCGAACAGCACCGCCACCTGGGTGGCCACGAACGCCGCGAACACGATCGTCAACGCGCCCACCGGGATTCCCCACTCCAGCGGCGAGAACCGGCGCACGCCCCGGCCCTGGCCGGAGTGCGAGTCGTCGTCCACCGCCGCCGGAGGCGGACCGGCCAGCAGGTACAGCGCCCCGGCCACCCCGGACCCGGCGACCAGGAACACCGCACCCCACCGCATCACGGCCGGAACGTCGACGGCCGGGATCAGCCCGTCCACCAGACCCGCGAACACCGCGTCGGCCCCCGCCAGCAGCGGCACCATGATCAGCAGCAGCGCGGCAGCCGCACCGATCGACCACCACACCCGCGCGGTGCCCGTTCCCACCCGCTCCCGAGTGCGGGTCATGGCCCGATACAGCCACGGCCACGAATTCAGGCCCGCGAACGGCACCGCGAGCACGTCGAACCAGGCCCCGTACGCCGACCGCGGCACCACCGCCAGCGACCCGGCCACCGCCGCACCGGCCAGGCACAGCACGAAAAGCCAGGGCGCGGCCCGGAAAGCACCCACCGACAGCAGGGCCAACGCCACACCCGTCCACCAGACACGACCCCAGGGCACGTCCCCGAGACCGGCGGGCAGCAGGCCACCGATACCCGTGACAGGCCCGGTGTTCGCCGACGACGGTGTTTCGGCCGCTGCCTGATCGGCGCGGGCCGCGTTGTCACTCGCGACATCGTCGCGGGCGTCACCGGGTTCGCCCGCTCCGCTCAGGCGCGTCTGCGGTCCCTCGTCCACGCGGTCGACGTCACTCCGGTCCGAGTCGTCCTCGGCGTTCCGCGCCGCGCGATCGACCGCGTACACCGTGCCGGTGATCGCGAGTCCGGCGAGCAACCATCCGATGCCGGGACGATCCAGGGGTACCAGTACCGCGGCCGCACACCCCGTAGCGGCCGTGGCGGCAAGCAACCCGTTCGGCGCCGGAACACGCTCCGACCGCGACGGAATCCGTTGCGGCGCAGCACGAAACGGCCACGGCTGAGCGGATGGTGGAACTGCGGCGGTACGGGGCTGCCACGCGCCCGGCCACGCGGCCGGCCACTGCGCGGGACCACCGGCACCCGTCGGCGCGGCACCCGCCATCGCAGGCGCCTGCTGCGGTACCGCGGCCGCCGAGACCAGAGGCCGGGTCGGATCGGCGAGTGCGGGATCGGCGATCGCCCCTCCCACCACGGGCACAGCCGCGTTCTCGGTGGCCATGGCCGGTTCGGGAACCGGCGCGGCGGCACGCTCGACCGACGCCGCCGGATCAAGGGCGGCCGATTCGACAGCCGGAGTCTCGGTGGCGGAGGAGCTCACCGATGCCGGTGCCGTGGGATCGGGAGGTGGTGTTGGTGTGGGTTTGTCGGGCATAGGTTCCTCCATCGGGGTGTGCGGGACCGGCCCGGGGAGCGCGGTGCGCCGCCGGGACACGGTCGGGAATGGGTGAAAAGACTGTCGGTCAGGATGAGGGCAGGGTGATGCGGATGCGGGAGCCCGGGTCGGCGACGGCGATGGTGCCGCCGTGCAGGTCGACGATCCAGCGGGCGATGGCCAGACCCAGGCCGGTGCCGCCGCCGCTGGCGCGGCCGCCGCGGGTGAAGCGTTCGAAGACGCGGGCGCGTTCGGCGGCGGGAATGCCGGGGCCGTCGTCGGAGACCTCGATGACGACGCGGCCGTGGAAGGTATGGGCGTGGACGCGGACCTCACCGTGGGCGGGGCCGTGACGGGTCGCGTTGTCGAGCAGGTTGAGCAGCACCTGGTGCAGGCGGGCGGGGTCGGCGTGCACGGTCAGGCCGGGGGCGACGGCGACGGTGAAGCGGACCGGCCGGTCCACGGCGGCGGCCATCACCTCCGCTTCGGCGACCACCTCGCTCAGCAGCGGCTCGAGCTCCACCGGTTCGCGGTCCAGGCGCACCGCGCCCGCCTCGATGCTCGACAGGGCGAGCAATTCCGAGACCAGCAGGCTCAGCCGCTGGGTCTGGGCGAGGGCGGTGCGCAGGGTCGCCGGATCCGGTTGGGCGACACCGTCGACCAGGTTCTCCAGCACCGCGCCCAGGGCGGTGATCGGGGTGCGCAGTTCGTGGGACACATTGGCGATGAACTCGCGCCGCTGCTGATCGGCGGCGGCCAGGTCGGCGGCCATCTGATTGAACGCCACCGCCAGCTGACCGACCTCGTCGCGGGAGGTGGCGCGCACCCGGCGCGAATAATCGCCCTGCGCCATGTGTTTGGCCGCGGCGGTCATCTCCCGCAATGGCATCGTCATCCCGTGGGCCAGCACCTGGGAGATCAGCAGCGCGAACACCATGGCGACGACGGTGGCGCGCGGCGGCAGCACACCGATGCGGATCGCGAAGTAGCCGAACGCCGCCGTGCCGGAGCCGACCATGAGGATCGCCAGTTTCGCCTTGATCGACGGCACCCGGTCCAGGGGCCGCGGCAGGCGCGCCGCCACCCCGTTCGCGAACGCCCGCACCCCGCTCGCCGGAGCCGCGGTCTCGCCGATCATCGGGTCTCCAGGGCGTAGCCGACGCCGTGTACGGTGCGAATGAGGTCGGCGCCCAGCTTGCGGCGCAACGCCTTGATGTGGCTGTCCACCGCCCGCGTGCCCGAGGCGTCGGCCCACCCCCACACCTCGCTGAGTAGTCGTTCGCGCGCGAGCACCGTGCGCGGCCGCCGCGCCAGGTGCACGAGCAGTTCGAATTCCAGTGGTGTGAGCTGTGTTTCGCTGTCCGCGCGCCACACCCGCCGCTGATCGGTGTCGATGCGCAGGTCACCGACGAGGATGGTGGCCACGGTCGCGGCGGTGCGTTCCACCCGGCGCAGCAGGGCGTGGACGCGGGCGGCGAGCACCCGCATGGAGAACGGTTTGGTCAGATAGTCGTCGGCGCCGACGCCGAGCCCGACGAGCATGTCGGTCTCGTCGGTGCGGGCGGTGAGCATGAGCACCGGGACCGGGCGGCGCGCCTGGATGCGGCGGCACACCTCGAGTCCGTCGAAACCGGGCAGCATCACATCCAGCACCACCAGGTCCGGATCCCCGGCCGCCTCGGCCGCCACCCCGGCGGGACCGTCGTGGGCGATGTCGACGACGTAGCCCTCGGCGCGCAGGCGCGCGGCGATCGATTCGGCGATGGTCGGCTCGTCCTCGACCACCAGGATCCGGCGCGCACTGGTTTCCATGCAGCCGACATTAGGCAACCGGCGTGGAGATCGAACGCGCCGCGTGTGGAGATGTTGTGGAGACCCAGGTCATACCACCTGGAAACATCGACGACGACACGACGTCGTAGCATGACGCGGTGCGCTCACCGACGGATCACACCGCGCGCCTGCGCGGCGCTGCCGTCGGCGCGTCCTCGGGGGCGGTCGCCATTCTCGCGCACGGACTCGGCGGTGGCGCGACCCTGACCCAAGGCTCCGCGCTACCCCTGCTGGTGGGCGCGTGCACGGTGATCGGGGTCGTGGTGGCGACGCTGCGGCCACGCTACGGGCTCGCCGGGACCATGGGTCTGCTGGCGGCCGGGCAGGCCCTCGGGCACGCGGCACTGTCGATGCCGCCCGGGCACCATCATCATTCGACGCCCGCGGGCATGCTGATCGCCCACCTGGTGGCGATCCCGGTGGGCGCGCTGGTGATTCGCGCCGCCGAGACCGGCCTGCGCCGCGCTGTCACCGGTGTGCGGCGGTTCCTGCTCGCTCTCGGCGCGGTCCTCACCCCGCCGACACGGCCCGTGCACGCGCGGATGGCCGATGATCGGGCCGAGGCTCGGCGTCTGCTGGTCAGTCCGGGGATCGGACGTCGCGGCCCGCCGGTGGCCGCCGCCTCGTCCATCCACCTCGCGCCGATCTAGGTCCGCGACACCCGTTTCCCACGCCGTCGATGAGCTCCACGGGCTCGCTCGACGAATCAGCGCTGCGCCGAACGGGGTTCGCCCGGGACCGATCCGGGGTGGTCCTTCCCTTCACCCCTGACCTACGGAGTACCCCCATGTCCCAGATGCCCTTCGCCCACGGATTCCGGTTGCGCACCGGCGGGTTCGCGCGCCGCGTGGGCGCGGCCGCCGCGATCTCGACACTGGCCCTGCTGCCCGTCGCCTGCTCGAACTCCCCGTCCGCCTCCGACACCGCGGGCACCGCTGCCGAGCAGATCACCCTGACCGATCAGTGGATCAAGGCCGTCCCGACCGTGAACCCCGCCGAGCACCCCATGTCCGGCGCGTTCGGCGTCTTCCACAACAAGTCCGACAAGCCGGTCAACCTGGTCGCGGCCACCAGCCCCGCCTCGGAGACCGTCGAGATCCACGAGACCGCGCCCAACGGGGCGGGCGAGAAGATGATGCGCCCCAAGGCCGGTGGCCTGGTCATCCCCGCCCACGGCGACGCCACCCTCGCACCCGGCGGCGACCACCTGATGTTCATGGGCCTCAAGGCCCCGCTGCGCACCGGCTCGGAAACACCCATCACGCTGACCTTCTCCGACGGCTCGACCACGACCGTCACCGCGCAGGTGCGCGACTTCGCGGGCGGCAAGGAGAGCTACCAGCCCTCCGGCGACGGCGCGGGTTCCGGAGACAAGGCCGCCCACGGTGGCTGACCCGGCACAATCCCCCGCGCGAGTGTCGCGACGGCGACTACTCGGCGGCGGGGCCGTAGCGGCGAGCGCGGCCGGCGTCGCCGGGATCGGCTGGGGCGCGGCCACACTCACCCACCGTGAGCACGACCGCGACCCCGGACTGGACACCGTCGCCTTCCACGGCCCCCACCAGGCGGGCATCGCCACCGAACCGCCCCGGCACGCCACCTTCGCCGCCTTCGATCTCGCGCCGGGCGCGGGCCGCGAGGACATCATCGGGCTACTGAAGATCTGGACCGATGACGCCGCGCGTCTCACCCAGGGCAAACCCGCGCTCGCCGACACCGAACCGGAACTGGCCGCCCGGCCCGCCCGGCTCACCGTGACGGTCGGGTTCGGGCCGGGACTGTTCACCGCCGCCGGGCTCGACGCGCACCGCCCGTCCTGGCTGAAACCCTTGCCGCCGTTCACCATCGACCGGCTCGATCCCGCCTTCTGCGGCGGCGATCTGCTGGTGCAGGTGTGCGGGGAGGAGGCCACCACGGTCGCGCACGCGGTGCGGGTGCTGTCCAAGCACGTGAAATCGCTGGTGTCGATCCGGTGGGTGCAACGCGGGTTCCGGGACGCGCCGCGCGGGCAGACCATGCGGAATCTGATGGGGTCGGTCGACGGGACCGTCAACATCGCCCCGGCCACACCGGATTTCGATCGCCTGGTGTGGGACGACGGGGCACGGCAGCCGTGGCTCGCGGGCGGCACGTCGATGGTGTTGCGGCGCATCGCCATGAACCTCGACACCTGGGACGAGCTCGACGCCGACGGGCGCGCCCTCACCGTCGGGCGCACCGTCGACACCGGCGCGCCGCTGTCGGGGACCCGCGAATTCGACGAACCCGATTTCGCGGCGACCGACCGCTACGGCATCCCGAAGATCCCGCCGTCGTCGCACATCGCGCGCGCCCACCACGCGCACGACGGGGAACGGTTCCTGCGCCGCGGCTACAACTACGACGACGCGCCCGCACCCGGGCAGGTGTCGAAGTCAGGGCTGCTGTTCGCGTCGTTCCAGCGCGACGTCGAGGCCCAATACCTGCCGGTGCAGCAGCGGCTGGCCGAGTTCGACGCGCTCAACCAGTGGACCATCCCGGTCGGTTCGGCGGTGTTCGTCATCCCGCCCGGGGTGCCCGGGCCGGGCGGCTACCTCGGGCAGCGACTGTTCGAGAACGCCCCGGCGCGACCGTGATCGGCCCCGGCCGGACCGCACGCGAGGCGGTCCGGCCGGGGATCGCGCCCGGACTCTAGGGTGTGCTCCCATGACCGTGTTGCGATCGATCGTGTTGTTCGGGCTGGCCGCCGTCGCCGAAATCGGTGGCGCCTGGCTGATCTGGCAGGGGGTCCGGGAGCACCGCGGCTGGGCGTGGATGGGCGCGGGCGTGATCGCGCTCGGCTGCTACGGGTTCGTCGCCACCCTGCAACCCGACGCCCACTTCGGCCGGATCCTCGCCGCCTACGGTGGCGTGTTCGTGGCGGGATCACTGCTGTGGGGCATGGTATTCGACGGATTCCGGCCCGACCGCTGGGATGTGATCGGGGCGCTGGTGTGCGGGCTGGGGGTCGCGCTCATCATGTACGCGCCACGCCCGGCATGAAATACACCGGCGCATTGCTCCACGTGAAACCGGCTGCGCCCGAACTGCATTCACGCACTCCGCGCATTCAGGTCGAGGGTTGGCGATCAGTGCATCGAGTGCAATAAAGCCATGCGCGAACCGATCACGAATTCCCGCAGGTCACAGCCATGATCACCGCTGAGGCGCGGAACCGAGCAGGCCGTCGATGATCGCGCGCGCCGTCGGCAGTGCCGCCTCATCACCCAGACGGGTCGCGGTGTTCGCCGCCGACACCACCGCGTCGAACTGGAACGCGACTGCCCGCGGATCCAGTCCGGTCATCGCGCCCTGCTCCTGGGCGCGGCCGATCTCCTTGGCCAGCACCGTGAACCAGTCCACGCGATCGGCGGCCAGCGCGTCACGCACCGGGCCGGGACGGCTGTCGAACTCCGGCTGGCAGGCGCCCCGGAAGCAGCCGCCGGGCAGCACCGGCTCACCGATGTAGTCGAACCAGCGGTCCATCAGCGCGCGCAGCCGCGGCAGGCCCGGGTCCGCGGTGAGGGCCGGGCGCACGACATTGTCGATGAACACCTCGCGCGCGGCGGCCACCGCGGCCAGTTGCAGGTTCTCCTTGCTGCCGAACAGGGTCGCCACCCCGGACTTGCTGACCCCGAGGTCCTCGGCCAGCCGGCCCAGACTCAACCCCGTCAGCCCCTCGACGGAGGCGACGTCGGCGGCGTGGCGGGCGATGCTCGCGCGGGCCCGCGCGCCCTTGAGCCGACGCTGATCGGAAATCTCCTGGTCGGAAGCGTGCACCGGTTCGTCCATGAATCCATCCTCGCATCACCTGTTGCGTAAACGCACGATCGGTCGTACTTTTCAACAATACGAACGATCGTGCGTACTGTTTTGATCCCCGCTCCCGACCCTCACGCAGAGAGCCCGTCATGACCGACACCACCCACCGTCCGAGCGCCGACACCTCCCCACCCGCACCCGCCACCACCGGCACCCCCGCGACCGCCCCCGCCGACTCCGGCCGCACGGCCAAACTCGCCCTGCTCGTCGCCTCCGGCGCGGCCTTCATGTCCTTCCTCGACCTGTCCGTGGTCAATATCGCCTTCCCCGAGATCACCCGCGACTACCCCGACACCGCCGCCGGCACCCTCACCTGGGTGGTCAGCGGCTACGCCGTCGCCTTCGCCGCCCTGCTCACCCCCGCCGGGCAACTCGCCGACACCCTCGGCCGCGGCCGCGTATTCCTCACCGCCCTGGCCGGATTCGCCCTCACCTCCCTGCTGTGCGCCCTCGCACCCGGCGCCGAATGGCTCATCGCCGGACGGTTCCTGCAAGGCGGCACCGCGGCCTTCCTCATTCCAGCCGGTCTCGCGCTCGTCCTGAGCAGCAGCCCACCCGAACGCGTCGGCATGGCCATGGCCGCCTGGACCGCCGCGGGCGGATTCGCCGCGACCGTCGGCCCGGCCGTGGGCGGGGCACTCGTGGACTGGTTCGGGTGGCGGTCGGTGTTCGTCATCAACGTGCCCGTCGCGGCCGCGCTCATCGCCGCCGGATGGCGACTGGCCCGCGGCGAACACCGGCAGCCGCACGGACTGCCCGATCTCCTCGGGGCCGTCGCCACCGGACTCGGCATCGGCACCGTCGTCGCCGCGGTCACCCAAGGACAGCAATGGGGGTGGACCGACGCCCGCACCCTGGGCAGCGCGCTGATCGGAGTCGTCCTGCTGAGCCTGGCGTTGTGGCGGTCGCGGCGGCATCCGCGCCCGGCCATCGCCATCGGACTGTGGCACAGCCGCGCCTACGCTCTCGTCAACGCCGTCTCGTTCGTCTTCGGCGCCACCATGTTCGCGTGGCTGCTGGCCGGACCGCTGTGGCTCGACGCCATCTGGCAGTACTCCGTACTGGAGTCCGCGGCGGCCATGAGCATCGGCGCGGTCGCATCCATGATCACCGCGGTCGTCGCCGGCCGCGCCCCCGTGCCGTGGCAGCGCTGGCTCGGCGTGCTGGGCGCGTCGATGTTCGCCGCGTCCACCTTCTACATGAGCACCGGGGTCTTCGACACCGAGCCCGCGCTCTGGTCCGGGTGGGTGCCCGCCGGAATCCTGGGCGGCGGCGGCATCGGCATCCTCGTCACCGTGCTGGGCACCGCCGCCGCGCGGGCGCTGCCGCCGCAGCGGTTCGCGGCCGGGGTCGGCATGAACATCACCGCCCGCCAGTCCGGCGGCGCGCTCGGGGTCGCGCTGCTGGCCGCGGTGTTCGCCGCCCATCCCGGGCAGCCGCTGACCGCCTTCCACACCCTGTTCGCGTGCTGTGCCGCCATCGCCGTCGTCACGGCCGTGCTCGCGGCGCTGCCCATCCGCACCGAGGAGACCCCCTCATGACCGACCGCACCGAGAACACCGATCCCTACACGCTCTCCGATGCGGCGGCCGCCGCCATGATGCGCGCGGTGCCGTTCCGCCGCCTCGCCGTCATCGGCGACTCCACCGCCGCGGGCACCGGCGACCCGTGGCCCGGCTACGAAACCGTGTCGTGGGCGGACCGATTGGGCCGCTGGCTGCATGCCGCGCACCCCGACGCCGCCTACCTCAACACCGGCGTGGTCGGTGCGGTCATCGCCGACGTGCGCGCCGGGCAACTGCCCGCGCTCGAGGAGTTCGGGCCGGATCTGGTGGTCGTCTCCTGCGGCGGCAACGATCTGTTCCTGCGCGACGCCGGCCCGCTGACCGTGGAAGCCGATCTCGACGATCTGTGCGCGAGCGTCGCCGCCACCGGCGCGCGGCTCGCGCTGTTCACCCTCGCCGACGCCTATATCGGGCGACTGGCCCCGCTGCGGCCTCGGTTCGCCGAGTTCGCGCAGTCGATCCGCCGCATCGCCCACCGCCGCGACGCCGTCCTCACCGAATTCTGGGACCACCCCGCGCGGCTGCGCGAGGACTGGCTCTCGGCGGACCACATCCACCTCACCATGGCCGGGCACGCCGTGGTCGCTGCCGAACTCGCCAAGAGCCTGGCCCCTCACCACGCCCGCGAGGTGCCGCCCGAACTCATCGGACGGCCCTGACCCCCGAAACGACCGATGCCGCATCAGGTGCACGTACGCACCCGATGCGGCATCGCCGTCATTTCCCTATGTCGTCTCGCAGGCCCTCTCGCGGAGGATCACTTCCAGAGGGCGGCGATCAGCACGTTCAGGATCGCCAGGCCACCCGCGGCGTGGGTCATCCACGCGACCTCCTTGCCGCGCTTGGCGTCGGCGCGACCCATCTCGGCGAACGCGGCCACCGCCACGGCCACCACCAGCTTGGTGATGATCTTCGCCATGTTCGGGTCCTTGTGCAGCGAGTCGATCGACTCGGCCATGCCCACCAGGATCACGCCGGTGAGGACCTGCACGCGCGCACCCCACACCATCAGTTCCGACACGCGCGGCTGCGCGGCGGCGTATCCGCCGACCACGGCCGCCATACCCAGCAGATGAGCCGTCACCATGAGGTTGTAGACGAAGGTCATGGGTGTCACGGTAGTCGATCGGAACCCCACAACGACAGCCGGTAGTACCCGCGATTTTTCGCGAATCGGACACGGAGGCACCGACTGTCCGTGCGGACCGGTCCGAGGGTTTCGCCCCCGGACAGGCCGGGTAGTCCTCACCCGATGGTCCCCGCACGTGGTGGATCAAGGCGTTGTGGGCAGCGTGGCCGGCTAGGAGAGGTTCAGTGGCGGTTGTACTAGTGCTGCGAGCACGTGGACTCGGTGATCTGCTCACCGCTGTTCCCGCGTTGCGCGCGTTGCGCCGGGCCCGGCCCGGTGACCACATCGCGCTCGCCGCCCCCCATCGCCTCAAACCGATCGTCGACCTCATCGCCTGCGTCGACGAGATGATCCCGGTCGGCGACTTCGGGCTCCGCTGGGACGGCCCCGCGCCCGCGCTGGCGGTCAACCTCAACGGCCCCGGCGCCGAGGGCATCGTGGAACTCTCGCGCACCCGCCCCGAACGCATTCTGTCCTACCGCAATCCGGCCTTCCCCGACCTCGCCGGGCCCGCCTGGGAGCCCGATATGCACGACGTGGACCGCTGGTGCCATCTGCTCGAATACGACGGCATCGCCGCCGACCGCCGCAACCTCGGCCTGGTGCCCCCGGTCGCCACCACCAGCCACCGCGACGCCGTGGTCGTCCACATCGGCGCGGGCGCACCCGCCCGCCGCTGGCCACCCGACCGGTTCGCCGCGGTGGTCCGGCATCTGCTGGTGCAGGACCGCGAAGTCGTGCTGACCGGTGACGAATCCGAACGCGAGACCGCTTTCGGCGTCGCCTCCCGCGCGGGACTCTCACCGGCACGAGTCCTCGCGGGGCAGCAGAACCTCATCGAACTGGCCGCCACCGTCGCCGAAGCCGCGCTCGTGGTCTGCGGCGACACCGGCGTCGCGCACCTGGCCGCCGCTTTCGGCACCCGCACCGTGCAGCTGTTCGGACCCAACCCGCCCAGCCGCAGCGGCCCGCCCCCGCATCTGCTCGGCCGCCACGCCGTGTTGTGGGCCGGACAGTCCGGCGACCCGGACGCCGACGCCATCGACCCCGGACTGCTGAAGATCGGTGTCCCCGAGGTGATCAACGCCGCCGACAAGCAACTGCGCAAACGCCCATGGCCCGGCACCGGCCTCGACCGCCGCGCCCAGCAGGCCTACCGGCGCGTCGGCTAGACCCCCGTATCGGCGGCGGGCACCCGCGGATCCCGTTGCCCGGCACTGATACTCAACGCCGCCATCACCAATCCGATCCCGGCCAGCTCCGCCGCGCCGGGCCGCTGGGCCAGCGCGACCGCCCCGATCACCGCCGCCGTCGCGGGCAGCAAGGCCAGCAACAGCGCGAACCGGGCACGACCCACCCGGCGCAACACCACCTGATCCAGGGCATAGGGCACCGCGCTCGACAACACCCCGACACCCACGCCCAGCAGCCAGGTCCGCGGATCGGCGAAAACGGCCGGGGCGAGCGCACATTGGCGGGTCACCAGGATCGGGGCCAGCACGATCGCCGACACCGTCGTCCCGATCGCCAGCGCGTCCATCCCCGAACCCGTATCGGCCACCCGCTTGCCGAGCAGGATGTAGCCCGCCCACAACACACCCGCCAGCACCGCGAACCCGACACCGCCCGGCCCGGCCTCCGACGACACCCCCGCCAGCAGGAAGACACCGGCCCCCACGAGCGCGACGGCCAGCAGATCGCGGGCCCGGCGTGAACCCAGCGCCGCCACCGCGATCGGGCCCAGGAATTCGATGGCCACCGCGGTCCCGAGCGGAATCCGCGCGATCGCCTCATAGAAGGCGATGTTCATACCGAGGGTGACCACCCCGAACCCGGAGGCCACCAGCACCGCGCGACGCGTCCAGCGGGCGCGCCACGGCCGCCGCCAGATCAGCAACGCCACCCCGGCCGCCGCGGCCCGCAGCCAGGCGACCGTCGCCGGCTCGACCGTATCGAACAACCGCACGCCGATCGCGGCGCCCGCGTACAGCGACACCCCGCTGACGATGAAGACGAAGGGGACCGACCAGCCGGGCAGACCCACATGGCGTTGCCGCTGCACTCCGACCGACGTACCCACCTCGACACCGTATCGCCCGCTCGAGCAGGCGGACCGCGGCACGGCCGCACGTTCCCGGACTGCGGGACGCCACCGCGGCGGCGCACGGGCCCGGCGGTCTACTCCCCTTCCGGTGCGGCCTTCGCCTCCGACAGCGCGGCCGAGTAGGCGGCGATGGCGCTGGGCCAGAACTGCTCGAGATAGTCGCGGGCGTCGGCCAGGCCGCGCGGGTCCAGGGAGTACAGGCGGCGGTTGCCCTGCGGGCGCATCATCACCAGACGGGCCTCGCGCAGCACCTTCAGATGCTGCGAGACCGCCGAGCTGGTCACGCCCAGGGCCTCGGCGATCTCCCCGACGGCCTTGGGGCCTTGCGGCAGGGACTCGAAGACCGCGCGCCGGGTGTCGTCGGCGAGCGCACTGAGCACCTTCACTCCATTAGTGGGCACTTACATAGAGTGCCGCCAAGTCGATCGACGGTCAATACACGCGTTATCAACACAAGCCAACGTCATCGCAAAATTACCTGCGTGTCGTTATCAATCCGTAACAGTCGAACTGGGCTTTTGTACCAATGTGACGGTCGCAACAGGGTTTCTGAACGGAAGCTGAGATCTCGTAGCTTCGAGACATGCCCGTAACCGATTCGTTATCCCGTCTCCGGGGAACCAGCCGATACCGAGCAGCCGCGACCCGTGCCGTTGCCGTGACCGCCCTCGTCGGCGCGTCCATGGCCGCCCTCGTCGCCACCGACCCCGACGTCGCGCACGACTCCGTCGCCAACGCCGCCGTCGTGGAAGGCCAGTTCACCGCGTTCACCCCGCCCGAGGCCCAGCAGCCCCAGATCGTGCCGCAGGAAGTCATCGACTACCTCAACGGCCTCAACATCCCGCTGCCGCCGCTGCCCGGCATTCCGCCCGCACCGGCCCGGCCCGCCACCGTGCGGCCCGTCGACGGCCCGCTGACCTCCGGCTTCGGCATCCGCTGGGGCGCCATGCACGCCGGCATCGACTTCGGCGACGGCTTCGGCACCCCGATCCGCGCCATCACCGACGGTACCGTGATCGAGGCCGGCCCCGCGTCGGGCTTCGGCCTGTGGGTGCGCGTGCAGCAGGACGACGGCACCATCGGCGTCTACGGCCACATGCAGGACATCCTGGTCGGCGTCGGCCAGCAGCTGCGCGCCGGCGACGTGCTCGCCACCGTCGGCAGCCGCGGCTACTCCACCGGCCCGCACCTGCACTACGAAGTGCACACCGCCCCCGGCGCGCCCATCGACCCGATCGGCTGGCTGGCCGACCGCGGCGTCGACTTCGGTTTCGCCCCCGCGGACTAGACCCACCCGAACCCCAAGGCCACTCCGAGCACCGATGAGGGGTGCACGGATCGGTTTGTGCGACAACGTCGTCCGCACGATGGAGAACGGCCCCGGCGCTACCGCCGGGGCCGTTTCTCATACCCGGGTACGGGGTGCCCACACCACCGCCGGGGGACGTGCGCCGGCGGATCGCGAACCTACCGTCAGCCTCATGACCACGCTCGATCGTCCGACGCTCGCGCCGCTCACCGACTCCGCCCCCGGCCGCCGACTGCACCGGCCCCTGCTCGCCACCACCGCCGCCATGGCCGCCCTGGCCCTGTTCTGCCTGTGCGCCATGGTCTTCGACGACCGCGCGCTGCTCGGCGAGACGGTGTGGCTCAAACCCCTCAAGTTCGCCATCGCCATGGTCCTGTACTGCGGCACCCTGGCCTGGCTGGTGTCCTTCCCGCACCGCGGGCAGCGCCTGACCTGGTGGATGGGAACGGTCTTCGCCGCCACCGCCGTCGCCGACGTCGGGTTCGTCGTCGTGCAGGCCGCGCGCGGCACCTTCAGCCACTTCAACACCGAGACCGACGCGTTCAACACGATCGGCCAGAAGGTGTTCATGACCGGAGTACCGGGACTGTTCCTCGCGAATCTGGTGATCGCGGTGACCCTTTCGTGGCAGCGCGTCACCGACCGCCCCACCTCCATGGCCATCCGCACCGGCCTGGGCATCGCGGTCTTCGGGATGGCGCTGGGCTACACGATGGGCTACAGCGGCAAACAGCACACCACCGACGCCTACGGGCACCCGGTCACCCTGGCCGCCGGCCACACCGTCGAACACGGGCAGCCGACCGTCCGCGACGGGGTCGCGGGCATGCCGGTCACACACTGGAGCACCACCGGCGGTGACGTGCGGATCGCGCACTTCGCGGGCCTGCACGGCATCCAGCTGCTGATCATCGCCGCCATCGTGCTGGCCCGCCTCGCCCCCACCGTGGGGTGGCTGCGCGCCGAACGCACCCGCGCCCGGCTGATCGGGGTGCTCGCGCTCGGCTACACCGGCCTGGTGGCGACGCTGCTGTGGCAGGCGCTGCGCGGACAGCCCGTGACCTCACCCGATGCCGAAACCCTCACCGCGCTCGGTCTTGTCGCCACCGTCACGGCCGCGGGGATCGCGATCGTGTACGCGCTGAGCGGACGCACCAGCGAGCTCAGCGCAGCCGTTCGGCCTCACGGGTCAACGCCACCAATGTCGCGGTGAGATCGGCGAGTTCGATCATCTCCGCGCCTTCGGAGACGGCGGTGGCCACATCCTCGGCGGCACAGCGGGCGGCGAACCAGCGGTCGGACAGATCCGACACCTCCTGGGCGCTCAGGACCACCGAATCCTCGGGAATACCGGTGCCCTTCACACTGTTCCGATGCTCGTACGCCCGCTGGCGACACGATTGCCGGCAGTACCGGCGGCGGCGTCCGATCTCCGATTCGGCGATCTCCCGCCCGCACCACTGGCAGCAGGACAGCACGCGTCGAGACATGGTCCGAGACAATAGCGGTTTCCGGCCCCGACCGGGTGCAGTGGCACGCCGCAGCAAACCGGGCGACCCGCACGGGTAGGATGGCAGGGTTCTCCCCACGGGAACCGAAACGTGCGCGGCGGCGTTGACACTACGTACCGCAGCTGCAGAAACACTGAAGTAGAACATTGCCGACAGGCGAGAAGGGACCGCACTCATGGCAGATCGCGTACTCCGGGGGTCTCGGCTCGGAGCGGTGAGCTACGAGACCGACCGCGACCACGACCTGGCGCCGCGTCGGATGGCGCGGTACCGCACCGACAACGGCGAGGAATTCGACGTCCCGTTCGCCGACGACGCCGAAATCCCCCCGACCTGGCTGTGCCGCAACGGCCAGGAGGGCACCCTCATGGAGGGCACCACCCAGGAGCCCAAGAAGGTCAAGCCGCCCCGCACCCACTGGGACATGCTGCTCGAGCGTCGCAGCAAGGAAGAGCTCGAGGAGCTGCTGCAGGAGCGCATGGACTTGATCAAGTCCCGCCGCCGCGGCTAGCCGCCCAGCGACACGACGACACGGGTCCCCCGCACCATCGGTGCGGGGGACCTTGTTCTGTGTCGGGGGTCAGTGGGGTGAGCCGTAATGGGCGGCAAGCAGATTGGCCACCAGATCGCGGCGGCTGCGCACCCCGGACTTCTCGAAGATCGACTTCAGGTGCTGCTGAACCGTCAACGGGGAGACCACGAGGGTGTCGGCGATCCGGCGGGTCGAGTTGCCCGCCAGCACCAAGGCCGCGATCTGGTGTTCGCGCGGGGTCAGCGGGTAGGCGGCCAGTTTCAGGGGCGCGATCTCCGGGGCGCGGGCCGGTTCGAGGATGACCGCGATCGGGCCCTCGGGGTCCGCACCCGGGTCGGTGTGCAGCCGGGAGGCGTGGGCCACCAGCCAGCGACCCGCACGGGTGCGCAATCGAACACGGGGCACCGCAGGCGAATTCGGGTCCAGTTCCAGACTGCGCAGGCGCATGGCGACCGCCACGATCGCCTGCGGCAGGGTCTCGCGCGCGGGTTGGTCGGCGAGCTCGGCCAGCAGGACGCTCGCCTCGGGGGTACGGGCCAGCACGGTCCCGGCGTCGTCGAGCAGCAGCAGGCCTGGCGTGGGCTGCCCGTCCGCGGTCTCCACCTCCGACAGCAGCACCGCCGCGCGCAGGCCCTCGGCCAGATGCGCGGTCATGGCGTGCACGAAACCCACCTCATCCGCGCGGAACCCCTCCGGCGAGGGCTCCCGATGCAGGCACAACACACCCCAGCAGCTCTCCCCGGTCCGCAAAGCCGCGCGCAGTTCGTCGCCCATACCGAGTGGGGCGAGGATGTCGCGATAGCGGGCGCTGGTCTCGGGGAGGCCCCGGGTGGCGTCGAACAGGGTGCGGACCGGGTCGGGGGCGGCGGCGAGCGCCCGGAAGTGGTTCACGTCGTCGTCGAGGAACTCGTTGGCCAGGAACAGCGGGGTGGCCGCAGCCGGGATCTCGTCGATGACCGAGCCGGTGAACAGGACGGTGGCCGGGTCGGTGGTGGCCGCCCAGTAGGCGGCGATCGGGACGGCCGCGCGCAACGCGCTCAGCGATTCGGTGAGAACCGTGCCCGCGTCCAGCCCGGAGTGGCACAGGCGGACGATCTCACGCCGTGCCCGATCCGTCGATCGGTGCTGCCCCACCATCTCAGGCTACGGCCGCACCCGCGCCGACGGGATACCAGGTTTCTGGAATGTTCCCGGCGGCCGCGAGCGCGCACAGTCGGTACGAGGGCTCACCGCGAGCCCCGACCACCGATCGAGGAGTGATCATGTCCGAGTCGAACAAGGCGCTGATCGAGCGCTTCGTGAACGAATTCTGGAACGCGGGCCGGCTGCCGGCGGCCGATGAGCTGATGGCCCCCGATGTCGTCATCCACGCCCCCGAGGTCGGCGGGATCGAGGGCCTCAAGGCGTTCAACACCGCCATGCGCACCGCCTTCCCCGACTGGCATTCGACGCTGGAAGAGGTGGTGGCGGAAGGTGATCGGGTGGCCGAACGCTGGACCGGCCGCGGCACCCAGCTCGGCGAGTTCCAGGGAATCCCGGCGACCGGCCGCACGGTGGCGGTGCCCGGCGTCGTGTTCTACCGGGTCCGCGACGGCCGGATCACCGAATTCCGTGGCTCTTTCGACACGTTCGGCCTGCTGGGCCAGCTCGGAGCCGTGCCGCAGGCCCAGCCCGCTCAGTGACTGGCGACCTTGCGGTACTGCACCAGGGCCAGCGGCACCGCGATCGCCAGGATGCCCACCGAGCACAGGATCGAGTACTCGACACAGTGGTCGGCGACCCAGCCGGTGGCCGGGGTGAACGAGGGCGGTGACCCGTTGCCGAACAGTTTGCGCCCGGCCGCCGACACCGCGGTGATCGGATTCCAGGCGGCCACCGTGCGCAGCGGACCGGGCAGCGTCTCCCCGGAGATGAACGCCGAGGAGATGAAGGTCAGCGGGAAAAGCCAGATGAGCCCGGCACTCTGGGCCACCTCCACACTCGGCGACATGAGCCCGGTGATCGCGCCCACCCACGACATGGCGAAGGCGAACAGCAGGATGACGGCGAAGGCCAGCACCGCGTCCATGATCGCCCCGTTGATCCGCCAGCCGACCACGTACCCGCACACCACCATGACCGCCAGCGCCAGGATATTGACCACCAGGTCGGACAGGGTGCGGCCCATCAGCACCGCCAGCCGCGACATGGGCAGCGTCCGCATCCGGTCGATGATGCCCTTGTGCAGATCGTTCGCCAGGCCGACGGTGGTGAACGCCGCGTTGAAAGCGACTGTCTGCGTGAAGATTCCGGCGAGCAGGAACTCCCGGTACTGGCTGCCGCCCAGCGACGCGCCGAAGATGTAGGCGAACAGGAACACGAACATCAGCGGCTGGATGGTGGCGGTCACCAGCAGGGTGGGCACGCGCAGGATGGTGATCAGATTGCGATAGGCGACGATCGCGCTGTCCCGCACCACCCGCGGTAACAGGATGGCGGGCCCCTCACCGGCCGGGCGGACGTTCTGCTCCTCGGCGGTGGCCGCGGCTTCCTCGCCCGGAGGCGCTTCCGGGTCGGCGGGCAGGGTCGTCACGACAGGATCTCCTCTTGAACTGACTCGGTGGCGGGCACATCGATCTTGCGGTCGGCGGATTTGCCGGTGAGAGACAGGAATACGTCGTCGAGGCTGGGGCGGTGCACGGTCGCGTCGAGCACGTGCACCCCGACGTCGTCGAGCCGGCGCAGCGCCTCGACCATGGTGCGGGTGCCGTCGCTCACCACCACGGTCAGCCCGTCGGTGGACTCGTCGTACTCGGGTTCGCCGATGCCGACCCCGGCCAGCACACGGCGGGCGGGGGCGGGATCCTGCCCGGCGGCCAGGGTGACGGTGAGTTTGTCGCCGCCGATGGAGGTCTTGAGTTCGTCGGCCGAGCCGCGGGCGATGACCCGCCCGCGGTCGATGACGGTGATGCGGTCGGCCAGCAGGTCGGCCTCTTCCAGGTACTGGGTGGTGAGCAGCACGGTGGTGCCGTCGTCGACGAGTTCGCCGATGACGCGCCACATGTCCAGTCGCCCACGGGGATCCAGCCCGGTGGTGGGCTCGTCGAGCACCACCACCGGAGGTCTGCACACCAGCGCCCCGGCGAGGTCGAGGCGCCGCGCCATACCGCCGGAGTAGGTGCCGGCCCGCCGCCCGGCCGCGTGGTCGAGCCCCAGCGCCGATAAGAGCTCGGTGGCGCGGTCGGTGGCCTTCTTGTGGTTCATACCGTACAGCCGGGCCACCATGCGCAGGTTCTCGAAGCCGGACAGATTGGCGTCGATGGCCGCGTACTGGCCCGACAGACCGATCCGGGTGCGGGCGCGCGCCGGATGCTTCAGCACGTCGACGCCCGCCACCTGCACCGTGCCGGAGCTCGGGCGCAGCAGGGTGGTGACGATCCGCACGGTGGTTGTCTTGCCCGCACCGTTGGGCCCGAGCAGTCCCATCACGGTGCCGCTCGGGATCGCCAGATCGATCCCGTCCAGCACCCGGACCTTGCCGTAATACTTCACCAGCCCTTGGACTTCCACGGCCAGACTCATCGCGTACCCTCCCGCCGGGCTTCGATCTCCGCCAGCTGATCCCGCAGCACCGGCCCGATGACGGCGAGGGATTCCGGCGTGGTCATGCCGGCGTGCGTGCAGCGCACCAGCTGGTCGTGCACCATGCCGGTGACGTGGGGTTGCCAGGCCGCGGCGCAGCGCGCCGGGTCCGCCCGGTTGATCTCGTCGTCGGCGGCGGTGAAGAACACCAGGTCGCCGTCGAAGACCCGCGGCCGGAAGCCGTGCGCCTGGGCCGTGCCATTCTCGTAACCGGTGTAGAGCCGTTCCAGGTGTTCGATCGTGAGTGCCGCGAACGGCCCGGAGCGACCGCGCAGCAGTTCGGCGGCCTCCTGCAGGGTCAGGCGCGGATCGATGTCGGCGTCACCGCCGAGCAGGTCGGATCCGAATTCGGCGATGATCGACGCCACCGACGGCATGGCCTGCTCGAGCCACCGGTCCGAGAGCTGGTAGCTGTCCATCATGCCGAGCAGCGCCACCTCGTCGCCGCCCTCCTGCAGCTGCACCGCCACCTCGTGGGCGATGAGTCCGCCCAGCGACCAGCCCAGCACGTGGTACGGACCTTCCGGCTGCACCGATTTCATGTGCGCCACATAGTATTTCGCGGCTTCGGCGATGGTCCGGTGGCTTTCCTCGCCCGCCACGTGCGGCGCCTGCAGGCCGTACACCGGCCGTTCGGGTGGCAGGTGCGACAGCAGTCCGGCGAAGCACCAGGACAGGCCGATCGCCGGATGCACGCAGAACAGCGGCGGCACCGTCGAATCCGTGCTCGGGCGCAGCGGCAGCACCGCGCCGAGCGCCGCGGTCAGCGCCGCCCCGACATCGCCGTCGGCCGAGGACAGGCGGGCGGCGATGGCGGCGGGCGTGGATTCGCCGAACATGGCCTGCACGGGCAGGTCGATCCCGGCGGCCCGCAACTGCGCGACCACCTTGGTGGCCAGCAGCGAGTTGCCGCCCAGTTCGAAGAACCCGTCGTCCACGCCGACCTGGCGTTCCTCGCCGAGGCCGAGCACGTCCGCGAACGCCGCGCACAGGGCGGCCTCGATCGGACCGGTCGGCGCCCGGTAGCCCTCGCGGGCCGCGAACACCGGTGTCGGCAACGCCTTCCGGTCGAGCTTGCCGACCGGCGACAGCGGCACCCGGTCCAGCAACATGATCGACTGCGGCACCATGTAGTTGGGCACCACGGTGGCCATGTACGCGGTGAGTTCGGCCGGGGTGGGCGCGGTGCCGGTGCGCGGCTTCACGTACGCCACCAAAGCGGTGGACCCGGCCGGGGTGCGGTGGCCGATGGTGGTCGCGAACTCCACCGCCGGATGCTTGGCCAGCGCCGCGTCGATCTCGCCGAGCTCGATGCGGAAGCCGCGGATCTTGACCTGGTGGTCGGTGCGGCCCACATAGTCCAGATCCCGTGCGCTGCCGTCGCGTTCGAGCCAGCGGACCAGGTCGCCGGTGCGGTACATGCGGGCGCCCGGCTTGCCGAACGGGTTGGCCACGAACCGCTGCGCGGTCAGGCCCGGGCGGCGCAGGTAGCCGCGGGCCAGGGCCGCGCCCGCCAGGTGCAGTTCACCGGTGACCCCGGCCGGGGCCGGGTGCAGGCGCGTGTCCAGGACGGTCGCGCCGACACCGCGGATGGGCCCGCCGATGGTGATCTGCCCGCCGGGCGTCAAGGGCTGCGAGATCACCGTCACGATGGTGGTTTCCGTCGGCCCGTACACGTTGTAGAGCTTGCGGCCGGAAGCCCACCGGGTGACCAGGTCCGGCGGCAGCGCCTCGCCGCCGACCAGCACGTGGCGCATCGCGGTCACGGCCGACGGGTCGACGGTGCCCAGCGCCGAGGTGGTGATGAAGGCGTGGGTGATGCCCTCGTCGACGAACACCTTCCCCAGCTCCTCGCCGCCGACCACGCCGGGCGGGGTGATGACGAGGGTCGCGGCGCCGCCGAGCGCGAACAGCAGGTCGAGCATGGCGGCGTCGAAACTCGGTGTGGCGAAGTGCAGCACGCGGCAGCCGGGTCCGACGTCGAACCGCTGCGCGGTCTCGGCGGCGAAGTTGGACAGGCCGCCGTGGGTGACGACCACGCCCTTCGGGATACCCGTGGACCCGGAGGTGTAGATGACGTACGCCGGGTTGTCCATGCGCAGCGGCGAGATCCGCTCGCTGTCGCGGATGGGCGCGTCGGAGGTGGCCAGCACGCGACGCCGGAACGACGGCGCGTCCAGCACGGTCCAGTTGGCGCCGTCGGGCATGCGCTCGCGGTGGGTGGACAGGGTGATGCCCACGGCCGCACCGGAATCCAGCAGCATGTGGCTGATCCGCTGCTCCGGGTACCCGGGGTCGACGGGCACGAAGGCGGCGCCGGCCTTGGCGATGGCGAGGGTCACCGCCACCGATTCGGCCGACCGCGGAATGCCCATGGCGACCAGCGTTTCCGGCCCGACGCCGTAACCGATCAGGACCCGGGCGAGCCGGTTGGTCCAGCGGTCGAGGGCGTCGTAGGAGATCTGGGTGCCCGCCGAGCGGACCGCGATGGCGGCCCGGTTCAGGTTGGCGGCGGCCTCGAACACCTCCGGGAAGGTGATCGGCAGACCGGGTTCCGCGCCGCGCACCGGCGCGAGGTCCGTCCATTCGGTGGTGTCGAGCAGGTCGAGATCGCCGATCGCGGTGGCCGGGTGCCCGGCGGCCGCGCCGAGCAGCCGCACGAACCGCTGGGCCAGTCCCTGGGCGGTGTCCTCGTCGAACAGGTCGGCGGCGTAGTTGACCGAGACGGTGATGCCGTCGGGTTCGCGTGCCGCGGTCCAGGATTCGGTGAGGGTGAACTGCAGGTCGAACTTGGCGATGCCGGGGTCGGCGTCGTCGGCCTCGATCCGCAGGCCCGGCAGTTCGAGCACCCGGACGGGCTGGTTCTGCACCGACAGCATCACCTGGAACATCGGGTGATGGGCCTGCGAGCGGACCGGGTTGAGCACCTCGACCAGCCGCTCGAACGGCACGTCGGCGTGCGCGAAGGCTTCCAGGTCGGTGTCGCGGACCCTGCGCAGCAGATCGGCGAAGCTGACGCCGCCGTCGATGCCGGTGCGCAACACCAGGGTTCCGACGAACATGCCGACCAGCCGGTCCAGCGCGGGGTGGCCGCGCCCGGCGATGGGCGTGCCCACGGCGATGTCGTCGGCGGCGGTCAGTCGATGCAACAGTGCCGCGAGCGCCGCGTGCAGCACCATGAACATGGTGACGCCGTGCTCGGCTGCCAGCTCCTGCAATTCGCGGTGGGTGAACGAGTCCAGCGCGCATTCCACCGTGCCGCCGCGATAGGTCGGGGCGGGCGGGCGCGGGCGGTCCGACGGCACCGCGAGCAGCTCGGGCAGACCGTCCAGGGCGCGCCGCCAGTAGTCGAGCTGGCCGCTGATCACCGATTCCGGATCGTCCTCGCCGCCCAGCACATCCTGCTGCCACAGCGTGTAATCGGCGTACTGGATGGGCAGTTCGGGCCATTCGGGGGCCTGCTTGGCGACGTGCGCCCGGTAGGCGGCGGCCACGTCGGCGGCGAGCGGTTGCAGCGACCAGCCGTCCATGGCGATGTGGTGCACGACCAGCACCAGCACGTGCTCGGTCCGGTCGCCCGGCAGCCGCAGCAGGGCCGCGCGCAGCGGCACGCTGGTGGCCAGGTCGAACCCGCCGGCGGTGACGCGGCGGATCTCGCCCGGCACCTCGGCCTCGGTCACGGACCGGATCGGCAGCCCGACGGAGGCGTCACCCGGTTCCAGGATCTGCTGGCAGGGTTCGCCGTCGATCTCGGGGAACACGGTGCGCAGGGTCTCGTGCCGTTCCTGCACCTCGTGCAGGGCCGCGCGCAGTGCCGCGACGTTCAGTTCGCCGTGCAGGCGCAGGGCGACCGGAACGTTGTAGGCGCCCAGTGCTTCCCCGTTCTCCCCGGAGGCGTTGAACTTCTCCAGGAACCACAGCCGTCGCTGCGCCGCGGAGAGCGGGATCCGCTCGGGCCGGGTGCGCCGGCGCGGTTCCGGGCGCAGGTCGTCCGAGGCGGAACCGGCGTCCAGCGCGGCCGCGAGCCCGGCCACGGTCGGGGTGGCGAACACGGCCCGCACCTCGAGCCGCACCCCGGTGGCGGTGGCCAGCCGGGCCACCAATTGGGTGGCCAGCAGCGAGTTTCCGCCGACCTCGAAGAAGCTGTCGTCCGCGCCGACCCCCGGCGCGCCGACCAGTTCCCCGATCACCTCCGCGACCAGGCGCTCGGTGTCGGTCTCCGGTGCGCGCGAGACCGAGGCGAGCAGCGCCGCGGGCGGCGGCAGCGCGTCACGGTCCAGCTTGCCGACCGGGGTGAGCGGAATGTGGTCGAGCACGGTGAGCGAACTCGGAACCATGTGCGCGGGCAGATGTCCGGCGCAGTGGCCGCGCAGCTGCTCGAGGTCGGGCGTGCCGCCGTCGGCGGGCAGCACGAACGACACGATGCGCCGCACGCCCGCGATCTCGCGGACCTCGGTGTGCGCGAAGCGGATCGCGGGATGCGCGGTGAGCACGCCGTCGATCTCGCCGAGTTCGATGCGGAAACCGCGCACCTTCACCTGGTGGTCGGTGCGGCCCAGGTAGACGATGTCGCCGTCGGCGCTCCAGCGCACCACGTCACCGGTGCGGTAGACCCGCGACCCGGGCGGGCCGTACGGGTCGGCCACGAAGCGGGCCGCGGTCAGCTCGAACCGTTCGAAATAGCCGCGCGCGCCACCCTGTCCGCCGAGGTACAGCTCGCCGGGGACGCCGACCGGGACCGGCCGCAGGCGTTCGTCGAGAACCAGCGCCCGCGCGCCGCGCACCAGCTTACCGATGGTGACCGGCTCCCCGACCGCGAGCGGCCCGGCGATGGTGATGACGACAGTGGTCTCGGTGGGCCCGTAGCCGTTGAACATCATGCGGCCGGGAGCCCAGCGCGCCACCAGTTCCGGACCGCAGGCCTCGCCGCCGACCATGACCGACCGCAGGTGCGGCAGCGGCCAGCGCTCGCGGTCGATGGTGGCCAGCGCGGCCGGGGTCATGAAGGTGTGGCTGACCTGTTCGCGGTCCATGAGCGAGGCCAGTTCGTCGCCGCCGTACACGTCGGGCGGGACGATGATCATGGTCGCGCCGGAGCCGACCGCCAGCAGCAGGTCGAAGATGGCGGCGTCGAAGCTCGGGGACGCGAAATGCATGGCCCGCGAGTCCCGTTCGACCCGCATGCGCTCGCGGATCTCGTCGGCGAAGTTGGACAGGCCGCCGTGGGTGACGGCCACGCCCTTGGGTTTTCCGGTCGAACCGGAGGTGTAGATGATGTAGGCGAGGTCCACCGTCCACAGGGTGGCGGTGCGCTCGGCGTCGGTGATCGCGGTCTCGTCGAGCACCTCCAGAACTTCGAGCAGCTCGTGGTCGTCGAGCAGCAGCCAGTCCACCGGGTGCTCCCCGGCGGCGGCGTGCAGCGCGTCCGCGTGCTCGGTCATGCTGATCCCGACCCGGCAACCGGAGTCGGTCAGCATGTGCCGCACCCGATCCGCCGGATAGTTCGGGTCCACCGGCACGAACGCGGCGCCGCACTTCGCGACGGACAGGGCCGCCAGCACCGATTCCACCGAGCGGGTCAGGCCGAGCGCCACCCGGTCGCCGGGGCCCAGGCCGCGGTCGATCAGGGCCCGCGCCAGGCGGTTCGAGTAGATGTCGGCTTCGCGGTAGGTCAGTTCGGTCTCGTCGAGGCGCAGGAACACCCGGTCCGCGTGGAGGTGCGCGGTGGCCGCGAAGTAGGCGGCCAGACTGCACTGCGGTTCGGGCACCGGACCCCAGGCCGGGGTGAACATCTCGCGCTCGAGTTCGGTGCGCGCGTCGATGTCGCGGACCCGCACCCGCGCGTCGCCGGTGACGGTCTCGAACACCCGGACCAGGCGTTCGGCCAGGACGGTCACCGTCTGCTGCTCGAACAGCTCGGCGGCGTAGACGAATTCGAAGACACGTGCGTCGGCGGCGAGGCCGGGCAGCACCCGCAGTTCGAGGTCGAACTTGGCCAGCGCGATGTCGAGTTCCTCGGCGTGCAGCGACAGGCCGGGCAGCCGCAGCACAGGCGCCGGGGTGTCCTGCACGCTCAGCGCCACCTGCAGCAGCGGGCTGGCGCCGAACCGGCGGTGCCGGTCCTCGCCGGACTGCAGTTCCTCCACGACCCGCTCGTAGGGCACCTCGGCGTTGGCCATGGCGGCCAGTTCGGTGTCGCGGTCGGTCTGCAGCAGTTCGGCGAAGGTGCGGTCGGGGTCCACGTCCGAACGCAGGATCAGCGTGTTGACGAACATGCCGACCAGGTCGTCGAGGCGGGTGTCGGAGCGCCCGGCGACCGGGGTGCCGATGACGATGTCGCGGCCGCCGGTGACCACCCGCAGCATGACGGCCAGGGTGGAGCGCAGCACCATGAACAGGCTGACGCCGTTGGCTCGCGCGACCTCGGTGAGCCTGCGCTGCAAGGCTTCCGGCACCTCGAACCGCACCGTCCCGGCCCGCCCGGTGGGTTCGGCCGGACGTGGACGGTCGTAGGGCAACGGCAGTTCCTCGGGCAGGTCCGCGAGTGCGGCGCGCCAGTAGGCGAGCTGCGCGGCGGCGGCGCTCTCGGCGTCGGTGTCGGCGCCGAGGATGTCGCGCTGCCACAGGCTGAAGTCGGCGTACTGCACCGGCAGCGGCGTCCACGCGGGGGCCACGCCGCCGTGGCGGGCGGCGTAGGCGATGGCCAGGTCCTGGGTCAGCGGACCCAGCGACCACCCGTCGGCGGCGATGTGGTGCAGCGCGATGCCGAGCAGGTGCCGGCGGGTTCCGGTGCGCAGCAACGCCATCCGCAGCGGGATCTCGTGCGCCAGGTCGAAGCCGCGCCGGGCCAGCGAGCGCAGCGCCTTGCGGGCGCCGACATCGTCGGTCTCGACGACCTCGGGCACCGGCAGGCAGCCCGCGGTGCCGAGGACGACCTGGTAGGCGCCCTGCTCGTCCTCGGGGAAGACGGTGCGCAGCACCTCGTGGCGTTCCACCACGTCGGCCAGGGCGGCCCGCAGCGCGTCGATGTCCGGATCGCCATCGATCCGCAGCACGAATGCGATGTTGTAAGCACTGGATTCCGGGGAATATCTGTTGAGGAACCACAGTCGCTGTTGCGGCAGCGACAGTGGTACGCGTTCCGGGCGCGGCGAGTGCACAGCCAGCGCGACACGCTGCGCCCGGGGCGCTTCCGCCAGACGCACGGCCACCCCGGCCACGGTGGGCGACTCGAAGATGTCGCGCACCGGCAGCTCCACCCCGAATTCGGCGTGCAGCGCCGCGGTGAGGCGGGTCGCCAGCAGCGAGTTACCGCCGATCTCGAAGAAGTTGTCGTCCGCGCCGGGCGCGATCCCGCCCAGGATCGAGCCGAACACGAGCGCGACCTGCTGTTCCAGTTCGGTTTCGGGGGCGCGGGAGGCCGCGGCGGCCATGAACTCGGGCGCGGGCAGCGCCTTGCGGTCCAGCTTGCCCGACGGGGTGACGGGCATGGCGTCGAGCACGGTCAGCGCCGAAGGCACCATGTAGCCGGGCAGTCGTCCGCGCGCGGTGTCGAGCACCCGGGCCGCGTCGACGGCGATGTCGGCGGTGAGATAGGAGACCAGGCGCGGGATTCCGCGCTCGTCGTGGTGGACCAGGGTGAGCGCGAACGTGACCCCCGGGTGCGCGGCCAGCACGTGGTCGATCTCGGCGAGTTCGATGCGGAAGCCGCGGATCTTGATCTGGTCGTCGGCGCGGCCCAGGAAGCGCAGCTGCCCGGCGCCGTCGGCGACCACCAGATCGCCGGTGCGGTACATGCGTTCGCCGCGGCGGCCGTGCGGGTTGGCCGGGAAGCGTTGCGAGGTCAGGGCGTGCCGGCCCAGATAGCCGCGCGCCAGGCCGGGCCCGGACAGGTACAGCTCGCCCGCCACGCCCGGCGGCACCGGGTGCAGGCGGCCGTCGAGCACGAACAGCCGCATCCCGCGCACGGGCAGGCCGATCGGCACCGGCTGCCCGGCCACCATGGGTCCGGTGGCGGTGGCGGCGACGGTGGCCTCGGACGGGCCGTACATATTGTGCATGCGCCGGGCGGGCTGCCCGGGCCGCGATTCCGGTGCGGTCCACACCGTCACCAGGTCCTCGGGGCAGGCCTCGCCACCGACGATGACGGCTTCCAGCTCGGGCAGGTCGCCGGCGGGCACGGTGCCCAGGGCGGCGGGGGTGACGAACGCGTGCGTCACGTGCTCTTCGCGCAGGATGCGCGCGAGCTCCTCACCGCCGAAGACGCCCGCGGGCACGACCACGATGGTGGCCCCGGCCGCGAACCCGAGCAGCAGCTCCAGCACCGAGGCGTCGAAGCTGGGTGACGAGAAGTGCAGGGTGCGAGCCGAATCGGTGACCTTGAACAGATGCATCTGCTCGTGCGCCAGCGAGGCGATGCCCGCGTTGGTGACCACCACGGCCTTGGGCTTGCCGGTGGAGCCGGAGGTGTAGATGAGGTAGGCCGGGCCGGCGGTGCGCAGCGCGTGGTGGCGTTCGACGTCGGTGACCGCGGTGTCGGGGAACTGCGCGCATTCCGCGCCGAGCTGTTCGGAGCCGAGCAGCAGCCAGTCCACGTAGCTCTTGCGGTGCCGTCCCCGGTTGCCGGGCCAGGTGGTCGGCATGTCCGGTCGCCGTTCGGCATTGGTGATGCCGAGCATGGCCCCGGAGTCGGCGAGCATGTGGGCGATGCGGTCCGACGGGTAGTCGGGGTCGATGGGCACGTAGGCGGCGCCGGTCTTGGCGACCGACCACACCGCGAGGATGCTGTCGAGGCTGCGCGGCAGCGCGACGGCGACGACCACCTCGGGCCCGGCGCCGTGTTCGATCAGCACCCGCGCCAAGCGGTTCGAGCGTTCGTCGAGTTCGCGGTAGCTGGTGTCCTCGCCCAGGTAGCGCACGGCCACCGCGTCGGGGACGCGTTCGGCGGTGTCGGTGAGCAGCCGGGCCAGGGTGGTGGCGGGTTCGCCGGGCGCACCCATGATGGGCACCAGTTTCGCGGTCTCGCGCACGTCCAGCAGCGGCAGATCGCCGACCGGCAGTGCGGGCTCGGTGACCGCGGCGGCCAGCAACGCGCCGAAGCGGCGGGCGATGGCCGCGACCGTGGCGTGGTCGAAAACATCTGCGGCGTAACCGAACTCGGCCGACAGCCCGGCGTCCTCGGCCGGGGTCCCGGACGGCTCGTGCACGGTCAGCTGCAGGTCGAACTTGGCGACGTCGGTGGCCATCGGCACCACTTCGCTGTCCACGCCGGGCAGGTCGACCCGCGTCTCGGGGCCGTTGTCGTAGGACAGCATGACCTGGAACAGCGGGTGCCGCGACGCGGATCGCTCCGGGTTGACCACCTCCACGAGCCGCTCGAACGGCACGTCGGCGTTGGCGAAGGCGTTGAGGTCGGTGTCGCGGACCTCGGTGAGCATGCGGTCGAATCCGGCGGCCGGATCGACCCGGGTGCGCAGCACCAGGGTGTTGACGAACATGCCGACCAGGTCGTCGAGCGCGGGGTCGCTGCGCCCGGCGATCGGGGTGCCGATGGCGATGTCGGCGGTGTTGCACAGGCGCGAGAGCACCACGGCCAGCGCGGCATGCAGCACCATGAACGTGCTGACTCCGCGGTCGTGGGCCACGGTGGCCAGGGCGCGGCGGACCTCGGCGGGGATGGTGAATTCGACGGTCCCGCCGTCGGTCGAGCGCTGCCGCGGACGCGGGCGGTCCAGGGGCAGGTCCAGCTGGTCGGGCAGGTCGGCGAGGGCGGCACGCCAATAGGCCAGCTGCCGGGCCAGGGCGCTGGCCGGGTCGGTCTCGTCACCGAGCAGTTCCCGTTGCCACAGCGCGAAATCGGCGTACTGCACCGGCAGCGGCGTCCACACCGGGGCCTCGCCCTGGGCGCGGGCGGCGACCGCGGTCATCAGGTCCTTGGTCAGCGGGTCGATCGACCAGCCGTCACCGCTGATGTGGTGCAGCACCACCAGCAACAGGTGGGTGTCGGGGCCGGTGCGGTACAACGCCACCCGCACGGGGGCCTGACTGCGCAGATCGAAACCGTACCCGGCGAATTCGGTGGCCAGCGCGACGGCGTCGGCGTCCACGGTGGCGTCGATCGGATCGAGGGTGAGCGGGATCTCGGCGGCCGGGTGGATGAGCTGGCAGGGCCCGTCGGGGGTGTCGGGGAAGGTGGTGCGCAGGCTCTCGTGCCGTTCCAGCACGTCCAGCAGTCCGGCGCGCAGAGCCGGAATGTCCAGCGGCCCGGTCAGTTTCACCGCGAACGGCATGTTGTAGGCGGCCGCGTGCTCGGCGAACCGGTTGAGGATCCACAGCCGCTGCTGGGCCAGGGACAGCGGAATCTGCTGCGGCCGCGGCCCGGCCGTCAGCAGCGGTTCGGGGCGCGCGGTCCCGTCGAGCTGCGCGGCGGAGAGCCGGGCGGCGAGCGCGGCCACGGTGGAGGTTTCGAACAGGTCGCGAATGGTGAGCGAGACGCCGAGCGCCGCATTGACGCGCGCCATGGCGCGGGCCGCGGTCAGCGAGTTGCCGCCCAGGTCGAAGAAGCTGTCCTGGACGTCGAGTTCGTCGGTGCCGAGCACCTCGGCGAAGATGCCGAGCAGCTGGCGTTCCATATCGGTGCTGGGCTCGGCCGCGGGCCGGTCGGGGCGTCGGGCCCCCGCGTCCGGCTCGGGCAGGGCCTTGCGATCCACTTTGCCGTTGGCGCTCAACGGTAGTTCGTCGAGGACCATCACGACCGAGGGCACCATATAGCCGGGCAGGGTGCGGCGCAGCCCGGCGGTGAGCTCGATGGGGTCCAGCACCTCGACGCCGGGACCGGCGACCGCGTAGCCGACCAGCTCGTCGCCGCCGCGGCCGCGGCGGGCCACGCACACCGCGCGCGCGACGCGGGGGTCGGCGAGCAGGGCGGCCTCGATCTCGCCGAGTTCGATGCGCAGGCCGCGCACCTTGACCTGGAAGTCGCTGCGGCCCAGGTACTCCAGTACGCCGGAGCTGCCGTTGCCCCGCCAGCGCACCAGGTCACCGGTGCGGTACATGCGGGCGCCGGGGGTGAAGGGGTTGGCCACGAACCGGTCGCCGGTGAGGGCGGCGCGGCCCAGGTACCCGCGGGCCAGCTGTACGCCCGCCAGGTAGAGCTCGCCGACCACGCCGGGGGCGACGGGCTGCAGGCGGGCATCGAGGACATAGGTGCGGGTGTTCCAGACGGGCGCGCCGATCGGGACGTCGGTGGCGCCGGGCGCGCAGTGCCAGGCGGTGACGTCGACGGCGGCCTCGGTGGGCCCGTAGAGGTTGTGCAGTTGCGGCGCTTCGGGTCCGGTGCCCAGGGCGGCGTGGAATTCGGCGACGGTGGCGGCGGGCAGCGCCTCACCACTGCAGAACACCCGCTCCAGGCCGGTGCAGCCGCTCACCTCGGTGTCGGTGAGGAACACCGACAGCATGGACGGCACGAAGTGCGCCGTGGTGACGCCCTTCTCGGCGATGACGTGGGCCAGGTAGGCCGGATCGCGGTGCCCGTCGGGGGCGGCGATGACCAGACGGGCGCCGATCTGCAAGGGCCAGAAGAACTCCCACACCGACACGTCGAAGGTGGCGGGCGTCTTCTGCAGCACGACGTCGGAGGGGTCGAGCGGGTAGGCGTGCTGCATCCAGCGCAGCCGGTTCACGATGGCGGCGTGGCTGACGCCGACGCCCTTGGGCTTGCCGGTGGAGCCGGAGGTGAAGATGACGTACGCCAGGTGGTCGGCACGCAGCGGCCCGGTGCGATCGGCATCGGTGACCAGGCGGCCGGAGTGCGCGGACAGATCGGCGGTGTCGATGTCGAATCGCGGTGCGAGATCGGGCAGTTCGATGCCGTCGGCGGCGGTGGTGAGCACGCACAGCGGCCGTCCCTGTTCGAGGACGGCGGCGATGCGGTCGGCCGGGTGGTCGGAATCGATGGGCAGGTAGGCCGCGCCCGCCTTGATGACGGCGTACATGCCGACCAGCAGGTCGAGGCTGCGGCGCATGGCCAGGCCGACGAGGGTGTCGGGACCCGCGCCGCGCGCGACGAGTTCGCGGGCGAGGCGGTTGGCGCGCTCGTCGAGGGCGCCGTAGGTGAGGGTCTCGCCCTCGAAGTCCAGCGCGATCCGGTCGGCGGACATGGCCGCCCGGTCGGCGAACAGCCCGGCCAGGGTGCCCTCCTGGCGGGCGACCTCGGTCGAATTCCATTCGTGCAGGACCTGTTCGCGTTCCCCGTCGGTGAGCACCGGCATGTCCACGACCACGGATTCGGGTGCGGCGGAGACGAATCGGCCCAGATAGTCCAGGAACCGGCCGTGGTGCATGGACAGTTCGGTGTCGCCGTAGAGGCGCGGGTTGGCCTCGAAGTCGATGTGGGTGCGGTCGCCCAGGCCGTTGTAGAGGTTGATGGAGAGGTCCTCGACCGGGCCGGTGGACAGCACGTTGATCGAGCCCATCAGGCTGCCGAACTTCAGCTCGCTGTGGAAGAGCATGAGGTTGACCATGGGCCCGAAGAAGCCGCGCGAATCGCGCGAATAGCCACAGTCGCGGCGGATGTCGTCGCTGCGGTAGCGCTGGTGACGCAGCGCGCCGGTGATCTGCAGTTCGACCGCGCGCACGGTGTCGGCGACGGTCTCGGTGCCGGTGAACTGCATGCGGATGGGCACCACGTTCGACACCACACCGGCCGAACGCCGCAGCGCCACCGTGGTGCGCGCGGAGACGGGCAGGCTGAGCACCACGTCCTGGGTGCCGGTGACCGCGCGCACGTAACCCGCCAGGGCGGCGACGAACAGCGCGGAGGAGTTGGAGCCGAACGCGGTGGCGGCCGCCTCGATACCGGCCTCGACCTCGGGGGTGAGCACGGCGGTGGCGCTGCGCCGTCCGGCGTCGGAGATCGGGGCCACGGTGCCGTTGGCGGACAACGTGAGTGGTTCGCCGACGCCGGCGAGCTGGGCGCGCCAGTAGTCGCCGTCGGAGACGAAGCGGGTGGTGTCGCGGTAGCGGTTCTCGTCGCCGTAGATGGTGGCCAGCGGCGTGGCGCGGGAGACCGTCGGTTCGGTGTGGTCCTCGAGCGCGGTGTAGATCTCGGCGGCGCGGGTGGTGGCGTTCATGGCGCCGTAGCCGTCGATCACGATGTGGTGGCCGCGGGTGTACCAGATCCAGTCGGCGTCGCCGATCTGGATCACCACGTTGGTGGTGAGCGGGTCGTGCTCGATGTCGATGGGCGAGCTGGCGTGCTCGTGCATCCAGGCCCGGGCCGCGGCGCGCGGGTCCGGCTCGCCGCGCAGGTCGACCCGGCCCCAGCCGGGGCGGCGCTCGAGGTCGACCACCTGGTGCGGGACGCCGTCGATCTCGAGCAGGCGGACGTGGCCGACCTCGCTCTCGGCGCCGAAGCGTTCGATGGCGTAGAGCAGGCGGCCGACGTCGAGGTCGCCGTGGATCTCGACGAACTGCGCGATGGTGAGGGGAATATCCGGCCTGATTCGCTGGGCGTACCAGAGGGCTGTCTGCGCTGGGGAGAGCACGAAAGGTTGGGCCGAGAATTCACCCGAAGAACATTGGTCGACACGGTCGGTGGCCAATGAACTCATCAAACACTCCGTTCTGACGCTGTAGACGCAACTCCCCGAGCCCCGAAAGAGTGATCACAAGGTCCTGGATGCCCGGCGTGCGCGCGCATGCGCGAGCCGTAGGACGTGATCCACGTCCTATGATTCGGAGCATCCCGCCGAGTGGATCGGTGGTGATCTCGAGTTGCCGCAACGAACAGCGTTGGCGGAACGCGGCATTAGTTCAGTTACCGAACAGCAAACCTCACACTATGCGTCCAGCTCGCATAATGGAACGGTTTTGATTCGGACCTATCGGGACATTCAACAAGCCCTGGCAAAGAACTGGCGAATCTCAGTCGCCGAGTACGGGAACGGCCCTCACACACGTGCCCGCGGTACCGCGCCGGATGAATTGTCCGGCCGTCCGGTTTGGTTATGACCGATTCAGATATCACCCGCGCGGGGTGCTATAACGCCTCCGGAACAGCGCGGCCGCTGTAGCAGCCGCGGCCAGAATACACACAACAGTCTCGGGCGTGGGGCCCAAACGGGACGCGAGTGTCGTGTTGTCCCGCAGCGGCAACGTCGCGACCAGCGCCGCCGGTTCGAACTGCGGCGTCTGCTGCTGGATCACGCCATCGGCGGTGATCATGGCGCTGACGCCGGTGGTCACCGACACCACCACCGCGCGGCCGTGCTCGACCGCGCGCACCCGCGACATGGCCAGCTGCTGATAGGTCATCTCGCTGCGGCCGAAGGTGGCGTTGTTGGACGGCACGGTGAGCAGTTGCGCGCCCGCGCGCACCGATTCCTCGAAGGCGCGGTCGAAGGTGACCTCGTAACAGGTGGCCACGCCGATGGCGACCGGGGCGCCGCCGCCCGCGGGCCGCACGTGGACCACGCCGTCGCCGGTGCCGGGCACGAAATAGCCCGCGCGGTCGGCGTATTCGGAGAAGTGGCGGAAGAACTCCCGGTAGGGCAGGTATTCGCCGAAGGGCTGGATGATCTTCTTGTCGTGCCGCTCGGCCGGGCCGGCATCGCCGTTCCACACGATGACCGAGTTGGTGGTGGTGCGGTCGGCGTTCACGAGCACCGCGCCCACCAGGATGGGGGCCTTCACCGCGACCGACGCCTGCGAGATCTCCTGCGCCGCATCGGCGTTGCGCAGCGGATCGATATCGGAGGAGTTCTCCGGCCAGATCACCACGTCCGGTTGCGGGGCCTTCCCGGCCGCGATGTCGCGGGCGAGTTCCTCGGTGCGCTTGACGTGATTGTCGAGAACCGCGCGGCGCTGGGCATTGAAGTCCAGGCCCAGGCGCGGCACGCTGCCCTGGATGGCGGCGACCGTGATCGGCCGGTTGCCGTCCTCCGGGCCGGGCAGCGCGGTCCGGAGGATCACTCCGGCGAGGGGAACTATAGCCACAAGCATTGCCGCAGCAACAATCCGGTTCCACGATGTGAGATGCGATGCTCCCCATCTGGGAGAATCCGATGTGGCCCCGGCCACTCCTCCGCTATCGCCGGCGCGGGCGGTGAGGCGACCCGGCAATCCCGCGGCGAGCGCGGCGAGTCCGGTGCCCGTGAGCGCCACCGCGAAACTCACCAGCGGCGCACCGCCCACCATCGCGTACGGCAGGTACCAGCCGTCGGCCTGACCGAAAGCCAGCTTCCCCCAGGGAAACCCGCCGAACGGGAAACTGGCGCGTCCCCATTCGGTGAGCGACCACACCGTCGCCACCCACAGCGGCCACCCCGGCAGGGTCGCCACCCACCGGGTCAGCAGCCCGAAAAGCCCGACATAGACGGCACATACCGCCGACAGGGCGAGCCACGGCGCGGGTCCGACATAGATCCCGGTCCACGGCAGGAGTGGCACGAAGAACGCAAGCCCCGCCACGTAGCCGTACCCGAATCCCGCACGCGCCCGGCCGGTTCCACGCACCACGAGCGTCAGGATCGCGATCCCGACCGGCGCGAGGAACCACAAGGTCCGCGGCGGGAAGCTCGCGTACAGCAGCAATCCGGCCACGACCGCCGCGAGGAGCCGCGCCGACCTCGGCCACCGCGTCGCCACCGCGGTGACCGCCGCGATCGACCTGCCCATCCGCGACTCCGGCGGCGCGGTGCCGTCGGCCGAACCGTCGGCGCGCGAGCCGGATTCGGGCGCACCGCCCGGATCGGCGGCGGAATCCGCTGCGCGGAGGTGGTTCTCGGGATCGGTGTCAGGCTTCATGGATGGTGACCCCGCGGTGCACGGTGCGCAGGCACTGCGGCAGGGTGGCGTCCGGGCCGAGCGGCGGCAGGCCGGGGACGCGGGAGCGCGGGTCGGTGGACCAGCGCTGGACGGTGTCGGCGGCGGCCGCGACGACCAGTTCGCGGGAGTCCCAGATCGCGTAGGAGGCGGGTGCGCCGGGGACCAGGGTTCCGGCGACGCCGTCGCGGACGCCGCCGGCGCGCCAGGCGCCCCGGGTGGCGGCGGCGAAGGCGGCGCGCGGGGAGATCTGGTGGCCGCGGGTGCGGTGGTTGACCGCGGCGCGCAGCGCTTCCCACGGGTTCAGGGCGGTGACCGGGGCGTCGGAGCCGATGGCGAGGGAGATGCCGGCGGCGGCCATGGCGGCGAACGGGTTCAGGGTGGCGGCCCGGTCCGCGCCGAGGCGGGTGGCGTACATGCCGTCGGGTCCGCCCCAGGCGGCGTCGAATCCCGGTTGGACGCTGGCGATCACGCCCCAGGCGGCGAGTTGGGCGATCTGGTCGGCCGTCATCATCTCGGCGTGTTCGAGCCGGTGCCCGCGCGAGGCGACAGCCGGTCCGCCGAGGGCGTCCACGGCCCGTTCGAACCCGGTGACGACGGCGTCCATGGCGGCGTCGCCGATGACGTGGAAACCGGTCTGGATGCCGGCTTCGGTGCAGGCGAGCACGTGGGCCGCGACGGCGTCGGCGTCGAGGTAGGCGGTGCCGGTGCTGTCGCGGTCGGCGTAGGGTTCGCGCAGCCAGGCGGTGTGCGAGCCGATGGCCCCGTCGACGAACAGGTCGCCGCCGAGGGCGTGCACGCCGAGTTCCTTGACCAGGCTGCGGGCTTCGTCGGCGGTGCGGACGGCCTGCCCCCAGTAGGCGCGGACCTCGACGCCGTGGGTGAAGTCGAGGAGTTCGCGCACGTCGTCGGCGCCGGAGATCTCGGGTCCCGCGCATTCGTGCACGGCCACAACCCCGTTGGCGGCGGCCGAGTCCAGTGCCGCCTGCCGGGCCGCGTCGCGCTGCGCCCGGCTCAGCGCGCCGAGCGCGGCCCCGCGCACCCGGTGATGGGCGTCGCCGCGCAGCGGCTCGCCGCGGGTGAACCCGTCGGCCTCGGTGACTCCGGCGACGGCGTCGAGCAGCGCGGTCGAGGCGACGGCCGAATGCGCGTCCACGCGAGCCAGATACACCTGTCGTCCCGGCGCGGCCGTATCGAGTTCCTCGCGGGTCGGTGCCCGGCCCTCGGCCCAGCGGGTCTCGTCCCAGCCCTCACCGAGGATCACGCCGTCGGGGTGGCCGGAGGCGAAGTCCCGCACCAGTTCCAGGCAGTCCCGCAGCGAACCGGCTTGCGCCAGATCGAGTCCCGTCAGTTTGAGTCCGAGCGCGGTGACGTGCACGTGCGGGTCGACGAATCCCGGCGCGACGAACGCCCCGTCGAGGTCGATGATCTCCGCGTCCGGATGCAGGGCCCGCCCCGGCTTGTCCAGCCCGACCCACACCACGGTCCCGTCGGTGACGGCCATGGCCGTCGCGTCGGGATTGCTCGAACTGTAGATACGGCCGCCGACCAGCAACTGGGTACTCACGACTGCCCAGTCTGCCGCACGGCCCGCCGGTCCCGGCAATCGCACTCGCCGACTGTGACCAGGACCCCTGCCATAACGCCGCGGGGCCGATCACCGGGTAGGTGATCGGCCCCGCGGGCGGTGGGGATCGACGTGTGGGTTCCCGCTCAGCGGGGATCGATCATCTTGTATCCGTTGCCCTGACCGTCGTCGTAGTACTCGGTGACCACGGTCGCGTCGATGACCTCGCCGTCGGGATCGATCACCACATTGCGGTACCCGTACGGTCCGACGGCGGTGGCGACCCGGTTCAGCCGGCGCGCCGCGAAGGCGGCCACGATCGGGCGGAGCAGGAATCGGGTGAACGGCAGCAGTGCCAGCAGGCCGAGCACGGTGGTGAGCAGGCCGGGCACGAACATCAGGACCGCGCCCACGCCGACCAGCGCGCCGTCGGCGACGGCGGTGCTGGGTTCGAGCTCACCGCGCGCGGCGCGTCGGAATCCCTCGAACACGCGGCGGCCCTGCGAGCGCACGAGCACCAGACCCACGGCCGATCCGGCCAGCAGCAGCAGAATCGTGGGGAAGACGCCGATGAGGTGGCCGACCCCGATCAGGGTGGCGATCTCGGCGGCGAACCAGGCGAGGAACAACAGGGCGGGCATCAGGCGATCCTTTCGATCGGTCTACCCGTGACAACGCGCGAGGTCCCGATTTTTCTCCCGGGTGCGGTCCCGGTCACAGCGGTCAGGCGCCGCCGGGCCGGACCAGGCCGGTCTCGTAGGCCAGGACGACGGCCTGGACCCGGTCGCGGAGGCCGAGTTTGGTGAGGACGCGGCCGACGTGGGTCTTGACGGTGGCCTCGGAGAGGTAGAGGGCGCCCGCGATCTCGGCGTTGGAGCGGCCCGCGGCGATGTGTTCGAGGACCTCGCGTTCGCGGGCGGTGAGGACGTCGAGGACGCCGGGGTCGCGCCCGGCGGCCGGGTCCTCGGCGATGAGGCGGTCGAGCAGGCGTTTGGTGACCTTCGGGGAGACGACGGCGTCGCCGGCGGCGACGCTGCGGATGGCGGAGATGAGGTCTTCGGGCGGGGTGTCCTTGAGCAGGAAGCCGCTGGCTCCCGCGCGCAGCGCGCCGAGGGCGTGTTCGTCGAGGTCGAAGGTGGTCATGACGAGAACACGGCTGCCGCAGCCGGATTCGATGATGCGGGCGGTGGCGGTGACGCCGTCGGTGACGGGCATGCGGACATCCATGAGCACCACGTCGGGCACGAGTTCGGTGGCGCGGGCGATGGCGGTGGCGCCGTTGTCGGCCTCCCCCACCACGTCGATGTCGGGGTGCGCGCCGAGCACCATTCGCAATCCGGCGCGCATGAGTTCCTGGTCATCGACGACGAGCACGGTGATCGGCACGCCCCCAACCTATCCGGCGCCGGGATGCGTGCGGATAGCCGGGCGTCGGCCCCTGGCGGTCGGTGCGGGTGGGCGGCTCAGTCCTGGATGTCGTCGCGATCGAGGGGGATGGTGGCGCGGACGGTCCAGCCGCCGTGCGGATTCCGGCCCGTGGTGAGGGTGCCGCCCAGCACGGCGATGCGTTCGCGCATGCCGACCAGGCCCAGGCCGCTGCCGGGGATGCGGCTGGCGAGCACGGGCGGGGCGGTGGTGGATCCGGTGGCGCAGCCGCTGTCGGGGGGTGCGGTGAGCGGGGTGCCGCCGGTGTCGGTGATCTCGAGCAGCACGTCGGTGTCGCGGCGGGTGACGCGGACTTCGGCGCGCGGGTCGGGTCCGGCGTGGCGCAGGGTGTTGGTGAGTGATTCCTGCACGATGCGGTGGATGCCGAGGCTGACCTCGGGGGTGACGGTGTCGAGTTCGCCGCGCAGTTCGAGGGAGACGTCGAGTCCGGCGCTGCGCATCATGTCGGCGACCTTGGCGATGCCCGCGGTGCCGTGTTGCGGAAGTTGTTCGGGCGCATGCTCGGTGCGCAGCAGCTCGACGGTGCGGCGCAGTTCGCGCAGGGCTTCGCGGCCGGTGCCGGCGATGGTGGTGAGCGCTTGCTCGGCGGTGTCGGGGTCGTGGCGCAGGGCGTAGCGGGCGCCGTCGGCCTGCACGATGATGACGCTGACCGCGTGCGCGACCACGTCGTGCAGTTCGCGGGCGATGCGGGTGCGTTCGACGGCGACGGCGTCGTGGGCGCGGCGTTCGCGGTCGTAGTCGGCGACGGCCAGGCGGGCGGCGACCTCCGCGTCGTAGGCGTGGCGGGCGCCGACGAATTCGGCCAGGGTCCAGCACAACGCGTAGTAGAGGGCGTTGAACAGGATGTCGGTGCCCTGGGGTTTGCCGATGGCGGCCGCGGCGACGACCCCGTCGATGAGCAGGATCACCAGGTAGACGAGTCCTTGGCGGCGGCCGACGTACGCGACGAGGGTGTAGAGCATGATGCCCAGGCCCAGCAGCGCCGGGTGCACGGCGTGGTCGCTGACGCTCCAGTGCACCAGCGACGCGGTCATGGACAGCACGACCATGGCGGCCGCGGCGGCGCGGGTGTGGGTGCGGCGGAACACGATCGGCAGCGGCAGCAGCACGCTGAGCACGAGATAGGTGGGTTTGTACTGGCTGTTGCTCAGGGCGAGCACATCGATGACGAACAACAGCAGCGCGACCGCCGAATCGGTGATCAGCGGTTTTCCGCGCAGCCAGAGACTGAATCGGCGCACCCGTCCACCCTACGGGCCGGTTCGCTGTCGACTCGCTGACAGACCCGACGGTTTGAACCGAGGTGGCGGCGTCTGGTTGGGTCGCGGAGTGAGCATTGCGGACTGGGCGATCCTGTTGACCGCGGCGACAGCGGCCGGCTGGGTCGACGCCGTGGTCGGCGGCGGCGGGCTGATCGTGCTGCCGACGCTGTTCGTGGTGCTGCCCGGGCTGGCCCCGCAGACGGCGCTGGGCACCAACAAGATCGCGGCGTTCTCGGGCACCAGTGCGGCGGTGTTCACCTTCGCCCGCAAGGTGCCGATGCGCTGGAAGGTGCTGATCCCGGGTGCGCTCATCGCCGCCGTGGCGGCCGCGTGCGGTTCGGCCGCGGTGGCCCTCATCGACCGCGAGTACTTCATCCCGATCGTCATGGTGGTGCTGATCGGGGTGGCGGTGTTCGTGACGCTGCGACCCTCGATCGGGGTGACCATGGCCACCCATCCCCCGACCCGCCGCAAGACCATCCTGGTGGTGGCGCTCGCCGCGGGCCTGATCGGCCTCTACGACGGCATTCTCGGGCCGGGCACCGGCACGTTCCTGATCATTACCTTCGCCACCCTGCTCGGCACCGAGTTCGTGCGGGCCGCGGCCATGGCGAAGGTCGTCAACTGCGGATCCAACCTGGGTTCGCTGCTGTTCCTGGCGAGCACGGGTCACGTGCTGTGGGCGCTGGGCCTGTCCATGGCGGTGGCGAACGTGGCCGGTTCGATCGCCGGGTCCCGCATGGCCCTGGCCAAGGGCGCCGGTTTCGTCCGGGTCGTCCTGCTGGTGGTGGTCACCGCCATGGTGATCCGCCTGGGCTGGCAGCAGTTCGGCTGACCGGATTCAGACGCGAGCGAGCCGGTGCACCGAGCTCAGGGGGCGAAAGGCTTCGGGCTCCGGGCGTAGTGGAACGTCGGCGATCACCGGTAGGTGGTCGGCGGGCAGCTCCGGGGCGGGCTGGGACAGCCACGGCGCCAGCACCTTCGAGGTGGTCTCCTGGATCTTGCGTTGCAGCGCTTCGCCGTCCTCGAGGCCGGGCCGCTGGAACAGCACGGTCAACGCCCCCGACACCGCGCCGACGACCGCGCCGACCAGGGCGGCCGCGCCGACGTCGTCGAGTTCCTCGGGGAACGCGGCGCGCAGCTGACGCGCGATCTCCTGCTGGGACGCGAGCTGGGCGTAGGCGGCCCGGCCCGACACGGCGGGCACGGTGCGCGACACCTGGGCGCGGAGGACGGCGATGCGGGCGGCGAGGTCGTCGCCGAGGTGGTCGCCGGGATTGTCACCGGCGGCGCGCAGCGCGCGCAGCAGCACCTCGACGGGGCGTTCACCGGGGCGGCGGGTGGCGATGGCACGCACGGCGGCCTGCACGCGTTCGTCCGGCTCGGGGAACAAGAGTTCCTCTTTGCTGGCGAAGTAGTTGAAGAACGTCCGGGTGCCGACTTCGGCGGCGGCCGCGATGTCGGCGACGGTGGCCGCCTCGTATCCTCGGCTCTCGAACTGTTCTACGGCGGCTTCGAGCAGGGCTCGGCGGGTGCGTTCCCGTTTGCGATCGCGGAGTGCGGATGGCGGCACGCGGGCAGACAGTACGGCATCCGATCGGCAATCCGCGGAATGTCAGGCCGTTGAGCGTGCCGTTTCCCGGTGTGCTCCTTCGCACTTCACGCATCGTTGCAGCGTATGCAGATTTGCGCGTCATGAATTTCGTTCGGGCTGCGTGGTTTCTTGAACCCCCGGCGTGTCGCCCTCTAGCGTGGTGCGGGTGAGCATCGCTACCAAGGTCATCGACGGCCAGTTCCGCGCGCTGCCGCTGTCCGCGCTCGCCGACGCCGCGTTGAGCGCGGCCCGCGCGGCCGGGGCGGAGTACGCGGACCTGCGGGTGCATCGACTCGTGCAGCAGTCCATCAGGTTGCGCGACGGCCGCGTCGAATCGGTGTCCGACAGTACCGATCTCGGGTTCGCGGTGCGCGTGATCGTCGACGGCACCTGGGGTTTCGCCTCGCACGCCGATCTCACCGCCGAGACCGCCGCCCAGGTGGCGCAGCGCGCGGTCACGGTGGCGCGGACCCTGCGCGCGCTCAATCGCGAACGCGTGGAACTGGCTCCGGAGCCGCGCTACGACGACGCCGAATACGTCTCCGCCTACGACGTCGACCCCTTCGAGGTGCCGACGCCGGAGAAAGTGGCGCTGCTGCTGGACTATTCGGAGCGGCTGAGTTCCGCCGACGGCGTGGATCACGTGACGGCGGCGGTGCTGCAGGTCAAGGAGCAGACCTTCTACGCCGACACCTTCGGCTCGCGCATCACTCAGCAGCGGGTGCGGCTGCACCCGCAGTTCGAGGCCATCACCGTCGATCCGGCCGCGGGCGTGTTCGAGACCATGCGCACCCTGGCCGCCCCGGCCGGGCGCGGCTGGGAGTACGTGACCGGCGCGGACGGGCACTGGGACTGGGCGGGCGAACTCGCGCGGATGCCGGAGTGGCTGGCGGAGAAGGTGAAGGCCCCCACCGTCGAGGCGGGCCCCACCGATCTGGTGATCGACCCCAGCAATCTGTGGCTCACCATCCACGAGTCCATCGGCCACGCCACCGAGTACGACCGCGCCATCGGCTACGAATCGGCCTACGCGGGAACCTCGTTCGCCACCCCCGACCTGCTCGGCACGCTGCGCTACGGCACCCCGATCATGCACGTCACCGGTGACCGCACCCAGGAGCACGGCCTGGCCACGGTCGGCTGGGACGACGAGGGCGTGGCCGGGCAGCGCTGGGATCTGGTGCGCGACGGCGTGCTGGTCGGCTACCAGCTCGACCGGATGTTCGCGCCCAAGCTGGGCCTGGAACGCTCCAACGGCTGCTCCTACGCCGATTCCGCGCACCATGTGCCGATCCAGCGCATGGCCAATGTGTCGCTGCAACCCGATCCCGAGCGCGACACCAGCACCGCCGAGCTCATCTCCCGGGTGGAGAACGGCCTCTACATCGTCGGCGACAAGTCGTGGTCGATCGATATGCAGCGCTACAACTTCCAGTTCACCGGTCAGCGCTTCTTCCGGATCCGCAACGGCGAGCTGGCCGGGCAGGTGCGCGATGTCGCCTACCAGGCCACCACCACCGACTTCTGGGGTTCGATGGAGGCCGTCGGGGGGCCCTCGACCTGGGTGTTGGGCGGGGCGTTCAACTGCGGCAAGGCGCAACCCGGTCAGGTGGCGGCGGTCTCGCACGGCTGCCCGTCGGTGCTGGTGCGCGGCATCACTGTTCTCAATACCCGCGCCGAAGCCGGGCAGTAGGAAAGGACCGACACGGTGAGTGTGCTCCCCGCCCCCGAGGTCGTCGAACGCGCGCTGCGGGCCTCGCGCGCCGACGAGACCATGGTGATCGTCACCGACGCGCATGAGGCGTCGCTGCGCTGGGCCGGAAACTCCATGACCACCAACGGTTCCTCGGTGGCGCGCGAGTGGGCGGTGGTCTCGGTGTTCCGGGAGGGCCCGACCGTCGCGCGGGTCGGCAGCGTGAGTTCCACCAGCGTGGATCCCGCCGAGATCGAGGCCGTGGTGCGGGCCGCCGAACAGGCCGCCCGCGACGCCGAGCCGGCGCGCGACGCCATGCCGCTGCTGGATCCCGACGCCGTCGACGCCGACACCCTGGACCGGCTGCTGGACTGGGACGGTGACCCGGCGACCACCGACATCGGCGTGTTCACCACGCTGGCAAGCGATCTCGCCGCCGGTTTCGACGGCTCCGACCGCCTCTACGGTTTCGCCCACCACCAGATGCACTCCACCTGGCTGGGCACCTCCACGGGGTTGCGGCGGCGCTGGGTGCAGCCGACGGGTTCGGTGGAGATCAACGGCAAGCGCGGTGCGGGCGCGGAGCTGGCCAGCGCGTGGGTCGGCACCGGCACCACCGATTTCGCCGATGTCGACACCCCCGCTCTGCTCGCGGAGCTGTCGCGGCGACTGGACTGGTCCAAGCGCCGTGTCGAGCTGCCCGCGGGCCGCTACGAGACGCTGCTGCCGCCCTCGGCGGTCGCGGATCTGATGATCTACATGGCCTGGTCCATGGAGGGCCGCGGCGCGCACGAGGGCCACACCGCCTTCTCCCGCGCGGGCGGCACCCGAATCGGGGAGCGGCTCACCGGGATTCCGCTGACCCTGTCCTCGGATCCGAGCGCGGCGGGTCTGGAGTACCGGCCGTTCGTGGCGACGCCGTCGTCGTCGGAGTCGCTGTCGGTGTTCGACAACGGCCTGACCGCGCAGCGCACCGACTGGGTGCGCGAGGGCGTGATCGAGTCGCTGGTGTACCCGCGCGCCACCGCCGCCGAATTCGACGCCCCCGTCACGCTGCCCGGCGAGAACCTGCTCATGACCGGCGGCGGCGACGCCACCCTGACCGACATGATCGCGCGCACCGAGCGCGGTCTGCTGCTGACCTGCCTGTGGTACATCCGCGAGGTGGATCCGGCCACGCTGCTGCTCACCGGCCTCACCCGCGACGGCGTCTACCTGGTCGAGAACGGTGAGGTGACCGGGGCGGTCAACAACTTCCGCTTCAACGAGAGCCCCCTGGACCTGCTGCGGCGGGTGTCGGAGGCGGGCCGCACCGAGATCACGCTGCCGCGCGAGTGGAAGGACTGGTTCACCCGGACGGCCATGCCGCCGTTGCGGATTCCCGATTTCCACATGTCCTCGGTGAGCCAGGCGACCTGATCCGGTCGCACCGGTCCGTTTCCCGGAAGAATTCGTCGCGCGACAACGATGATTTCCGGGAGGCGGCGCCGACTTCCAGGCAGAGACGGCGAAGCACGCCGATTCGTTCCCCTGCTGAAGGAGTACGGCCATGAGCAAGGTAGTCACCGGCGCGAGCATGTCCCTCGACGGATTCATCGCGGGCCCCGGCGAAACCGGTTTCGAGCACCTGTTCGCCTGGTACCAGGCCGGCGATGTGCCGATCGCCAGTACCCACCCCGAGATCCCGTTCACGCTGACCGCCTCCGATGCCGAATACCTGCGGGCCTGGCTCGACGGGGTCGGGGTGTACGTGGTCGGCAAGCGGCTGTTCAGCCTCACCGACGGCTGGGGCGGGGTGCATCCGGCGGACAAGCCGATCGTGGTGGTCACCCACACCGTGCCCGAGCAGTGGATCGCCGAGCATCCCGACGCCCCGTTCACCTTCGTGAGCGGCGGGGTGAAGGAGGCCGTCGACGTGGCGCGCGGCATCGCCGGAGACCGGATGGTCGGTGTCAGCGGCGGCGATGTGGCCCGGCAGTGCCTCGACGAGGGCCTGCTCGACGAGGTCTGGGTCGATCTGGTGCCGGTGCTGCTGGGCAGCGGGGTGCCGCTGCTGGGTCAGCTGGCGAATGCGCCGGTGCTGCTGGAGGATCCGGAGATCGTGCCCGGTTCCCGCGTCACCCACCTGAAGTACCGCCTGCGCTGATCCGCGTTCCCGGTTTGCGCTGTCGGCGAACCGGTTGTCGCGGTGCCCCGTGCGCGCGCATCCTGGGATTACGCACTGTAATCACGTAATCGGATGGTGGTCGTCGTGGACGACGAAGCTGCCCTCTCGCCTTGGGACGAGAATCCCGACCCTGTGCCGCCGCCGGGCTTCGGCGATCCGGACCCCGCGGCCATGGACGCGTACTCGCGCACCGTGATCGCGGTCGCCGCCTCGGTGACCCCGCACGTGGCCAGCGTGCAGACCCGGCGCGGCGGCGGATCGGCGGTGGTGTTCACCGCCGACGGATTCCTGCTCACCAACGCTCACGTGGTCGGCGAGGCGAGCCAGGGGACCGTGGTGTTTGCCGACGGCCTCGAATCGGCCTTCGACGTGGTGGGGGTGGATCCGCTCTCGGATCTGGCGGTGCTGCGTGCCCGCGGCGGCGCGCCCGACGCGGTGCGGCTCGGGGACGCCGACAGCCTGGTGGTCGGGCAGCTGGTGGTGGCGGTCGGTTCTCCGCTGGGGCTGGCCGGGTCGGTGACCGCGGGCGTGGTGAGCGCGCTGGGCCGCTCGGTGCCGGTCGGCAATCGGCGCACCGCACGGGTCATCGAGGACGTGATCCAGACCGACGCCGCCCTCAATCCCGGTAATTCCGGTGGCGCACTGGCGGATTCGGCGGGCCGGGTGGTGGGGATCAATACCGCGGTCGCCGGGATCGGGCTGGGTCTGGCGATTCCGATCAATGTCACCACCCGCCGCATCATCAGCACGCTGCTCACCGAGGGCCGGGTCCGGCGCGCCTATCTGGGTGTGGTCGGGGTGCCCGCTCCCCTGCCGACCGCGGTCGCCGCCCGCACCGGGCAGGACGCGGGACTGCGGATCGTGGAGGTGGTGCGCGGCGGGCCCGCCGAACGGGCTGGGCTGCGGCGCGGGGATCTGGTGCTCAGCGTCGCGCGCGCCGAGATCCGCGACGCGCAGGGGATCCAGCGGCAGTTGTTCGCCGATGCCATCGGGCGCACGCTGCCGGTGACGGTGCTGCGCAATGGCGCGATGGTGGATGTGCTGGCGGTGCCGGTCGAGCTGACCGGCGACTGAACCGGCCGGTCACGGTCCCCGGCAATCGGTTACGAGGCCGAGCGCTGCTCCGTGTCGCCGGGATGCCAGATCTCGGCCAGCTCGTCGAGGGGAATGTCGAGGGTGCGGCTCAAGGCCACCACGGTCCCGAACGCGGGGGTGGGCAGCCGCCCCGATTCGATCTTGCGCAGGGTCTCGGGCGAAATGCCGGCGCTCACGGCCACGTCCACCGGGTCGCGGCCGTCGCGGGCGGTGCGCAGGGCCGCGCCCAGGCGGCGTCCGGCTTCGAGCTGGGCGGGCGTGAGCGGCAGTCGGACCATACCGGTCACCCTACGTTCGGTATTTAAATACCGCAAGCCCTATGGTCGGTATTAAAATACCGATTGATGGAGGTAGTCATGGTGGAACTCAAGAGCCCCGCCGAGATCGACAGCATGCGCGTGACCGGGCAGTTCGTGGCTGGTGTGCTCGCCGAACTGCGGGAGCGGGCCCGGATCGGGGTCAACCTGCTGGAGCTGGAAGCCGTGGTCCGCGAACGCATCCGGGAGCGCGGTGCGGTCTCCTGCTACTGGGACTACTCCCCCAGTTTCGGGCGCGGCCCGTTCCGCAACACCGTCTGCCTGTCGGTGAACGACGCGGTGCTGCACGGACTTCCGTTCGACTACACGCTGCGCGACGGCGACGTGCTGAGCATGGATCTGGCGGTGAGCATCGACGGCTGGGTCGCCGACTCCGCGGTCACGGTCATCGTGGGCAGCCCCGGTCCCGAGGACGAACGGCTGATCCGCGCCACCGAACAGGCCCTGGACGCGGCCATCGCGGTCGCCGAGCCGGGCAACAGCATCGGCGACCTGTCCGCGGCCATCGCCGCCGTGGCCCGCGACCACGGCTACCCGATCAACACCGAATACGGCGGGCACGGCCTGGGCCGCACCATGCACGAGGACCCGCATGTCCCCAATGCCGGGCGCGCCGGACGCGGTTTCCGGTTGCGCCCGGGCCTGACCCTCGCGATCGAGCCGTGGTTCGCGCGCGGCACCGACCGCATCGTCACCGACCCCGACGGCTGGACCCTGCGCTCGGCCGACGGTTCACGCACCGCGCACTCCGAGCACACCATCGCCATCACCGAGTCGGGCCCGCAGGTGCTGACCCGCGTCGGGTGACGGGTCAGGCGAGCGGTGGGCCGAAGGTCTGGCGGCCCATGAGGTAGGTGGCCTCGACCCGCAAGGCGCGCAACGACTCCGGCGGCACGGCGCGCGGATTGCCCGACAGCACCACCAGATCCGCGCACTTGCCCGGTTCCAGACTGCCGATCTCGGCGTCGAGGTGCAGCTGCCAGGCGGCGTCGAGGGTCTGCGCCTTGATCGCGGCGTCGACGCTCAGGCACTGTTCGGCAGCCAGGACGCGGCCGCTGCCGCGCGCGGTGCGGGTGACGGCGGTGGCGATATTGCCGATCGGGTCGGGCGGGGTGACGGTGCCGTCATTGTGGAACGAGATCCGCAGCCCCGCGTCCAGCGCCGATTTCGCCGACATCCAGTGCGCGCCGTGTTCGGGGCCGAACAGCTCGTCGATCAGCACGTCGCCCCAGTAGTAGACGTGCTCGATGAAGAAGCTCACCGTCACTCCGAGTTTGGCGGCGCGCGCGAACTGGTCGGGCCGCATCGCCCCGCAGTGCTCGAGCCGCGGCCTCAGGTCGCCGGTCTTCCCGGCGAGGGCCTTCTCGTAGGCGTCGAGCACCACGTCCACGGCCGCGTCGCCGTGCACGTGGCAGGCGGGCTGCCAACCCTGCCCGACAAACGCGGCGGACAGGTCGGTGATCTGCTCGGGGGTGTAGTTCATGCCGCCGTGGTGGTGCGGTTCGAGACCCATGCGGGCGGTGGCCTCGTTGGTGAGATACGGGAACGTGGTGAAAATATTGCCCTGCCAGGGTGATCCGTCCGCCCACAGCTTCATGCCGATGACTCCGAACAGGGCGTCCCCGCCGACGGCCGGGCCCGGGACATTGGCGGCATCGGTGGCCAGTTCCGGGATTCCCATGGTGTAGGAGCGAATCCGGATCGGGCAGGCCGGGTCCGCGGCCACCGCGGTGTACAGCTGCCCGGAGTCGGCGCTGCCGGTGTGCTCGCTGGCGGTGGCGTATCCGGCGGCCGCCAATTCCCTATAGGCCCAGCGCAATCGGTCGGGCATGCCGCCGCTGACCGACGCCTGCAGCGGCTCGGTCAGGGTCAGGATCGCGGCCGCCTCCCGCACCTCGCCGGTCAGTTCGCCGTCGGGTCCGTGCACGTACTCCGCCCCCGGCGGGTTCGGGGTGTCGCGAGTGATCCCGGCCTGTTTCAGCGCCGCGGTATTGCCGTAAGCGGCGTGTCCGCTGTTGGCCACCACCACAACCGGATTCGCGGGCGCGGCGGCGTCGAGGCTCCGCACGGTCGGCAGCACCAGGCCGGTCTGCAACAGCACATCGATCCCGTACAACAGGATCGACTCCCCCGGCTGCGCGTTCCGCACCGCCTCGGCCAGCTTCGCGTTCACCCCGTCCCCGGTCGGCACGGTGAACGGCCGCACGTCGACCGCGGGCGGGGCGAGCGCTGCGGCGATCTGCGAGGGATGGCTGTGCGGTTCCACGAACGCCGGCAACAACGCCCGCCCCCGCAGATCCACGAGCTTCGTGGCGGGACCGCGGTGTGCCATCACCTCGGATTCGGTGCCCACCGCGCTGATCCGCCCGCCCGTCACGGCCAGCGCCTCGACCTCGGCCGCTCCGCCCGCGACGGTGACGATCGGCCCGCCGGAGAAGATGACATCCGCCGACGCACCCGATCCCGAGTCGCCGGTCCCGCACGCCGCAGCCGCCGCCGAGGCCGCCACGGCACTGCCCACCACGAAACTCCGCCTGCTCATCGCCATGCGTCCCTTCCCTGACCGTCCGCCCCACAAAGTGGGTCCGACCACCAAGTTACGGTCGCCGACCCCCGCGACGAGCCAAGCGCTGTGGCGTGTGTCGGCTCGAACAGAAGCCGCCGGGCGAAGGCCGCCAGAGACAACAGCTATCATTCAGCTATCTCAACGGGCGTGGATCCAACCGCCCGTCCTGCCGTCCCGAGCTCCCCGCTGATCGAGCGTCACACCCGGATCACACACTCGGACAGGAGATGTCATGAATCTCGCCGACCTACGCTCGGACGCCGATCGCGCCTTCGGCGTCGGCACGCCCAGGGTTCTGGCGCGCGAAGCCCTCGGCACGATCCGCGATATGCGTATCGCGGCCCGCTCGGCGCGCGGCGGCAGCCGGGTTCGCGCCCCGTTCTGGATGGCTCGCCGTTTCCTCGGCATGGCGGGCACACCACTCGCCGGCGACGAGCTGATCGACCTGCGGTTCGCCACCCCGCGCGGCGACGCGCCGATCATGGTGCGCCGCAATCAGAGTGACCTGCTCATCCTCTGGCAGATCTTCCTGCACCGCTACTACGAGCTCGACCAGGTCTACGCCCTCGACTCGGAGATCGACGTCCTCGACACCGTCGTCGACCTCGGCGGCAACACCGGGCAGGCCGCCGCCTACTTCACCGCCCGCTACCGGCCGCGGCGGCTGCTCACGGTGGAGCCGATCACCGAGAGCCGCCAGGTACTGCACCGCAATCGGTCCCTGTCGGGCCTGGACTGGATCGTGGAGGATTGCGCGGTGTCCGGTGCGGCGGGTGAGCTGGAGTTCGCCGTCAGCGCGTTCTGGGACACCTGCACCGCCGTTCCCGAGGTGTACGAACTGCGCCGCTCCCGGCCGTGGCGACTGGAGAACAGCCTGGCCCGCCCGCCGCGCATCCTGCCCGCACGCACGGTCGATGAGCTGCTGGACCGTCACGGTCTCGACCACGTCGACCTGTTGAAGGTCGACGTCGAGGGCAGCGAGGCCGACATCTTCGCCGCCCCAAGGCCGTGGATGGATGCCGTCGACCGCATCGTGCTCGAGATCCACGATAAGTACATCGACGGCGACATCGTTCGAAGCACCATGAAACAAGCCGGGTTCCACCGCATCGCTCCCCGCCGGCCCGACCCGGCCGGGTTCAACCCCGTGGAGCTGTACTGGCGCGACGGACTTCCCGAATGATCGGCATCGCGCCCTCGCGATCGAGCCGGCAGCGCCGGCGCCGGGAGATCACACGGTTGTCCCCCGGCCGGTGAGCGGTCGAAACACGCTCTGGGCGATACTCGTTCGATGGGTATCGACGACCGAGCGGCAGGTGATGCGCGCGGCACCGCCGCGGTCGCGCATCAGGAGCTCACCCAGCGCCGCTTCCCCGAGGGCCAGCGCCGCATCTTCCTGGCCGCCATCGACGCCTTCGCCGAACGCGGGTTCCACGCCACCACCACCCGTGACATCGCCGCCCGCGCGGGTCTGAGCCCGGCCGGGCTGTACGTGCACTTCGGTTCCAAAGAGGAAGTCCTCTACCGCATCTCGTTGTCGTCGATGCGGCTGACCGAACAGGTCGCCACCACCGCGGCCGCCGGTGCGGGCACCGTGGCCGACCGGCTCGCCGCCGTGGTGCGCGACCTGACGGTCTGGCATGCCGAGCACGCCGCCTCGGTCCGGGTGGTCCTGCACCACCTCACCGACCTCACCCCCGAGCATCGCACCGAGGTCACCGACCTCCAGCTCGCCATCCACCGCCTGGTCCGCGACCTGGTGGCCCGCGGGGTCGGCGAGGGCGTGTTCGACGTCGCCGACACCCACGCCGCGACCTTGGCGCTCATGTCGCTGTGTGTGGACACCTCCCGCTGGTACCACGGCGACTACCGCCGCACCCCCGACGAGATCGGCGCCGATTACGCGGCCGTGGCCCTGCGGATAGTCGGCACCCGCCCCGCCTGATCACTCCCCGGCGGCGGCTATCGCGTCCAGGTCTCCCGCCACCGCCGCACGATCGGCGTCGGACAGTCCCAATCCCTCGATCTCAGCCAGCAATTCGGCCACCCGCTCGGCTTCGCCTGCGACAGCGGCGATTTCGGCGAGCATCGCCAGGGCCCGGGTTCGGTCGACCAGTGGTGCGGTGTCGGCGTGGCGGCGCAGGCCGGTTTCGAGGACGCGGACCGCGGTGGCGTCGTCGTTCTTCGAATCCCGGAAGATGCGCGCGTTGTCGAGCACCCGGGCCAGGCCGTCGAGCTGTGTCGAGCCGCCGTATTCGGGGTCGGGTTCGTCGCGCTGGATGTAGATGACGGTATTGCCGACCGGGTCCACGACCGTGAAACGGGTCTGTCCGGTGCGGAATCGGGTGATGCGCGGGGCGCCGCGCGCGGGCACCTTGCCGTAGCGGGCACGCAGCGCGGCCTTGAATTCCGCGTGCCACGGCTCGACCTCGTCCACGAGCACCAGACAGCCCACATGGGCTCCTTCCGCGGACAGATCCTTCGGTGTGGGCCCGAAATGCAGCTGGAAGCCATCGCGTTCGACGATTCCGTAGGTGTAGGGCCGGGTCATCTCGTAGGTGACGGTGTATCCCAGTGTCCGGTAGAAATCCAGCGTCTCGGGTAGCTCGCCACCCCAGAGCATGGGAACCGAAACTGCCGCCATCGTGCGCCTCCTCGTGCTGTTCGGGTCGTCGGAACCCAACGTACGGATCGGGGCGAGCACGCGCCTATGGCCCGGCGTCGCGCCCGGTCAGCCCGCCCCGGGCAGCCCGTCCACCACGAGATCGACCGCGCCGGAGAGATATTCGGGTGTCAGCGGCTGTCCGCGCAGCAGCAGCCGGAACCAGATGGCCCCGGCCAGCAGATCCATGATGGCCGCGGGATCGCAGCCGGGGTCGAGTTCGCCGCGCGACACCGCCCGCTCGAACACCGGCTGCTCGCGGCCGAGGCGTTCGGCGAAGAACGCGGATCCGACCGCCGCGAGCTGCGGCCGCCGGGGCGCGGCGGCCAGCACCGCTGTCGCCACGGGCGCGGTCGAGGGGTCGGTGAGCAGTCCGGCGATGGCCCGCGCCAGGTCCAGCAGGTCGCCGCGCAGGCTGCCGGTGTCCGGCATCGGGAAGCTCAGCAGATCGGAGTCGGTGAGCGCCGCGGCCAGCAGCGCGTCCTTGGCGGGCCACCACCGGTAGAGCGTGGTCTTGTTCACCCCGGATCGCGCGGCCACCGCCTCCATGGTGAGGCCGTCATATCCCTTGTCCGCCAGCAGTTCCAGGGTCGCGGCGAAGATCGCGGCCGCCTGCCGCGGCGCGCCCGCGCTTCGCCGTTCCGGTGTCGTCACCCCACCAAAATACAACACAACGTTGCGTTGCGAACCGAACCGTGGTGCGATTGCAACGCAACGTAGCGTTGCATTCGAGTCGGGAGGACGCCATGACGACGACACCGATCCTGCTGGTGCACGGCATTCGATTGAGTTCCGCCTGCTGGGGGCAGGTCAGCGAACACCTCGCCCCGCGGCACCCGGTGCTGGCCATCGACCTGCCCGGACACGGCAGCCGCCGCGGCGAACGATTCACCCTGCCGGGCGCGATCGACGCTGTGCGCGCGGGGATCGATCACCTCGGCGGCGAGGCGGTGGTCGTTGGCCATTCGCTGGGGGGCCAGGTCTCGATCGCGGCCACCGCGGCGCACCCGGAGCGAGTGGCAGGACTGGTCGTCGCAGGCGCGAGCGTGACTCCCAACCGGGCCCTCGCGACACCGTTCCTGCTCATGCACCGCGCCCTGACCACCCGCGCCGACGGCGGAAAAGCCTTCAGCGAGCGGGTCTTCGACCAGGTCCTGCCACCCCGGGTCGCCGCCGACATCGCGCGCGGAGGCATCGCGACCGAGGCCATTCCCGATGTGATGGCCGCCCTCATCGCCTTCGATCCGCTCGCCGCGCTGGCCGAGTATCCCGGTCCGGTGCGCCTGATCAACGGCGGCCACGACCACTTCCGGATCGGCGAACAGCGCTTCCTGCACACCGCCCCCGACGCCCGGCTGCTGGTTGTGCCGCGATCCGGGCACTATCTCCCGCTCACCCACGGTGCGGCCTTCGCCGACCTGGTCGCCGATTTCTCCGCGTCCCGCGACCTCGTGCGCCTGGGAGCGTCCGGCGGCCAGACCGGATAGGCTGCGGGCGTGGACAACCCGTTCGGGCCTGTGGGCACCGCGAGCTACGTCAACCTGACCACCTACAAGAAGGACGGCACCGCGGTGGCGACACCGCTGTGGGCCGCGCTCGACGGCGGCCGCCTCTACGTGTGGACGGTCACCGACAGCTGGAAGGTCAAGCGCATCCGGCGCAATCCCGACGTGACGCTGCAACCCTGCGATGTGCGCGGCAAGACGCACGGCGAGATCGTGAAGGGGCGCGCGACCGTGCTCGACGACGCGGGCAGCGACCGCGTGCGCGATCTCATCAAGCGCAAGTACGGGATCCTGGGCTGGCTGACCATCACCGGAAGCAAGCTGCGCCGCGGCAATGCGGGCACCATCGGCATCGAGATCCTTCCGGCATAAGCGCATTCACGCCACGTCGCCGAACCGACCGGTCCGGCGACGTGGTTTCGCGCTACTTGCTTCGGGATCAGGCGATCAGGGCTGGTCGTTCGCGATGATCGCGCCGATCAAACCGCCGACACCGCAACCGATCACGGCGCCGACCACGAAGAAGAAGACGCCGATCACGGCCCCGACCACACAGCCGATGAGCGCCCCGGCGACGACCGATCCGGCATTGGCCACGTTCTGCAACGCCACGACATCACCGTTGGGTGCGGCGACATCGGCCGGATTCGCCGGGCGCACCGTCAATTCGGTGGCGTCGGCGTTCACCTCGGGGACGACGGTGACAGTGCGGTCGGCGGCCTGGTAGACCAGCGGCAGCGCCGCGAGGGTCTCCCCCGAGGGCGCGATGATGTTCACCGCGCCGCCGGCGAGCTCGAAATGACCCGAGGCCAGCTTGGTGGTGACCGCGCTGCGGTCCTGGGCCAGGGAGACGGAGTAGTCGACACCCCGGTCCGCCCCGCTGATTCCCGTTGCCGCGACAGCGGGTTCGCCGTGGGCGGTCACCGTGGCCACACACAGCGCGGCGACGGACAGCAGAGCGGTAGCGGCGATCTTGGCGATTCTCATGATGGTTCCCTACGTCGAGGGACCGATTCACCGCATCACCGAGTGAACGTCCGTACCATCATGGGACGTCGTGATCTACGACTCGGACGCACGCACGCGGACCGCAGTGAATCGGGGATTCCCCACTTCGAATTATTCGGTCCGGCAGTATGACTCGCATATCACCGGAGGCCCCGCCGCTTCCCCGAGCCCGACGCCGGGTCCGGTTCTCATACTCCTCTTACGAACCGGCGGTGGGAACCCCCCCTGTACCGGGGTTGTCCGCTGCTGTCCTGCGGGCCACCCCGGTCCGGGTACGCGAAATCGCCTACTCCAGTTCGCCTTCGGTCTCCAGGTAGACCTGCCGCAGCCGGTCCAGGGTGGCGGTGTCGGGCTGCTCCCACAGCTTCCGCTCCGCCGCCTCCAGCAAACGTTCCGCGATACCGTGCAGCGCCCACGGATTCGACTGCTCCATGAACTTGCGGTTGGTCTCGTCGAAAACGTAGGACTCGGCCAGCTTTTCGTACATCCAGTCGGCGACCACATTGGTGGTGGCGTCGTAGCCGAACAGGTAGTCGACGGTGGCGGCCATCTCGAACGCGCCCTTGTAGCCGTGCCGGCGCATGGCCTCGATCCAGCGCGGGTTCACCACGCGCGCCCGGAACACCCGGGTGGTCTCCTCCGACAGGGTGCGGGTGCGCACCGCGTCCGGGCGGGTGCTGTCGCCGATGTAGGCCTCGGGGTTCGAGCCGGTGAACGCGCGCACCGCGGCCACCATGCCGCCGTGGTACTGGAAGTAGTCGTCGGAGTCGGCGATGTCGTGTTCGCGGGTGTCGGTGTTCTTGGCCGCCACCGCGATTCGCTTGTAGGCGGTCCGCATGTCGTCGGCGGCGGGCGCGCCGTCGAGGTCGCGGCCGTAGGCGAAGCCGCCCCACGCGGTGTACACGCGGGCCAGGTCGTCGTCGGTGCGCCAGCTCTTGGAGTCGATGAGCTGCAGCAGGCCCGCCCCGTAGGTGCCGGGCTTGGAGCCGAAAATGCGTGTGGTGGCGCGACGTTCGTCGCCGTGCTCGGCCAGGTCGGCCTGAGCGTGGGCGCGCACGTAGTTCCGGTCGGCGGGCTCGTCGAGCCCGGCGGCCAGGCGCACCGCGTCGTCGAGCAGCGCCAGTACGTGCGGGAACGCGTCACGGAAGAAGCCGCTGATCCGCACGGTCACGTCGATGCGCGGACGGCCCAGCTCCTCGAGCTCGATGGCCTCCAGGCGGGTGACGCGGCGGCTGGCCTCGTCCCACACCGGCCGCACACCCAGCAGCGCGAACACCTCGGCGATGTCGTCGCCGGAAGTGCGCATGGCCGAGGTGCCCCACACCGACAGGCCCACCGACCGCGGGTACTCGCCGTGGTCGGCCAGGTAGCGGGCCAGCAGCGAATCCGCCATGGCCTGACCGGTTTCCCAGGCCAGCCGCGACGGCACCGCCTTCGGGTCGACGGAGTAGAAGTTGCGGCCCGTGGGCAGCACGTTGATCAGACCACGCAGCGGCGAACCGCTCGGTCCGGCCGGAATGAAACCACCATTCAGCGCGTGCAGGATACGGGCGACCTCGACACCGGTCTGCCGCAGTCGCGGCACCACCTCGGCGGCGGCGAAGCCCAGCACCCGGCGCGTCTCGTCCAGGCGCGCGGCGACGTCGGTGAGGCCCGCGGCCGCGGCGAGCTCCCCGCCGAACACGCCCTCGGTCACCGCGTCGATGGAGTCGACGTCCCAGTCGACTTCCTGCATGCCCGAGACCAGTTCGCGCGCCAGCTGCTCGAAGGCGTCCACCCGGTCGCGCTTCTCGTCACCGGATTCGCTGAGCCCCAGCGCCTCTCGCAGACCCGGCACATTGACCTCGCCGCCCCACAGCTGGCGGGCGCGCAGCATGGCCAGCACCAGGTCCACCTCGGCCTCCCCCGCCGGGGCCTGGCCGAGCACGTGCAGGCCGTCGCGGATCTGCACGTCCTTGATCTCGCACAGCCAGCCGTCGACGTGCAGCAGCATGTCGTCGAAGACCTCTTCGTCCGGGCGTTCGGTGAGCCCGAGGTCGTGGTCCATCTTGGCCGCGCGCATGAGCGTCCAGATCTGCTGGCGGATGGCCGGCAGCTTGGCCGGGTCGAGCGCGGAGATATTGGCGTGCTCGTCGAGCAGCTGCTCGAGCCGCGAGATGTCGCCGTAGGTCTCGGCGCGCGCCATGGGCGGAATCAGGTGGTCGACCAGGGTGGCGTGGGCGCGGCGCTTGGCCTGCGTGCCCTCGCCCGGGTCGTTGACCAGGAACGGGTAGATCAGCGGCAGGTCGCCGAGCGCGGCATCGGTGCCGCAGGAGGCGGACATGCCGAGGGTCTTGCCGGGCAGCCACTCGAGGTTGCCGTGCTTGCCCAGGTGCACCACGGCGTCGGCGGCGAAGCCCTCCGCGGCGGCCAGCCAGCGGTAGGCGGCCAGATAGTGGTGGCTCGGCGGCAGATCCGGGTCGTGGTAGATGGCGACCGGGTTCTCGCCGAAACCGCGCGGCGGCTGCACGATCAACACCACATTGCCGAAACGCAAGGCGGCGATGACGATCTCGCCCTTCGGGTCGGCGGAGCGGTCCACGTACAGTTCGCCCGGCGGCGGGCCCCACGCCTCGACGACCGCCTCGCGCAGGTCCTCGGGCAGGGTCTCGAACCAGCTGGTGTAGAGGTCGGCGCCGATGCGAATCGGGTTGCCCTCCAGCTGTTCCTGGCTCAGCCAGTCCGGGTCCTGCCCGCCCGCCGCGATGAGCGCGTGGATCAGGGCGTCACCGTCGGCGGCCTCCAGGCCGGGGATCTCGCCGGGCGCGCCGAGGTCGTAACCGGCCTCGCGCATCTCGCTGAGCAGCCGGATGGCGCTGGCCGGGGTGTCCAGGCCGACGGCATTGCCGATGCGGGCGTGCTTGGTCGGGTACGCCGACAGCACGATCGCGACTTTCTTGCGCTCGGCCGGAATGTGACGCAGCCGCGCGTAGCGCACCGCGATACCCGCCACCCGAGCCGAACGCTCGGCGTCGGGCACGTACGACGACAGCCCGTCCGCGTCGAACTCCTTGAACGAGAACGGGACCGTGATGATGCGGCCGTCGAACTCCGGCACCGCCACCTGGGTGGCCACGTCCAGCGGCGACAGGCCGTCGTCATTGGCCTCCCACTGCTCGCGGCCGCTGGTCAGGCACAGGCCCTGCAGGATCGGCACATCCAGGTCCGCGAGCGCGCCCACGTCCCACGCCTCGTCGTCGCCGCCGGCCGAGGCGGTGGCGGGCTTGGTGCCGCCCGCCGCGAGCACGGTCACCACCAGCGCGTCGGCGGTGCCGAGCGTGGCGAGCAGCTCCGGCTCCGCGGTGCGCAGCGAGGCGCAGTAGATGGGCAGCGCGCGAGCGCCCTTGGCCTCGATGGCGGTGCACAGCGCGTCGATATAGGCGGTGTTCCCGGCCAGGTGCTGGGCGCGGTAGTAGACCACGGCCACGGTCGGCGCGTCGTCCGGGACGGGGCAGGCGTGGCGTTCCAGCTCGCCCCAGCTCGGCATCTCCACCGGCGGCTCGAACCCCTCGCCGGTGAGCAGCACCGTGTCGGACAGGAAGTTGTGCAGCTGCAGCAGGTTTCGCGGGCCGCCCGCGGCCAGGTAGTTGTGGGCGTCGGCGGCGACACCGCCGGGCACGGTCGAGCACTCCATCAGCTCGGCGTCGGGCGCGATCTCACCACCGAGGGCGACCACCGGAATTCCGCTGGCGCGCACCGTCTCGAGGCCCTCCTCCCAGGCCCGCTTACCGCCCAGCACGCGCACGATCACCAGCGACACACCGTTCAGCAGGACCGGCAGATCCTCCGGCAGCAGCCGGGCCGGATTGGCCAGCCGGTAGGCGGCGCCGCTGGCGCGCGCGCTCAACAGATCGGTATCGGAGGTGGACAGCAACAGGATCAAGGGTCTCGGCCTTCCTAGGGTGACGCGCCCAGCACGGTTCGGCGCTCGCCGGGAAGGTCTGACTGTCACAGTGGCGCGACCGCACCGGAATTGCACCGGCTTTCTTCCGTTCGACGAGCTCGCCGATGCTATCGCGCCGCCGACGCGAGCCCGATATCGCGCCCGCGTCGCCGCGTGCGGGCGCCGATCACAGTGCGGCCAAGGCTGGCTCACATCCCTGGGGAACCGACTGGTCGGCGCGTACGCTGCCGGTATGCCACTCACTCCAGGATGGGTCAGGCGGAACCGCTTTGCTGCCTGGTCGGGATACTTTTGCGTACTGGTTGCCTTCGCAACGCTGGCCATGGCTCTCACGGCCGCCGGCTCCGGTCATTCGCAGTGGGCGCTCGTCGCCGGGATCATCTGCGCGTCGACCATCCTGTTCGGTCTCACGGTCATGAGCACCACCGTGCACCGCGACCACGCCGACCACCACAACGTTCCCAGCCTGCTCAACGACACCTGGGAAACCACACCCGCCTTCGCCCGCCGCCGCGGGGCGCCGGCGGCCATCGAACCGCACCGCGCGGGCTGAACCGCCCGGCGAATCGACCGATCCGGCAACCGGACTCCGGGACTCCCCCGTCCCGGAGTCTTTTCTTTTCTTTGCTTTCGGTCCTGCCATGCCGGGGACACATAGTTAGATTGCAATATCTCCAAATGTAGATAGACGTGGAGGCGAACCCGACCCCGGGCGGCCGTGCCCGGTCTCGGCATCCTCCGTACGCTGGGTGGCGTCATGACGCGAACCGATCCCGACTCCTGCCCGGGCGTGCTGCGCCTGCACGAAGCAGCCGACGGTCCCCTCGCCCGTATCCGGGTGCCCGGCGGACTCCTCTCCCCCACCCAGCTCCAGGCCCTCGCGACCGCGGCCACCGACCTCGGGGACGGGAACATCGAGCTCACCTCGCGCGGGAACATCCAGTTCCGGCAGGTCCGCGACGCGGCCGCGCTCACCGAACGGCTCACCGAGGCGGGACTGCTGCCCAGCGCCACCCATGAGCGGGTGCGCAACATCATCGCCTCGCCGCTGTCGGGACGCGTCGGCGGCTGGACCGATGTGCATCCCCTGGTCCCCGCTCTCGACGAAGGGCTGCGCGCACAGCCGCGCTACGCGGACCTGCCCGGCCGGGTCCTGTTCACCCTCGACGACGGCCGCGGCGATGTCAGCGGCCTGGGCGGCGACATCGGCGTGCACGCGCTCGACGAGCACACCTACGCACTCCTGTTGGCGGGCAAGGACTCCGGCCTCCGTCTCCGCGCCGACGCGGCGGTCGACCTCATGCTCGCCGCCGCCGACGGCTTCCTCGACCTGCGCGATGGCCACTGGCGTCTGCACGAGATCCCCGACGGCGCGGCCCGCCTGACCGACCGCCTCCGCACCGCTCACCCGGACCTCGACGTCTCCGGCGACCTCCTGGAAACGCCCGGCCCCCAAGACATTCCGATCGGCTGGATGACCCAGTCCGACGGCCGGGTGGCCCTCGGCGCGGGCGTGCGCCTCGGCTCCCTCCCCGCCCGCACCGCCGAATTCCTCGCCGCCGTCGAATGCCCGATCATCGTCACCCCGTGGCGCAGCCTGATCCTCGCCGACCTCGACGAATGGCCCGCCGAACAGGTGGTCCGAGTCCTGGCCCCCATGGGCCTGATCTTCGACACCGCCTCCCCGTGGCTCCAGGTCAGCGCCTGCGCCGGCATGCCTGGCTGCGCCAAGTCCCTCACCGACGTCCGCGCCGACGTCGCCGAGGCCGTCGACTCCGGCCGCGTCCTCCCCACGGACGCACCGGAATTCGCCCGCGAGGGTCTCGACGCCGCCGACGTCGTGGTCGCCGGCCGCCAGCACTGGTCCGGCTGCGACCGCCGCTGTGGCCGCCCGAAGGGCGCGGTCACCGACGTCATCGCCACCACCGACGGCTACCGCGTCATCCCCGCCGGCTAGCCGATCCCGCCGAACCGGTGCGATCGGCGCTCTGCGCGCCCTTCAGACAGTGACCTCGACGATGTCGCGGATCCGGAAGCGACCACCGGTGATCTCGATCGTCTGGCGGGCGACCAGAGCCGCGCCGTCACGGTCGTAGCGGTAGCCGATCTCGCGGGAGTCGGGGACGACCGCGAGACGGGCACGGCCGCCGAGACATTCGGCGCGGGCGGCGGTCGCCTCGGTCAGCGCCGTGCAGGCATCGGGGTCGTCCGTGGTGGGCGGGTGGGCCTGCTCGGCTCCCAGGATCGGGACGGTGGTGTCGGAGATCGAGCAGAGCCGGCCGGTCGGGTCGAGGGTCAGGGTGAGCTGACCGTCGCCGCCCGCGACGGCCGGGACGCCGTCGTAGAGCTGGCGGTAATGCAGGGTGTAGTCGGCCACCGCGGCCGCGACGCTATCGCCGTCGCGGCTCGCGCCCGCGTGGAAGGTGGCCGACATTCCGGCCAAGGCGAGGTCATGGCCGAGGTCCAGGTCTCGCAGCGCCCGGTCGGCGAGGTCGCGAATCTCCTCTGGCGTGCGGCCGTTGACGCTGCGGTCCGGCTCGGCGTAGAACGCCTGGTAGCTGCCGTCGGGATGCATGACCAGCCGGGGTTCGAATTCGGCTCGCGCACAAGACTCCTCGGTGACCGGGGATGCGGGCTCGGCGAGTACGCCCCGCAACCCGTGCCGTTCACCCAGCGCGGACACCGTGTCGGCGTCAGCGTTTCGGCGGGCCAGGCGCAGTGACATCGGTTGGCGCGGAAGGGGAATGCTCAGGTCGACTTCGAGGGGGAACTGACCCGCCCAGCGCCACCAGTACCACTCGTCGGACACCGCGCCGCCGTAGAACAACCGCTCGTTCCAGAGCCGGTCCTGCGCCTCACGGTCGGTGGCGCCGCAGGCCGCCGACGACACCCGGTGGTTGTTGTGGAAGATCGACAGCGCCGCGTCCTGCCACGCCTGGCTGAACGATTTGCCGGCGTTCCATTCCTTGAAGAACCGTGTCCCCTGCTGATCGGTGTCGAAGGTGAGGCTGTCGAATCCGAACAGCATCCGCGCGCCCCGGTTCGGCGTGTGCCAGGTGCGGTAGGGGCTGTGTCCGAAGTTGGTGCGCAGCGATTCGCAGCCGTGCAGGAACAGGTAGCGCAGGCGCTGATCGCCGAATCCCATCCGGTCGGATTCGGCGTAGATGGTGTTGTCCCAGGTGCGGCCCATCGAGGTCAGATACACGCCATTGCTCGTGGTGGTGCTGTGGGCGTAGTGGTAGAACACCCGCACCGAGTCCATGCCGAGGCTGTCCTGCCAGTTGTCGTACTCCTGGTCGTACCGCCATTCCCGGACATCATCGTCCTTGGCGTGGAAGTTGATGCCGTTGAACTTCGCGACGTAGTCGAGGAAGCCGCTCACGCACGCGTGCGGGTAGGTCAACGTGGCATCTTTCGGGTACACCTGCACCGACGCGCCGCCGTACATGTTGTCGGACATTGTCGAATGGTCACCGATACCGGACGCCCGGGCACGGGTACCGGACTACTCGATTCCCCCGCCGGCCGGCACGCGACCGGCCCGACCGGCCGGTGACAGGTGCGGGGTGCACGCGGCGTGGTTGCTGGTGCACAGTGGGTTATCCGCGCTGCGACGACCATCGGATGCTGGAGGCGGCCATGACCATCGCGAAGCTCAGCGATCAGGAGATCCTGGCGATGTCCGATGAGGAGCGTCGCGAACTGATCCGGCGGTTGCAGCCGCCGCCGGAGCGGGTGCTGCCGCGTCCGGAGGTGGTGCGGCTGCATCGGCGGGTGCGGCTGGCGCTCATGGTGGGCGGCTGTCTGGGGCTGATTCCGTGGATCGTGTACCTGGGGTTCTCGCTGCCGGCGGAGTATCACGCCCGCAACTGGCCACTGGCCTGGATCGGGTTCGACATCGTGCTGGTGTTGATGATGGCGACCACCGCCTACCTGGGCTGGAAGCGGCGCGTGGTGTTGCTGCTCCCGGCGTTCGGCACCGGAATCCTGCTGATGGTGGACGCCTGGTTCGACATCGTCACAGCGGACGCCGGCGATTTCTGGCTGTCACTGGGCACGGCGATCATCGGCGAGATCCCGTTGGCGGCATTGCAGATCAGCGGCGCGATCATGCTGCTGCGCTTCCTGATCCTCGCCCATCCGCTGCACGATCCGCAGGTCAGTCCGTTCCGGACGCGACTGCCGTTCTGACCGAGTGCCATTCCATGGTGCAGCACTTGACGCTGCCGCCGGATTTGAGCAGCTCCGACAGGTCGATCCCGACCGGTTCGTAGCCGCGCGCCCGCAATTGCGCGGCCAGGTCGACGGCCTTGTCGCTGAGGAACACGTGGTAGCCGTCGCAGACGCCGTTGAGGCCCAGCACATTCGCGTCGGCCTCGGTGGCGATGATCGCGTCGGGGTACAGGCTCGCGAGCAGTCGCGCGCTGGGTCCGCTGAAGGCGGCCGGGTAGTAGGCGATGGTGTCGTCGAGGACCATGAGCGCGGTGTCGAGGTGGTAGAAGCGCGGATCCACCAGATCCAGTGAGACGACCGGCAATCCGAAGTACTCCGCCACCTCCTGGTGCGCGCCGCGGGCGCTGCGGAACCCGGTCCCGGCGAGGATGCGGTCCGGCGCGATGGCGAAATCGCCTTCGCCCTCGTTGGTTTCGCGGGCGCGGGCCACGCTCGTGAAGCATTGGGCGGCCATCCAGCCGTGGTAGGCCGGACCTTCCTGCGCGCGTTCGGGATTGGCGAAGCGAGCCGAGAGCGCCCGCTCCCCGATGGCCAGTCCCCCGTTGGCGGCGAACACCATGTCCGGCAGCCCCGCGACCGGTTCGATGACGTCGACTCGGTGTCCGCGCCCCTCGTAGGCGACGCGCAGCGCCTCCCACTGGGCCAGGGCGCGGGTCCGGTTGACCGGGTCGGCGGTGTCCATCCACGGGTTGATGGCATAGGTGACGTCGAAGTGGTCGGGGCGGCACATGAGGTAGCGGCGGGGCACGGGCCGGCGGGCGGCGGGATCGCGGGCCGGCAGCGTGGCTACGGACGTCAACGGGACTCCCTCGGAAGCGGCGCGGACGGGTCTGACACGAAGGTAAGTGGCGTACCGTTGTGTCAGGAATAGCGAATCGTTGCGTTGATCACCCCTCGAGCAGCGATTCATTGCGCCTGAACGATGCGTGTGCATCATTGCGCCGGACGCGCCCGCATCCCGCGAAGGGAGTGACCGTGGACGATCTCGATCGCCGGATCCTGGCCCACCTGCTGAAGAACGCGCGCGCCTCGTTCCAGGACATCGGCGCGGTCATCGGCCTGTCCGCCCCCGCGGTCAAACGCCGCGTCGACAAGCTGGTCGCCGCGGGCCAGATCACCGGCTTCACCGCCGTCGTGAACCCGGCCGCCCTGGGCTGGCGCACCGAGGCGTACGTCGAGGTCTTCTACCGCGACAACATCTCCCCCGCCGAGCTGCGCCGCGGGCTCGAACCGATTCCCCAGGTCGTCGGTGTGTGGACGATCGCGGGCGAGGCCGACGCGCTGGTCCACGTGATGGCCACCGACATGGCCGAGATCGAGGCCACCGTCGAACGCATCCGCGAGAACGCCCGCGTCGGGCGCACCCGCAGCAATATCGTCATGTCCCGCCTGCTCGAACGCCCCCGCACCTGACCCGGCCAGCCGGAAAGCACCGGCCGCGCGCACGAGAGACCGTCCACTGTGGCCGGGCGCACTACCCGCTCAGCGCCGCTCCGGCGGCGAAATCTATGGTGGAGCGCATGTCCGACGTGCGTGCCAGCTACCTCAAAGACGGGGCCGAGATCTATCGGCGCTCGTTCGCGACCATCCGGGCCGAGGCCGATCTGGCCCGGTTCCCGGCGGACGTGTCACAGGTGGTGGTGCGCATGATCCACGCCTGCGGGCAGGTGGATCTGGCGGGCGACGTGGAATTCAGCACCGATGTGGTGGCCAAGGCCCGGGCCGCCCTGCGGTCGGGCGCGCCGATCCTGTGCGACGCCAAGATGGTCGCCTCCGGTGTCACCCGCAAGCGGCTGCCCGCCGACAACGACGTGCTGTGCCTGCTCGACGACCCGCGCGTCCCGGACCTGGCCGCGCGCATGGACAACACCAGATCGGCTGCGGCCCTGGAACTCTGGAGCGACCGCCTCGACGGTGCGGTGGTGGCCATCGGCAATGCGCCGACCGCGCTGTTCCACCTGCTCGACATGATCGACGCGGGCGCGCCCCGCCCCGCCGCGGTGCTCGGCATCCCGGTCGGGTTCATCGGGGCCGCGGAATCCAAGGAGGCGCTGGCCGAATACGGCGGCGTCGAATTCCTGACCGTGCGGGGCCGGCGCGGCGGCAGCGCCATCACCGCCGCCGCCCTCAATGCGATTGCGAGCGAACAAGAATGAGCAAGCTCTGGGGTGTCGGGCTCGGACCCGGCGATCCGGAACTGGTGACGGTCAAGGCCGCCCGGGTGATCGGCGAGGCCGACGTCATCGCCTTCCACAGCGCCCGGCACGGGCGCAGCATCTCGCGCGCCATCGCCGCCCCCTACATGCGCGAAGGCCAGCTCGAGGAGCACCTGATCTACCCGGTGACCACCGAGACCACCGACCACCCCGGCGGCTATCAGGGCGCGATCGACGAGTTCTACGAGTCCGCCGCCGCCCGTCTGGCCGAGCACCTCGCGGCGGGCCGCACCGTCGCGCTGCTCGCCGCCGGTGACCCGCTGTTCTACAGCTCGTTCCAGCACATGCACCGCCGCCTGGCCGACCGGTTCGACACCGAGATCATCCCCGGCGTCACCTCGGTCAGCGCCGCCTCCGCGGCCCTGGGCACCCCGCTGGTGGAGGAGAAGCAGGTCCTCACCGTGCTGCCGGGCACGCTGCCGCCCGAGGAGCTGACCCGCCGGCTGCGCGAGACCGACGCCGCCGCGATCATGAAGCTCGGCCGCACCTACCCCGGTGTGCGCCGCGCCCTCGCCGACTCCGGTCGCCTCGACGACGCCTACTACGTCGAGCGCGCCAGCTCCGACCGGCAGCGCGTGCTGCGCGCCGCCGACGTCGACGAGTCGAGCGTCCCGTACTTCGCGATCACGGTGGTTCCGGGCCCCACCCCGCAGACGCGCATCACCCTGACCGAATCCGCCGTGCGGGACGGCTCGGAATCGGTTGTGGCGGAAGCGACTTCCACCGGCGCGTCGAGCACGGTTCCCGCCGAAGCAGCTCCCGCGTCGATCGGCGAAGTGGTCGTCATCGGGCTGGGGCCGGGCGACGAGGCCTGGACCACGCCGGAGGTGTCGCGCGCGCTGGCCGAGGCGACCGACATCGTCGGCTACACGACCTACGTGAACCGCGTGCCCGTCCGACCGGGTCAGCGACGCCACGCCAGTGACAATCGCGTCGAATCCGAGCGCGCCGGAATGGCTTTGGACATGGCCAAGCAGGGCGCGAAGGTCGTGGTGGTGTCGTCCGGGGATCCCGGCGTGTTCGCCATGGCGGCCGCGGTGATCGAGGAGTCGGCGGATCCGCAGTGGCGCGAGGTGCCGGTGCGGGTGCTGCCCGGGGTGACCGCCGCGAGCGCGGTGGCGAGCCGGCTGGGCGCGCCGCTGGGCCACGATTTCGCCATGATCTCGCTCTCGGATCGCCTCAAGCCGTGGGAGACGGTGGCGCAACGGATTTCGGCGGTGGCTTCCGCGGATATGGCGTTCGCCGTCTACAACCCGGCGTCGTCGCAGCGCACCTGGCAGGTGGCGGCCATGCGGGATCTGGTGCTCGAGCACCGCAAACCCGAGACGCCGGTGGTGATCGGCCGCGATGTGGGCGGCCCGACCGAGTCGGTGCGGGTGGTGACACTGGGCGAGCTGGATCCCGCCGTCGTGGACATGCGCACGCTGCTGATCGTGGGCGCGTCCACGACCACGGTGTTCGAGGCGGCCGGCGGTCCGCGCGTGTTCACGTCGCGTCGCTACGAGGCCTGAACGCCCGGCCCCGTAATATTCCTATGTAGAACGTAGGCTGTGGAAGGAGTGCCGGTGCCAGAAGATCACGCTCGACGCCCGCTCAACTCGACGGCCGCGTCCCTACTCGGATTCCTGCACCAGGGCGAGATGTCCGGGTGGGATCTGGTGGCGCTGGCCCAGGACCGCATCGGCGACTTCTGGACCATCACCCAGAGCCAGGTGTACCGCGAGCTGGCCACCATGCACGGCCTCGGCCTGGTCGAGAAGGGCGCGTCGGGCGCCCGCGACCGCACGCCGTACCGGATCACCGAGGCCGGCCGGGAGGCCTTCGCCGAATGGATCGCCCGCGATCCGGGCGCGGAGACCATCCGGGTGCCGCTGCTGCTGACCCTGTCGTTCGGGGAGTTCGTGGACGCCGCCCGCTTGGAACGCATTGTGGCCGCCGGCCGCACCGTCCACGAACAGCGGCTCTCGGGCTACCTGTCCGGCCAGGACGAGCAGCGGATGTCGCCCTACGAGCGGGCCACACTGGATTTCGGCATCCGCTACGAACGGGCCGTCCTGGAATGGTTCGACCGCCTGCCGGAGCTGTTGGACCGCACCAGCCGCCTGTCCTGACCGGATCCGCGCCCGGCCGATACCGCTACGCTTCGTCGCGCCGGGCGCGCAGCCAATCCCACGCGGCCGCAACGGTTTCCACCTGCCGCGCGCCTTCGGGCAGCGGCGGCCGGTCGATCATCACGACCGCCAGGCCCAGTTCCCGGGCAGCGGTCAGCTTGGCCTCGGTGAGCGCGCCCCCGCTGTCCTTGGTCACCAGGACGTCGATGCGCCGTTCGACGAGCAGTGCGATCTCGTCCTCGACGCTGAAAGGCCCACGGGCGAGCAATAATTCGTGCCGCGCGGGCACCGCACCCTCGGGCGGGTCGATCGCCCGGATCAGGAACCACTCGTCGGAGTGCTCGAAGGCGGCCACCCCCTGGCGGCCGATGGTCAGAAACACCCGTTTACCCAGCGCCGCGGCGGCTTCCGCCGCCAACTCCAGATCCGGCACCCGCACCCACCGGTCCCCGCACCGCTCGATCCAGCCCGGCCGCCGCACATGCAGCACGGGCAGTCCGAGCGCCGCCGCCGCGACCGCCGCATTGGCGGTGATCCCGCCCGCGAACGGATGGGTGGCGTCCACCACGGCCTCGATGCCGTTGCCGGACAGCCACTCCCGCAGCCCCTCGACACCCCCGAATCCGCCCACCCGCACCTCGCCGACCGGCAGGACGGGCGCGCGCACCCGCCCGGCGAGCGAGGACACGATCTCGAATCCCCGCTCGCCGGACGCGATGTCGGCGAGTTCCCGGGCTTCCCGGGTGCCGCCGAGGATCAACGTTTTCAGGGCTGCCCGCTGAAGTAGGCCGACCCGGAGTCGATCAGCGGCTGCCCGCCCACGACCAGCAACCCGATGATCGCGCCCGGGATGGCGCCGATCCCGAACAGGAACGCACCCAGGATCCCGCCGATGATCCCGCCCAGCGCCGCGTGCTGCAGCTGCCCGAAGAAGTCACCTTGCGAGTCGATGTCCTTGGCGGTGGCCAGCGGCGCCGACACCGAGGTCAGCGTCAGCTGGGTACCGGTGGTGTCGATGGCCGCGGTCAGCCCGTACTGCTTGCCCGCCAGCGTGCCGGTCAGCGGCACCTGGGTGACGACGTCCCCGGCCTGGTTCTTCAGGAACACCGTCTGCCCGGTGGCGTCCAGGCTGAACTGCCCGCCGGTCACCTTGGTGACGATGTCGTTGGCATCGCTCACCACGACGTCATAGCCGACACCCTGCTGGGTGCCGTGCAGCGGCGACGCGGCCTGCTCCACCACCGGAGCCTGGTCGAGCGGAACGGCGTATCCGGTGCCCGCGGCAATGCCGGTCGCGGCCGCGGCGACGAATGCGGTAGCCACGAACTTTGTGTACTTCATCGATCTCCTAATAGAGCTACATCCGAATCCGATAACCCTCGGATTCCAGCTCGTAACCCTACCGTTGACGTACTGATGTTTCAGTTTGGATGGCTCAGGCAGGACACGGATTCCGCTGTCATGCACCTTTGTCCACCGACGCAGGAACCGATCAAGCCTGGTCATTGAAGTGCCCGGATCTAAACCTCGCACCACTCGGATGTCCCAATTGCGCACTCGCCCAGCTCTTGTCCCCCGTCTTCCCTGCGACGTGGGTAGCAACCGTGTCCCGGAGGTTGGCCCACGCCGTCCCAGCACCCGGTGAGTGAGATCTGCTCTTGTACGCTGTCCATCGGCCCCGATTCTCGATGCCTCCCCATGCCGCCAGAAGAACTTGTCGTACTGCATTTTCGGTTTCTGATTGCCTATTGCCTATTGCCTGTTGGACCGCGACAGGCTACTTGCGGATTCCGAAGCATGCGAGAATCTTTCGGGCATCGGTCGATGGCGTTGACAACACGCGGTGCACGCGATCATGGAGCACCCGAAACCGCCTGCGCCGCTGGCTATCCGGATTTTCACAGGAGCGGCACCCCGGGGCGCGACCGGATCGGTCGCTCCCCGGGAAATGGCGTCAGGCTCCGCCGTACTCGGCTGCGACGTCGAGGATCCAGGTGATGCCGAAGCGATCGCGCAGCATCCCGAACCCGGGTGCCCACGGCGCCGGGCCGAATTCCTCGATGACGCTTGCCCCGTCCGCGAGACGTTCCCACAGCGCGCCGACCTCCTCGACCGTGTCGCCGCGGACGGAGAGGAAGAACGGTTCCGCGGTGAGGGTGGTGCCGTTCTCGCGGCGGGTGGTGGGCGCGCCCTGGGCGACCGGTGCGTCCGTCCCGGGCACGTCGTAGGCCATGACCCGGAACCCGTTGTCGGCGATGACCTGGCCGAACACCACCTTGGCGGCGTCGGGCGATTCGGCGGGCATCCCGAAGTCGCCGTAGGTGGCGATGGTGGTCTGCCCGCCGAACACCGACTGGTAGAACACCAGGGCCGCACGGGCCTGACCGTGGAAGTTCAAATGGGCGACAGCGTGTACCGACATCGTGATCGCGTCCCTTCGGAGGTGGTCTCGCCGCCGGACGGTTCCGGCGACAACGCCACCCTGACAGCAGTACCGGACAGGGAACGTCCGCTATTTCTGGCAGCCTGGTGAGCATGCCAACCGCGTCTTCGAAGGTCACCTCTCACCGCCTGCTCTCGCTGCTGTCGTTGCTGCAGGTCCGCCGTGACTGGCCGGGACCACTGCTCGCGGAGCGGCTGGCTGTCAGCGAACGCACGGTTCGCCGCGACATCGATCGGCTGCGCGAGCTCGGTTACCCGGTCCGGGCGGTCAAGGGACCCGAGGGCGGTTATCGGCTCGAGGCGGGTAGCGAGCTGCCCCCGCTGCTGTTCGACGATGAACAGGCGGTCGCACTCGCGGTGGCGTTGCGGATCGCGGTCGGGACGGGTGCGGGTATCGAGGAGGCCGCCGCGCGCGCTTTGGCGACTGTGCGGCAGGTGCTGCCGGCCCGCCTGCGGCAGCGTGTCGACGCCCTCGACGTGACCGTGGTCGAATCGGCCGGTCGCGGTGCCGATCCCCAGGTCGACACCGCCATTCTGCTCGCGCTCAGCGGCGCTGTCCGATCCGCGGAGGAGGTGCGGTTCGACTACCGGTCGACGGCCGAGCCGGATGGCCTCGGGTTGCGGCCGGCGCGGCGGGTGCAGCCTCATCACCTCGTGGCCCGGGGTGGACGCTGGTATTTGATCGGATGGGATCCCGAGCGCGAGGATTGGCGGATCTATCGTGCCGATCGGATGGTGCTGCGCGTCCCCAACGGGCCGCGCTTCAGCCCCCGGCAAGTGCCGGGTGGCGATGTCGCCGCGTTCTTGTCCGCTCGGTTCAAAGGCTCCGGCAGTACGAACGTCTGGCCTTGTCGCGGTGAGGTGGTCCTCGATCTCCCCGCCGCACAGGTGGCCGCGTTCGCCGGCGACGGAATCGTCGAGGAACTCGGTCCCGCCAGGACCAGACTGCTGACCGGTTCCTGGTCCTGGGCCGCACTCGCCGCGACGCTGGCGCGTTTCGACACCGAGATCGAGGTCATCGGCCCGGACTCACTGCGTGACGCCTTCGCCGCTCTGTCTCGGCGCGCCGCACGCGCAGCAGGGTGATTGCGGGACCGGCTCAGAAGGACGGCATGATCCCCGAACCAGTGCGAGATCGCACAGTGGAGGGGACCGCAGTAGCGGGCGGGCTCAGTGGGTCAAACGGAGTACGCCGCTCCACGGGATAACGGTGCCCGGCTTGCGTGGATTCGGTTGCGGCAGACGGGAAAAGAATCGATACATCGGAGACACCCGCCGAAATCGGCTCGCCGCCTGCAGTATCGACTCTATTTCGAGCACTTCCCATCCTTCGTCCTCGAAGAACGCGACGCCGTTCGCCGGCGTGAAGGTGAAGGGCGCGTTCTTCAACAGGCCGTTCCCACTACGCTCCAACCGCTCGGCAATCACGACTGACACGATGTCGACCACCCACCAGGCGATCTCCTCGCGCCGGAGGTCGACTGCCAGCTGCCGGACCTCGTCGGGCTGCAGATACATGACCAACCCTTCGGTGATCACGAATGTGCGCGAGGCCCCGGCCAGGGCGTCGTTCAAGAACGCCCGCCGCGATACCGAATCAGAGAGGTCGACGGCGCGCCTGATGAGTCGACATCTCGGCCGGTACCAGTCGAGCGCCCGCTTCTTCTCCTCCAACAGCGCAGGCAGATCAGCCTCGATCCAGGTCAGGTCTGCCGGCAGATCGAGTCGGTAGGGTCTGGTGTCCAAGCCTGCCGCCAGGTTGATCACCCGGTCGCAACCGCCGTCGATCGCCGATCCGATCATGTCGTCGATCAACTTGGTACGGGCGACGATCGGCCAGCCGTGATCGCCCATCACGCGGGTCGTCTCCGCCGCGATCACGGGCCCGACCCTACCTGCGAGCATGCCTGCCAGTGGATCGTGGAACAGTGCGTCCGGGCGCTCCGACTCGATCGCTCGATATACCGCGACCCACCGTGCGGTGTCGGACACGGTGGAGATGATCGGTTTCATTTCCGTCATGGGAAGCCTTCCTCCTTCTGGCTCGAAGTTCGCGCGCTCCCGACGCTCACGCTTGTCCACGAGATGAGGTTCGCAACAACATTCTGTTGCGGGCGTTCTTTCTGGACGTCGTGGACTCCGACCAGGCACGGGCCTATTTTGCCGACGTGATCCAGATGTCCAATGAAGGTCAGCGGGAACCAGAAGAACCCAGCGAAGATTACGAGGAAGTCTGCCCAGACTACCGATCGATGGTTCTCGAGTATGACCGCAGATTGACCGCGATGCGCCGAGATTGGGCCGAATGGGCCGGGACCCAGATCAAATAGTGGCCACGCTCGTCAGGACACGTTGTACGTGTAGCGCGAGCCTATGCAGGTCATGCCCATCCCGGCCGAACGGATGGCCCGCCCCTCCGCCATGTGCGTGCACCGTCCACGAGGTGGTGCGGGCGTGTCAGTGAACAGGCAGGTCAGTTCCGGGTGTCGAGAACGATGCGGAAGCGGGCCCGGCCCGAGAGCATGCGCTCATACGCCTTGGGCGCTTCGGACAACGGCACGATCTCGTTGTAGCTACGGATCCCACGCTGGTGGGCGAACCGCAGGCTGTCCTCGTTGTCGATGGCACTGCCGGTGAGGGTGCCACGGACGGCGCGGGTACCGAAAATCAGGCTGCTGGTACCGATTTCGAGCGGATCGGCGGCCGCACCGACGACAAGCAGCTCCCCGCGGGGAGCCAGCCCGCCGATGAGCGGGGACATCGATGCGCCGCTGGGCGCGGTGGCCAGGATCGCGGTCGCGCCGCCGACCCGCTGCAGGGCGGCGGCGGGATCGCCGGCGGTGCTGTCGATGTACTCGTCCGCGCCGAGTTCGGCTGCCAGCGCGGCCTTTTCGGGGCCTCGCGCGATGGCGGCCACTCGGTAGCCCAGCGCCTTCGCGTACTGCACGCCGAGATGGCCGAGACCGCCGATGCCCTGCACCGCCACCAGGCTCCCGGGGCGGGCACCGCTGGACAGCAGCGCGCTGTACATCGTGATCCCCGCGCACAGCAGCGGGGCCACCTCGAGCGGGTCCGCGGCCTCGGGAATCCGAACCAGACCGCTGGCCCGCGCATACGCGACCTCGGCGTAGCCGCCGTCGACGGTGGTGCCGGTGGCCGGTTGGTTCGCGCAGTTGACGAAATCACCGCGGCGGCACTGTTCACACTCACCGCAGTGCCCGTTGAGGAAGCCGACGCCGACCCGGGTTCCCGGCGTCCAGGCCGTCACCCCGACGCCCACGGCGTCGATCACGCCGACGATCTCATGGCCCGGCACAACCGGAACGAGTGGGTCGGCGCGCATGCCCTCGACGGCGACCACATCCGAATGGCAGACCCCGCAGGCTTCGACCCGGATCCGTACCTGACCGGGCAGCGGATCGCGGACCTCCCGTTCGACCAGTGCGAAATTCCGTGAGGATGTCACCTCGAAAGCGCGATAAGTGTCCATCAGCGATTCCATTCCTTCGAGTCGATGGTGTGGTTCGGTGACCAGGCAGTCGGCTGCTTATCTCCCGCGGCACGCCTGTCGGTTGGTGTCCGCGGGGCTTGGCCGCCTCCATCACCACCATCCCTCCGCACCCGGAGTGTTCGCGCCCGTGAAACACCCTGGTCGCTTCGAAGCCCGGGGATTCCATTTCGATACCGCGAGGTAGACGGAGCTGGTCGGGGAGAGATGCCTCCTGGCGCGCCGACTCGGTGCGGAACCAGGGACTCGCCCTGGGTGTCGACCAGGGTTCAGCACTGGTTCGACGACGTCTTACGAAGCGCACTCTCGGATAGGAAAGCAAAACCGCTGCTAGAGGAAACGAGGAGCAGGCCATGACATCCACAGGGATTCCCGCGCTGAAGCTCGAGGCGGTCGTCATCCCGGTCGCCGACGTGGACCGGTCGAAGAAGTTCTACGACGGTCTGGGCTGGCGCCTCGACGCCGACTTCGAATTCGACAACGGCTTCCGGGTCGTGCAGTTCACGCCCCCGGGCTCGCCGACCTCGATCCAGTTCGGCACCAGCATCACCACCGCGAAGCCGGGCACGACGGAAGGCATCTACCTGGTCGTCTCCGATATCCAGCAGGCACGCGACGCGCTCGCGGCCCAGGGCGCCGACATCAGCGAGATCTTCCACCCCGGCGCACCCGGTGCGCAGTTCCAGGCCCTGTCCGGCGACGAACGCGTGGCGGGCGCCGCCGACGAGCACGCGAGCTACGGATCGTTCGCGACCTTCCGCGACCCGGACGGCAACACCTTCCTGCTGCAAGAGGTAGCCACCAGGATCCCGGGCCGTGTCGAGGCCACCGAGACGTCCTACGCCACCACCAGCGACCTGGTCGACGCGCTCGTGCGCGCGGCGGCCGCTCACGGCGAGCACGAGGCCCGCCACGGCGGCCAGTACGACGCCGAGTGGCCGAAGTGGTACGCGGCCTACATGGCCGCCGAAGCCCACGGCGATCAGTTGCCCGAGTAGCGCACTTCCGCAACGTCATTCACACCATCCACCAGAGAGAAGAAACCGATGACCACCATCCATATGCACGCGAACGCCCAGGTGACGCCCGAGCAGTTCGTCGCGGCCCTCACCGACTTCGGCCCGAACCGCTCGGAACTGTTCGGCAACAGCGAAGGCGCGTACCTGCAGGTGCTCGCTCGAGACGACCAGCACGCGGACGTCACCGAAGGATCCGGCGGAGTCTGGGAGAGGCTCCAGTACGACTGGACCGACCCGAACCACATCGTGCTGACCACCACCGACTCCAACGTGTGGGGCCACCACTCCGGACACACCTACAACCTGACCCCGCTTCCCGACGGCACCACCGACATCGACTACGTCGTGGTGCGCGAGGGCAAGAACTCCCGCGGCTGGTTCCTCGGAGCCGTGCTCGCCACCGTCGGCAGGAGCGTGCTGACCAAGGCGTTCAAGAACTCCGTGTCCGCGATCGAGGCCCGAACCGAGGTACGGAGATGACCAACCCGAGCCCGTTCGCGACGCTCGACGAGTTCCTCACCGGCCCAGTCGAATAGCAGCCGTGTAACGCGACGACGGTGGCCTAGTGTGGGGTAATGGCCGCGCAGACCACCGCCCTTCGCGGACGCACCGAGGAACGCGAACGCCTCGACAACCTGCTGCACCGCGTTCGACACGGGGAGAGCGGTGCGCTCGTCCTGCGGGGGGAAGCCGGAATCGGCAAGACGACGCTGCTGGAGTACCTCGCCGATCGGGCGACGGGGTGTCGAATCGCGGCGGTGACCGGAGTGGAGTCCGAGCTGGAGCTGCCGTTCGCGGCGCTCCATCAGCTGTGCTCACCTATGTTCGACCTGATTCCCGGCCTCCCCGAACCACAGCAGCGGGCTCTCCAGGTGGCCTTCGGGCACGTCGCCGGCGATAGGCCCGACAAGTTCGTCGTCGGACTGGCGGTCCTCGGCCTGCTGGCGGAAGCGGCGGCCGACCGACCGGTCGTGTGCTCGATCGACGACGCACAGTGGCTCGATGAAGCATCGATCCAGGTTCTCGGTTTCGTCGCACGGCGATTGGCAGCCGAGTCGGTGGTGATGGTCTTCGCGGTCCGCGAGCCCGCCGGTGAGCACCTGCTCGCGGGCATCCCGGCACTGGCCGTCTCCGGCCTCGGCCACGATGACGCGGTCGCGCTCCTGAGCGCGACCCTGCCGGGCAAGCTCGACCGCCGGGTCCGCGACCGGATCGTCACCGAGACCGACGGGAACCCCCTGGCACTGCTGGAATTGGCCCAGCGCGGAAAGGCCGAGCTGATGGGCGGATTCGCGTTTCCCGCGATGACAGCCGGCAGTCTCCACGACCACTACGTGCGTCGCATCCGGGCGCTGCCCGACCCGACCCGCCTGCTACTGCTGCTCGCCGCCGCGGAACCCACCGGAGACGCCGCCCTACTCTGGCGGGCTGCACAGTCGATGGGCCTCGAGCGCACCTCCGCGGAGCCCGCCATCGAGGAACGGCTGTTCGAGGTCGGAGGACAGGTGCGGTTCAGCCACCCGCTGGTGCGCGGTGCCGCCTACGCCGCTGGGACGCCTGACGAGCGTCGCGCGGTGAACGCGGCGCTGGCGGCTTCGCTCGATGCCGAGACCGAGCCCGAACGCCGGGTGTGGCACCTCGGCGCCGCCACCATCGGTCCCGATGAACAGGTCGCGACCGCGCTGTACGAGGCGGCCGCGCGGGCCCGGGCACGAGGAGGAGTCGCCGCGGCCGCATCGTTCCTGGAGCGGGCCGCGGCGCTCACCGCTGACGCGCGACAACGCACCGAGCGAACCCTCGAGGCTGCGCAGGCCAATCTCGACGCCGGCCGTTACGACGCGGCGCTGGGTCTGGTCGCCGAAGCCGAGGCGGATGCGGTCGACGATCTGCAGCGCGCCCGCGCGGATCTGATGCGAGGTCTGACCGGACGCGCCGCAAGGTCCGGCGCCGATGCTCCGGTGGCGCTCGTGCACGCGGCTCGGCGGCTCGAGTCCCTCGATCCCAGGCTGGCCTGCGACACCTATCTGGATGCGTGGGGCGCGGCTTTGGTCGCGGGGAGCCTGGCGTATTCGAGCGGCGACCTGGCATCGGTCTCGCAATCCGCTCGCTCCGCGCCGACGCCGACAATCCCCGGCGCGGGCGACGCGCTGGCCCTCGGGCTGGCGACGCTGATCACTGCCGGAACGGCCACCGCGGCACCCGTGCTGAGGGAGGCCGTGACGAGTTTCCTCGATGACACCACTCCGACCGAGGTCTTCTTGCGCCGCGGAGTGTTGGTCGCGAACGCGGCTCTCTCGCTCTGGGATTTCGAGGCGTGGGATTCGGCGACCAGCCGGCACGTGGCGTTGGCGCGCGAGGCCGGCGCACTCGCGCCGCTTGCCAACGCGCTCAACGCACATCGAGTTGTCGCGTTGTGGCGCGGCGACGTGGACGACGCGCGCGACCTCGGCCTCGAGGAGCAAAGGGTCAAGGAGGTCACCGGAACGCTCAGAGCCTCATACGGCGATCTCTTCCTCCTGGCCTACCAGGGACACGCCGCCGAAGCCGCACCGCTCATCGCCGCTGTGCGCGCCGAGTCCACGGCTCGCGGTGAAGGGCTGGGAGTGCAGATCACCCAGCGGGCCACCGCGTTGCTCCACCTCGGCCTCGGCCACTACGACCTGGCATTCGAGGCCGCGGTCCACGCGGCCACGGGTGACCTCGGCCCCTTCACCGCCCAGGCACTGCCGGACCTGGTCGAGGCCGCCGTGCGCAGCGGCGATATCGACACGGCGACGGCGACCGTGGACAGGCTGATCGCCTATGCGGCGGTTCCCGAATCGGATTGGGCGGCAGGTCTGTTGGCGCGCTCGCAAGCCCTGGTCAGCGTCGGCGAGACGGCCGAGCGGTGTTATACCGAGGCGGTCGAGCGGCTCGGTCACACGCGCCTGCGGTTCGAGCTGGCTCGGTCACGACTGCTGTTCGGCGAGTGGCTGCGGCGCGAACACCGACGCGGCGATGCCCGCCACCAGCTGAAAGCGGCGTTCGAAGAGTTCGTCGCCATGGGAGCCGATGGATTCGCCGAACGCACTCGGCACGAATTGCTCGCCACCGGCGAGAAGGTCCGCAAACGGACCGCCGACACACTCAACGACTTGACCCCGCAGGAACAACAGATAGCCCAGATGGCGCGCGACGGCCGAACCAACCAGGAAATCGGCAACGAGCTCTACATCAGCGCCCGCACAGTCGAATGGCACCTGCGCAAGGTCTTCGGCAAGCTGGGGATCAGCTCTCGACGCGAATTGCGTGACGCCCTACCGGCTCGCGACATCGAGCGGTCCACCTGATCGCGGAAGTCGGACCGGTACGGCGTTGGTTCGGGCCGCGAACTCGCGACCGCTCCAGGGCGTGCGGCTGGACCGCGTCGGCCGCGAGGACACACGTGCCGGGAGCTGCCCTGGCCGTGCGACCGGGCAACGGCCAGGGGTGATCACGGGCGCGAACGACGACCCATCCGACGGAAGGTGAGTCTGTTCCCGGCGAATGACGTTCGGGCTACTCGGTCGAGATCTCGGCGAATTCGCCTGCAGCCCACGCCGCGGGTCGAGAGCTGAGGGCCTTGCTGAACGGCAGGGAAATCCCGGATGGACGATCCATGACATACTTCCCGCACCCGAGTGTCCGGTGCCGTGGCCGGACACCTTTGTCGATGCGAGAAGCCATGCTTGATGACCCTGAGCTCGTCCAGGCGCGAAACTTTCTGGACGACTTGCGCCGGCACGCGCGGACGCTGACGCGTCGGCTGCAGTCGGTGCCCGCGGCCGCGGCGGTCCCGCATTCCCGCACGGTCGAGGCCGAACTGGCCGCCGTGCACGACCAGATCAACCTGTTGTATCGGCGCTTTCCCGCACTTCAGGATCCAGCGCCGGCACCGGCCGGGTAGCAGCCCGAATCAAGAATTCCTTTAAACCGCATGCCTTTTGGCGAATCGTGGCATACTTCGCGAATCGTATCGAGGGGCGGTTGACGGTGCGGGTGACAGCACGCGACCATGACGTATGGCAGCGAATGATGAGGATCAACAGATCACGGAACGTCCCGTCCGGGACACCATCCCGCTGCTCGTCGAGCGGATGGCCGCGCGCAGACCGGCTTCCACCTCGGACTGATTCGAGGCTCGGGTGACTACCGAGGATCACGAACTCGCCCAGGCACGGGTATTCCTGGGCGAACTCGACCTCTACGCGCAACAGTTGGCGCGTCGACGAGGTCAGTGGCCGGCGGACTCCCCCGGCCAGACCATCGAAACCGAATTACGGCAGGTAGGGCAGCAGATCGATAACCTCTGCCGCCGATTCCCGCAGCTTCGCGCACTCAGATCGTGGTGATCATTCCGCCGTCGACGACGAAGTCCGATCCGGTGATATTGGCCGCCCGTGTGCTGGCAAGGAAGACAGCGAGATCGGCGATCTCCTCGGGTCGGGTGAACCGTCCGGTGGCGGTCTGCGCCACCGCGGTGCGCGCGACAGCGTCCGGGTCACCGCCCGCGTTGTCGGCGATCGTGCGGGCTACGCCGTGCGCACCGAGCCACAGGTCCGTGGCGACCGGGCCGGGACTGATGGTGTTGACCCGGACACCCTGCGCGCCAACCTGTTTCGATAGCGACTTGCTGAAGTTGGTGAGGGCGGCCTTGGCGGCGCTGTAGTCGATGACCGTCGGGTCCGGCAGCTTCGCGTTGACCGAACTGATGGTGACGATGCTGCCTCGTCCCGCGTCGAGCATGGCCGGCAGTACCGCACGGGTGACGCGGATCGCGGAGAACAGATCGAGGGTGAGGGTGGCCAGCCAGTCGTCGTCCCCGATGTCGAGGAAGCCGTTCAACCGCGGTGTCACGCCGCCGACATTGTTGAACAGCAGGGCTGTCGTCCCGAACTTGGCTGCGACCGCGCCCAATTCGGTCGCCCCCTGCTCGGTGGACAGATCCACCTCCACCGGGTGAACGCGGCCGGTGTCGGCGAGCGCCAGGAGGTCGTCGCCGCTGCGGCGAGCCGCGGCCACCACGACCGCGCCCTCCTCGACGAGCGAACGGGTGATGGCCAGCCCGATACCCCGGCTCGCGCCGGTCACGACCGCGAGCGTGTCGGTGAGTCCCAAGTCCATGGCCGCGCCCTCCTCGGTGTCAGAATCCCTTGTCCGCCAGCCAGGCCAGGACCGCGTCGGCCACGTCCTTCCAGCCGCTGTCGACGGTGAGCGAATGGCCGCGACCCTCGAACTGCCGCAGTTCGGTCACGGCGGTGGAATCGCGGTACTGCTTCAGCGTCGAGCGGGTCACCACGTCGGGGACGGTGTGGTCCTCCAGACCCGAAATGAGCAGCAACGGGCCACGATCGGCGTTGCCGGTGTCGACCGCGGCCTGCGAGTGCAGGACGAAGTTCGCGGCGGCGGCCTGGAAGAGCGGGCGCGCGGGTGAGGGCACCGTCCACTTCTCGAACAGCTCGTCGGACTCCCGCTCGCTGACCGCGTTGCCGAAGCCGAACCGGAATTCCTTCTCGGTCAGTGACACGGATTTGTGCAGGTTGGCGGGATTGCCCAGCGCGGGGAGTCCGGCGCGCAACTGCGCGAGCGGCAGCGGCAGCACCCCTTTGATCTGAGCCGGATCGATCGCCACGCCCGCGATTCCGAGGCCGCGGCCCATCAGTTTCTCGGTGAGCAGCCCGCCGAAGGAGTGGCCGATGATGATCGGGGCAGCGGGCAACGTGTCGATGATGTCGGCGTAATGCGCTGCGGCGTCGTCGATTCCGATGTTCGCCACCGCCTCGGGATGCGCGCGAGCCTCGGCGACGGTGTCGGGCTCGTGGGGCCAGCCGGGCGCGATCGGGGCATAACCCGCGGCGCGGAAATGGTCGAGCCACGGCGCCCAACTGGTGGCGTGCAACCACAGCCCGTGAATGAAAACCACCGGTGTCGGTGTCTGCGGCATGTCGCTCCCCTTTCGGACCCTGATCCACTTCACCACCGCGATCCGCGGAGCGTCCAAGTCGTATCGCGCCCCGATCGATAACCCAGCCCGCATACTTGCTGGTGACGTGCTTTCGGACCGCCGTTGGCGGGAACAGGGGCGACCATGGATCTCGATCTGCGGCAGTTGCGTTACTTCGCTGTGCTTGCCGAGGAGCTCCATTTCGGCCGGGCGGCCGCGAGGCTGTTCATTACCCAGCCCGCGCTGTCGAAGCAGATCCGCCGACTCGAGGACCACCTCGGCAGTCCGCTGTTCGAGCGCGACAGCCGCCATGTCGCGCTCACTGCCCGGGGGCGCCGCGTCTTGGTGGACGCGCGGGAGATCATCACGCTGGCAGCGCGTATCGGCCACGGCCCCACCGATTCCGACGAGGTGCGGATCGCACACATTTTCGAATTGCAGACCAGCCGGACCGTGGCCGACGAGTTCGCCGCCGCCCACCCCGCCGTCCGGATCGTCGAGCGGTCACTGGACAGCGTTCGGCAGCTGGACGCACTGCTCGACCACCGCCTCGACATCGCCATCCTGCGGGTCACCGACGCCATGACCGCCCAACACCCGACGGGTTGGCATTTCCGCCGCCTGCGCCTGGAACCCATGCTGCTGGTCGGGCGGTCCAGCGATCCGCCGCAGACGGAAGTCTCGCTGTATGACCGTCCGGTGGAGGTCTTCGCCGACGGTCCGGACTCGGGGCTGTACAACGCACACGGCGACTACATGACGACGCTCGAACGCCACGCCGATCTCGGATTGCGCTGGCTGGGCAACCCGGGCGCTTTCGGACACTGTCTGGCCGCCTGGCATCGAAGGTCGCAGCCCGCCCGGATCCTCGAGTTCGAGAGCTATGCGCGGCGTTACGCGGAGTTCGGCGCCCCGATCCACCAACCGCTGGAATTCCAGCCGTATTACCCGTGGTCGATCGCCTGGCGTGACGAACCGCCCGCTTCGCCCGTCGCCGAGTTCCTCGACATCGCCGAGAAGATCGCGAGCGATCGGCAGTGGCGCGTACCTTCACCTCGGTTGGCACAGCCGTGGCTACCGCCCGACGCCGCCTGGACGCCCCCGCCCTCGTGGGGCTGACTGCGGATTCCTGGGTGCCTCCGCCGGTCGATTTGTATGCCCAGGGCATCGGGGCGGGACTCGTCGCGGGATACCGCAAGCTCGCCCTGACAAGAGAGGCACTGCGCGAATGCGCTTTATGGGACGACCCGCGCAAATTGGCTAGGCCCAGCGGACAGCGCCACCAGTAGTGGGATTCCAGGGGATTGAGCCCGCCTTGTAAACACCGCGAAAACAGCTCGCAGAATTATTGCTGCCGGATTGCTGATTGTCATAAGGTCGAAGCACGTCGATCGCGGTGCCACCATTGCGATAACAGGATTGCCTCGATTCAGCTTCACAACGCTGCGGATTCGACGATCGAGGACCTGTCTGCGAAGGATCCATTTTGAGCCGATTCCCGTGCTCTGCAAAAGAATTCACACTGCCGTCGACCCTTGCGACCAAGCCCAGCAAGGTCCTCGTCGTCGAGAGCAACCCAGCGATGGCAGAGATCGAGGGACTTGTGCTGGCAAGTGCCGGCCATGAGGTGGTTTCCGCCCGCAATGCGCAGCGCGCTTTGACCGCCGTTCGGCGATGGCATCCAGACTTGGTGCTGCTCGAGCTGGACTTGCCCGATCTGCCGGGCGCGCATCTTTGCCGACAGCTGCGGAATTCTTCATCAATACCGGTCATCGCCATCTCCCTGGATGGCAATCCCGACGCCATCGATGAGGCCTACGCGGCCGGCGCGTGCGACTACCTGCCCAAACCGCTGAGAAGCCGTGACTTGCTCGACTGCATCGACGCCCATCTCGCATCACCGCAGCTGGTCTGAAACGTCCATCAAAGGCTGCGCCCCCCTTGGCCTCGCGCCCTGCACTGATCGAACCAGCCGGCTCGGCCTTACCGAGCAAACCGACGCCCGATCGACGGCGTAATCGTCTACTTCGAGTAGCGCTTCGCTGCGGCGGTGTGGTCGACGAGGGTTTGGACTCCGTCGAAAATGCGATCCAGGCCGAATGCGAGGGGATCGATTTTCGCGGTGGTCTCGGCGAGTGTCCTCGCCAGGGCGGGGAAGCGTTCGGCGTGGCGGTCGATTAGTTCGCTGGTGAGCTGCTGCCATTCGCGGGCATGGTCGGCGTCGAAGTCGACGTGCTGCTGGGCGATATTGCGGACGTGTCCGGCGATGAGCAGGAATGTTTGATGACGTTCGGCCGCCTGGAGGCCGGTGGATTCCAACACCGCCAATGCCGCGTCCATCCAGCGGAGTTGGTGCGGGCCGAGGAGTTGTCGGCGCATGGCGATCGCGGTGAGCAGCCACGGATGCGCTCGATAGATCTCCAGCAACTGACGGGCCCACGCGAGGAGTCGGGTGCGCCAGCCCGTGCCGGCCTCGGGTAGCTCGGGTTCGACGGCCAGCACGGCCTCGACCATCAATTCGACGAGTGCCGACTTGCCGGGGATGTGGCGGTAGAGGGCCATCCCCGAAACACCGAATGCGGCGGCCACCCTGTTCATCGACACGGCCTCCAGGCCGTCGAGGTCGGCGCGCGAGACCGCCGCCGCGGTGATGCCGTCCACGGTCAGGCCAGGTTTGGGTCCGCGGACGGACTCACCCCAGAGCAGCGCGGCAGCGGTGCGCAGATCACGGAGTTTGTCCTCGGCGCTGCGGGCCATGACCGGTTCTCCTGCGGGGTCGTAGTTGACAGACTCGTCAACTGTTTATACCTTAAACCTCGTTGTTTATGACATAAACAGTTGAGGAGTCATCATGCGGATCCCGGGCACGAAGCACGCGCAGCGGCTGCGCATCACCACCCCGGACGGCATCGACGAAGCCGGCTTCGTCGAGATCGGCGGGATCGCTCAATGGATCTCGATCCGCGGCGAGCATCGCGACAACCCGGTCCTGCTCGAAATCCACGGCGGCCCCGGCGCTTCCAACCTCATCTACGCCGCCCGCACCCGGGAATGGGAACGCCACTTCACCGTGGTGCGCTGGGATATTCGCGGCGCCGGCAAGACCTTCGGCCACACCGGCCCGACCGGTCAGGGAGAGATGAGCCTGGCCCAGCTCGAGCGCGATGGTGTGGAAGTTGTCGAGCAGGTGCGGGCTCGGCTCGGTGTCGACAAGGTCGTTCTGATGGGCTGCTCCTTCGGCTCCTTCATCGCGCTGCGTCTGGCCCGCCGCCACCCCGAATTGTTCTCCGCCTACGTCGGCACCGACCAGAACATCAACGCCGGCGGCCGTGACCGCACCGCCTACACCGGACTGCTCGAGCGGCTCGAAAAGTCGGGCAAGCACAAGGATCTCGCAGCTGTCACCGCCATGACCGCGGACAGGTCGGCATGGACCACGTCGGACTGGTCGCAGTTCAACAAGCACACCGTCGGTTCCGATCCGCTCACCTTCGACACCGTCAAGAAGGTCGTGATGGGGTCGCTACTGACCTCGCCACTGCACTCCCTCGGCGAGGTCCGTACCTACACGCAGGCCATGAGTTTCTCCGAATGCCTTGCCCCGCAATCGGTCACGATCGACGAATGGGCCGAGGGCACCGACTTCGCGATCCCGTTCTTCCTCTTCCAAGGTGAACACGACGTCATCACCCCGGCCCAAACGGCCGAGCGGTTCTTCGACGACGTCACCGCCCCGATGAAGACATTCGCTCTCATCGAGGACGCCAGCCACTTCGCGGCCTTCCGCCGGCCCGATCGGTTCCTCGACCTCTTGCTGAACCACGTCCGCCCCGCGATCACAGCACATGTCACACCTGCGACCGCTGCATCGTCGATCGACTAGACACCCCAGGCACGACAAGAAGAACGAGGATTGAGAATGTCCATCGAGAACCTGCGCACCGTCGTGCGCGGTGGTGTGATCCTGCCGGGCGATGCCGATTTCGAGCAGGCGGCGCAGCCGTGGAATTCCGCTGTCGCGCAGTCCGTGGCGGCCGTGGTCGAGGCGGCCGATGCGCCCGAGCGGTCTTCGAGCTGTTCACCGAACTCACCACCGACGCACCCGCCGAACTGTCGGTGTGGTTGCAGCGCTACCAGATTCCCGGCGCCGCGCCGACGGTCGCCATCGACTTCGCCTACCTCGGTGATCCCGCAGAGGGACGACAACTGACCCGCCGGCTCGACACGATCGGGGGCCACATCGCCGATACCCGCGGCGAGCTCAGCCCGGCCGAGATCGGCAAGATCACCGCCGAACCCACCGACCCCAGCCCCTCGCTCTCGCGCGGCGAACTGCTCACCGACCTAGGCGACGCGGTGGTGAAGACCCTCATCGACGCACCCGTCGCACCACTGCTCAACGTGCAGATCCGTGGCCTGGGCGGCGCACTCGCACGGCAGCGGCCCAACGGCGGCGCACGCGTCCCGGTCACCGAACCGTACGCGTTGTACCTGCTCGGGCTCGGGTTGCCACACCTGCTCGGCGCCATCGGTGACCGATTCGAGGAGATCATCGACGCGCTCGGCGCGAGCATCACCGGTACCAAGCCCTACACTTTCCTCGCTCCGGGTGAGTCCGCCGCCGCGGCCTTCGATCCCGACACCCTGACGCGGCTGCAGCAGATCAAGCGAACCCGTGACCCGCACAACGTCATTCGTGCCAACTTCCCGGTACTCGGCCGCCCCTGAGATGCGGTAAAGGCGATCGAGTCGGCGGTCATCGCAGGCGGGGCGCGCTTGCTCTCGATATGCGGCGTCGCCGGGAAGGCAAGCGTGCGCAGCGACATCCGAAGTTTGGTCAACGCGCCCTCCCGTCCATCGGTGAGCGACTGGTGGACAACGGTTTTCACTGGCCATGACCGCGGTCTGGGAAAATGCGGCCGGATTACACACAATGGAGGAACTGAAGCCTGGCAGGCTCCGCCAGTCGCAAGGTCTGCTACTGGATACACCACGTCGACGATGGCATCGGCGATGGACCTGAGAATCTGGCGGACGACATCACGCCGATCCGGGTCATCGGTCGCAGTCACCGTCCACCACACCGTGCCATCTCAATCCTCGGCAGCGTCGAGCCCGATGCTCGGACAAGTGTTCATATCCAGCGAGTACAGGTTCACCGTCGTACCACCCAATTCAACTTAGGTCCCCCTAATGACAGGGGCGCTTCTCCAGTTATGGTTCGCATCACCTAACGCCGAACCTGGGCGTTTGCTGTAGTTGCGACCTGTCCTCGAAGACGGTCGTGTAGCGGCTCGGCGCACACCGTGTACGCCGGAAAGCAATCCGTACGAGGGCGTGGCTCGAATCGCACGCGAACAGGGTCGTCCGAGGTCGGCGGAACATCGCCTTCGATCGTCGTGTGAATCCACGGACCTTCGTCCAATTCAACGATGGCGATCAGGGCCGGAACGACATCGCTGGATCCCTGCTCCGGTGCCCGATGCACCGATCGCCACGAGACGATGGAACCGAACCCGGACGAGTCGGCCCACTCGAACTCCTCCGACCGGCAGGACGAACAGGTTGCGATGAACGGTGAGTGCAATGCCCGGCACCCCACACAACGGCGCAGCATCAGGCTCTCAGCGCCTGCGGCATTTCGACTGACGAACTGTTGGAGATCGCTCATGACTACTACCTCGGGGCGCTGTGTTTTATCCGGCCGAATCCAGACTCACCCTCGTACCGCAAAACTGCGACGGTAGAACGGCCCAAGGCATACCTATTTGCGGATACCAGCGCGTTGTCAGCATGGCGGCTCGATCACCGCACCTCGTGAGCCGCTCGTGCAGGGAAACCGTCGACCATCACTGTGCCGCGCCGGTGATATTGCGGACCATGCCGCCGAAGATCAGGGCGTGGAACGGGGCGATGGCGTGCCAGTAGAGGTGGCCGGCGAGGCCGTGGGGTTCGAAGAGGGCGCGCTGGTGGTAGTGCGCGCCGCCTTCGGGGGCCGGGGAGACGGATAGTTCGAGCCAGGCGCGGCCGGGGACTCGCATTTCCGCGCGGAGCAGGATTCGGTGGCCGCGTTCGAGGCGTTCGACGCGCCACCAATCCAGGGCGTCGCCTTCGCGGAGCCGGTGGGGGTGGCGGCGGCCTCGGCGCAGCCCGGCGCCGCCCATCAGGCGGTCGATCCAGCCGCGCAGCGCCCAGGCGGGCGGGAAGGAATACCAGCCGTTGGCGCCGCCGATCGCCTCCAGCACCGACCACACCGCTTCCGGGGTGGCGGACGTATCCTGTTCTCGCACATCGCAATACATCGAGCCGCCGGACCATTCGGGGTCGGTGGGCAGTGGATTGGCCGGGGCGTGGGGCGGATTCGCGTCCGACCAGCGGGTGGGCACGTCCAGGGTTCGGACCCGCTGCAAGGCGAGGGCCACCGCGCGGCGGTACGGTGTCGACCCGCCCGGTGGGTCGGCGATGACCGTGGCGATCTGGTGGTCGGCGCAGATCACGTCGTTGACCAGTGATTCCATCAGCGGTATGGCGATCGGGCGCGGCACCGGGGTCACCAGGTTCACCCACTGGGCCGACAGCCAGGGCGTGAGGACCGGGACCGGCACGATCAACCGGCGGGGCAGCTCGGCGACAGCGGCGTAGCCGCGCATCATGCCGAGATAGGTGAGCACGTCGGGGCCGCCGATGTCGAACGCGTCGTTCACGTCGTCCGGTAGACCCGCGGCGGCGACCAGGTAGTAGAGCACGTCGCGCACCGCGATGGGCTGGATGTGATTGCGCACCCAGCGCGGGGTCACCATGACCGGCAGGCGTTCGGTGAGGTAGCGCAGCATCTCGAAACTCGCGGAGCCGGAACCGATGATGACGGCGGCCCGCAGCACCACCGTGGGCGTCGCCGCCCGCGCCAGGATCTCGCCGACCTCGGCGCGCGACGCGAGATGGCGTGACAGCTCCTGATCGACGGGCGTGATGCCGCCCAGGTAGACGATCCGGCGCAGTCCCGCGTGGTCCGCCGCCGCGGCGACCGTGCGGGCCGCTTCGCGATCGACATGCTCGAAATCGGTGCGCGCCAAGGAATGCACCAGGTAGTAGAGGACGTCCTGCCCGGCCAGGGCGCCGCGTACGTCGTCGGGGCGGGTCACGTCGCCGCACACCACGTCCACTCGATCGCGCCAGGGCACGTCGTCGAGTTTTCCTACGTCGCGGGCGAGGACGCGCACACTGTGCCCGGCCGCCAGCAGTTCCGGCACCAGGCGGCCACCGATATATCCGGTGGCTCCGAACACCACACACCGCACCGTGATCACCCCTTCCGATCATGAACAGGCACAATCAAGGCATGTCGCACCGCCCGATATCCGCCCCCGAACAGACCGGTTTCTCGGTCCGCGCGGCGGCCGAACGGCTCGGCATCCCGACCGCGACCCTGCGCAGCTGGAACCGCCGCTACGGCATCGGCCCCGCACAGGATCGCCCAGGCCGCCACCGGCTCTATACCGAAGGCGATATCGCACTGCTGACGCGGATGGTAGAGCTGATCCGCGCCGGATCCACGCCCGCCGGCGCGGCGGCGGCAGCCCGCGGTTCGGCCCTGTCCCACGGTGATGCGGCCGCGCTGGTGTCGGCGGCCTTCGATCTCGACACCGATGTGGTCTGCGATCTGGTCGAGAAGCACCTGCGCATGTACGGGGTGATCGACACCTGGGATGGATTGTGCCGTCCGGCTTTCGCGAACATCGTCGGCCGCCAGCTCGCGGGCGAGGGCTGCGTGGATGTGGAACATCTGCTGTCGTGGGGCATCGTCGCGGCCCTGCACCGGACCGTGCCGCCGGCCACCGCCCGGCTGTCCGCGCCGCTGATCCTCGCCTGCACCGGCGGTGAAACCCATTCCCTGCCATTGGAAGTGCTGCGCGCGGCGCTCGCGGAACGAGAGGTGGGGGCGCGCATGCTCGGGCCGGATGTCCCGACCGCGGCCCTGGCCGACACGCTGGCCCGCGTCTCGGAGCCCGCCACGGTGGTGCTGTGGTCGCAACAAGAGGCGACGGCCCTCACCTCCGCGATCCGCGCCTGTGCCGACGCCCAGGCGATGGTCTATGTGGGCGGTCCCGGCTGGGACACCCTCATCCTGCCCGAATCCGCCCGGCGGCTCGCCGACCTCACCGAAGCGGTCGAACTGCTCAGCGCGTCCGCGGCGCGGTAAGCGCATCGAGCGCCTCCTCCAACGAGCGTAATCGCGACACTCCGGTCTCGCTGCCGATGTGTTCCCAGCCCGGCCCGGCGACGAACACCGACCCGGACCCGGCGGCCGCCACCCGGAGCGACGCGGGCGACGCGGTGCCCGGCGATTGCGACCACAGCACCACAGCGGCCGGGCGGTCCCGCCGGGACAGAGCGCGCTCGAGGGCCTCCGGCGGAACCGACGCACCGAGCAGCAACGCCGCGGTTCCACCCTCGGCCAAGGCCGCGCGCAGGACTTCGAGCGGCAGCACATGCTGTTCTCCGGCGGTGCAGGCCAACACGATTCGCGGCTCCCCCGCCGCGTCCGCCACCGCCGGAACCGCACGATGCAGGCTCGTCGTGGACGCCCAGGACAGCAGGTGCTCGACCTCGATATAGCCCTCGCCGCGGCGCTGGCGATCGACGATCTCCGCGAAGGCGGGGCGGCACAACAGATTCCAGGTGTCGCCCACCCCGTGATGGGCCACGTGGGCCGACAGCAGCGTCAGCAACCGGGCCACATCCATGCTCTCCGCCGCGGCCAGCACCGGCCCGACATCGCCGCGGCGTGGGGCGGGTTCGGCGACGGCCCGAGCGGCCCGCGCGGCACTGCCGGGACTCGCGCCGGCCCGGACCAACTCGACCATGCGGGTGACCATCGCCAGGTCCGTCGAGGTGTAGGACCGGTGCTCTCCGGGCCGATGCCGCTGCGGGCCGATGCCGTAACGCCGATTCCAGCTGCGCAGGGTCGCGACGGGAACGCCCACCCGCCGCGCGACCGCGCCCACGGTGAACTCGGCCACCGCGCCCGGCTGCGCCCCGCCCGGCCCGGACGTCACGTCCGCACCGCACCATGCGCCGCGATCCGGTGACGCTGCCCACGGCCTCGACGCCACTCGTGGAGCGCGCCGGCCGCGCACAGCACTCCCCAACCGCCGGTCACCGCCAGTGTTTTCACCCGTTCGGGCCGTCCGCGCAGGGCGTAGGCGAACACCAGGGTGTCGGCAGCGTCCGAAGCGACACGCACGGCCATCGCGGTGCGCCGCGCCCGCGGATCGGAGGTCACCACCATCGACACGCCCGAGGCCAGGTCGCGCAGGGCGATCAGCCGTGCCGCGGCTCTCGGCTCCGATTCGAGACCGGTGCCCAAACCCGTGGGCCGCAACAGGATCTCGGGCCGCAGCGCGACGGCGAGTCCGTAGGCGGCCGTCGCCGCGCCGAGGATCCGGGTGGGCGTGGTCGGATTCATCGTGCGCCGCCGTCCCGCTCGCATAGCACGAGGTGTACGACATCGAGGTAGTCCGAACGGAATCCGGCCTCGGAGTAGGCCAGGTACAACCGCCACATCCGCTGGAAGACCTCGTCGAATCCCAGCGAGGCGACGTGGTCGGCGGCGGCGGTGAATCGATCCAGCCACAGTCGCAGCGTGTGCTCGTAGTGGTGGCCCAGACTGCGGCGATGCGTGATCCGCAGGCCGGTGTGTGCCGAAAGGAGCTGGTCCAGGAGGGTTTCCGAGGGCAGGAATCCGCCCGGGAAGATGTACTCCTGGATCCAGGTGTGCGTTCGCCGCGCGGCCCGCAGGCGGTCGTGGGGCATGGTGATGACCTGTAGGGCGATGCGCCCGCCGGGTGCGAGCACCCGTTCGAGGGTGGCCAGGTAGCCGGGCAGGTAGTCGTATCCGACCGCCTCGATCATCTCCACCGACACCACGGCGTCGTAGCGGCCGTCGACGCGACGGTAGTCGAGCAGCTCGATCGATACCCGGTCGGTCAGCCCGGCAGCCGCGATCCGCTGCCGGGCGTGACGCTGTTGCTCCGAGGACAGGGTGAGCGACCGGACCGTCGCGCCCCTGCGTGCCGCCCGCAGCGCCAATTCGCCCCAGCCAGTGCCGATTTCGAGCACGGTGCTGCCCCGCCCGACCCCGGCGTCGTCCAGCAGCCGATCGATCTTGCGATGCTGCGCCGAGGCGAGATCGTCCCAGGTCGGCGCCGGGTCGAGGCGTTCGAACAGCGCCGCCGAATAGGTCAGGGTCTCGTCCAGGAAGGCCGCGAAGAAGTCGTTGGACAGGTCGTAATGGTGGGCCGCATTGCTGCGGGCACCCTCAGCGGTCGCCCTGGTGGCCCGCGGGTGTCGCGGGAGCAGCAGTGGCCGGAACACGTGCAGCGGCCGGGGCACCAGGGCGCGGATGTCGGCGGCCAGCACGGTCAGCACCGCGGGCAGATCCGGGGCGCTCCACTCACCGGCCATGTACGCCTCGCCGAACCCGATGAGACCGGAGACCGCGATCCGCCGGGCGAAGGCGTCGGGATCGTGGAGCGTCAGCCGCGCCGCGGCGGGATCGTCGAGCGCGCCGCCCCACCATTCGCCGCCGGGCAGCTCGATCCGCAGCGGAAGGCGTTGCGCCGCACGCTCGAACAGGGCCAGGACGATTGGGCGGCCGAGCGTGGACCGCACCCCGATCGGCACCGGCGGCGGTGCGATTCGGTGCGCGCCGGGGAGGATGGGCGGCGGCGCGAACGAGGATCGTCTCATGTCAGGACCTCCCGGGAGACAGCGGACGGGCGGGGAGTGATGGGCAGGCCCCGGCGCCACAGCCGCAGGCCTTGCCAGCGGATGAGGGCGCTCACCCGCAGCGTTTCGAGCGGGTGCGCTGCCAGCACCCGGGCCAGGGTGCGCCCGTTCGCGGGAACCACCCGCCCGCTGACGGTCCCGGCGAATACGGCGCGGCCGTCGGCTCCTTCCAGGGTGATCGCCACCCGGACCCGATCCGTGGGTTCCGGAGCCCGCAGCCGGTATCGACCGGCGGCCGGAGTGAACGGGGAGACGTAGAACTCCTTGGGCACCATCGCTTCCGGCTGCGCGGGCACCAGGTAGCGGTGCCGCTGGCCGTAGGTGTTGTGGACCTCGGCGATCACCCAGCGCAGTGTGCCGTTCGCGTCGTGGCACCAGTAGACGGTGAGGGGATTGAAGACGTATCCGAGGATTCGTGCGTTGGCGAGCATGAGAATGCGTCCGTCGCCCAGTTCGATCCCCGCGGCGGCCAGGTAGTCGATCACGTTCGCGCGCAGGGTGGCATCGGGGGCGCCGAGGTGGTCGCGAGCACGGAAGCTCGCGAACCAGCGCCACGGCCACGCTAGTTCGGGCAGTTCGTCCAGGTCGACCAGCCAGCTGTAACTGCGATAGGTGAAGGCGTGCCGCACCGGTTCCAGTCGCGTGTGGTGAATGACGGTGCGCGCCAGCCTCGCCCGGGTCATGACGGTTCCCGAATGGCGGCGGCTGGAGTCGATGGGCTCACGTGCCACCGGCCGCCGATACGTTCGGCGGCGCGCAGCCCTGAGAGCGCGCCGTCCTCGTGGAATCCCCAGCCGTGGTATGCCCCGGCGAAAGCCACTGTGTGGTCCCCGATTTCGGCGAGTCGACGGCGCGCGGTCATGGATTCGGGTGTGTACTGGGGATGTTCGTAGTCCATGGTCGCGAGCACGGTCTCGGGTGCCACCCGGCCGTCGTCGCCGAGGGTGGCCAGGAACCGCCGATCGCCCGGACCGTCGGGCAGGCGTTGGAGCCGAGTCAGGTCGTAGCTGACCTGGACTCGCTCCGGGGTCGCGGCGCAGTGGGGCAGGCGATAGTTCCACGAGGCGCGCGCTCCGGACCGCCGGGGCAGCACCGAATCATCGGTGTGCAGCAGCACCCGATTGGCCGTATAGGGCAGCCCGCCGAGGATGTGCGACTCGGCGATCGTCGGCGAATCCAGTAGGCGCAGCGCCTGTTCCGGGTGCGTGGCGATGACCGCGGCGTCGAAGAACTCCACCTCGTCGGCGTCGTCGCGCACCCCGACCGTGTGCGCGCCACGGTGCACCGAGCGGACCGGAACCCCGGCGCGCACCTCGTGCAGCCGAGCGGCCACGGCCCGCACATAGCTCGCCGAGCCGCCGGCGACGGTGCGCCAGGTGGGCGATCCGAACACGGTGAGCATGCCGTGATGGTCGAGGAACGTGAACAGATAGCGCGCCGGATAGCGCAAGGCCAGCCGTGGCGGACAGGACCAGACCGCCGCCACCAGCGGCACCATGAAATGGGCAGTGAAGTAGGGCGTGAAAGCACAGTCCGCGAGGAACTCGCCCAGGGTGCGTGGTTCGCCCGCGCCGGTGGCCAATTCGGCCCGCGCCAGCCGGTGGAAACGCGTGATCTCGCCGAGCATGCGCAGATAGGGCCGCCGCAGCAGGGCGGCGGGTTCCGGAATCAGTCCGCGCGGCCCCTTCGCGCCGGCGTATTCCAGGCCGCAGCCGTCGCAGCGCACCGACATCGACATGTCGGATTCCTGTGTGCGCACGCCCAGTTCGCCGAACAACCGCAGCAGCGTCGGGTAGGTGCGGTCGTTGTGCACGATGAACCCGGAGTCCACGCCGAGATGATCGCCGGAGCCGTCCGCGCGCACGGGCACCCGATGGGTGTGGGCATGGCCGCCGAGCCGCGAATCCGCCTCGTACAGCACCACTTCGCAGTCGCGGGCCAGCACCCAGGCGGCGGTGAGGCCGGACACTCCGCTGCCGATCACCGCGACGCGGCGGCGGGCCGCCCCGGTCAGCGCGCGCACAGCGGCTCGATTCCGTCGAAGCCTCCGGTCACCGGCGAGGTCAGGAACAGGCAGGGATCCATGCCGGCCGCGTCGATGCCCGTCCGGATGGCGCTCCACTGCCCGGCGTCGGGCACCGGCGTGCGGGAGAGTACGAAACCGGCTGTGCGGCTGGGGTTCACGACGACCGACCAGCGGTAATCGGGATCCAGCGCGGTGACGATGTAGTTGGTCGCCGGATCGGATTCGCCGCGGAAGCTCACCCCCAGTTGCGCATTGGTGGCCGGATCGGTGATGCGCGCGGTTCCGGTGATCTCGTCGCGGGTGCCGAGCCAGGTGGTGCAGGAGTTCCGCACGGTCAGCCCGTCCGGTGTGGGGGTGTAGTCGGCCTGGGTGTCGCGCGCGCAGGCCAGATTGAACGGCTGCGGGATCGCCGCGAGCTGCAGCCAGGTTCCGGTGTACCGGGTCACCTCGAGCGTCGGCACCGGCGCCGGCGGCGCGGCGGCGGCTCGGGCGGCGAACGGCCAGCAGGCGGGCAGGACCGCGGCCGCGGCCGCGGCGCGCAACCATCGGCGGCCGCGCAATGGATTGGTGTGCATGGTTCCTCCGCCGGTTGGGCGTGGGCCGGTCGGTTGTTCCCGGCTCCAGGCTGTCGATGCTAGCATTCAATCGATGCAAAAACGATGCATCTATTCGAATCGACGCCCGACATCGAGCGAGACGAGCGAAAGGCGAGTTGACGGCATGAGCGCGCAGCACGTTCTCGACGACCTCCTGGACCGCTCGGTCCTACTCGGTTACGGCCGCCTCGGTCACCGGCTCCGGCGCGCGTCGTGGCCGCCCATCCCTGCTGATGCGCTCCGCGGCCGCACCGCCCTGGTCACCGGCGCGAACTCCGGGATCGGCAAGGCCATCGCGACCGGGCTGGCGGAGATCGGCGCGACGGTCACCCTGGTCGTGCGCGACCGCGCGCGCGGCGCCGCCGCGGCGGCCGAGATCGCCGCGGCCGCGCCCGGCGCGACGGTCACGGTCGCGCACTGCGATGTCTCCGACCTGGCCGCCGTCCGCGATTTCGCCGCCGACCCGACCCGGCAGCTCGATCGCGTCGATGTGCTGGTCCACAACGCCGGAGTGCTGCCGCCGCAACGCACCGAGAACCCCCAGGGCCACGAGCTCTGCCTGGCGACCCACGTGCTCGGCCCCCTGCTGATGACCGAGGCGCTCGCACCACTGCTGGCCCGCTCGGCGGCGGCGCGGGTGATCCTGGTGTCCTCCGGCGGCATGTACACCCAGGCCCTGCACCCCGGCGACATCGAGTACCGGGCAACCCCCTATCGCGGCGCGACGGCCTACGCGCGCTCGAAGCGCATCCAGGTGGACCTCACCCCGATACTCGCCGATCGGTATGCACCGCAAGGCATTTCCGTGCATTGCATGCACCCGGGCTGGGTGGACACCCCCGGCATCTCGTCGGCACTGCCCCGCTTCCGACGGCTGGCCGGACCGCTGCTGCGCACGCCCGAGCAAGGCGCGGACACCGCGGTCTGGCTGGCGGCCATGGACGTGCCGTCCGGGCGTTTCTGGCACGATCGCCGGGCCCGGCCGGAGCACTACCGGGCGCGGACCCGCACGTCGGCCGCCGCCCGGGAGCAGGTGTGGCAGTACTGCGCTGCCGCGGCGGGCCTACCCGCCCGGTGAAACCATCGAGGCTATCGATGCATAAACAGTTCACTCCGCCGTGCCGACCACGTCCAGTGGCCTTGCCGCGCGGGGTCGGCGGAGTCTACGGTCGAGGAACCCGGGCCGCAGGGAGTCAGCCGTGGCGTCGACAGTGCAGCGACGTGGCCCGATCGGCTTCCTGACCGATCGGTTCACCATCACCAGGCAGGAATGGCTCCGCCTGGCCGGGATCATCGCGGTAGTCGTCGGGTTGCATGTGATCGGCTGGGGCACGCTGATCGGACTCGTGGCCCCACAACATTTCAGCGTCGGTGACCGGACGCTCGGGTTCGGGGTCGGGCTCACCGCCTATGTGCTGGGCCTGCGGCACGCCTTCGATGCCGACCATATCGCCGCCATCGACAACACCACCCGAAAACTCATGCACGACGGGCAGCGGCCGTTGTCGGTCGGGCTGTACTTCTCGCTCGGGCATTCCGCCGTGGTGTTCGGGCTGGCGCTGCTGCTGTCGGTGGGCGTGAAAGCGGTGGCCGGTCCGGTGGCCGACGATTCCTCCGCGCTGCACCACTACTCCGGCGTGATCGGCGCCGCGGTGGTGGGCGGCTTCCTCTACCTCATCGCGATCATCAATCTCGTTGTGCTGACCGGGATTCTGCGGTCGGTGCGCGGGTTGCGGTCGGGCCGGTTCGACGAGGCCGAACTGGAGGACCGGCTCGCCGGGCGCGGGTTCGTGACCCGGCTGCTGGGCCCGGTGATGAAGTCGATCTCCCGGCCGTGGCAGCTGTTCCCGATCGGCCTGCTGTTCGGCCTGGGCTTCGACACCGCCACCGAGGTCGCGCTGCTGGTGCTGGCCGGGACCAGCGCGGCGGCCGGGCTGCCCTGGTACGCCATCCTGTGCCTGCCGGTGCTGTTCGCGGCGGGCATGAGCCTGCTCGACACCATCGACGGCACCTTCATGAACTTCGCCTACGGCTGGGCGTTCGCGCAGCCGCTGCGCAAGGTCTACTACAACCTCACCGTGACGGCGCTGTCGGTGGCGGTCGCCCTGATCGTGGGCACGGTCGAGCTGCTGAGCCTGCGCGGCGCGCGGTCCAACCCCGGCGGGATCGATTCGACGCTGCTCGGCTGCCTGGTCGTCGGGGTTTTCGTCGGCGTCTGGGTGATCGCGCTGGCCGGGTGGCGCTTCGGCCGCATCGAGCAGCGGTGGGCCGGTGCGGCCCGGGTGGAGAGAACCGCCCGCACACCCGAGGCCGGGGAGTAGCGTGGGTCTTCTCCGATCGTCGAATCGAGGCCCGTGTGCACGAGATGGCGATAACCAGCAGCCTGGTCGAGGCGGTGTGTGAACACGCGGCCGGTCGGCGGGTGCACAGTGTGACCGTCGAGGTCGGGGTGCTGTGCGCGGTGATCCCCGCCGCGATGGAGTTCTGTTTCGAGATCGCCACGGAGGGAACCGTGGCCGAGGGCGCGCGGCTCGAGATCGCGGTGATCGCGGGCAGTGCGTCGTGTCGATCCTGTGGCAACCGTTTCGAGGTCGCCGATCCGATCCTGTTGTGTCCCTGCGGCAGCGCCGACGTGGAAGTCATCGCGGGGCGCGAGCTGCGTATCCGGTCCCTGGAGGTGAGCCGGGAATGTGCGCCACCTGCGGCTGCGGTGATGACGGATCAGCCGTGATCACCGTTGTCCCCCACCATCATTCACACGAGCACGATCACGAGCACGGTCATCCGCACCGGCACGACGGCGACGCGGGCGACCACGTGCACGGGCACGGCCCCGGAGAGCACGTGCACCTCGCGCCGACCGAGACGATCACCCTCGAACAGAAGGTGCTGGCGAAGAACGACGCACTGGCCCAAGCGGTCCGGCGCCGGCTGGCCGAGCAGGCCATCCTGGCGATCAATCTGACCAGCTCCCCCGGCTCGGGCAAGACGACCCTGCTCGAGCGCACGCTGCGCGACCTCGCCGACACCTCGATCGCGGTGATCGAGGGCGATCAGGAGACCATGCTCGACGGCGAACGCATCCGCGCGACCGGGCGGCCGGTGGTCCAGGTCAATACCGGCGCCGGATGCCATCTGGACGCCGCCATGATGGACACCGCCCTCACGGCGCTCGCCCCGGCCCCCGGCACGCTGCTGTTCATCGAGAACGTCGGGAATCTGGTCTGCCCCGCCCTTTTCGACCTGGGCGAGCACGCGAAAGTCGTCGTCATCTCGGTGACCGAGGGCACCGACAAACCGTTGAAATATCCGCACATGTTCGCGGCCGCCTCGCTGGTGCTGGTCAACAAAATGGACCTGCTGCCCTACGTGGATTTCGATGTGGAGCGGTGCCGCGAGTACGCGAATTCCATCCATCCCGGCATCGATGTGCTGACGGTGTCCGCGACGACCGGAATGGGCCTGGACAGGTGGTACGAATGGCTGTTCGAACAGACATCCGCGCTGCTCAGCGATCTTGAGGAAGGTCTGCGCCGAGAATAGACTGGCGTGATCAGGGTCACATTTCGACGCGATTCCGGGCTGTATGGGAACCACGCAGGTGGCCACCAGCTTCTGAAGGGCGGCATTCATGCCAACTGGCGAAGCAGTCAAAGCCGAAGAGACGCTGATCCACGTCCTGTGGATCAACGCAGGCCTCAGTTGTGACGGTGACTCGGTGGCGTTGACTGCCGCCACCCAACCCAGTGTCGAGGAGATCGCTCTCGGATCCCTTCCGGGACTGCCGAAGGTCGCCGTCCACTGGCCGTTGATCGATTTCGAATGTGGCCCCGCTGGGGGCGCCGATGACTTCCTGGAATGGTTCTTCAAGGCCGACCGCGGTGAAATCGAGCCGTTCGTGCTGGTCGTGGAGGGCTCCATTCCCAACGAGCAGCTGCACACCGAGGGCTACTGGTGCGGGTTCGGCAACAATCCCGAGACCGGTCAGCCGATGACCACCAGCGAATGGCTGGATCGCTTGGCGCCCAAGGCAACCGCGGTCGTGGCGGTGGGCACCTGCGCCACCTACGGCGGCATCCACGCCATGGCGGGCAATCCGACCGGAGCCATGGGCGTCCCGGACTATCTGGGCTGGGACTGGAAGAGCAAGGCCGGGATCCCGATCGTGTGCGTGCCGGGCTGCCCGATCCAGCCGGACAATCTCTCCGAGACCCTGACCTACCTGCTGTACATGGCGACGGGCCAGGCGCCGATGATTCCGCTCGACGAAGCGCTGCGCCCGAAATGGCTCTTCGGCGCGACCGTGCACGAGGGTTGCGACCGGGCCGGCTATTACGAGCAGGGCGATTTCGCGCACGAATACGGTTCGCCGAAGTGCATCGTCAAACTCGGCTGCTGGGGTCCGGTCGTGAAATGCAATGTTCCCAAGCGCGGTTGGCTCAACGGCGTGGGCGGGTGCCCGAATGTCGGCGGTATCTGCATCGGCTGCACCATGCCCGGATTCCCGGACAAGTTCATGCCGTTCATGGACGAACCACCGGGCGGAAAACTGTCCTCCGCCGCTTCCGGACTGTACGGGTCGGTGATCCGCAGTCTGCGCCACATCACGGCGCGCACCGTGGACAAGGAGCCGCATTGGCGGCATCGGGGCACCGAGCTCGAGACGGGTGCGCGACGCACCTGGTAGGAGAATTCCGATGACTCAGATCATTCCGGAACCCTCACATCGCCTCATCGAGCCCGATTCGCTCGTGGAAATGGCGTGGGATCCGATCACCCGCATCGTCGGCAGTCTGGGCATTTACACCAAAATCGATTTCGCGAATCGCGAAGTGGTCGAATGCCACAGCACGTCGTCGATCTTCCGCGGCTACTCCATCTTCATGCGCGGCAAGGATCCGCGTGACGCGCACTTCATCACCAGCCGCATCTGCGGCATCTGCGGGGACAATCACGCCACCTGCTCGTGCTACTGCCAGAACATGGCCTACGGCGTGAAGCCACCGAACCTCGGCGAATGGATCGTGAATCTGGGCGAGGCCGCCGAATACATGTTCGACCACAATATCTTCCAGGAGAATCTGGTCGGCGTGGACTTCTGCGAGAAGATGGTCTCCGAGACCAATCCCGGCGTGCTCGCGCTGGCGGAGAAGACCGCCGCGCCGCACTCCGACGCGCATGGCTATCGCACCGTCGCCGACATCATGCGCGCGCTCAATCCCTTCACCGGCGAGTTCTATCGGGAGGCGCTGCAGGTCAGCCGGTACACGCGAGAAATGTTCTGTCTCATGGAGGGACGTCATGTCCACCCGTCGACGCTGTATCCCGGCGGTGTGGGAACCGTGGCGACGATCCAGCTGATGACCGACTACATGACGCGGCTGATGCGGTACGTGGAGTTCATGAAGAAGGTCGTGCCCATGCACGACGACCTGTTCGACTTCTTCTACGAGGCCCTGCCCGGCTACGACAAGGTCGGTCTGCGGCGCACGCTGCTCGGCTGCTGGGGCTCCTTCCAGGACCCCGAGTTCTGCAACTTCTCCTACCGTGACATGGAGGACTGGGGTCGGCACATGTTCGTCTCACCGGGCGTGGTCGTGGACGGCAAGCTCCTCACCACCTCGCTGGTCGACATCAACCTCGGCCTCCGAATCCTGCTGGGCAGTTCGTATTACGAGGACTGGACCGATCAGGAGATGTTCGTGACCCAGGATCCGCTGGGCAATCCGGTGGACCGGCGGCACCCGTGGAACCAGCACACCAACCCTCAACCGCAGAAACGCGATCTGGAGGACAAGTACAGCTGGGTGATGTCGCCGCGCTGGTTCGACGGCACCGACCATCTGGCCCTCGATACCGGCGGCGGACCGCTGGCCCGGCTGTGGGCCACCGCGCTGGCCGGGCTGGTCGACATCGGCTATGTGAAGTCCACCGGCCACAGCGTGCAGATCAACCTGCCCAAGACCGCCCTGCGCGGGCCGGTCGAATTCGAGTGGAAGATACCGGCTTTCGGCTCGAACACCATCGAGCGGAACCGGGCTCGCACTTATTTCCAGGCCTACGCTGCTGCCTGCGCCCTGCATTTCGCGGAGCAGGCGCTCGTCGAGATCCGGGCGGGCCGGACCAAGACCTGGGAGGCGTTCGAGGTCCCCGACGAGGGCATCGGATGCGGATTCACCGAAGCGGTCCGCGGGGTGCTGTCGCATCACATGGTGATCCGCGACGGCAAGATCGCCAACTATCACCCGTACCCGCCGACGCCCTGGAACGCGAGCCCGCGCGACAGCTTCGGCACGCCGGGTCCCTACGAGGACGCGGTGCAGGGTCAGCCGATCTTCGAGGAGAACGACCGGGAGCACTTCAAGGGGATCGACATCATGCGCACCGTGCGCAGTTTCGATCCGTGTCTGCCGTGTGGCGTGCACATGTACCTGGGCGGTGGCAAGTCGCTGGACCTGCTGCACTCCCCCACCCAGACGCCCGTCACCCAGTGACGAGGACACCGACCGTGAGGAGGGACATCGATGGGAGACGATCGTCCGGCGGCGCGCGACGACCATTGGCGGCACGCCGGCGACCGGATCGAAGACCTCCTCGACGCGAGCTCCGCGGGCGGGCCGATCGCCCGCGAGCGCGCCGAACAACTCGTCGGTGAACTCGTCGAGTTGTACGGCGCCGGGCTGCACCGGATCGTCGAATTGCTCGCCGACGACGCGGTGCAGCGGCTGGCCGCGGATGAACTGGTGGCCAGTCTGCTGATCGTGCACGGGCTGCATCCCGACGACGTCCCCACCCGGGTGCGCGCCGCGCTCGACAGCGTCCGCCCCTATCTCGGCTCCCACGGCGGCGATGTCAGCCTGGTCCGGGTCGAGGACGGTGTGGTGTGGCTGGAGCTCTCGGGCAGTTGCCGCGGCTGCCCGTCGTCCTCGGTGACCCTGGAACTGGCGGTCGAGGAAGCCGTCCGTGCCGCGGCGCCGGAGATCGAGCGCATCGAAGTCGTTGCCGCGCAGACCGATTCGACCGCGGCCGTGATTCCGGCCGAGTCCCTGTTCACCCGGGTGCACGCCGCGCCCGCTGCCGACTGGGTCGCGGTGCCCGAGCTGGCGGAACTGCGTCCGGGCGAGGTCGCCGGATACGAGGTCGCCGGGCAGGCCCTGCTGGCCTGCCGCGTCGGCGACAACCTGCTGGTGTACCGCGACACCTGCCCGGCGTGCGGCGGCTCGCTCACCGGCGCCCAGCTGCATCGGCGGCCCGGGTACCCGGTCGGCGACGCCGTGCTGCGCTGCCCGTCCTGCCGGGCGCACTACGACGCCGTGCACGCCGGGGACCGGCTGGACGGCGAGGGCCACCTGCGGCCCCTGCCGGTGCTGCTGCGCGACGGCGTGCCCACGGTGGCGGTGCCCGCGCTGGAGCCCACCGCATGAGCGCCTCGTTCTCGGTGCTGCGCCGACTCGCGAACCGGCCCGATCCCGGACCGGCCGGTGAGCGCTGCGAGATGTGCGCCGAGCTCATCGGCGCGCCGCATCGGCATGTGGTCGATGTGGAGAGCCGCCACCTGCAATGCGTCTGCACCGGTTGCTATCTGCTGTTCACCGAGCCGGCGGCGGCGCTGCGCTACCGCGCGGTCCCGGACCGGTATCTGGCGTTCGGGCAGACCGCGATCACGGCCGCCGAGTGGGACGCGCTCGAGATTCCGGTGGGTCTGGCGTTCCTGTTCGCGAATTCCGCGCAGGGCCGGACGGTCGCGTTCTATCCGGGCCCGGCGGGCGCGACCGAGTCGGAATTGCCGCCCGAGCACTGGCGGGACCTGTTGCGCAACCATCCCGAGCTCGACGTGCTGGCCGACGATGTCGAAGCGTTGCTGATCCGGATGCCCGGCAGCGCCGGCCGCGAGAGCCCCGGCGATTGCCTGCTGCTGCCCATCGACACCTGCTACGAGTTCGTCGGTCGAATGCGGTTGCTGTGGAAGGGATTCGACGGCGGCTCCGAGGCCCGGCACTACATCGACGAGTTCTTCGCCACCATGAACGCCCGCGCTCTCGCCCGGGGCGGTGGGCGGCCGTGAGCCCCGCCTACTCGATCACCTTCGCGGTGCTCGACATCAAACCCGAGCCCTACGCCATCGGGCCGACGCTGTCGGCGCGCGTCGGGATCGCGGCGCTCGGCGAGGAACCGGTGCACGCCATCGCCTTACGGGCCCAGGTTCGCATCGAACCCAATCGGCGCGCCTACACCGAGGCCGAGGGCAGCGGGCTGCTCGACCTGTTCGGCACCCGCGACCGCTGGCACGACACCCAGCGAACGTTCCTGTGGATGCACACCACGACGACGGTGCCCGGCTTCACCGGCGGCGCCGAGGTCGATCTGCCGCTGCCGTGCACCTACGACCTCGAGGTGACCGGATCGAAGTACCTGCACGCTCTGCGGGACGGGACGGTGCCGCTGCTGTTCCTGTTCAGCGGGACCGTGTTCTTCAAAGGCGCGTCGGGTTTCTCGGTGCAGCAGATCCCGTGGGATCGCGACGACCGCTTCAACATGCCCGTGTCGGTGTGGCGGCAACTGATGGACACCCACTACCCCGACACCGGCTGGGTGCGGATGCGGCGCGAGACCGTCGACGCCCTCACCGCCTACAAGTCCGGGCACGGATTCCTCGACTACGACCAGGCGGTCACCGAACTGCTGTCGGCCCCGTCGCGGGAGCCGTCGTGAGCGGGCACGAGCCCGGCAGCGTCCGCGACCAGGCGCGGGCGGTCGCTGATGCCGTGCTGTACGAGGGCTACCTGCTGTACCCGTATCACGCGAACGCGCGAAAGAACCAGTCCCGCTGGCAATTCGGGGTCCTGGGTCCCGAGGGCGCGGACGCGGCGGGCTTCGGTGAGGAGTCCGCGCTCGCCGCGCAGTTCCTGGTCGACGCGGGCCCCGCCGCGACCCTGCGCCTGACCGTCCGGTTCCTGCAACTGCAACGCCGCACCGTCGAGGACGTCACCGGGCAAACGGTGCCGGAACTACGCGCGGGCGCACGAGTCTGGACCGGCTGGGACGAGGCCGTCGAGCAGGAGATCGACTCGGGGCCGAGACCGTTGTCGGACAACACGTTCCGCATCGACGTGGACGGCGGGGTGGACATCGAGGACTTCGCCGACGACGACGGCACCCCCTTCGGCAGCCTCGTGCGCACCCGCCGCACCCTGACCGGCCTGGCCGAGACCGTCGTCGAGCCGGTCGGCCGCTATCAGCGGATCAGCGTCACCGTCCGCAATCTCGGTGTCCCCGCGATCGACAAGGACGACGCCGTCACCCGATCCTTCCTCGGCGCGCACGTGCTCTGCGAGCTGCGCGGCGGGGTCTTCCTGTCGCTCATCGACCCGCCGGAGGACGCCGTCGACGCGGCCGAGGCCTGCACCCAGCGCCGCTGCTTCCCCGTGCTCGCGGGTCCCGAGGGCACCGAGGACCTGCTGCTGATCTCACCGATCATTCTCTACGACCATCCCCGCATCGCCGAGCAGAGCGCCGGTCCGCTGTTCGATTCCACCGAGATCGACGAGATCCTGACCTTGCGCGTGCTCACCCTCACCGACGAGGAGAAGGATCAGGCCCGGGCCACCGATCCGCGCGCCGGCGAGCTGATCGACCGCTGCGAGGCCATGACACCCGAAGGCATGCAGGGGCTGCACGGACTGCTCCGCGACGACAGCCTGCTGCGCGACGACAACCAGCTCGTGGACGCCGTACCGGGATCGCCACGCGTCCTGCCCGCCCTCGACCCGGACACCCCGTGGTGGGATCCGTTGTCCGACAACGCCGTCGACCCCGACTCCGACACGGTCGTGATCGGCGGCACGCCCGTCGCCCGGGGCAGCCGGGTGCGGTTGCATCCCTCCCGCCGCGCCGACGCGCAGGACCTGTTCTACGCGGGCCGCACCGCGCGCGTCGCCTCGGTGCACGAGGACGTCGACGGGCAGCTCCACCTGGCGGTGGTCGTCGAGGACGATCCCGCCGCCGAGATGCACGAATGGTACGGCCGCTACCTGTATTTCGCGCCCGACGAAGTCGAACCGATCGAGAAAGGAATCCCGCCATGGAAATCGTAGGTGTGATCGCCGTCGTGCTCGTGGCCCTGGCAGCGCTGTTGGTGGCAGCGGTCGGCATCCGGTCGATACCGGATGTGCGCCGATACTTGCGAATCCGGCACATGTAGCGGGGTGATTCCCACGACGAGAGTGCTGGTCGCCGGCATCGGCAACATCTTCCTCGGAGACGACGGGTTCGGCTCCGAGGTGGTGCGGCGCATGCCCGCGAGCAGCGAACCCGAGGTGCGCGTGACCGATTACGGCATCCGCGGCCTGCACCTGGCCTACGACCTGCTCGACGGCTGGGACGCGCTGGTGCTCGTCGACGCGCTGCCCGACCGCGGCGCGCCCGGTCAGGTGGACGTGTTCCACGCCGATCCGGGCGGCGGCGCCGTCGGTCTCGACGCGCACGCCATGCACCCGGACGCGGTCTTCGCCGTAGTGCGGGCGATGGGCGGAACCATCCCGCCGACGGTGATCGTGGGCTGCCAGATCAGCTCGGTCGCCGACCGCATCGGCCTGACCGAACCCGTGGCCGCCGCGGTGGACCCCGCGATGGCCGCCGTCGAATCCGTGGTGACCGCGCTGCGGCACCCGCAGGAGGTGTGAGCGATGTGCCTGGGCATCCCCGGCCGCGTCGTCGGACCGGTCGAGGGCTATCACGGTCAGATCGCGCTGGTCGACGTCTCCGGCGAGCAGCGGACCGTGAATGTCGGCCTGCTGGAGGACGATCCGGCCGGTCCCGGCGACTGGGTGATCATCCACATGGGGTTCGCGGTCGAGAAGACCGACGCGGCCGGGGCCGCCGCCGCGCTGGCGGGGCTGCGGCTGATGGGGTCGGGTGAGGAGCCGTGACCGGGGCCCGGGTCCGGCGGCGGATCATCGTCGGCGGCGTGGTGCAGGGCGTCGGGTTCCGGCCCTTCGTGTACACCACGGCGGCCGAGCTGGCGCTGACCGGATCGGTGTGCAACGACAGTTCCGGGGTGGTCATCGAGATCGAGGGCGCGGCGGACGGCGTGGACGCCTTCGTCGCGCGCCTGCGGGACCGCCCGCCGCCGCTGGCGGTCGTCGAGACCGTCGAGCAGACCGCGATCCCGGTCCGCGGCGGGACCGGATTCCACATCGCCGGCACCACCCGGGGCGAGGGGCGCACCCTCGCGTCGCCCGATGTCGCGATCTGCGCGGAATGCGCCGCCGAACTCCAGGATCCGGCCAACCGGCGCTACCGGCATCCGTTCATCACCTGCACCAACTGCGGCCCGCGGTTCACCATCATCGCCGCGCTGCCCTATGACCGCCCGCAGACCTCGATGGCCGGATTCGCCATGTGCGAGACCTGCGCGCGCGAGTACGCCGATCCCGGCGACCGCCGCTTCCACGCGCAGCCGATCGCCTGCAACGAGTGTGGGCCGACCCTGACCTTCTCCGACCCCGAGGCCGGGGAGCCGTTGCGTGCGGCACGGAACATGCTGCGCGACGGCGGAATTCTGGCTGTGAAGGGCATCGGCGGCTATCACCTGGCCTGCGATGCCGCCGACAGCGCCGCGGTGACGGAGCTGCGCCGCCGGAAACGTCGCGGCGACAAGCCTTTCGCGGTCATGGTGCCCGATCTGGCGACCGCCGCGGCCATCGCCGAGGTGGATGCGACGGCCGCCGCCCTGCTCACGGGCCCGGCCCGGCCCATCGTGCTGCTGCCGCGCCGGACCTCCGCGTCCGAGGACCCCGACGCGCCGCCGCTGCCCGTGGACGCGGTCGCGCCGCACAACCGCGATCTCGGGGTGATGATCGCCTACACGCCGCTGCATCTGCTGCTGTTCGGTCTGCCCGGCGACGCCCCCGGCCCGCGCGTACTGGTGATGACGTCGGGCAACCTCGGCGGAGAACCGATCTGCCACACCGACTCCGACGCCCGGGAACGACTGTCCGGGCTCGCCGACGCCGTCCTGTCCCACAACCGCCCGATCCTGGTGCCGTGCGACGACTCGGTGGTCAAGGTGGTCGACGGCGTCGAGGTGCCGTTCCGGCGCTCGCGCGGCTACGCGCCGCTGCCGCTCGCCCTGCCGATGCCCGCCGCGCCGACCCTCGCCGTGGGCGCGGACCTGAAGAACACCTGCGCTGTCGCCGACGGCCGCTACGCCTGGCTGAGCCAGCACATCGGCGACATGGACGACGTCGCGACCCTGCGCGCGTTCACCGCCGCCGAAAGGCATCTGGAGAAACTCACCGGCGTCGCCCCGCAGCAGCTCGCCGCCGACGCCCACCCCCGCTACCGGTCCACCGCCTGGGCCGCCGAACACGCGGGCACCCGGCCGATCCGGCTGGTGCAGCACCATCACGCGCACGTGGCGGCCGTCATGGGCGAGCACGGCCTCGACGCGAGCGCGACCGTCCTCGGATTCGCCTTCGATGGCACCGGTTACGGGCCCGACCGCGCCATCTGGGGCGGGGAGGTGCTCGCCGCGAGCTACAAGGGTTTCCGCCGCCTGGCGCACCTGCGCTACGTGCCGCTGGCGGGCGGCGACCTGAGCGTGCAGCGGCCGTATCGAATGGCGCTGGCGCACTTGCGGTCCGCGAACCTGGACTGGTCGCCGGATCTGCCGTGCGTCCAAGCCTGCCCGCCGCGCGAGCGGCAGGTGCTGGCGCATCAGCTCGACACCGGGCTGGGCTGTGTGCCCACCTCCAGCATGGGCCGATTGTTCGACGCCGTCGCCTCGCTGTGCGGGGTGCGGCACGAGGTCGACTACGAGGCGCAGGCCGCCATCGAATGGGAGGGCCTGTCCCGTGACGCCGACCCGGGCGAGGTCGCCTACCGGTTCGCCCTGCCTGGCAACCCCGACGACGAGACGGCCGCCATCGATCCGGCGCCCGTGCTCGCCGCGGTGATCGCCGATGTGCGCGGCGGGGTGCCCGCCGATGTCGTCGGCGCGCGGTTCCACGCGGGCGTCGCGCATCTGGTCCTGGATCTGGCGTTACGCTACGGCGATCCGGAGCAACCGGTCGCGTTGTCCGGCGGCGTGTTCCAGAACGCGCTGCTACTCACGACCGTGCTGCGGCTGCTGCGCGAGCACGGTTTCCACGTCCTCACCCACCATCGCGTGCCACCCAACGACGGTGGGATCGCGTTCGGTCAGTTACTCGCCGTCGCGGCGAGCTGAGCGGAAGGAGAACAGCGATGTGCCTGGCAGTTCCCGGCAAAGTTCTCAGCGTCCACGAGCGGGACGGCACGCGGATGTCGGTGGTCGACTTCGGCGGCGTCCAGAAGGATGTCTGCCTGCAGTACATCCCGGACATCGCCGTCGGCGACTACGTGATCGTGCACGTCGGCTTCGCCATCCAGCGGCTCGACGAGGAGTCGGCCATGCAGACGCTCGCCGAGTTCGAACACCTCGGCGTGCTGAAGGAGGAATTCGGCGACGGATTCGCGATCGCCGCAGCCCAGGCCGGAGTGGCCAACCCGGACACCACCCCGACCGCCGATCCGGAGGTGACACCATGAAATACCTCGACGAATTCAGTAATCCGGAACTGGCGAAGCTGCTGCTGGATCGGATCCGCTCCACCACCACGCGGCGCTGGTCGATCATGGAAGTCTGTGGCGGGCAGACGCATTCGATCATCCGCCACGGCATCGACCAACTGCTGCCGGAGCAGATCGAGATGATCCACGGCCCCGGCTGCCCGGTCTGCGTGACCCCGCTGGAGTTGATCGACAAGGCGCTGGCCATCGCCGCCCAGCCGAATGTCATCTTCTGCTCGTTCGGCGACATGCTGCGCGTGCCGGGCAGTTCCAAGGATCTGTTCCGGATCAAGAGCGAGGGCGGCGACGTCCGCGTCGTCTACTCACCGCTCGACGCGCTCGAACTCGCCCGCGCCAACCCCGACCGTCAGGTCGTGTTCTTCGGCATCGGGTTCGAGACCACCGCGCCGGCCAACGCCATGACCGTCTACCAGGCGCAGAAGCTCGGCGTGCACAACTTCTCGCTGCTCGTCTCGCACGTGCTGGTGCCCCCGGCGATCGCCGCCATCATGGAATCGCCGAGCTGCCGGGTCCAGGCCTTCCTGGCCGCCGGGCACGTGTGCACGGTGATGGGCACCGCCGAATATCCGCCGCTGGCCGAGAAGTACCGGGTTCCGGTGGTGGTCACCGGATTCGAGCCGCTCGACATTCTCGAGGGCATCCGGCGCACCGTGGACCAGCTCGAACACGGCCGCCACGAGGTGGAGAACGCCTACCGCCGCGCGGTCACCGCCGAGGGCAATCCGGCCGCCAAGGCCATGCTCGAGGACGTCTTCGAGATCACCGATCGCGGCTGGCGCGGCATCGGGGTGATCCCGCAGAGCGGCTGGCGGCTCTCGCCGCGCTACCGCGAGTTCGACGCCGAACACCGGTTCGCGGTCAGCGATCTGCACACCGAGGAATCGCCGATCTGCCGGTCGGGCGAGGTGCTGCAGGGCCTGATCAAACCGCACGAGTGCGCGGCCTTCGGCAAGGAGTGCACACCGCGTAATCCGCTCGGCGCCACCATGGTGTCCTCCGAGGGCGCCTGCGCGGCCTACTACCTGTACCGGCGGCTGGACCTGCCCGCGGAGGTGGCTCATGCCTGACGTGGTCGGAACCGGCAATGGCGCCGTCGATTTCGAGAACTGGGTGTGCCCGATGCCGTTACGGGACTCACCCACCATCGTGATGGGGCACGGTGGTGGCGGCGCGATGTCCGGCGAGCTGATCGAGCATCTGTTCCTGCCCGCGTTCGGGGCGGCGGCGCAGGCCGGGCTCGGCGACTCGGCGGTCGTGACGGTCGGCGAGACCCGGCTGGCGTTCAGCACCGACTCGTTCGTGGTGAAGCCGTTGACGTTTCCCGGCGGATCCATCGGCGATCTGGCCGTCAACGGCACGGTCAACGATCTGGCGATGTCGGGCGCGCGGCCGCTGGTCCTGTCGACGGCGTTCATCCTCGAGGAAGGCACGCCGCTGGTGCGGATCGCGGAAGTGGCGTCCGCCATGGGCACCGCGGCGCTGGGCGCCGGCGTCGCGCTCGTCACCGGCGACACCAAGGTCGTCGACGCCGGGCACGGGGACGGCATCTACGTCAATACCGCGGGCATCGGCGTGCTCGATCCCGGCGTCGACATCCGGCCCGAACTCGCCGCGCCGGGGGACGTGGTGATGGTCAGCGGGGAGATCGGATTGCACGGTGTCGCGGTACTGTCCTGCCGCGAGGGACTCGAGTTCGGGACCACCGTGTGCAGCGACACCGCTCCACTGCACGGTCTGGTCGCGGCGATGCTGGCGACCGGCGCGACCGTGCACACCATGCGCGACCCGACACGCGGTGGACTGGCCGCCAGCCTGAACGAGATCGCGCGCGCCGCGGGCGTGGGAATCGCGCTGGACGAGAACACGATTCCGATCCCGCCCGGGGTCCGCGACGCGTGCGGGCTGCTCGGACTGGATCCGCTGTACGTGGCCAACGAGGGCAAGCTGGTGGCCTTCGTGCCCGCCGCGGACGCGGATCGAGTGCTCGCCGCCCTGCGCGCGCACCCGCTCGGGGTGCACGCCGCGATCATCGGCCGCTGTGTGGCCGAGCATCCCGGCATGGTGACCGCGCACACCGCGCTCGGCGGCACCCGCGTCGTCGATCTACCCGCAGGAGAACAGCTTCCCCGCATCTGCTGACCCCCTACTCATGGAGGCCCGCCATCACCGTCCCCCACCCCGATTCCACCCGGTCCCAGCCACCCGCCCCGGGGGCCGGGGAGACGATGTTCGCGCGTTACGCCTACCCGCCGAACGCGCTGGGCTACTGCGGACCACCCGACACGACGGCTCTGTCCGACGGATCGCCCGCGCTGATCCGCGCCGCCGCCCGCCGCTTCACCGGCGCCTGGCCCTACCTCCAGGTCATGTCCGCCATGACCGGCATCGCCGACCCCCTCGACCTGCGCCTGGTCGAATCCTATTGGCACGGCGGCGGAATCGGATCGACCCTCGATCCGGCAGCCTTCTGCGCCGAACTGCTCGCCATCCTGGGCCCGGCCGCAGGCCTGTACTGGACCCACCTGACCCCCCGGCTCGCCCCCGAAGCCGCCCCCAACCACTGCTTCCACGTCTTCGGCGTCTACCCGTGGAGCCGCCTGCTCGGCACGGCGGCAACCCCCACCGCCCTGGAGGTCCTCGACAAATGCCGCATCACCCCGGCGCGCGTCGCGGCCCGCGACGGCTCCCACGTCCGACTGGAAGCCAGCCACCTGACCTGGGACGGCCACCACCTCGACCTGGGCCCACCCGGCACCCGCACCGCGACCCTCACCGCCGACGGCCGCCTGACGACGGACCCACGACCCGGCGATCACGTTGCCCTCCACTGGGATCGTCTGACGGCGCTGCTGGACAGCACCCAAACCGCGAACCTGACCGACAGCACCCTCCGACAGCTGGCCGCCACCAACCATCGCCTAGACATCGACACATAGCCGTGTCGGTACCGCCGACCGCTATCGAAACATCCGGGAGCAACACGACAATGGGAGCATCAGTGGTGTATTTCAAGCGATCCGCCACCGTCATCACCTGCGTGATGGCCGGGGCAGTGCTTTCCCATGCCACTGCCCTGTCGGACCCGCCCGTGTGGATCGGAACCGGCTCGTCCCAGGGACCCGACGTCGGTTCGGCGCAGCCGCCCGCTCCGTCCGATCCACAGACCGACGCGGCGCGAGCCGGTGTGCTCGAACTCGTGAACGGCGAACGCGCGCAGCACGGATGCGGCGCACTACGGCCCGACGCGCGCCTGCAGAACGCGGCACAACGCCATTCCGATGATATGGCCGCTCGCAGCTACTTCGATCATCGCGACCCTGACGGGTGGATGCCGCACCAGCGAGTCGTGGCCGCCGGCTATCTGTGGCGCACCATCGGCGAGAACATCGCCCACGGCCAGGCCGACGCCGCCGAGGTGATGGCCGAGTGGCTGTCGCGCCCCGGCCACCGCGGCAATATCCTCAACTGCGCGTACACCGATATCGGCATCGGAGTCCACTTCGGCGCCGACGGACCCTTGTGGACACAAGATTTCGGCGCCCCGCTATGACCCGCGACTCCGTCGACGCCGAAGGGGGTATCCGATGAACTCGATGCGAGCGTGGCGGGTGCGGAAACCGGGCCGGATCGACGGCGAGCCGTTGAAGGCGGAGCCCATCCCGGTGCCGGAGCCCGGTCCGGGCGAATTGCAGGCGCGGGTGCTCGCGTGCGGGGTGTGCCGGACCGATCTGCACGTGACCGAAGGCGACCTGGCCGTGCACCGACCCGATGTGGTGCCGGGCCACGAGGTGGTCGGTGTGGTGACCGCGCTCGGGCCCGACCCCGGGACCGAGTTCCACGTCGGTGACCGGGTGGGCATCGCCTGGCTGCGGCACACCTGCGGGCGGTGCCGGTTCTGCCGCCGTGGTGACGAGAACCTGTGCCCGCGTTCGCGATACACCGGCTGGGATGCCGACGGCGGCTACGCCGAGTACGCGGTGGTTCCCGCCGACTTCGCGTTGCCACTGCCGACGGGCTACGCCGATATCGAACTCGCTCCCCTGCTGTGCGCCGGGATCATCGGCTATCGGGCGCTGCGGCGCGCCGCGCTCCCGCAAGGCGGGCGGCTGGGGATCTACGGGTTCGGCGGCAGCGCGCACCTCGCGGCGCAGGTGGCCCTGGCCCAAGGCGCGCAGGTGCATGTCATGACCCGCGACTTCGCGGCCCAGCGGCTCGCGCTGGAGCTCGGTGCGACCTCCGCGCAGGGAGCGGTGGAACCGCCTCCGGAACAACTGGATTCGGCGATACTCTTCGCACCGGTCGGCGAGCTGGTGTTGCCCGCGCTCGAGGCCCTCGATCGCGGCGGCGTCCTCTCCATCGCGGGTATCCACCTCTCCGACATCCCGTCGCTGAACTATCAGCGACATCTGTTCCAGGAATGCGAGATCCGCTCGGTGACCGCGAACACCCGCGCCGATTCGCGCGAGTTCCTGGCCTTCGCCGGCGCGCATCACCTGGAGGTCATCGCGCACCCGTACCCGCTGGCGGAAGCCGATCGCGCACTGCGGGATCTGGCGCACGGGCGATTCGCGGGCGCGGCCGTCCTGGTTCCCTGAACCGGCGCCGGTACTGCCACACTGCACGGGTGACCCTGTTGCGCCGCGTCATTCGCGTTCTGTCGGCCTTCCTGCTGGTGACCGCCGTCGGTACGGTCGGCTACCGGTTGCTGGGTTTCGGATACCTCGACGCGCTGTACCAAACCGTCACCACGATCACGACGGTCGGTTTCCGCGAGGTCCATCCGCTCGGTCCCCTCGGCCAGGTATTCACCATGGCGCTCATCCTGTTCGGCGCGGGCACCGTGTTCTATATGTTCGGTGTCCTGCTCGAGGCACTCATCGAAGGTCATGTACACCAACACCTGGAACGGCGGCGCATGAACAACCGGATCGAACGACTGCGCGGACACGTCATCGTGTGCGGCTGGGGCCGCGTCGGGCATTCGACAGCGCAATACCTCAGCGGTCTCGGCAAGGAGATCGTGGTGGTGGATCGTGACCCGCAACGCCTGGAGAACCTCGAATTCCCGTACATCCTGGGCGATGTCACTGATGACGCCGTTCTGGAGGCCGCGGGCATCCGGCACGCCCAGGCCCTCATCGCCGCCCTGGACAGCGATGCCGACAATGTCTACGTCACCCTGTCGAGCCGGGCGCTGCGCGGCGATCTCATCATCATCGCCCGCGCCCGCACCGAGAGCTCCAAATCCAAACTGCTGCGCGCGGGCGCCAATCGCGCGGTCAATCCGCAGCTCATCGGCGGCCGCCGCATGGCCGCCTTCGCCCTGCAACCGAATGTCGCCGAATTCCTCGATGTGGTCATGCACGACGAGAATCTCGAATTCCGCATCGAGGAGATCGAGATCGGCCCCGACTCACCGCTGCTGGACCGCACCGTCGCCGATGCCGTGCCCCGGCACGGTGGCGGCGCGCTCGTCCTCGCCCTCCGCGCCGACGACGGCCGATTCGTCGCGAACCCCGTCGGCGACAGCCGGCTTCGGCTCGGAACCGTTCTCATCGCGCTCGGTACCCAGCCGCAACTCGATTCGATCCGTGACAGCACCCGGGCCACCGACGGGGCGAGGTGACCTCCCGACCGAACCGGCCGTCCAGGCTCCCTCACACCCCCGAGATGTCCCGGCGGGTGAACACCGGCACAGCCGCCGCCAGGAACACGACGGCGGCCGCGATCAGGGCGAGATGACCCAGGCGCACGCCACCGCCCATCGGGCCGTCGGCGAGCGCCTGGTGAAACGGCGACCACGGTCCCCACGGCCGCACCGCCTCCACGATCCTCGAGGCCGCGAACAGTACGTAGGCGCCGACGGCGGCGACACTCGCGCCTGTGAGGGCCACCCGCCGTCGGCCGGTGGCCGCGCCGATCGCCAGGGCCAATCCTCCGAACGGCGCGGCCAGTGCGATCATCGCGACCGAGCCGGTCGCGGCCGCGCCGATGCCGACCTGCATCCCGAACACCGCGGAACAGCCGATCACGGCGGCGAACAGGACGGCTCCGAGCACGGTGAGCCCGGTCAGCAGCACCGCGCTCTGCTCCAGCAGCAGGCGCGTCGGCGTCACCCGGGTGATCAGCAGCACCTCCAGCGTGCCCGACTCCTCCTCGCCCGCGATGGCGCGAGCGCCGCGCGAGATCGCGAACACCAGGAACAGGATGGGCAGCATCACGCTGTACAGCTCGGTATTGAGAAATCCGGTGCCGCTGGTGAATTCGTCGATCGCGAAGAGCTTGCGCAGGGATTCCGGATAGCTGTCCAGCATCTCCTTCAGGCCCGGGATGCGTGAGATCGACGGCCACAGCGCCGATTCCAGCAGCACCAGCGCGACGATGCCGATGCCCCAGCCGATCAGCCCGCGACGTTGATCACGCAGACACTTCAGATACACCGTGGCGAACATCAGCGATCCTGTCCGTAGTAGGTGAGGAAGACGTCCTCGAGGTCGGGTTCGTGGCTGACGATGTCGGACACGCCGTACGGGGCGACGACCTTCAGCAGCTCCGTCGTCGATCCGTCGACCTCGAGGTGCAGGACTTGGCCGGCGCCGCGCTCCACCGATCGCACCCCGTCCACCGCCCGCAGCAGCGTCGGATCCGGTAGCGCCGCATCGAAAGTCAGGTCGATCCGGCGCAGCGACTGCGCGGTCAGCTCGGCGACCGACCGCACCTCCACCAACCGGCCGTGACGCAGGATCGCGACCGTGTCCGCGACCGCCTGCACCTCCGAGAGCACGTGCGAGGACAAGAACACCGTGCGCCCGGAATCCCGGACTTCGCGCAGCATCGTCAGGAATTCCCGCTGGACGAGCGGGTCCAGGCCCTGCGTCGGCTCGTCGAGCACCAGCAGGTCCGGCTCGGTCATGAAGGCCTGCACGATGCCGACCTTCTGCCGATTGCCGTGCGACATGGCGCCGATCCGCACCGAGGTGTCGAGATCCAAGCGCTCGACGAGGCGCTCGAGCACCGCGGCTTCGACGCCGCCGCGCAACCGGGCGAGGTAGCTCAGGTACTGCCAGGCGGTCAGGTCCGGATAGGCGACGAACTGGCCTGGGAGATAACCGATATGGCGCTGCGCTCTCGACCGCTCGCGCACGACGTCGGCCCCGGCCACGGTGATCGAGCCGCGCGTGGGGCGCATCAGACCGACCAGCATGCGAATCGTCGTCGTCTTGCCCGCGCCGTTGGGTCCCAGGTAGCCGAAAACCACACCGGCGGGAACCTCGAGGCTCACCTCCGCCAGCGCGGGCGAGCGGCCGTAGGACTTGGTCAGGTCCCGCATCACGATCATCACCGGAGTCTGCCCGGGCCGCCGCGCGGTGGGCGGTAGCGGCACGCCACTCGGCGCCGAACCGTGGGGATGGTCCTTCGGGAATTCGCGCCGGTAGGAGGTCTGGGAGCCGTCCACCCCGACGACGATGGGCCACGGGTTCGAATCCGATCGGGGGGCCGCGGTGTCCGGCATGATTCCTCCTGGTCACGATGGATGTATCGAGCATCTCGCCGGCGCGGATCGGGTCCCAGAGACCAAGGTCACGGCCCGTCCGGGTCCTCGGGCTCCGATTCCGGGGGCAGCCCGGCCGTCCAGAGGCGCCGCGGCGGCTGCTGATCGGCGAGGTAGTCGCGGGTGGTGGCCGGCGGATGTCAGGACCGACATCGGCCACCTACTCGGGTTCCGGCGGGAAATGTTCTGACGCAGCCGATTTCACGCCCGGTCGGGGTCGAACGGTAGGGCACGGGGTAGTCCCCGGCCGGGACCGTCGTCGTCTCGGGAGGGACCGAAGTCCTCTGTTTCCCCGGCGACCCGAGCGCGACGCTGAAGGCATGGATACCGACTGCCAGCGCGACTTTCCCGACGTCGGATTCCGGCCGGTGACCGTGGTCGGTGATGTGCCGAGCGCGGTCGAGCGGTTCAGCGCCACCGCCCAGCTCGTGGTGGTCACCCACGATGGCGAGGCCATCGCGCCCACGCGGCTCGGCCGGACGACCCAGGATCTGGTCTGCCATGCGTCCTGCCCGGTGCTGGTGCTCCCCGACGGACCCGCCCCGGACGTGAACTCCGAAGCGGTCCAGCGATGACCGCCACGACCGAGCCGCCACTCGACAAGGCCGACCGGACCCAGCTCTCGCCGGAGATGCGAGAAACCCACACCGGGCTCGTGGTGCTGTTCGGCGACCGCGCGTACAAGGTGAAGAAGCCGGTCTCCACCGACTTCCTGGATTTCTCCACCGTCGTGGCCCGCGACCGCGCGCTGCGGCGGGAACTCGAACTGAACCGGCGCTGGGCCGCGGACGTCTACCTGGGACTGGCCCATCTCACCGATCCGCTGGGCGGACCGGCCGAACCGGTGCTGATCATGCGGCGCATGCCCGAATCACGTCGCCTGAGCACACTGGTGGCCACCGGGGAGATCGGACGCGATCACCTCGCCGAACTAGCCGTGATGCTGGCCCGATTCCACCGCACCGCGGCCCGCGGCCCCGCGATCGATCGCGCCGGAACACCCGACGCGCTGCGCCGGCGATGGGAAATTCTGCTGGACGGCTTGCGATCCCAGCCGCCGGACGAGCTCGAGACCGCAGTCGTCACCCGGATCGAGCGGCTGGCACTGCGATTCCTCGACGGCCGCGCGCCGCTGCTGGCGGGACGCATCGCCGCGGGCCGGATCCTCGACGGTCACGGCGATCTGCTGACCGAGGACATCTTCGCGCTGAGCGACGGATTCCGGATCCTGGACTGTCTCGACTTCGACGACTCCCTGCGCTACGTCGACGGTCTCGACGACGCCGCGTTCCTGGCCATGGATCTCGAATTCCGCGGGCGGACAGCGCTGTCGGAGGCCTTCCTCGACGAGTACCTGCGTGCCGCGGGCGATACCCCGCCCGCCTCGCTGCGCCACCACTACCTCGCCTACCGGGCCACCGTGCGCGCGAAGACCGATCGCATCCGGTCCGCACAGGGCGAACCGGAATACGCGGCCCACGCCCGCCGGCACGTGGATCTGGCGCTGCGGCATCTGGCAGCGGGCGCGGTGCGGCTGGCGCTCGTCGGCGGACTGCCGGGCACCGGAAAGTCCACCATCGCAGCGGCTTTGGCGCACGAGACCGGCGCGGAGGTCATCTCCAGCGATACCGTGCGCGCGGACCTTCGCGCTCGGGGAGCGATCACCGGAACCGCCGGCGTCCTGGACGAAGGGGCATACGTCCCCGAGGCGAAGGCGCTCGTCTACTCACGCATGCTCGAACTCGCGCACCACCGACTCACCCACGGTGTCTCGGTCATCCTCGACGCCGCGTGGATCGACGGGAAGGAACGCGCCCGCGCCCTGGCCCTCGCCACGCGGACCCATGCCGATCCGATCGAACTGCGCTGCGCATGCCCGCCGCCGATCGCCGCCGCCCGCATCGAAAGCCGCCCCCGCGGCGATTCGGACGCCACCCCGCACATCGCGAACGCCATGGCCGCCGGCGCCGCACCCTGGCCGACGGCCACACCGCTGGACACCACCGCACCGATCGACGCCACCATCGCACGGGCGTTGCTCGTGTGGAACGTGACCGGCACCGTGCGCGAAATTCCCCGAACCGCGTAGCTGACCTCGAGCTGACCGATACCGTTGTCGAACGGTTGTCGTGGCTCTTCCGGAGCCCTGAAAGGTTCGGTGTCGTATGACCGCTTTGGGCCGCGATCAGGACTCGACGTTCTTCGGATTCATCCAAACTTCCGACGGCGAATGGCTCGCCATCGACGACAACGGCACACCGGTTCCAATCGAGGATGCCGAGGAGTGGGCGCTGGAAGTCGCCGCCGAGCGCGCCGAACTCGAAGCGATGCGCCACCGGCAACTCGGGCTACCCGTGGTGGACGTGGAGCCGCTCGCGGTATACGACAGAGAACCGCGTGACAGTGATCTGTGTTAGACCCACCGGCACGTCGGATTCCCTTCCCGCGTATCCACGGTTGGCGGGAGTGGTTGCATCGCAGAGGCTACAGCCGCCATGCCCCCTAGGACGTATCACGTCACCACGATGAAGCGCTGGCGGATCCCTGGGACTCGAATTCGGTTGCGGCCTCTCGACCTCGAACGGGCCGATCGGGTGCCGCGCAGATCGATCCCATCGTCCGCCCGGCCGACGAACCAGAAATACCCCGTCCAGACAGCGGCGCGCGGACTCCCAGGTGAATTCCCGGCACGCCATCTCGTACGCCATGAGATCGGCTTCGGCTCGCTCGCGCGCGGTCTTGTCGATCGGTTCCCAGCGCATCGTCTCTCGCACCGGCCTGCCCTGGTGGTTCGCGGTCTTCATCGGTGCCTCCCGTAACCAGTCAACGACCGCGACCCCGGCGGGTGGCAGGGCGTAAAGACCATCGCCGCGAGGACCTCCGTCGCCGGTGCTGTGGCACGAGTCCTCTGCCCGGTGCGTCGGTGCGCGGCGCAGGCTCGAGCCAGTACTCGACTGCCCGATCACCGTTCGAAAGGCCGTGTCCGATGAGCCATCACACCGATCCGTTCGCACCCAGCGTGCACACCGCCCACGAATGGCTGGCGGCCGTCGCCGAGGGCATCGATGCCGAGGACCGCTTCGTCGCCCACCGTGCCCTGCGGGCGTGGCTGCACACCGTGCGCGACCGCTTGAACGTCAACGCCGCCGCGCACCTGAGCGCCCAGCTGCCGGAACTGCTGCGCGGAATCTTCTACGAGGGCTGGATGCCCAGCCAGGTGCCGGTCCCGCACGACGTGCCGTCCTTCCTGACCCAGTTCGCCCGTACCGCGGGTGTCGGCACCGAGGAAGCGGTCCCGCTCGCGGGCATCGTCACCGACGCCCTCGCCGACCTGTTCTCTCCCGGCCAGCTCGATCACGTGCTGGCTCAGTTGCCCGTGAAGCTGCGCTTCATCCTGCTCGGGACCGATCTGTCGGCCCTCTACGCGGGTGGGGCGGCCTTCCCGGAACCGGATGTGCCACAGATCGAGGCGCTCGAACGCCGCGTGAACGCGCTCACCGAGGCGGTGACGGCGCTGGTGCACGGACTCGAGTTCCCCGCCGAGGGCGAATTCGACACCGGCGCGGGGTTGTCGGCGGCGCAACGCGCCCACCGGATTCTGCTCGCCGAGGGCCTCGCCGGCCCCGGCCACTGACCCGGACGAGGACATCATGCCGATCCGATCCACCCTCCCGCTCGGCCACGTCGCCGGCATCCGCCTCGGCGCGCACTGGTCGGCCGGGGTGACCGTGGGACTGTTCACCTGGGTGCTGGCCTCCTACCTGCACGGCACCGCCAGCACCGGAATCATCTGGGCGGCAGCGGTTCTCGGGGCGCTGACGCTGATCGCGTGCCTGCTCGCCCACGAGCTGGCGCATTCGATCGTGGCCACACGGCACGGAGTCCGGGTCGAACGCATCGTGCTGTGGCTGCTGGGTGGGGCGTCCGAGCTCGCCGACGAACCCCGCGACGCCCGCACCGATCTCCGGGTCGCGCTGGCCGGGCCGGCCACCAGCCTGCTGCTGGGCATCGTGGCATACGGCGCGGCGGCGCTCGCCGCCGTCTTCTCTCCCGGCGGGCCGGTGACCGCCACCCTGCTCTGGCTGGCCACGGTCAATGTCGTTCTCGCCGTGTTCAATATGCTGCCCGGAGCGCCCCTCGACGGCGGCCGGGTGGTGCGCGCGCTGTTGTGGCGCCGCAGCGGTGACCGTCTGCGCGCCGAGACCACCGCCGCCCGCATCGGCCGATTCGTCGGCATGATCCTGGCCGGTCTCGGCGTCGCCGAGATCCTCGCCGTCGGCGACTTCGGCGGCCTGTGGCTGATGCTGCTGGGCTGGTTCCTCTACACCGCCGCCAACAGCGAACTGATGCTCGCGGGTCTGCGACACCGCCTGGGCGACACCACGATCGGCGAGATCATGACACCCCATCCGATCTCGATCCCCGCCGATCGCACCGTCGAACAACTGCTCGGCTCGGACGTCGTCTACACCCATCACCGCGTCTTCCCCGTCGTCGACGCCGACGGCCGACCCCGCGCCGTCCTGGCCTGGGCCGATCTGCTGCGCCCCCGCACCGCCGTCCACCCCGGCCTGCGCGTGTCCGAATTGGCCCGCCCCCTCCAGCCCGCCGCGATAGCCGGGCTCGACGCTCCCCTCAGAGATGTGATCGCCCGAATAGTCCTGCGCCCCGATCTGGACGCCATCGCCGTGGTGCACCCCTCTGGCCGGCTCGCGGGCGTGGTCACCGCCACCGACCTCGCCCTCGCCTGCGACCGCTCGGCCCTCGGCCTGCCCGCCCACCCCACGCAGACCTCCTCCTGACCACCACCCAAGCTCGCGAGTGGTTGGACTCCGCGATGCCGTGCCAGTCAGCTCACGCCGGGCGGAGGTGCGGATTCGGGCGGTGCTGCATCGAGGACAGGCGCGCGGACTCGAGATCTTCCCGGGTTCGCAGGTCCTCGGCGCTCAGCACGTAGGAGTCGGGCCCCGGATAGATCAGGGTTCGGTGCCCGGTATCGGTCCAGTGCACCAGGTAGGGCGGTTCCCCGTCCTTGCCGTGGACTTCCTCGATGAGACCGCGGCGAGGCGTGCCGCCGGTGGTGCGATGCTCGGCGATCAGCCAGTCGCCCTGTGTAGCAAACATGATTCGAACCTTCCTGTCTCCTCGGCACTCGATGTCATCCTCGTCCGGCTCCCGATTCGGGGGAAGGGCCGGAGGTCCCGGCGCGGAGGTCAGGCGGCACCGTTGCTGGACGTGAAAGTGAGTGCCTCACTGACCACTTCTCCATCCGTGAGACCGGGGTCTCTCAGCCAGCAGGGGCGAATGTCCTTCTGGCGCGGGTATTCGTCCTCACACACCCTCATTGCTGATCGATTCGACGCCGTCATCCACATCGATCGGACCACCGCGCTCCAACCACTCGTGCCGAACAGCACCGGCGCCGCGACGCTGTTCCTGGCGGCTCAGGATTGATCCACCGGCGCCGGGCTTTCGTGTCCACCGCCGTCGAGCTCGGCGACCACACGGAATCCGTCGGCCAGACACTCGGCCAGCACCGCCGGATCGGGCACCGCAGCGGTGTCGGAATTGATTCCGATACAGCAGGTTCCGGTGTGCGAGATCAGAGTGATGTTGAACGCGGTGCCGGTGGTGGGCCCGAAAGCGAAGACGCGCTCGACCTTCGCGCCGGCGACATAGAGCGCGACCGGGGACCCCGGGACGTTGGAGGCGATGAAATCGACGTGTTTGAACATGCTCGTGAGCAGGCCGACCGGCAACCTGTTGAAGGCGGCCGCGACGGCGTTCGACAGCGGGATCGCGGGTTCGCGTCGCCACCGCTCGACCGTGCTGCCGAGGGCGCGCATGAGATCGACCACACCGTCCACAGCGACGGGGACAACGAACCGGGCGATGGTGATGCGGTTGCCGCCGACCGGATCGCCGGTGCGCCGCAGGCTGATCGGCATCGCCACCCGTAGCTGCTCGACCTGATGCCCGTGCCGGCTGTGGTAGACGCGCAAGCCGATCAGAATCGAAGCCAGAAAGGCGTCGTTGACCGTGCAGCCCGCCCGGCGCGCCGCGCCGTGCAACGGCTCCAGCGGCACCTCCAGCACCGTCAGCCGCCGCCCCAGACTCCGCCCGGTCATCTGGGGTGACAGCGTTCTGGTGATCGGCCGGGCGAACCAGAGCAGCGATTCGGCCATCGCGACACCGTCGCGGACCGCACCGACAGGGTTGGTGACGGCCCGCCGGGCGATCGGCGGTAACGCCGCCACGCCCGCGCGCACCAGGTCCGCGCCCGCCGACCAGTTCCACGCGACGATGTCGCCGAGCACCCCGCCTTCCGATCGCGCCGGGGCGGGGACCGATGCGTGCGCGGTGCCCGCACGGCTGAAGTCCAGGATCTCACCGGCTATCTGGATGCCGCCGACACCGTCGGTGAGGCTGTGGTGCACCTTCAGCACGAGCGCGCCCCTCCCCCCGTCCAGACCGCCGAGCACGGTGAGCCGCCACAGCGGCCGGGCCGGATCGAACGCGGACATGACCTCGGTGCGGGCGAACTCGATCACCGACGCCAGGTCCGCGGGCTCCGGAAGGGCGAAGTGGCGAACATGCCAGCGCAGGTCGAAATCGGGATCGGGGGTCCACCGCGGCGGTGTGAGCCCCCACGGCGCCGCGACCAACCGGTGTCGGAATCGCGGCACCACTCGTGTCCCTCGATCGAGCATGCGCAGCAACCGATCCCAGTCCGGTTCGGTGTCGAGGAGCATCACCGTCACGATCGTCGAACGCAGATTCGGGTCCTGTTCCATGCTCCATGCGAACAGGTCCGACTGGGTCATGTGCGAGTCGTGTGCGGTCATTGTCCCTACCATCCCGGAATGCGCGAATCCTGTACTCGCCGGGCGATTTCACTGTCTTCACTGTGACGGGCCGACCGGGTGATCGGCAGGGGCGAAGGTCACCCCGACAGCGAGCCTTCGGCCACCGCGGCCCCGGCTCGGGGAGGGCCGGAGCGACGACCGGATGGGGACCATCGGCCCTACGGCACGGAATGCCGCCGCGCACGACGCTGGTCGACGCCGGGCTGGAACTGTCGGACAAGCCCGACAGCGACCAGCGGTGATTCACACCGCGAGCACCCATCCGTGAGGGACGCGCGGTGGTCGCGGCCGTTGGGTCGGCGGCCTCCGGGCGGTGTCACCTGTTCCGGTCGTCGACCACCGCCGGGCAGCCGGGTGCCGAAATACCCTGCCACACAGGAAGAACGACCGTATCCGCCGGATTCGGACCACCCCGACACTGATGATATGAGCGTCAACGATGATGTAGGCGGCCGCCCGGCGCCCGATCCGGGCACAGTCTCCGCGGTGATCGAGCTGGCGGCGCGGGCGCCGTCGGTGCACAACTCCCAGCCCTGGCGGTGGCGGTTCGACGGCATCCACCTGAATCTGTTCGCGGACGCCGAGCGCCTGCTCTCGGCCGCGGACCCGCTCGGACGCCAGCTGGTGATCAGCTGCGGCGCGATGCTGCATCATGTCCGGGCGGCCTTCGCCGAGCGCGGCTGGCACACCGACATCGTCCGGGTGCCGCAGGCGAAGCGCCCGGACCACCTGGCGGCCATCGGATTCCGGCCGTGGGTGGATCCGCCGCCCGAGATCCGCGCGCACGCGCACGCGATCGCCCGGCGCCGGACCGATCGGCTGGCGCTGCTGGAGCCCACCGGCTGGGAGGACCTCGTTCCCCGGCTGCGCCAATTGGCCGCGGCACAGGACGTCCGGCTCGACGTGCTCGCCGAATCCGCTCGCCCACGGCTCGCCGCCCTGTCCCGCGAGTACGCGACCCTGCGCGGTCACGACCAGTTCTACGACCTCGAACTCCATGCGTGGGCAGGGAATTCCGACACGCGCGACGGCGTTCCCGCGACGGCCCTGGCCTCTGACTCGGAGTTCGCCCGGGTCGGCGTCGGCCGGGTCTTCCCGGCGGGTTTGCGTTCCACCCGCCGCGGTCCGCGCACCGACCACGCCCGGCTCGTGGTCCTCAGCGCGTTGCCGGACTCGGTCCCGCAATGGTTGCGCATCGGCGAGGCCCTCTCCGCGGTACTGCTCGAGTGCACCGCCGCCGGCCTCGCCACCTGCACCCTGACCAACATCACCGAATTACCGCCCGGCCGAGATCTTCTCGCGCGCATGATCGGCGGTCCCGGCATTCCGCAAGCGGTCATCCGGATCGGCTCCGCCCCACTCGATGAGACCCCCACGCCCCCGCTGACCCCCCGTCGCCCGGTCACGGACATCCTCACCGTCGGGTGAGGCCGCGGCCGGGCCGGGTGGAATCACATCGTCATCGGGGGCAGGATGCCCTGCTGGTGCAGCGTTCGTGCAGGCCCGCGTCGACGGCCGCCCAAGCGACGGCCAGGTAAGAGACCACTGATCCGTCGGTCGCGACGATGACCGACGGATTCAGCTGTCCGCCTGGGGAATCGGCGGCAGCGCTCGCCGGGTCGGTCCGCTGCTCATTGCCGCGCGCCCGATGCCCGCAGCGCGGTGAGCCGCGACGTGTACTCGGCCTCGTCGATCTCGCCGCGCGCGAAGCGCTGCGCGAGAAGTTCTTGCGGCGACGGGGATTCGTAGCGCGGCGCGCCGTCCCGGTCGGGGACCGCGAACCGGATCGCCAGGACGATCCCGCCGATGACGAGAGCCCAGAAGATCAGCATTCCGACGCCCATCCCGGCGTAACCCCAACCACTCAAATCGTGGTCGTTCCAATACATCATGGCGACGCCTCCTTCTGTCGTTCCGCCATCACCGGTGGTCGGCACCGGATGCTTCGAGGACCCCGGCCTGGCCGGTGGTCGCGCCGCCGTCGACCACGAATTCCGAACCGGTGGAGAAGGTCGCCTCGGTGACCAGGAATCGCACCATCGCGGCGACCTCCGCCGGCTCGCCGAACCGCGGCAGCGGCTGGGTGGCGGCGACGGACTCGTCCATCCCGGTGGTCATCGCGGTGTGGATCGGGCCGGGGTGCACCGAGCACACCCGGATGCCGGACGAACCCAGTTCCAGCGCAGCGGCTTTGGTCAACCCGCGCAGCGCCCACTTGCTCGCGACGTACCCGCTGATCCCCGCGTAGCCCATGAGCCCGGCGGTCGAGGACACATTGACGATGGTCCCGCCGCCGGCGGCGCGCAGGCGGGGCGCGGCCAGCCGCATCCCCAGCCAGGACCCGACGACGTTGACCTCCAGGACATGCCGGAACAGGTCGGGCGATTCCGTTTCCACGGTCCCGAAGTCGACGATTCCGGCGTTGTTCACCAGCGCGGCGAGTGGGCCGAACTCGCGTTCGGTCTCCTCGATCACTCGCTGCCAGCGGGCCTCGTCGGTGACGTCGAGGTGATGGAACCGCACCTGCGGCGCGAAGGTCTCCGCGAGTTTCAATCCCTCCTCGGTCAGCAGGTCGGCGATGACCACGCCGAAGCCCGCCTTCACCAGTTCCGCGACCACCGCCGCCCCGATTCCCCGCGCCCCGCCCGTGACGATGGCGCTCCGGTCCGCGAACTCGGTCATGGCTGGTCCTCCGATCCGTGCGAAATCCGTTGTTCGGTCACAGCATCCCGCGTTCGCCCACCGGCCCGAGACGGCCGAAAGTCACCGGTTGTGAGGGCGATTGCCGGGCCTTCGGTCCCTGCGGTAATCGCATCGGGCGGCCCAGGATCGACATCGACGCCCATCGAGAGGAATCCACCCCATGAGAACAGCGACCGCGACCGGCATCGGCATGGCCTCGGCCCTGGCCGGACTGGCGATCGGCTATCGGCTCTTCGCCCGGAAGACGTGCGTGACCTGGGGCTCGACCGCCGAGGAGGTCGCTCGCGTCATGCCCGGTGACGAGCTGCTCCCCGATGCGGGCACCGTCACCACCCGCGCGATCACGGTCGCGGCCACGCCCGAACAGATCTGGCCCTGGCTGGTGCAGATGGGTCCCGGCCGCGGCGGGGCGTACACCTATGACAGGATCGAGAACCTGCTCGGCCTGGACATGCACAGCGCCGACGAAATCCTGCCGGAGTACCAGCGGCTCGCGGTCGACGACGTGCTGCCGATGGGCGCGTCCGGTCCCGGCATGCGGGTGGCCGTGCTGGACGGCCCGCACGCCTTCGTCCTCGCCTCGACCGACCATCACTGGGTGTGGGCGTTCGGGCTGTATCCGACCGCCGATGGCACCCGGCTGATCAGCCGCAATCGCATCGCGCTCCCGGACGCCGGTCTGCCGCGACGCCTGTTCTACATGCTGATCATGGAGCCCGGCAGCCTGGTCATGGAGGCGAAGATGCTGCGCGGGATCAAGGAGCGCGCCGAACGCACCGTCGCGCCACTCACCGCGGTGACCAACGTCCCTGACCAGCAGGCGGAAAGCCCGTATGTTCCGCACTGGCCGGCGAGAACACTCGGAGGATGACCACCATGAACGCCACCCCGCTCGTCCCCGACCATCGCACCCTGATGTCCGCGATGCGCCTGGCGTCGCGCGCGCCCTCGGTGCACAACACTCAGCCCTGGCACTGGCGCTTCGACGGCGCGCACCTGCACCTGCACACCGACCCCGACCGGGTGCTCGTCACCGCCGACCCGCAGGGCCGGCAGCAGGTGATCAGCTGCGGGGCCATGCTGCACCACGTGCGCACCGCGTTCGGCGCGCACGGCTGGCACACCGACACCACACGCTTGCCCGACCCGTCCGATCCGGGCCGCCTCGCCGAGATCGGCTTCCGGCCCTGGCCCGACCCCCCGGCCGGGCTGGTGGCGCGGGCGCGGGCGATCGACCATCGCCGCACCGACCGCCTGCCGCTGGACCCGCCCGAGCACTGGGATGACGTGGCCCGCCGGCTGCGCATGCTGGTGTCCCCGCATTACGTGGACATGGAAGTCCTCGACGAATCCGTGCGGCCCAGGCTGGCGGCGGTGTCCGAGCAGGCGGCCGCGCTGCGCCGGCACGACCAGATGTACCAGGCCGAAATCGGCTGGTGGGCCGGTCATTCCGGTTTCCCCGAGGGGGTCCCCACCGACGCGCTGATCTCCGACGCCGAGCGCGCCCGGGTCCGGGTGGGACGGACGTTCCCCTCCGCGCCGCACTCCGCGCGCCGTCCCGACATCGAGGACCGGTCGCGCCTCGTCGTCCTCAGCACCCCCGCCGATTCGGCCTCCGACTGGCTGGCCACCGGCGAGGCGCTCTCGGCGATTCTGCTCGAATGCACCGTGGCCGGTCTGGCCACCTGCGCCCTCACCCACATCACCGAATTGCCCACGGGCCGAAACATTCTCACCGGATTCCTGCCCCGGCCCGGCCACCCGCAGCTGGTCGTGCGCATCGGCGCCACCCCCGCCGACGAACCCGAGCACCCGCCGACACCGCGTCGACCCCTCGCCGACACCCTGACCATCGACCAGCACTGACCCGGTCACGATCCTCACCGCGCAGCTCTACAGCCCCGGCGATATCGTCGCGATCGGCCTGGCCGACAGCCGATTGGCCGCCGCCGCGATGATCGCCCGCACTCCCGGATCCGGTCAGGTGGCGAGGATCGCGAGCAGGATCGCGCCGGCCAACACCACCACGAGCGCTGTCGCGAAGGCGATGAGGGCCCAGTGTTCTTGTGTGCGCGGGAATTTGATTGTCACGGCAGTTCTCCTTCGGCGGTGGCTTCGGCCCGGTGGGAACCGCTCAGCCGACCGTGTTGTGGCCTGGCCCGCGCCGCGGCGAGCAGGTCGGCGATGGCGGTGTGGATTCCGTCGGCGATCTTCTCCAGATCCGGGGTCGAGTCGTAGTCGCCGGTGATGCCGAAGGTCAGTTGGTCGCCGTAGCTGAGGATGGCGATGCCGGTGCGCAGGCGCATGGCGATGGGGATGGCCGGAATCAGTTCCAGCACTTCGCGTCCCAGCACCGACAGGGTACGGCGGGGGCCGGGGATGTTCGTCGCGACCGCGGTCACCCCGCGCTGCGGCAGGCGCGACCACAACCGCATGCCCCAGGCGACCGGCGCGAACGGTAGCCGCCCGGCCAGGTCGAGCAGTGACTTCTCGGCCTGCGCGGCGCCGCTCGACTTGTGCCGGGCCATACGCTGATGGATGGTGATCAGGCGTTCCACCGGGTCGTCCAGATGCAACGGCAGCAGGGACAGGACCGCGGAAACACGATTGTCCAGCAGGGATTTCGCATCGGCGGCCCGCATCGACACCGGCACCAGAATGCGCACCGTCTTTCCCGTGGGTTGCTCCCCGCGGCCCAGCAGGACGCCCCGATACGCCGAGGTCACCGCGGCGAGGACGACATCGTTGACCGTCGCGTCGAGACCGCGGCCGATCTCGCGGATCTCCGTGAGGGAGGCGCGGGCGATCGTGTAGCGCCGCTGGCGCCCGATCGGGCCGTTGAGCGAGGAGGCCTCGGGTACCGAGACGAACGCGGCCACCACCGGGATCAGGCTGCGCATCATCCCGACCGCGTAGCGCGGCACGTCCAGCGGCAGTCGCAGCCCGGCGACGACGCGGTCGAACCAGTCCGGTCCCGCGGCCGTGTCGGCCGGGGGCGCCGCCCGCAGCCGCGGATCGGATTCCTGTGCATCACACAGCCTTTCGAACAGACTCACGCCGGAGACGCCGTCGACGAGGCTGTGGTGCGCTTTCACGATCAGCGCCCAGCGCGCATCCGCCAAGCGCTCGACGACGACGCATTCCCACATCGGATGATCGCGATCCAGGCGTTCGACGAGCTCGCCGGCGACGAACTCGCGCAATACCGTCTCGTCGGCGGGTTCGGGCAGGGCGGCCCATCGAATGTGGTGGGCCAGATCGAAGTTCGGGTCCTCCTCCCGGACCGGGGCGGTCAGATCCAGCGGCGCGCGCCGGATTCGCTGTCGCAGGCGCTGGTTCGCCGCGACACGCTCGGCCAGCATCGCCGCGAACTCGGCTCGTGCGGGTGGCTGCCCGGCCAGGATCGCCACCGCCGCGATGCCGAGGCTGACGCGGCGGTCGGCATCCTCGAGTTCGATGAATCCCGCGTCCAGCGGCTGTAATTCGGTCATGACCGACACCTGATCCCGGTTATGCGCGGACGACGATCGTCGGGGTTTCGACGTTGTGCAGAACGGTGGAACTGGTGGATCCGAGCAGCATGCCCGTGAAGCCACCCCGGCCGCGGCTGCCGACCACGACCAATTGCGCGTACTCCGACTCCCGCAGCAGCGCCTGGTGCGGGCGTTCCATCACCAACAGGCGACGGACCGCAACGCCAGGATAGCGTTCACCGAATCCGGCGAGCCGCTCGGACAGCAGTTCGTTCTCCTGCGCGCGCAGCGGCTCCCAGCCGATCAGCGGCACGTACGAGCCGAGAATGTCGGTCCAGGCGTGCAGTGCGGTCACCCCGACCTTGCGCGCGGCGGCCTCGGCGAAGGCGAGTTCGAGCGCGGGCACGCTGTGCGGTGTGCCGTCGACGCCGACCAGCACCGGCTTCTCGGCGGAGAGCGGATCGGTCGCCGCGGTCGCGTGGATCACCGCCACCGGGCATTCCGCGTGCCGGACGACCGCATCGGCCACCGAACCGAGCAGCCCGGCGCGGATCGCGCCGAGACCGCGGCTGCCCACGACCACCGTTCGCGCGGTCCGGGACTGCTCGATCAGGTGTCCCACGATGGGTTCCCAGATCACTTCGGTCGTGATGGTGACCGCCGCCTCCGGCGCTCCGGCGCGCGCGACGCGGCTGGCCTCGTCCACGATTCGCTGCCCGTCCCTGGCCAGGAACTCCCGATCGTCGGGCCCGAGCACGTCGACCGGGACCTCGCCGACAGGCAGTGAGATCGAATTGACGATGTGCAGCTCGCAGCCGTGCAGTCCGGCTTCCACCGCGGCCCACACGGCGGCCTGATAGGAGGTGGCCGACCCGTCGACGGCGGCGATGATCCGTGCGGCCCGGGGTTCGAGAGCAGCGGTCATGGTGGGTGTCCTTTCGATTGATCCGGGGGGCTTACCTGCCGATGGGACGGTCGAGCCCGCGTAGCTCGGCTTCCCAGTGCAGGCCGTGCAGGCGTTCCAGCAACCGGGTCAGACACCAGAGCATCGCCAGCAGCGCGAAGCCCACGCCGACCAGCAACGCGAGGCCGGTGCCGATGCCGTCGAGCACCGCCGATCCGGGTTGCCGGGGCGAGGCGCCGGGCAGGCCGTCGGCTCCGAGCCAGGTCTGCACGGTGGAGCCGACCTTGGTGTCACGGCGCGCCTCGACGGTTCCCTTCCCGAGGCTCCCGTCGTGTTTCCACTGGATCTGGACCTCGTAGTGCGCCGCCTGCGCGGGCCCGGCGGCCGCCACGGTCTGCTTCGGCTCGGTCAGCACCGTCGCGAGCACCTCGGTCTTCGCGGCGTTCTCGGCGCTGATCCGCTCGGCGGACCCGCTGTAAGCCGCGGTCCCGACAGCGGCCGCCACCGGGATCGCCAGCAGGAACAGGGCCACGGCCAGTAGGTGGCCCAGCGCCTCCCAGCGATCCGAGGCGCGCATGAGCGGGTTCGAGTTCCACGGTCGCAGCCGCCACACCCGCCACGCCAGTGAGCAATTGCGCGACATGGTCTTTCACCTCGCCTCCGGAGAACCGATCCGTCCATCCAGCATCGCGTGACCGAGCCCACCGGAGACGGGCCTAAAGTCACCGATCCGCCGGTCCGAGGTCGTCGGTCTCGCGCCGATAGGCGGCCAGGGCGGTCGGCAGTGTCGGGAACAATCGCTCGGCGCCGATGCGGTCGGTGAGTCCGGCGGCATCGAGGGCCGCGCGCAGATCCTTCTTGACCCGCGCCATCGCGAAAACGATGCCCCGGGTATGCAATTCGGTTCTGAGCTGCTCGACGGCGTCGAGAGCGGTCAGGTCGACCTCGACATTGGCCTCGGCATTGAGGACGAACCAGCGGATCGGGTCCGCCGCGTCGTCCACGGCCGCCAGCGCACGGCGGCGGAAGTCCTCGGCGTTGGCGAAGCACAGGGGTGCGTCGTACCGGTAGATCACCAGCCCGGGAACGGTCGTCGCCTCCGGATAGTCGTCGATGTCGTGTGCGACTGCCACTACAGCTGACCGGAAATCCCTGCGAGACACGGGCGGTCAGTTTGACCGCGCCCATCGCGAACAGTTCCCGGTTCGCGTCGACGGCACGCCGTGGCGGGCCGCGAACGCCCGCGCGACCAACACCATGTCGGAGAACCCGACCAGGGCGATGCCGACGGCGGGCAGCAGCAGCCTGCCCACGTCGCCGGCGGCGATGTCCGGCAGGCTCGGCGCCGGTAGCCCCGACGGGATCGCGCCGACCACCCGAATTCCGTGCTCCCGCAACGAGAAGACAGCCACCACCGCCGTCGCTCCCAGTACGGCGATCAGCGGGCCGGGAACCCGCGCGGCCCACGTCGACGTCAGCAGTAGCACCACGAGCGTGGAGGCGGACAGAGCGACTGTCGGCCAATGCAATTCATCGAGGTTCGAGGCGAAGGACCGCAATTGGGCCGACAGGGACTCCCCCTCCACACGCACCCGGCTGACCCGCCCGAGCTGGCCCACGATCATGATGCCCGCGGTCCCTGCCAGGTAACCCACGAGCACCGGTTTCGACAACAGATCGGCGAGCACCCCGAGCCGGGCCGCCGCACCGGCCACGCAGCAGACTCCGACCACCAGGGCCAGCATGGCCGCGAGCGCGGCGTACCGGCCGGAATCCCCCGCGGCCAGCGGGGCCAGCGCCACCGCCGTCATGAGCGCGGTCGTCGACTCGGGCCCGACCGACAGCTGCCTGGACGTCCCCAGCAGGACGTACACCGCCAGCGGCCCGAGCGTCGCCCACAAGCCCGCGATCGGAGCCAGACCCGCCACGGTCGCGTAGGCCATGACCTGGGGAATCAGATAGGCCGCCACGGTGACTCCAGCCACCGCGTCCGACCGTAACCAGGCCCGCCGATAGCCCCGGAACTGTCGTGTTCCGGGCAGCCACCGTTCCGCGGCCTCGCCCATCACTGCACGGTACCGCGCGCGATCACCCCACCACGGGGTTCGAGACGAGCGCGCTCACGGCATCACACCGGTCAGGACCAGCACGCCCGCGGTGAGCAGGGCGACCGCTTTCACCACTTCCAGCGCGACGTAGGCATAGTGGCCGCGCGACCGCGGGCCCTCCGCGCCGGCGAGTACCGCGTCACTGCGCCGGGTCAGCCGGGGACGGACGAACAGCAGCTGGATCGCCAACGCGCCGATCGCCACCGCGAGGGTGATCGTTGTGGCGAGTCCGGGCGGATCCGCCCAGACCGCCGCGAGAATCAGTATGGCGAACAGGGATTCGACGCCGTTGAGGGCACGGAAGACCAGGCGGCCGATGCCCAGCCCGATGGCCAAGGTGACGTTCGGGGCGCGGAACTTCAGCGGCGCCTCGATGAACGAGATGGCCAGCACCATGCCGAGCCACAGGAAATCGGCGGCGGTGAGGAAGGCACGGGCGGTGGTCATGGCTATCTCCCTCTCGAGACATCCGGTCCCGCGACGAGTCCCAGATCACCGTCGTAGCGGCGGTACAGCAGGCGGCCGCGGTGGTCGGACGGGTCGGTGAAGAACAGGAACGGCAGGCCGTAGGCGCACAGCCGGGCCGCCGCCTCGGCTTCGGTGAATTCCCTTGTCGGACGGGGGTTCATGGTGACCGGCCGCCAGGTGGCAGAGGCCGGCGGACGCGTTCGCCGTTGCCGGGCCATCCGGACGCCCAGTGGCCCCGCCCAGTACACGATCGCGTCCTCGCCGGTCTCGACGTCGGTGAACAGATGGACGTCATAGTCCATGGCATCCATGGCCGCGGCCGCGGCGACCGGATCGAGGACCTGAAGACAGCACTGCTTGCGCCGGACGATGGGACGCGCGTCGCTCACGGCCGCCAGCGGCGCGCGGCCGGGATCGGGAGACCACCGCGGTTCGGCCTTGCCGGTGAGCCGGTCGAGTTGGCGGTCGAGGCGCTCGGCGGCGAAGGTGAGCGCGAAGCCACCCGGTCCGTCGGCCTGCACCCGAATCGCGTTGCCGGCGAACCGCGCATTCACCTCCGCCACGGTCGTGTTTCCGAAACTCCCGTTCCGGGTGAGCCGGACAGTCGCGGGCGACTCGAGGTGGTGGCGGCGCAGCACCCGCCGGATCACGCGGTCGGCCCGGCTCTTCTCGGCAGCGGTGATCGGACCGGACGACTGCACCGCGACCCCGGGCGTCATCGTCGCCACTCGCTTCGTATTCATCGAAGAATGCCCCTCGTTTCTTGCCGATTCCGCCGAATGACAACGCCCATGCCATCATCCGGCGATCGGCCCGGAACAGGGTCCAAGGTCCTCCCGGGTCACTTCCCGGCGGGCCACCGCCAGTCGGCGATCTCGGGCGGGTCGATGCCGTGGTGGCGGGCATAGGCGTCGGCGGCTTCACGCTGTGTGGTCAACCGCTCGGTCAGGGGCGCGAGCCGGTCGGCGAGGCGGGGCACCTCGGCGAGGGCGGCGGCCGCGAGGGTGAAGCGGTCGATGCCGTTCATCGCGCACATGCTGAACGGCGTGGTGGTGGTGCCGTTGTCGGTGAAGCCGTGGACGTGCATGCGATCGTGGCCCGGACGACGGTAGGCGATGCGGTGGACGAGCCACGGATAGCCGTGGAAGGCGAAGATCACCGGGGCGTCGGTGAAGACGGCGCGATAGTCCTCGTCGGCGATGCCGTGCGGGTGACGATCCGGCGGGAACAGCCGCGCCAGGTCCACGACATTGACCACACGAACCGCCAAGTCCGGCACCATGTCCCGCAGCAGCGCGGCCGCGGCCAGGGTCTCCTGGGTGGGGACATCGCCCGCACAGGCCAGCACGACCTCGGCGGGACGACCGGAATCGCTGCTCGCCCACTGCCAGACACCGAGCCCGCGTTCACAGTGCACGCGCGCCGCGTCGTCGTCGAGGTATTGCAGCGCGGGCTGCTTGCCCGCGACGACGACATTGACCCGGCCCCGGCTGCGCAGGCAGTGGTCGAAGACGTGCAGCAGGCAGTTGGCGTCCGGCGGCAGATACACCCGGCTCACCTCGGGCCGCTTGCTCAGCACGTGGTCGATGAAGCCGGGATCCTGATGGGAGGCACCGTTGTGATCCTGCCGCCACACATGCGAGGTGATCAGGTAGTTGAGGCTGGGAATGGGCTCACGCCAGTCGAAGTCGGCCGCCATGTGCAGCCATTTCGCGTGCTGCACCACCATCGAGTCGATGACGTGCGCGAACGCCTCGTAGGTGGAGAACACGCCGTGGCGTCCGGTGAGCAGGTAACCCTCGAGCCAGCCCTGGCACAGATGTTCCGAGAGCACCTCGAAGACGCGGCCGTCCGGAGACAGCCGATCGTCGCCCACGATGCGTCGCTCGCGCCAGCGACGGCCGGTGACCTCGAGGATGGCGTCCAGACGGTTGGAGGTGTGTTCGTCCGGGGAGAAGAACAGCAGATTGCGGGGGTTCTCGACCAGGGCGTCGCGCAGATAGCGGCCGAGCACGCGGGTGGCCTCGGCCGATTCTGTTCCGGGCGTTGCGAATTCGACCCGGTAGTCGGTCGGGCACGGGAGCCGCAGGTCGACACTGTCATGCCCGTGTGCGGCGCGGTTCGCGCTCATGCGCAGGTGCCGCGGGTGCAGGTCCGCGATCCGGCCGACCGGGTGGCCGGCGGCGTCGAAGAGCTCCTCGGGCCGGTAGGAGCGCAGCCAGTCCTCCAGTTGCGCAAGGTGTTCGGGGTTCTCTCGGACGCCTGCCAACGGCACCTGGTGGGCCCGGAAGGTGCCCTCCACACGGACGCCGTCGACCATCGCCGGACCGGTCCATCCCTTGGGGGTCACCAGCACGATCATCGGGCGGCACGGGTCGCGCGGCCCGAGCCCGCGCTCGGCGTCGTCGCGGATCTCGCGGATTCGTTCCATCGCCTCGTCGAGCACCGTCGCGTAGCGTTCGTGCACTTCGGCCGGATCGGCGCCCTCCACGTACATCGGCTCCCACCCTTGCGCGGTGAGCAGAGCGTCGAGGTCCCCGCGCGACATACGTGCCAGCAGTGTCGGATTCGCGATCTTGTAGCCGTTGAGGTGCAGGATCGGCAGCACAGTCCCGTCGGTCACGCGGTCCAGGAACAGCGATCCGTGCCAGCTGGTGGCCAGTGCCGCGGTCTCGGCCTCGCCGTCGCCGATCATGCAGGCCACCACCAGATTCGGATTGTCCAGGGCCGCTCCGGTGGCGTGCGCGAGCGAGTAGCCCAGTTCGCCGCCCTCGTGGATGGACCCCGGCAGATGCGGCGAGGCGTGACTGGGCACGCCGCCGGGGAAGGAGAACTGCCGGAACAGTTCCCGCATTCCGGCCAGATTCTGCCCCACCTCCGGATGCCGCAGCGAGTAGGTGCCTTCGAGCCAGGTCGCGGCGGTGAGCGCCGCCGCGCCGTGCCCGGGGCCGAGCACGAACAGCATCTGCTGCCCGGTGCGCATGATGACGCGGTTGAGGTGGGCGTAGGTCAGGGTCACCCCGGGCACGGTGCCCCAGTGCCCGATCAACCGCGGCTTGATGTGTTCGGGCCGCAGCTTTTCGGTCAGCAGCGGGTTGTCCATGAGGTAGATCTGGCCGGCGGCCAGATAGTTCGCCGCCCGCCACCACGCGTCCAGATCGACCAGGTCGTCCCGGATGCGGGTCGCGGAACCGGGCATGGTCCTCGTCATCGCTTCGTCTCCTCGGGGTCGGCGTGCACCACCATCACCGGGCAGTGCGCGTGCTGTACCAGGTGGTGGGCGGTGGATCCGAGGAGCAGGCCCGCGAATCCGCCGCGGCCGCGGTTGCCGACCACCATCAGTTGCGCGGTCTTCGACAGCTCGGTGAGCTGGGCCGCGGGCCCGGCGGCGCAGACCTCCCGGGTCACCTCGACGTCCGGGTACTTCTCCTGCCAGCCCGCCAGCCGCTCGGCCAGCACGGCCGTCTCGACATCGTCGAGGTTCCCGGTCATCGAGGTCACCTCGCCGGCGAACTGCCCGGTGTCCCAATCGCTCCAGGCGTGCATCGCGACCAGGCCGGTGCGCCGCTCGGCGGCCTCGGCGAACGCCGCGGCGATGGCGGCCTCGCTGGTCCGGCTGCCGTCCACACCCACCACCACCGGCCCGGAGGTCCGGACCGTGTCGCCGGTGTCGGGGTCCGGCCGCACCACGATGACCACGCCGTGCGCGTGGCTGGTGACCGCCAACAGGGTCGAGCCCAGGTGCGCGAGGGTGCCGGCGGTGCCGGACGCGCCGATCACCACCGCGAAGGCGGTCGCGCTGTCCTCGATCAGCAATTGGGCGGCGGTGTCGCCGGACATGGACGCCGAGAGCGGGACCTGGGGGTCGTACTCGCCCGCGGCCGTCACCGCGCGCGCGACCATCGCCCTGCCCGCCGCTTTGACGCTGTCGATCAGCGGCTGCGTGGCGACCGCGTAGGTTCCCACGCCGCGGCTCACGCCGACCAGGTCCAGCCCGTGGACGATGTGCAGCCGCCGCCGATGCTGCGCGGCGTACTCCACCGCCCACCGCAGCGCCCGTGCCGCACCGTCCGAGCCGTCCACCCCCACGACCACGGGCGCGGAGGCCAGCCGATGCGGATCGTCGTACTGCTGCTCTGTCATCGTGACCTCCGGGGTGAGGTGAAATCATCGGCGCCCGAACCGGGCTGGTCCTCTCACGGTAGAAATGCCCCCGCCCCCGCTGCTGCGGGCGATCGTCCTCGAACCGGGGACCAAAGGCCTCTGCGCTGCCGTCCGCGATCACCGAACCGGGACTTCGCCGCCGTTGGTCACTCCCGGGTCGGGAACAACGGCCCTGCTGCCCGCCTCGCGCCGGGACGAGACTGATCACCATGGATTCTCCCGCACCACCGCACGCCGTGGCGATAGCGGCGCTGGTACTCGGTTCGGTGATGGTCGTCGTGATCCCCGCGGCTACCGACTCTCTGACCGCCTGGGCGCGGTTGTACGGCGCGGTGCTGGTCTACCTCGCGTTCGCCGAATACCTGGCGGTCGCGGTCGGGCTGGTCCGCTGGGGCGCCGCTCAGCTGCGTTCCTGATCGCGGCCCGCCACGAAATCCCGCGCGTCCAGCGGTACCCGCACCGTGGCCCCCGCCGCCAGCATCTCGGTGACGCCGTCACAGTGGATCTCGACCGGATCGGCGCGTCCCGGATCCGCGGCGACCTCCAGCGCGCGAGCGCTGATCCGGATCGCCAGGCGATGTCCCCGATAGATGATCGAATAGCGCAGCTCCCCCAGCTCCGACGGCCAGCAGGGGTTGAAGATCAGCCGGTCGGATCGGATCTCCATCCCGGTGAAGCAGCGCTGCACCAGGTCGATGCTTCCGGCCATGGCTCCCAGGTGAATTCCCTCCTCCGTGGTGCCGCCCTGGATGTCGGCCACATCGGAGTCGAGCACCCGGTCGAAGAACTCCATCGCCCGCGCCCGGTGCGCGCGAGCCAGCACCCAGGCGTGGACCAGCGCGCTCAGGGTGGAGCCGTGCGACGTCCGGGCCAGGTAGTAGTCGATGGTGCGGGGAATCATCTCCCCCGGCAGTTCGTATCCGAGGCGCTCGAGCAGGTCGCGCAATTCGTCGGCCGAGAGCAGGTAGAACAGCATCAGCACGTCGGCCTGTTTGGCGGCCCGATACCGGTTGACGTCATCGCCCTCGGCCTCGAGGATCCGATCGAGCCGCTGGATCTCGCCGTAGCGCTGTCGATAGCCATCCCAATCGAGTTCGGCCAGGAGCTCGTACCCGTCGAACTGACTGAGCACACCGTCGTGGAACGGCACGAACATGCGGCGGCTGACGTGCTCCCACCGGGCCAGCTCTCGCGGCGAGACGCGCAGTGACTCCAGCAGTTCCGCGCGGGCCCGCGGCGTCAGCCGGTCCAGGGCTTCCTGAGCGCGCACCAGCGTCCACACCGCCATGATGTTCGTGTAGGCGTTGTCGTCGACACCGGTCCCGGGCGCGGTGGGCGAACCGGTGTGGAATTCGTCGGGCCCGATCACACCACGCAGGTGAAAGCGATCGTGGCGCGGATCGTACTCGGCCGCACTCGCCCAGTAGCGGGCGATCTCGACCAGCAGTTCGGCTCCGTAATCGGTGAGGAATTCGATGTCACCGGAAGCCTGGTAGTACTGCCACACGGTGTAGGCGATCGCGCTGCCGATGTGATGGGCGCGCGGGCTCGGATCCGGATTCCAGTGCCCCGACAGCGGATTCAGATGCAGCAGTTGACTCTCCTCACGGCCGTCGGAGCCCGACTGCCACGGGAACATCGCTCCGCGCTGACCCGCCGCGGCCGCGGCGCGGCGCGCCTCCGGCAGTCGCCGGTAGCGGTAGCGCAGCAGCGCCCGCGCCAGGCGTGGGAAGCGCGGGTTCACGACCGGGTAGACGAACAGCTCGTCCCAGAAGACGTGCCCGCGGTACGCCTCGCCGTGCAGGCCGCGCGCCGGGACGCCGACATCGAGATCCGCGGTGTGTGGTGACAGGGTTTGCACCAGATGCAGCAGGTGCAGCCGGAGCACGCGGGTCGCCCGATCACCGCCGTCGAGGTCGATGCGCAGCCGATCCCACAGGTGTTCCCAGGCGGCCGTGTGGGATTCGAGCAGATCCGCGAACCCGCCGGCCGCGTGCAAGGACCGCGCGGCCTCGTCGTCCGGGGCCGAGACGGCGTGGTCGCGACCGGTGACCACGGCCGCGATCTTCTCCAGCACGACGGTGTCCCCCGTGGTCAGCACGACACCGTGGTCGTGTCCGATCGAGTCCTCCGATTCGACGAGTTCGGTTGCGGGGCACAACTTCACCCCGTCACGGTGCAGGGTTCCGCGCGCGGCGGTCGCCACCGGAATTCCCGACTGCCCGGTACGCACGACCAGCAATACCGATTCCGGCGACAGTTCGCGCGCCGACACCGGCACGAGATGATCACCCGACAGGTCGCGATACCGGGCCACCAGCGCATTGCGCACGCCGCCGTCCACTGTCGAGCGGAAGATCACGGTGCCCGACCAGTTCTCGGCGGTCACCTCCGTCTCCAGCGCGCACAGGTGCGGGGCGTGCATGGCCGCGAAGCGACGCTGCCGCACCCGCGTGACCCGCCCGGTGGCGTCGCGGAAACGGAACCGCCGCGACAGGACCGCGCGGCGCAGATCGAATTCCTGCCGATAGGACAGCAATTCGACGGAGTCGATGTCGAACCAGTCGCCGTCGCCGACCCGGAAGGTCACCGGCAGCCAGTTCGGCAGGTTCACCAGGCTCTCGTTGTCGACGGTACGCCCGGCGACCTGATCGAAGAGCCGGTTGTAGGTCCCCGCGACATACGTCCCCGGATAGTGATGCTCGCTCGCCGCGCGGTCGGGCGCTGCGCCGCGGGTGGCGAGGTAGCCGTTGCCGACCGTGCACAACGCCTCCCGCAGCCGCTCGTGCGCCGGGTCGTAGCCGTCGAAGGCGAGCACCCACGAATCCGACACCGCCCCGGACGATTCGGCTTCGAACAACCCGGCCAGGTCGTCGAGGAACACGCGCACGCCTTCCGGGCCGGACAGCGCGAACCGGGCGGCGGTCCGGCGGTCGCCGTTCTCGTCGTGGCGGACGACCACCGGCAGTCCCTCGGCCTCGATCGAGTCGAAGGCGTCCTCGTCGGTGAGATCGTCGCCCACGTAGATCGGCAGGGTGGACGTGGTGAGGTGGCCCAGGATCCAGTGCAGTGCGGTTCCCTTGTCCCAGTCCACGTCCGGTCGCAGCTCCACGACCTTCCGCCCGCCCGTCACCCGCAGGCCCCGGTCGTGAGCTCGGGCGTGAACCGCGGCGGTCACCGCGGGCACCTGTTCCGGCGACACGCGCCGGTAGTGCACCGCGACGGCGAACCGCTTGTGCTCCACCAGAATTCCCGGGACGTCGCCGAGTGCCCGCTCGAGTTCCGCGGCCGCCGCGGCGAGAGCCGCCTCCGCACCCGGTGCCGCGTCGTGCACATAGGTCGTTCCGTCCGGGGCCAGCAGCTCGAATCCGTGACACCCGGCGTACCAGAGTCCGTCCACGCCCACCCGATCGCGCAGGTCCGCCAGTTCACGCCCGCTGATGATGGCCACCGGGCACCGCGTCGCCAGCCGCTCCAGGGCCGCTACCGCGCCGTCGACCAGGGTCGCGGCGGCCGGATCGGGCACGATGGCCGAGAGCGTGCCGTCGAAATCGAGCAGCACCGAGGCCTTTTCGGTGTCGAGCAGGTCACCCAGGCGCGCCACGGCCGCCTCGGGCAGTTCCGACATCCGCCGGAAACCGTTGCGCAGCCCCACCTGTCCGAGATCGGCGACCACGACATCGGCGCCGTGTTCGGCGAGCCGGTCCCCGTTCCCGCCCCGATCGACGCCGATCACCAGGCCGAAACCACCCGCGCGCCCGGCGGCCACGCCGGCCTCCGCGTCCTCCACGACAATGGTCCGCGCCGGTTCGGCCCCGAGCCGGCGCGCGGCCTCGAACAACATCGCGGGATCCGGTTTGCCCGCCAACCCCAGTTCGTCGGCGACCACCCCGTCCACGCGCACATCGAACAGATCACCGATGCCGGCCGCACGCAGGACCTCGGCGCAGTTGCGGCTGGCGGAGAAGACCGCGACGCCGAGTCCCGCGGCCTGCAAGCGGCGCACCAACGCCACCGTGCTCGCGAACGCGGGTATCCCGTCTCGGGTGAGCCGATCCAGGAACAGCCGGTCCTTGCGATTGCCCAGCGCACAGATGGTCTCCACGTCATCACCATCTCCGGGAGCCCCATAGGGCAGTGAGATACCGCGAGCGGCAAGGAAATTCGTGACGCCCTGGTATCGGGGGACGCCGTCGACATATCGCAGATAGTCGTCGGCGGAGAACGGTGACCGATCCTCGCCGGGCACGATGGGACGGTGTGTCAGGAAATCGTCGAAGGTCTCCTGCCACGCCGCCGCGTGGACCGCAGCACTGTCGGTCACCACGCCGTCCATATCGAAGATCACCGCATCGTGACGCCGCGCATCGATCAGCGGCGTGGCCTGTGTGTGCTCGTCCACCCCTTCAGCGTGCGTCGCGCCCGGCGTGTCGCCAAGGGTCCTGTAGCACCGCACCGAGGACCAATGGCCCCTGCGGCCATGACCGCGCGCGTCCTAGCGTGAGTCCATGAGCCCACTACCCAGCGGCGACACGATCGAGCAGGCCGTCCGGCTGTCCGGTCGAGCGCCCTCGCTGCACAACAGCCAGCCCTGGCGCTGGGTCTTCGACGGCGCCGCCCTGCACCTGTACTCGGTCCGCGAGCGCATGCTGCCCGCCACCGACGCCTCCGGACGGCAACTGCTCCTCAGCTGTGGTCTGGCCCTGGGTCACCTGCGGTCCGCGCTCGCCGCGGCCGGGTGGCAGACCCGGGTCGCCTACTTCCCGAATCCCACGCGCCACGAACACCTGGCGACGGTCACTTTCGAGCCCGCGCGCATCGTCACCGACGCCGACCTGGATCGCGCTGCCGCCATCGAGGTCCGCTACACCGACCGGCTGCCTTTCAGCGCGCCGAACGACTGGCGCGACTTCGAACCGGTGCTGCCGGTGATCGTCGACCCGCGCGACGCGGTGATCACCGTGCTGCCGCCCGAGGCCCGCGCCGAGCTGGCCCACGCGTCGCGGCTCACCGCCGCGGTGCGCCGCTACGATTCCAGCTATCAGGCCGAATTGCAGTGGTGGGCCGGGCATTCACTGGCAGCGGAGGGCATCCCTCCGGAAGCTCGGATCTCGACCGAGGAGCGTGAGCGTGTCGAGGTGAGCCGGGTCCTGCCCGCCGTCGGGGGCGAATCGCGCCGCACCGAGATCGACGAGGACCGATCGGTCGTCGTGGTCCTCTCCGGCGGCGACAGCGCGATCGAATTCCTGCGCTGCGGTGAGGCACTGTCGACGATTCTGCTCGAATGCACGGTCGCCGGCTATCACACCTGCCCGCTCACCCATGTCACCGAACTGCCGCGCAGCCGTGCCATGATCCGGGCACTCACGGGCCGCGAGGAGCAGCCCCAGGTCCTCGTCCGGATCGGGAGCGTCCCCGTCTCCGAGCGGCGGCAACCCCCCACGCCGCGACTGCCGCTCACGCAGATCCTGGCCGTCACCGCACCCGCCACCGCGGTATCGGAGTGAGTTCCGGCGTTTCCGGGCCGCGAGGCCCGCGAGCTATCGTTGACCTGACCACCCAAGAAGATGGGAACCGGCCATGACCACCGTTTTTCTCGTGGACGACCACGAGATCGTCCGCCGGGGGCTCGTCGACTTGCTCGAGAGCGACCCCGACATCACCGTCGTCGGCGAGGCCTCCGACGCCGCCCAGGCACTGGCGCGGATTCCCGCCCTCAACCCTGATGTCGCGGTGCTCGACGTGCGGCTGCCCGACGGCAACGGCATCGAATTGTGCCGCGATCTGCTATCCCGCCTGGACGGGCTGCGCTGCCTGATCCTCACCTCGTTCACCGACGAGCAGGCCATGATGGACGCCATCCTGGCCGGGGCCAGCGGCTATGTCGTCAAGGACATCAAGGGCATGGAACTGGCCAAGGCCATCAAGGAGATCGGGGCCGGCCGCTCGCTGCTGGACAATCGCGCCGCCGCCGCCCTCATGGACCGGCTGCGCCGCAGCACGCAGACCGACGGCCCGCTCACCGGACTCACCGAACAGGAGCGCAAGCTCCTCGATCTGCTCGGCGAGGGCCTGACCAACCGTCAGATCGCCGAGCGGATGTTCCTCGCCGAGAAGACCGTCAAGAACTACGTCTCCCGGCTGCTCGCCAAGCTCGGTATGGAACGCCGTACCCAGGCCGCCGTCTACGCCTCCAAGCTGCGCGGCGACCACCCCCATCCGGTGTAGCCCGAGATCGACGACCCCCGGGGCCGGAGCGATTACGCAGCGAAGGCGCCCGGAAGGGCGTCTCCGGCTGCGCCGGTCCGGGGGCACCGCCCGGTCGCCGCAGCGGCGGCAAGTCCTCGGCTACAGGGCCTTTGGTCCTCGACCCGCGTGCGGCCGGGCCCTATCGATTCCCGCGTTCCAGCGCAACCCTCGAAGGCATGTCGATGCACGCTCGCGCGACTGTCGCGAATACCGGCCCGCGCCAACCGGTTCACTCCCTCTCGGCCACGCTCGCCGCGTCGCGACCGATCGAGCAGGTGATGACCGCGCTGGACAGCGGCGATGCCGGTCTGACCGAAGCCGAGTACACCCGCCGGGCGGGCGTGTTCGGCCCCAATGCCGTTCGGACCCATCGGGTTCGGCTCGGATCGGTCGTCACCAGGCAATTGCGTTCCCCGCTCCTGCTGCTGCTCGCCGTGACAGCCGCGGTCGCCTTCTTCCTCGGCGAGCGCACCGACGCGGTGGTCATCGGCGTGATCGTGGCCATGTCGGTGGGTCTCGGCACCATCAACGAGTTTCGCGCCGGGCAGGCCGCCGACGCGCTGCGCGACCGCATCCGGCACCGGGTCGTGGTGGTGCGCGACGATGTGGCCCGATCGATCGACCTGGTGGAACTGGTGCCCGGAGACATCGTCGATTTGCGGGCCGGGGAACTGGTGCCCGCGGATCTGCGGCTGCTGTCGTCCACCGGGCTGCACTGCGATGAATCGGTGTTGACCGGCGAGCCCGAACCGGTGCGCAAGTCACCGGACGCGGTGCCCGCGGGCAGCCCGATCGCGGAACTGACGTCCTGTGCGCTCATGGGTACGGTGGCCGCCTCCGGCACCGGCCGCGGCATGGTGATCGCGACCGGTGGTGACACCGAATTCGGGCGTATCGCGGCCGGTTTGGCGCACCGGGAGCCCGAGACCGAGTTCCAGGTCGGACTGCGCCGGTTCTCGATGCTGCTGGTCCGAGTGGCCGCCGTCCTGACGATCGGCATCTTCGCGGTGAACCTGGTCCTGCACCGTCCGCTGCTGGACGCGCTGATGTTCTCGCTGGCGATCGCGGTCGGGATCTCACCCCAACTGCTCCCCGCGGTGGTATCCACCGGCCTGGCGGCCGGGTCGCGACTGCTGGCCCAGCGCAAAGTGCTCGTGAAGCGGCTGGTCTGCATCGAGGACCTCGGCGATATCGAAGTGCTGTTCACCGACAAGACCGGGACGCTGACCGAGGGCCGGATCGAGTTCGTGCGCGCGGTCGCCGCGGACGGGGCGGACAGCGCCGACGTCATCGCGCTCGGCCTGGTCTGCACCGACGGCTCGATCGAGAACGGCGCTCTGGTCGGCGGCGACGCGCTCGACACCGCACTGTGGGCGGCGCCGGGCGCGCCCCGGGCAGCGGTGCGGGGGTATTCGTGGTCGGCGACACTGCCTTTCGATCATCGGCGCCGCATGGTGTCGGTCCTCGTCGATTCACCCGCGAGCGGACGCGTCATCGTCACCAAGGGCGCGCCCGAGGCCGTCCTCGCCCGCTGCGAGCAGGTGCCCGAGTCCGCGATCAGAGCCCTCGACGCGGAGTTCGCGGCCGGGCACCGGGTGGTCGCCGTGGCCACCCGTGCCGCCCCCGGGACGACTTCGTTGACGGCCGCCGAGGAGACCGGCCTGCGGCTGGCCGGCTTCCTGGTCTTCCTCGATCCGCCGAAATCCTCTGCGGCCGCGGCGATCAGCCGCCTGACAATGCTGGGAATCACGGTCAAAGTGATCACCGGTGATCATCCGGGCGTGGCCGCGCAGGTGTGCGAACGATTGGGTCTGCCGGTGAACAGCGCCCTCTCCGGCGCCGAGGTGGACCGGCTCACCGACCGCGAGCTCGCCGAGAAACTGCCCACCACCACGGTTTTCGCGCGCATCGACCCCGAGCAGAAGGCGCGCATCGTGCGCGCGCAACGCTCGCTCGGCGTCGACGTCGCTTTTCTCGGCGACGGCGTCAACGACGCGCTCGCCCTGCACGCCGCCGACGTCGGCATCTCCGTGGACGCGGCCACCGATGTGGCCAAGGACGCCGCCGATGTGGTGCTGCTGGAGAAGGACCTGCAGGTGCTCGCTGACGGCGTCACCCAGGGCCGCCGCGTCTTCGCCAACACCATGAAATACGTCCTGATGGGAACGTCCAGCAATTTCGGCAATATGTTCAGCGCGGCGGGCGCCTCGGCGTTCCTGCCCTTCCTGCCGATGCAGCCCTCGCAGATCCTGCTCAACAATCTGCTCTACGACGCCGGGCAGCTCGCCATCCCCACCGACCATGTCGACGAGGAGCAACTGGCCCGCCCGTCGCGCTGGGATATCGCGCTGATCCGGCGGTTCATGCTGGTGTTCGGCCCGATCAGCTCGATCTTCGACTTCGCCACCTTCGGCGTCATGCTGTGGGTCTTCCACGCCGGCGAAACCCTGTTCCACACCGGTTGGTTCGTCGAATCGCTGGCCACCCAGACCCTGGTGTTGTTCGTGATCCGTACTCGCAGAACGCCGTTCTTCCGCAGTCATCCCAGCGTCGTGCTGCTGGCCGCCGCTCTGATCTCGGTCGGGATCGGCGCGCTGCTGCCCGTGACTCCGCTGGCGCCCGCGCTCGGTTTCGCGCCGCTTCCCGCCGGATTCTTCGCCGCCCTCCTCGTCATGATCATGGTGTATCTCGCGCTCGCCGAGGCCGCGAAACGCTGGTTCTTCCGAACGCCCCCGCCCGTCCCCGCCGCCCGCGACCGCCGCACCGATCACCGATTGCGCCGTCGCGCAGCACGTTTCGCCGCCGGAGCCCATTCCGGGCCGGGGACTTCCGCACAGCCGGTACAGGCATCTGGTCCCTAGAGCCTCCGTGGCCGGGTGCGGCGTGCTTCACGCATGAACTAGCCCGCCCGCTTCGCCACGAGCCGCACCCCGGTCACCAGGGTCGGCTCGATGGCGACGATGGAATCCATCGTCCCGTCCACCCACGGCTGCAGCATCTCCTCATACCGGGCGACGCGTTCGGGATCGGTCACCGGGCGGGCGATACCCGTCACCACCACCGACCATCCGAGCTGCTCGACGGGATCGATGTCATCGGCTTCGTAAGCTACGACGACATTCTCGTCCGCGCGCACCGTCGAGGTGAGGCGTGAGGTGAGGCGAGTTCGCACGATGACGATCTCGCCATCCTCGACCAGGTGGTTCACCGGCCGCACGGCGGGCAGCGCGTCACGGGTGAAGATCACCCGCCCGAACGGCACGCTCGCCAGCAGCCGCAGCGCCTCGTCCCGCCCCATGGCCACGGTCGCGCGGGGACCGAACGAACGCTCGGCGGGCCCGTTCACGCGAAAGCTCCGGACACCCGGCGCGCCCGCGGGCCGAATGCCTCCGGCCACAAGCGCATTCGGACCGATAGAGCTTCGTAGGCGCGCATGAACTGACAACCCTTTCTCACGGCCCCTGGCATGATGCGTTCCCCTGGATCAATGTCATCACCGATACCCGTCGGCCCCACAGGGTCGAAGGTCCCATCTCGGACGTCCTTCCGGCACCGGGCGCGTTCAACGAACACCCAACCCGTTCCGGACTGCGGGCCGCGCGGTCGATCACCGGCCGACGGGTCCAAAGGCAGTCTTTCCGAGGGACTGTGGCCCTGTGGTGTGCCGCGTTCGTGCGATGCACTTCAGAGGAACACGATCCCGGCGGGAAGGGAGCATCCTGTGCCCGATCCAGAAGAACGACACCGGTGGGAGCGGTACACCGGTGTCGCGAGCGCGTTGCTGCTGGCCGGCACCATCGTGCCGCTGCTGGCGGGTGTGATCGCCCGGGTGGCCGGTGCGATCACCGTCGCCGACTGGTGCTGGGCCGCGGGCACGGTGGTGGCCATAGTGCCCGCGCTGTGGTGGGTGGTCTCGGCGCTGCGGCGCGGGCGGGCGGGCGTCGACCTCATCGCCGTGCTGTCGCTGGGCGGCACGCTGCTGGTCCACGAATACCTCGCCGGGGCGTTGATCGCGGTCATGCTCAGCGGCGGGCACGCCCTCGACGCGGCGGCCGAACGCCGGGCGACGCGGGATCTGCGAGCGCTCCTCGAACGGGCCCCGCGATCGGCGCGGCGCCGACGCGGAGCGGTGGTGCGGGTCGTCGGCCTCGACGAGATCACCGCGGGCGACATCCTGGTCATCGCTGCCGGAGAAGTGGTGCCGACCGACGGCAGGATCCTGGATTCGGTTGCGGTACTGGACGAATCGGCGTTGACGGGGGAACCGTTGCAGGTCGAACGGGCCGCCGGGGAACCGGTCCGCAGCGGCGTGCTCAACGCCGGTGCGGTATTCGAGATGCGGGCCACCGCGACCGCCGAGGAGAGCACCTACGCCGGCATCGTACGGCTTGCCCGGGAGGCCGGGGCCGACACCGCGCCCACCGTCCGCCTGGCCGACCGCTACGCCGCCTGGTTCCTCCCCCTCACCCTGGCCGTCGCCGCCGCGGCCTACTGGTTCAGTGGTTCCCCGACTCGCGCGGTGGCGGTGCTCGTCGTCGCCACGCCTTGTCCGCTGTTGCTGGCCGCGCCCGTCGCGATCGTGTCGGGACTGTCCCGCGCCTCCCGCGTCGGCGTCGTGGTCCGCGGCGGTGGGGCATTGGAGAACCTCGGCCGCGCAACCACTCTGGTGATGGACAAGACCGGAACCGTCACCGCCGGGCGGCCCGTCGTCACGGAGGTGGCCGCGGCCCCCGGCACGGATCCGGCGTCGCTGCTGCGGCTGGCCGCCTCGGTCGATCAGCTCTCACCGCACGTGCTGGCCGCGGCGATCGTGACCGAGGCGCTGACGCGGGGCCTGCGATTGGAGGTCGCCACCGAGGTTTCCGAGCGGGCGGGGCACGGCGTGAGCGGCGTGGTCGACGGTCGCCGCGTGCAGGTCGGCAAGCTGCCCGACGCCGCGGCCGTTCCGGGCTGGGCCCGGCCGGTCATGAATCGCGCCCGGCTCGATTCCGCCGCGATCGCCTGGATCACCGTCGACGACGACCCGCTCGGGGCCGTGCTGCTGCGCGACCCGTTGCGGCGGCACGCGCCCCGCACGCTGCGGCGACTGCGCGAGGCGGGACTGAACCGGCTCGTCATGCTGACCGGTGATCGCCCCGAACCCGCCCGGGAAGTCGCCACCGTGCTGGGCCTGGACGAGGTGTACGCGAACCAGAGCCCCGCCGACAAGGTCGAGGCCGTCCGGCTGGAGAGCGACGAGCACGTGACGGTGATGGTCGGCGACGGCATCAACGATGCCCCGGCGCTGGCGGCGGCGACGGTCGGCGTGGCCATGGGCGCACGCGGATCGACCGCGTCGTCGGAGGCCGCCGACATCGTTCTCACCACCGACCGGTTGGACCGGCTCGCCGATGCCATGGACATCGCCCGCCGCTCGCGCCGCATCGCGGTGCAGAGTGCGACCGTCGGGATGGGGCTGTCCCTGCTGGCCATGGTCGTCGCGGCGGGCGGGTGGCTGCCACCCGCGGCGGGCGCGCTGCTCCAGGAGGCGATCGACGTCGCCGTCATCCTGAACGCGCTGCGGGCCTTGCGCTCCGGTCCCGCGAGCGGGCACGCCGTGCCGGTCGACACCGACGAACTGCTCCGGCATTTCGCCGCCGAACACGAGACCCTGCGCGACACGCTCGCGTCGCTGCGGGCGGTGGCCGATCGAATCGCGGAACGCCCCGATGCCGAAGCGCTGAAGGCGCTCGAGACCGCGCACCGCTTCCTGGTCGAGGATCTGCTGCCGCACGAGCGCGCCGAGGAGACGAAGCTCTACCCCGCGCTGGCCGGGCCGCTCGGCGGATCCGAGGCGACGGCGACCATGAGCCGGGCGCACGCCGAGATCCAGCGATTGACCACGAGAATCGGGACCCACCTCGAATTGGCCCGGGCGCGTGGCGATTTCGATCCCGACCAGATCGACGATCTGCTCGCCTGCCTCTACGGGCTGCACGCCGTCCTGCGCCTGCACTTCCTGCAGGAGGAGGAGAACTACTTCGTCCTCGCCGCCGACGAACGGCTGTGATGGTGGCCGGCGTGCGCGGAGCTCTCGACCTCGCGCGCAACTCCACGGTGGGCATGATCCCAGGACCTCGGCCTCTCGGACACTCGGCACGGCAAGGTCATCGACTTGTTCCCGCCCTGCCGGGACCTTCTCCTCTGGAACCACGACCGGCCGATGCGCAGGCTGATGGGACTGCTATCGAAGGAGGCGTGCGATGGAATACCGGGTCAACGTGTGCGAGACACCGCCGCAGGCGATCCTGCGCATCCCGTTGGAGATCCGCCCGGACCTGTTGAGCGAGGGCATCGTCAGCGGGATGGGCCAACTGAGCGAGGTCGCCGAGAAGGCGGGTCTCACCGCGAACGGCGCACCGACGATCACCTTCCATCGGGAGCTACCTGCCGAGGACGCCATCGTCGTCGACTTCGGGCTGCCGATCGAGGCGGCCCCGGCGCTGGGACCGAGTTCCGGGGCGGAACTGGTCATCCAGTCCCCGATCCTGGTGGCCCGCACCAGCCACCGTGGCGGCTACGGCGATATCGACGCGGCCTATCGCGCCCTGCGGGAGTGGCTGCGGCTGGCCGGTTATCGTCCCGTGGGCCCGCCGACCGAGGCATATCTCGTCGGGCCGGACGAGGTGAGCGATCCCCGGCTGCTGATCACCGAGATCCGGATCCCGGTGGCGCCCGCCCCGGCCATCGCGGTCCATCTGGCCACCACGTTCTCCGAAGCGGTGGACCGAACCCGGACAGCGTTGCGAGAGCGCGGATTCGAGGTCGTCACCGAATTCGACGTGCAGGCGTCGCTGCGCGAGCGGACCGGCGAGCACATCGAGGAGTACCTGATCCTCGGCGTCTGCAATCCCCAGCTCGCGGGTCTGGCCCTGGCCACCGACCGCGAGGCCGGGCTCCTGATGCCCTGCACCGTGGTCATCCGCGCCGAGGACACCGGCGTCCTGGTCGAGGCCGTCGATCCGACCGTGCTCGTCCAGGTCCTGGCCCGGCCCGAATTGGCCTCCTCGGCCGAGGAGATGCGCCGGATGCTCGCCGGGGCGCTGTCGGGACTGGATCAGCCCGCCGCCGCGGCGGGCTGACGGCGAGGCCGGGACCATGGTCCCGACCGACGCGGGTACGAGTCCTCTCACCGAATTTCGCCCGCACGAGCACGCTCGACACATGGAGACCACAGCCCCCCGCATCGCCGTCGTCTACGCCTCCGCGCAAGGGTCGACGCGCGAGATCGCCGATTTCATCGGCGCCTCGCTCTCGGCCCGCGGCGCGACCGTCGAGATCGCCGACGCCGAACACGCCCCCGACCCGACCCGCTTCAACGCCCTGATCCTCGGCAGCGCCGTCCACGACCGCGCCCTGCTGCCGGAGCTGGAGGGCTTCGTCCGCGACCACCGTCATGAACTGCGCGCACGGCCGGTCTGGCTGTTCAGCGTCGGCCTCGGCCCCGCCCTGGTCGGCCCGATCGGGCACCTGATGGGCCGGGCCGTCCCGAAGCGGATCGCCGAGGTCCGCGACGCGGTCATGCCGCGCGGATACCGCGCGTTCGCCGGTCACTACGAACGCGCGGGCGTCTCACTCCCGGCCCGCGCCCTGTATCGCCTGCTCGGCGGCAGCCGCTACGGCGACCTGCGCGACTGGACCGCCATCACCGCCTGGATCGACACCGTCGCCCAGGACCTGAAACTGCCTCGGCCGCAGGCCATCCCGACCCACCCCTGACCTTCCCTCCGCGAGAGAGTCCACGCCGATGAGCCATCACACCGACCCGTTCGCGCCCACGATCCATACCGGCCGCATCTGGCTGCGCACCATCGCCGACCGCCTCGGCACCGACGACCGGATGGCCGCGCACCAGGCGCTGCGCGCCTGGCTGCACACGGTGCGCGATCGCCTCGACATCGGTGCGGCAGCGCATCTGAGCGCACAACTGCCCACGCTGCTGCGGGGCGTCTACTACGAGGGCTGGATGCCCGGGCGGGTGCCGGTGCCGCACGATCCGCCGTCGTTCCTGCTCCAGTTCGCCCGGTCGGCGGACCTGTCGGAGGAGGAGGCGCGGCGGTCCGCCGCCGCGGTGACCGACGCGCTGGCGCAACTGTTCTCCCCCGGCCAGCTCGACCACGTCCTCGCCCAGCTGCCCGCCTCGCTGTGCCGCGTGCTGCTCGGCTCCGACTTCGGCGGCATCCTCACCGCGGCAGGCATTTTCGAATCCCCCGAGGCCCGTCCGTGACCATCCGGCACGCTCCCCTGTTCGTTGTCGCACTGCCCTTCGTCATCACCGGCCTCGAACTCGCCGGCGCAGCACCGACGGTGCTGCTGGGCGCGTTACTCGTCCTCGCCATCCCGATCCTGCTGTTGCTGCTGCTGCCGGGGTCGAAGAACACCTGGAGTAATCATGGGTGACTATGTCGCTACCTTCGACGAACTGCGACTGACCGACGCCGACCGCGCCGGCGGCAAGGGCGCCAATCTCGGCGAACTGGTCGCCGCGCGGCTACCCGTGCCAACGGGTTTCGTCGTCCTCGCCTCCGCCTACGAGGAGGTGATCCAGACCGGCGCGCACGGCCCCGAACTCGACGAGTTGCACACTCGGGGGCTCACCGTGGCGGCCGGGGCTTCGCGCATCGACACGCAGCAGCTCGACGAGCTGTGCCACCGCATGCGCGAACTCGTCCACGACACCCCGATCCCGCCCTCGGTCCGCGACGCGGTCCTGTCGGCGTACCACCGGCTCGGCGACAACGTCGCGGTGGCTGTCCGATCCTCGGCCGTCGGCGAGGACAGCGCGAACGCGTCATTCGCGGGAATGAACGTGTCGCGCACCAATATTCACGGCGACGACGCGGTGATCACCGCCCTGACCGACTGCTGGGCCTCCCTGTTCACGCCGCGCGTGCTGACCTATCGGGCGCGACGCGGCATGCACGATCGACCGGAGATGGCCGTGGTCGTCCAGCGCATGGTCACCGCCCGCTCGGCGGGAGTCGCATTCACCGCCGACCCCGCCACCGGCTCGCTCGACCGCATCGTCATCGACGCGGCGCGAGGCCAGGGCGAGGTGGTGGTGTCCGGGGCGGTCACACCCGATACCTATGTCCTCGACGCCGCGGGGCCGACACTGCTCACCAGCCAGATCGGCCGTCAGAGCTTCGTCATCGTGCCGGGTCCCAGCGGCGACCGGCGGGTCCAGCTCTCCGAATCCGAGGCCCAGGCCCCCGCGCTCACCGAGGACCAGGCTGTCGCCGTGGCCCGGCTCGCGCTCGAGGTGCAGGCCCACCACGGCGGCCGCCCCCAGGATGTCGAATGGGCCTTCGACGACGAGCACCTGTGGCTGGTGCAGGCCCGGCCGATCACCGTGCTACCCGACGACGCCGACGCGAAGCCACCCATGGCGCATACGGTCGAGGGCCGGGTCCTGGTCCGCGGCCTGGCCGCCGCGCCCGGCCGCGCCAGCGGACCGGTCCGCGTATTGCGTTCGCCGGCAGAGGGTTCCGCCCTCGGGGACGGTGAGATCCTGGTCGCTCCGATGACCAACCCCGACTGGCTACCGACGCTGTCGCGGGCCGCCGCGGTGGTGACCGACAGCGGCGGCATGACCTGCCACGCCGCCATCGTGGCCCGCGAACTCGGCATTCCGTGCATCGTCGGAGCCCGCACCGCGACCGCTCAGCTGGCCACCGGCGAGGAGGTCACCGTCGACGGTTCCGCGGGCCAGGTGTACGCCGGAAACCCGCTCCCGGCCTCGATCACGGCCGTCCCGCGCCCGGTCGCCCCGGTCGCCGCACCCGAGGCCACCGCGACGCGCGTCTACGTGAACCTGGCGCTGCCCGAAGCGGCCGAACGCGTCGCCGCCACCGGTGCCGACGGCGTCGGCCTGCTGCGCGCGGAGGTCCTGCTGACCCAGGCGCTGGGCGGGCGGCACCCGCGTGACCTCATCGCCCGCGGCGAGGACGAGAAGTTCATCCAGAGCATGACCGCCTCGATCCACCGGATCAGCTCCGCGTTCGGCACCAGGCCGGTCATCTATCGCGCCAGCGATATGCGCAGCAACGAATTCCGCGCACTCGAGGGCGGCGGCCGCTACGAACCCACCGAGCACAATCCGATGATCGGGTTCCGGGGCTGCTACCGCTACGTCCGCCAACCCGAGATGTTCCGGCTGGAGCTGGCCGCCCTGGCGCGTGTGCGCGAACGAACCCCGAACGTGCACTTGATGATTCCGTTCGTCCGCACCCGCTGGGAGCTGGAGGCCTGCCTGGAGCTCGTCGACGCCAGCCCGCTCGGCCGCCAGCGCGGACTGCACCGCTGGATCATGGCCGAGGTGCCCTCGGTGGTGTACCGCATGCCCGAGTACGTGGGACTGGGGATCGACGGGATCTCCATCGGCAGCAACGATCTCACCCAGCTCGTGCTCGGTGTGGACCGCGATTCCGAGGAGTGCGCCGAACTGTTCGACGAATCCGACGAAGCCGTGCTCGACGCCATCGAACAGATCGTCACCAGCGCGCGCACGCTGGGCATCACCTCCTCGCTGTGCGGCCAGGCGCCCTCCACCAAACCGGAATTCGTGGAGCACCTGGTGCGGGCCGGGATCACCTCGGTCTCGGTCTCCCCGGACGCGGTCGAGCGCACCCGGCGCGCGGTCGCGGCGGCCGAGCGCCGAGTCCTGCTGGACCACGCGCTATCCATGCCTTCCGGCAGGTGATCGCGGCTCGGCCTTCGATGTACGGGACTCGCGGCGCTCCGCACTAGAATCGGGACCGACCTAGAATCGGGGCAGGCCGTAACGGACAAATCGTGCGCGGATCCCTCACGTACAGGAAGACGATATGACCGTTGAGCCCCAGGACGGCTCCTACTCGGTGCGCGATACCCTCTCGCAGCTCCGGCTACGGGAATTGCTGGTAGAGGTCAAGGACCGGGTGGAGCTGATCATCGACGCCCGCGACCGCATGGACGGTCTGGTCGAGGCCATGCTCGCGGTCACCTCGGGGCTCGATCTCGATCAGACCCTGCGCACCATCGTGCACACCGCCATCAGCCTCGTCGACGCCCGCTACGGGGCTCTGGGCGTACGAGGACAGGATCAGCACGGGCAGGATCCGCTCGAGCAGTTCATCTACGAGGGCATCGACGAGGCGACCCGCGCCGAGATCGGCGAACTGCCCGAGGGCCGCGGCGTGCTCGGGCTGCTGATCACCCAGCCCAAGACCATCCGCCTGGACAACATCGCCGACCATCCCTCGTCGGTGGGCTTTCCGGCCAACCACCCGGCGATGCGCACCTTCCTCGGCGTCCCGGTCCGGATCCGCGACGAGGTCTTCGGCAATCTGTACCTGACCGAGAAGGCCGGCGGGCAACTGTTCACCGAGGACGACGAGGTGATCGTGCAGGCGCTCGCCGCGGCCGCGGGCACCGCCATCGACAACGCGCGGCTCTACCAGTCCAGCCGCACCCGCCAGGCCTGGATCGAGGCGACCCGCGATATCGCCACCGAGTTTCTGGCCGGAACCGCCCCCCAGGAAGTTCTCGCACACGTCGTGGCGCACGCGCGATCGCTCACCGACTCGGTGTGGGCCTTCCTGGCCGTCGACGACGAACCCGACCGCGACCCCGGCGATGTGGAAGGCCTGCGGATCAGCCAGTGTTCGGGCCCCGACGGCAAGACGCACAGCGGATTCGTCCGGACCTCCGGGACGGTGGTCGGGCAGGCGTTCCGGAAGGGCCTGCCCCAAAGCCTGGACCGCAGTGACGATCTCGGCCTCGACATCGCGCTCGACGCCGGGCCGGCGATGGTGCTGCCGCTCCACGCACAGGACTCGACGTTCGGGGTGCTGGTCATGGTCCGCCCGGCCGGGGCTGCCCCGTTCTCGGACGAATTGCAGGGGTTGGCGGCGGCTTTCACCGATCAGGCCGCCCTGGCCATCCAGCTGTCGGAAGCGCAGCAGCGCATGCGGGAACTCGATGTGCTCACCGACCGTGACCGCATCGCCCGGGATCTGCACGATCATGTCATCCAGCGACTGTTCGCGGCCGGGCTGAGCTTGCAGGGCACCGTGGCCCGCGCCCGGTCCGCCGAGATCCGGGAACGGATCTCCGACGTCATCAACGACCTCCAGGATGTGGTGCAGGAGATCCGCACCTCCATCTTCGACCTGCACGGCGGCGCCGAGGGCAGCACCCGGCTGCGGCAGCGGATCGAGGACGTCATCCGCAAGCACACCGCCGACACCGGACTGCGCACCTCGTTGCGCATCTCCGGACCGCTGTCGGTGGTGGCGGCCGAGTTGGCCGATCACGCCGAAGCCGTTGTGCGCGAAGCGGTCTCCAACACGGTCCGGCACGCGCACGCCGAGACGGTCGCCGTGACCATCGACGTCTCCGACGATCTCACCGTGCTGATCGCCGACGACGGCCGCGGCATTCCCGCCGCCATCACCCCCAGCGGTCTGCAGAACCTGGCCCGCCGAGCCGAACAGCTGGGCGGCACGTTCTCCTTCGGCAGCAATCCCGACGGCGCGGGGACCCTGCTGCGCTGGGCAGTGCCGTTGCAGTGACCGGACCCGAGCGCGGGTGCGCCGCCGACCCCGTACCGGGTTGACCGCGCATCCGCTGCGGCCGGATCACTCGCCGCGCACGACGATGATCGGGCAGTCCACGGCGTGCAGCAGGGCATTGCTGGTGGAGCCCAGCAGCATGCCGAGGAACCCGCCCCGGCCGTGGCTGCCCACGACCACCAGCTGCGCGTGCTCGGCCTCGTCCACCATCGAGCGAACCGGCCTGTCCTTCACCAGGATTCGCCGGACGGGCACATCGGGGTAACGCTCGGCGTATCCGGCCATCTCCTCGGCGAAGGTCGCGTGCTCCTGCTCCTCGACCGTCTCCCAGCCCGCCATCGGCATATAGGGCCCGCTGACGTCGCTCCAGGCGTGCAGGGCGGTCAGGCCGGTCTTGCGCAGCGACGCCTCCTGGAACGCGAGCTCGAGCGCGGCGACGCTGTTCGCGGATCCGTCCACGCCGACCAGCACCGGCTGCCGGGCCGAGATCGGATCCGCCGCCGCGGTCGAGTGGATCACCGCGACCGGGCAGCGCGCGTGGTGGGTCACCGCGGTGGTGACCGAGCCCAGCAGTCCGCGCCGCAGCGCTCCGAGCCCGCGGCTGCCGAGCACCACCATGCGAGCGTGCCGCGAGAGCGCGATCAGATGCGCGATGATCGGCTCGGTCGTGACCTCCGAGGACATCGGAACGCCTTCGCCGGGCAGTGTCTCCGAGGCGATCCGGGTCGCCTCGCCGACGACCCGCTCGCCTTCGGATTCCAGCCACGCCATGTCCTCGGCGCTGAGCACGACGGTCGGCGACGGCCCGACCGGCGCGCAGATCGAGGTGACGATCCGCAACGGGCAACCGTGCCGCGCGGCGTCGAGCGCCGCCCACGCCACGGCCTGGTACGAGACGGCCGATCCGTCCACCGCGACGACGATCGCGGGATTCGGATCCGACTGCGGGACAGTGTTCTCGGTCATGATGATCTCTCCTGTTTTCTTGTCCGTAGCGGGTTCTCAGCTCTCGCCGGACGGGATCACGGGCTCGAGCGGCCGCACCACGTCCTCCAAGGGCAGCCGGGGTGTGGCCGGTACCGGATCGGCGCTGGTCGCCGCCCAGCCCAAGCGAATGATCAATTGCGGATAACCGAAATCACCCAGCAGATCCCGGCGGATCCTCGACCGCACTCCGGCGATCTCGAGCGGCTCACTCAGCGCGCAGGTGGCCAGTCCGCGCACCGTGGCTTCGAGCAGCACCGCGCTGGCCGCTTCGCCGGCGCCCAGCCAGGCGTTCAGGTCGTCGGCGGCGGTGCACACCAACAGCATGCGGGCCTCCTCGTCGGTGTCACGAACCACCGCCTCGGGCAGGCGCGGGTCGCCGAACGGCCGCACGGTCGGGTCCGAGGACGCGACCGCGTTGCGCGCGGGAACGCCCTGCGGGTCGGCGTGATGCCCGCTCCACTGCGCCAGTTCGGCGCTGTAGGCCGCATCACCACGGTGTGCGGTCGCCGCGTCGACGAACGCGCGCAGCAGGCGGGCGTGCTCACCGTTCGCGTCGACTTCGCGGACCTGGACCCCGGATGCCTCCGCACCGGCGGCGGCGATCGCCGACACCTGCGCCGACGGCACCTCCCACGAGGTGAAGCGGCGACGGTCGCTGCGTCGCTGCGCGATCGCGCGGGCCGCCCGGACGGCTGTCTCGTCGACGGTGCCCGGCCGCAACTCCACCGATGCGAGGTGCCGCGGTTCCGCGGGGTTCGGGAACCGGTGCACGACCGGATCCCAGCCGAACGCACGCAACGCGACCTGCAGATGGTGCAGTGCCGCACCACAACTCACGACGAGCTCACGACTGTCGGGGTCGGTGTAGGGCAGGCGCCGGCTGTCGTCGGCGTACAGGTGCACCGTGGTGTCCCCGACCCGCCACAGCCACGGCTGGGTGTTGTGCACCGACGGCGCCCGCACCGCCAGCGCCAGGGCGGCGCGGACGGTATCGGGATCGGGGTGTTTCGACATCGCTTGTCCTTCCTCGGAATTCGCGTTGCTGTTGCCTTCAGCATGGCCCGATCACGGGCGGCCGGTGACGGCCGAAGGTCACCGTCCCGCGGGTTCTTCGGCCCGGTTTCGCGAGGGCTGACGGACCACCACCACCGGGCACGGCGCGGTGTGCAGCAGGGCGGTGCTCACCGAGCCCAGCACCATGCCGGTGAACCCGCTGCGGCCGTGGCTGCCGACCACCACCAACTGGGCCGACTCGGCATGGTGGAGCAATACCCGAGCCGGGGTGTCCCAAGCCACCACCCTGTGCACCGTCACCTCCGGCCACCGCGCGGCGTATCCGGCCAGCGCCGATCCCAGCAGCACGTCTTCGGTCTTCTCGATCGACTCCCAGCCCATGACGGGCGCGTCGAAGCCGGTGGCGTCGTTCCACGCGTGCACCGCGATCAGGTCCACCTTGCGGCGCGCGGCCTCCTCGAAGGCGAACTCGACGGCCGGAGCGCTGTTCGGCGATCCGTCCACGCCGACCACCACCGGCTTGGCCACCGACTCCGGCTCGGTTTCCGAAACACCGTGCACGATGACCGCCGGGCACTGCGACTGCCGGGCCACCACGGTGCTCACCGACCCCAGCACCGCCCGCCGCAGCGCACCGAGCCCCCGATTGCCGACCACCAGCACCTGGGCCCTTCGCGAACGGTCGAGCAACGCCGTGGTGATCATGTCGAAGATGAGTTCGGTTCCGATGTGGAGGCTTTCGCCGGGCACGGTGTGGCGGGCGATCCGCGCGGCGTCGGCCAGGACCTGCTCCCCCCGCACGCGCAGATCTCGCGTTTCGTCGGGCCCCAGCTCCGCCGCTCCGGGCACGATCGGATTCGCGTACGAGGTGACGATATGCAGGCGGCACCCCCGCAGATCCGCTTCGGCGGCGGCCCAGGCCACCGCCTGATACGAGATCTCAGACCCGTCCGTGCCGACGACGACCCCCAGGTCGTCGTCACCGGCGGGGTCGAAAGTCGTTGCGGGGCGGGCGCTGTCTTCCATGGCATCTCCTGAATCGGTGGTGCCCCGAGCATCCCGCCCGCGCCGGATCGGCCACAGAGAACAACGTCACACTCCGGCGGGACGTCCTCCCCCACCGCCCGGGGACCCGGCCGCCACCCCGGACTCGCGCAGGTTCGCTGCCACTTCGGCCTCCCACACCTCGTTGGCCCGGGACGTGTCGACCTCGAATTCGAAGCGCTGCCGCGATCTCGGGTCGACGGCGGCGACATCGGTGTAGAACTGCTCGTACCAGCGTCGCAGCTGGTAGATCGGCCCATCCTCGTCGCACAGCAGCGGATTCTCGATCTTGGTCTTGTGCTTCCAGATCTCCACGTCCTGCAGGAAGCCCGCGGCGATGCCCTCGGTCATCTTGGCGGCCAGCCGGTCGGCCGCGTCATCGGACAGGCCGCGCGGCTTCTCCAGGCTGACGCCGTACTGCAGGACGAACGAGTCCTGGCCGACCGGGTAGTGGCAGTTGACCAGGACGCTGCTCACCTCGAACCCGCCGTAGTTGTTGAGCAGTGTGTTGATCATGTACGACGGCCCGAAGTAGGACGCCTGTGATGTCAGCAAGGTGTCGCCGCCGTACTTGGCGCCGGTCGCCACATCGGGGCGGCCCTTGGTCTCCAGGTACTGGGTGGCGACCTCGCCCTCGAAGACGTTCTTGAAGAAGGTCGGGAAGGCGTAGTGGATGTAGAAGAAGTGCGCCATGTCCACGATGTTGTCGATGATCTCGCGGCAATGGGAGCCCTCGATGCGGATCGAGCGCCAGGTCCACGGCGTCCACCCGGGGTTCATGGCGTCGAGGTTGCCGCCCGCGGCGTCGATGTACGCACCCGGGGCGTAGGGGATCGTCACCCCCGGCGCGGGCGGATTGCCTTCGTGGTCGTGCCACACGAACAGCTGGCCATTGCGTTCGAGCGTGAGCCACGAGCGCGTGCGAGCCAGAGGCGGGACCCGCCGCGCATAGGGGATGTCCTTGCACTTGCCGTCACCGCCCCAACTCCAGTCGTGGAACGGGCACGCGATGTTGTCGCCCTTGATCTTTCCCGTCGCGAGGTCCCCGCCGAGATGGCGACAGTAGGCATCGAGCGCCCGCAGTTCGCCCGTGCTGTCGGCCCAGACGACGAGCTTGGTCCCGAACGCCTCGACCGGATGCGGTCGACCGTCGCGGAAGGAATCGGCGAGGCCGAGGCAGTGCCATCCCCGGGCGTACCGGCTGGGCGCGGAGCCCACGTCGATGTCGCGGACCTTGCCTCCGTAGCCCTGAGGGTTCGCCACCATCACACACTCCTCGCAATTAGAACATGTTTCAGAACAGCGTCAGCTTCGAACACGATCGACCACGGCGACAATGGCCTAAAGTCCCTACTATTCGGTCATTTGCTCCACTAGCCCTTGCCGGAACCGTGCTCGATATTGACGAGAACGTGTTCTACAAATGGCGGCCGGACAGCCGCCCGACAGCCAGGAGCATTCCGCGAGATGACCCAGGAAATCACCGACCGCGTCGCAGCGGCACTTCCGGCACTGCGCGAACGAGCCCATGAAACCGAGCGGCTGCGCCGGATCCCGGACCAGTCCATCAAGGACCTCCAGGAGACCGGGTTCTTCACCTTGCTCCAGCCCCGTCAATGGGGCGGAACGGCAGCCGACCCGGTCCTCTTCTACGACACCGTGCGCACGATCGCGAGCGCCTGCGGTTCCACCGGGTGGGTGGCCGGCATCCTCGGCATCCACAACTGGCATCTGGCACTGTTCGATCAGCAAGCGCAGCAGGATGTCTGGGGTACGAACACCGACGCCCGCATCGCCTCCTCCTACGCGCCCCTGGGCGCGGGCACGAAGGTCGCGGGCGGCTACCTGGTGACCGGGGCGTGGGCGTGGTCGTCCGGCTGCGATCACGCCGACTGGGTGTTCGTCGGAGGCCCGGTGCTCGACAACGGCAAGCCCGTCGACTTCGGCTCGTTCCTCATCCCTCGCGACGACTATCGCATCGAGGACGTCTGGCATGTGGTCGGACTGCGCGGCACCGGATCCAATACCGTGGTCGTCGAACGGGTCTTCGTCCCCGAACACCGCTTCCTGAGCTTCCAGACCATGAGCGAGCTGAAATCGCCCGGCCTGCAGGTCAATCCCGATCCGGTGTACCGGATGCCCTGGGGCACCATCCATCCCACCATCATCTCCACGCCCATCGTCGGCATGGCGTACGGCGCCTACACCGCGCACGTCGAGCATCAGGGCACGCGGGTGCGCGCGGCGTTCGCGGGCGAACAGGCCAAGGACGATCCCTTCGCCAAGGTGCGTATCGCAGAGGCCGCCAGCGATATCGACGCCGCCTGGCGGCAACTGTCCGGCCACGTGTCCGAGGAATACGCCCACCTCGTCGCGGGCCGCGACATCCCGTTCGCGCTGCGGGCCGCCGCTCGTCGCGACCAGGTCCGGGCCACCGGGCGGGCCATCGCGTCCATCGACCGGCTGTTCGAGGCCGCGGGGGCGACGGCACTGACCGAAGGTACGGCGCTGCAGCGGTTCTGGCGCGACGCGCACGCCGGGCGGGTCCACGCGGCCAACGACGCCGAGCGGGTCCACGTCATGTACGGCAACCACGCCTTCGGGCTGCCGCCGGGCGACACGATGGTCTAGCCCGGCGGCGTTCACGGTCAGACCCGGGCCGCGTCCCGCGCGAGTGCGCGGTCGCGCTGTTCCTCGAAACGCGGAATCTGGTTGTTCGCCAGGTTGTCGAGGAATCCCGCGAGGCGTTCCCGGGCCTGTTCGCCGCGCGGCCCGAAATCGTCGCGGCCGAAGATGTTCCACTGCCGCATGACCGGCTCGAGCACTTCCTCGAGATGCTGGCGCAAATCGTAGATGCCGTGCTTGGCCATGAGCACGCCGTGCCGCCGGAAGTTCGGCATCCCGGCGCCGGGCATGCGGAAGTTCTCCACGATCAGATCGATGGCCTCCATCGCCTGATCGGGAACGAGATCCAGGGCGGCACCGCACAGGGTGCGGTAGAAGATCATGTGCAGGTTCTCGTCCAAGGCGACGCGCTGCAGCATCCGATCGGCGATCGGGTCGTCGCAGACCGCGGCGGTATTGCGGTGGCTGATCCGGGTTGCCAGCTCCTGGAACGACACGTACGCGACCGAATACAGGAATCCCGCCTGCCCCTGTGCGGTGAGCTGATCGACGGGCGGGGCGAAACCGTTCGTCATGTGCGCCATCCGGTCGTTCTCGAGCGCGACGGGATCGACGCCACGCGTCACGACGAGATAGTCGCGCAGCACGATGCTGTGCCGGGCTTCCTCGGCGGTCCATCGCCCGACCCAGGAGCCCCAGGCGCCGTCCTGCGAGAAGTTCTCCGCGATCTCCCGGTGGTACGAAGGCAGGTTGTCCTCGGTGAGCAGATTGGTGATCAGCGCCGCCTTCGCCACCTCGGACAGCTGCGATTGCTCGGGCTCCCAGTCGGTTCCGCCCAGTTGCGCGAAGTTCCGGCCTTCGTCCCACGGGATGTAGTCGTGCGGATGCCAGTCCTTGGCCATCGACAGATGCCGGTTCAGCGCCGCCGCGGCATCGGATTCGAGTTCGGTCAGGATCTCCAGCTGAGTCAGATCTCGCGCCAATGGATTGTCCGCCTTTCATTTCCGGAAACAGGAATGGGAGTGGGTGAAGCACGGCCGCCTACCCCGCATGCGCGTGCGAAGCGGACACGCATCGGGGTGTGACAACCGATATGGGAAGAGAACTGTGAGGCTCGAGGCTCGCGATTACCCGCCGTCAGCGGTGACGAGACCCAGATCGCCGTCGTAGCGGCGGTACAGCAGCCGACCGCGACCGGTGGCCGGATCGACGAAGAACAGGAACGGCAATCCGCTCTCGCAAACCCGCTGCACCGCATCGGCTTCGGTGAGGGTGGGGGCCGGGCGGGGGTTCATGACGAACGGGCCGGCCACATCGCCGTCCGCGCGCGGCGGATGGACACTGCGTTGGCGCGTGAGCCGGAGCCCCGAGGGACCGGCCCGGTAGACGACGGCGTCCTCGCCGGTTTCGATGTCGGTGAACACGTGGGCGTCGTAGTCCATCCGGTCCATCATCATGGCCGCGTGCGACGGCGAGAGAGTCTGCAGCGGAACCGATTTGCGGCGGGCGACGACTCCCGGCCCGGGCGCGTCCAACGGTCGACGATCAGGCTCGGGCCAGGTGCGCGGCTGCCATGCCGTGCGCAGAGCCAGAATCCGGCGTTCCAGCCGCACGACCACCGGCAGGGCGTCTCCCGCGCCATGGGTCAGTGTCTGAACCCGCACCGGGATTCCACCGACCGACAGATTCACCTGAGCCAGATAGGGGCCGATATCGCAGTTCGGCCCGGTGATCCGCAGCCGCGCAACGTCTTCCGCCCGCATCCGCCGCAGCTGCCGGCCCACCGCCCCGGCGTACCGCTCGCCCTCGAGCACCGGTACCCGGCCTCGGGCGACGACGACCACTTCCGGAAAAGCCATCGAGGTCCACGCCTCGGACGCCCGTAGCATCGCACCACCTCCACCCTCTCGGCACACCGGACACATCACCGTTCCTGCCGAGAGTGCCGGTCCTCGCATGGTGCCGAGAAGGGCCGAAGGTCACCGATGCGCGGACTTTCTGCATGGCCTTCTTCTGCGATCAAGGCGGAGTGGAGTTTCCATCGCACGTCCGCCACGAAGGGACCTTGGGCCCTGCTCCCGGATCGGCTCCCCACAACAGACTCATCGTTATGCGTAAACGATTCGAGTTGGCTTTCAACGTGTCCTATCTGGCGGTGATCTGGGGCCTGGTGATCGCCATGCGGCGGAACCGGAACCGGGTTCCGCCGGAACAGCGGGCGACCGCGGCCCGGTTCGAGGAGGCCTTCACCCTGCTGGCCACCGGCGATACCGCGCATCTGGCATTGCGGGCGGTGTCGATGGCGCGCGGCCGGGACCGCGGTTACCTGACCTGGCGGGGACGGCGGGCGAGCCTGATCGGCCTCGGGGAGATGGCCACCTCGATCACCATCACCCTGTTCTACGTGCTGTCCCTGGATGCCTGGCGGCTGCGGTTCCGGCGGTCCTGGGACGGCTTCACCCGGTCGCTGCTGGGACTGTCGTTCGTGCGGTTGATCCTGCTGGCGACCCCGTTCAACAACTGGGACAAGGACGAAACCCCGGAAGGCTACGGCGTCGACCGCAACGTCCCGCTGCTGGCCGTGGGCGCGAGCGAGATCTACCTCATGCGCCGCGAGGCCACCCGCACCGGCGACCGCACCTTCCGTTTCCTCTCCGACGCCATGGCGGCCTCCTTCGCCTGCTACCTCCCGGTCATCCTGTGGGCCCGCCGCATCCCGCAACTGGGACTGCTGATGATCCCCAAGACCATCGCGTACCTGGCCATGGCTTTCCGGGTCTACCGCGACTTCTTCACCGGCGCAACAGAATCGGCGAATCCAGAGTCACAGCGGTTCGATCGCCCCGATTCCCGTGATCAGGGGAAGGTCCTTCACTCCGAGGGCCGTTGACCAGAGCCACCGCGGCACGCTGCCGGGCTGCGCCCGGCATTATTGTTAGCCTTGGCAATTAACTACCCGGAGGGCCGCCACCGTGTTCCTCGCCGCCGCCATCGGCGCGATCCCGGCCGCGGCCGATCCGGTCGACACCACGCGGGTCCGAGCTACTCCGGCGGGGCGGTGCGGGTGCGGCCGTCGTCGGTGCGGTAGCCGAGGGCGTAGCTCGGGCAGCGGTCGATCACCTCGACGATGTCGTCGACCGAGGCGGCGGACGGGTCGATCCAGGGGCGGCGGTCGCGGTCGAAGACCGAGGGGAGGCCGTGGATGCACTCCTGGGCGTGGCGGCAGCGGCCCGGCTCCCAGGTGATGGTGACGCCGGGGGCGGAGTACTCGCGAATCGCGTCCGACTTCTCGTGGGGCATGGGATCTCCTTCAGTCGGCGGAGCCTGGGCGAAGGTGGTGCGCACTTCCCGGATCAGCATGCCCGAACGCTCGCTGTCGAGGTTGCCCCGGGGTGGCCGGACGCGGGCACAAAAAAGCCCGCGCGGTGATGCGCGGGCTTCCTCGTGGTCGACGACTTAGATGGCGCGGACCTGCTGGGCCTGCGGGCCCTTCTGGCCTTCGCCGATTTCGAACTCGACGCGCTGACCCTCATCGAGCGACTTGAACCCGGAGCCGGTAATCGCGGAGTAGTGGACGAAGACATCGGCGCCGCCACCGTCCTGGGCGATGAAGCCGAATCCCTTTTCGCCGTTAAACCACTTCACAGTGCCTTGCGTCATTACTGAATGCGTTCTTTCTGTAGCGAGCCGGGCGATCAGTTCGACAGCCCGTTCTCAGCCTTAAAGAATGCCACCTTTCGGAAATAATCTCTAACAATCGTGCCTGAGCACACACTCAGGCCAGTGCGGTATGCATCTCCCAGATCAGCACCTCGGCAGGCTCGAGCGCGGTCACAATGTGCCCGCCACCTGCGGATATGCGCACCGCATCGCCCTGCGACAGCCTGCCGGAGCCCTCGAAATCCACCGATCCGCGGGCCACGAAGACATGGCCGTACGGCGCGTCGGGGACCTGGATGGCGTGGCCGGGGTCGAGCCTCGCCACATGGAAGGCGGCTCCACTGTTGCCGATCGCGATGGCCGTCCGATCGCGGTCCCGGCGCATCCCGGACGCGACGGTGACCAGACTGTTACCGGTCAACCGGTCGGCGATATCCAATTCCTGATAGCCGGGGGTCACCCCGGACTCGTCGGGCGGCACCCACATCTGCACGACATGCAGCCGCTCCCGCTCCAGATAGCCCGCGCCATTGCGCTCCGAATGCATGATTCCGGCGCCCGCGCTCATGCGCTGCGCCATGCCGGGATGGATCAGGCCGGAATTGCCCGCCGAATCCTGGTGCACGACAGTGCCTTCCAGCACCCAGGTCACGATCTCCATATCCCGGTGCTGATGGGTGTCGAACCCCTCGCCGGGATCGACGATGTCCTCGTTGTGGATCAGGAGCAGGCCGTGCGCGTTCGCCGCCAGATCGAAGTTGCCGGTCGCGGGAAACGACTGCCGGGAATCGAGCCACCCGCTCCGCCACCGCCACCGATCCGCGGCCGGGACCACCCGGACCTCCGATTCACGCACCGCCATCGCTCACCTCCACCAGCCGACCCCTCCCGCCTCTGTAAGCCGGACGGGCGGCCGGGCATTCCCGGCCGAGCCACGCCTCACACCGCACCACGGCGGTGATCGCCGGCGTGGCCCGGCGCGGGCGCGGCGGCTCAGGACAGATCGGCTCGCAAGGAGGCCAGGATGTCGGCGGACCGTTCGACGAACAGCAGGTGGCCGGCTTCGGGCACGAGGTGCAGGCGGGCTCGCGGGAGGGCCGCGGCCAGGCGGGTGGCATCGGCCGCGGGGACGTTGCCGTCGGCTTCGCCGTGCCAGACCTGGACGGGGGCGGTCACCTCGGTCAGGTCGAAACCCCAGTCACGGGTGAAGACCAGGCGGATGTCGGCGGCGAAACCGCGGCTGCCCTGTTCGAAGCTGCGGCGCAGGTTGGTGTCGAGTTTGGCGGAGAGCTCCGGGTCGGCTTCGACACGGTCGCGGTCCACGGGGGCCATCTGCGAGACCAGGCCCGCGACGCCGTTGCGGCGGCGGATGACCACCGACATCTCGAGGGCCATGGGGTGGACCAGGAATGGGACGCGCCGCAGGACGTTCAAACCCTTGCGCCGGCGCAGCGCCACCGGGTCGAGATCCTCGGCGGCGGGTTGTTCGCTAGTCGGGGCGGGAGCGGACACGAGGGCCACGCCGGTGACGCGATCGGGCAGGCGTGCGGCGATGGCGAGGGCGAACGGGCCGCCGCCGCTCACGCCGATCACACCGAAACGGTTGAGGCCCAGCCGGTCCGCCAGGGCGGCCACGGTGGCCGCCCAGTCGGCGACCTGCTCCCCCGCCGGTAGCGAGGATTCCGCCATGCCGGGGCGGTCGACCGCGATGACGCGGACCCCGGCGGCGGCTCCGGCTTCGTCGAAAGCCTCACCCTCGACATGCGTTCCGGGGACGCCGTGGCAGTACAGCACCGGCATCCCATCCCCCGCACCGTACTCGGCGTAACTCACCCGGCAGTGCGGCAAAGCAATCGTTCGCGACACGGCAGCACTCACGTCGGCCAGCCTAGGCGAAACCCGCCCCCAACAGGTCAAACAACGTTGTTCCACACGGGGGCAGGGCAATTCGGACCGAACGGACAGCCCGGCGCGGGACCGTCACCGCGGCTCGAGCAGCACCACCGGAATCAGCCGTCCGCCCGCGCGCTCTTGATAGAACGCGAAGTCCGGCATCGCCGCCACGAACCGCGGCCACCACCGCTCCCGTTCGTCCGCGGTCGCCACGCGCGCCCGCACCGGCCGCGCCGTGCCGCCGACCCGCACGACCGTGTCCGGGTGCGCGAGCAGATTGTGGAACCAGGCGGGATGCGCCGGCTCCCCCGCCTTGGACGCGGCGACCGCCAGCACGTCATCCGCCTCGACGTACATCAGCGGGGAGGTCCGGCGCACGCCGCTGCGCGCGCCGATGTGGTCCAGCAGCAGGATGCGGCCGCCCCGCCAACCCGGCACGCGCCCGCCGATCCGGCCGCGCGACCACCGATAGACGCGCACGTGCACTCTCGTGGATCGACGACCCAGGTAGATGCCGCGACGATTCGCGAATCGCGAACCGGCCGAGACCATTCGACCGAACAGCGCCATACCGTCAGTAAACACGACACCCGGCCCCGAGCCCGGCCCCCAGCCAGACCGATCTGTTCCGCCCACAGGGGATTCGAGACACGTCACCAATGCGCCTGCGTCCCACTGACGCCGCCTCGAGCGACTTTTCCGTTACCGGCGCACATGCGCCTGACCAGTGTCGTTGCCGGATCCGCGAAACACCGGGACTATCGAAGAGGAGGGCTCAGTGCCGTCGAGATGCGTTGGGGCAGGGTGGCCCGAAGGTGACGAGTGGCGAAACTCAATGAGCGGCCCAGTGTGTCGCTCTTGCGCGGACCGGTTGGACCGACCGACAGTGAGAGGGTCGCCGCCTGATGAGCGAATACACGGCAAACGCCGTGTTGGTGCCGAACCGCACCGGCTCGCGCGCGCCCGACACCGAGCCCTGGCAGAGGAACCGGCACGGAAGGATCGAAGGCGATGACCGATATGACCATCGACGCGGCGGTCGGCCGCACCCCGTTCGCACGACCCACGGTGGCCGTGTCGGCCATACCGGACCGGACCATACCGGCCCAGGCCGCGGCGGCACGGCCGTCGACGGTCTGGGAGAAGGCCAAGACCGCACTGGTCACCCGGACTCTCGGACACCGCCAACTGGTCACCGCCCCGCGGCTGGTGATTCCCTTCGGCGACAACGGCCTCGCCTTCCGCGTCTCGTCGTTCGCCGCGGAAGCCGAGCAACTCGCCCTCGACCCCCGCGTCCTGGTCCAGCCCGGCGACTGGCGCGGCAACCCGGCCGTCGGCAGCCGTCAGCTCATGGGCCACGCCAACCTGGTCCCCGAGGGTGATCTCCTCACCAAGGTGGAGGCGGCGATCGACGCGAAGTACGGCTGGCGCACGTCACTGGCCAAGGCCGCCCACCGCCTCGCCAACGGCTCCGCCCCCTACGGCAATATCGTCGTCCTGGTCACCGTTTTCGAACCCGGCCCCCTCGCACTGCCTCCGGTCGGCTGACCGCGCGGGCCGACGCCGCATCCGACCACCTCGTCACACTCAACCCACGCCGCGCCCAAACTCGCGGCGTGGGTGGCCGCGCGTCACGCACCGCCTCGCATCGCGCCGATTTCGAGGCGACGCGCACCGCACGTCAGGAACCAGCCCACGACACCGCCGACATTGCGGCGCCCATTTCCGCTGCGCACCACGGAGAGCCTCGCGGCGTGGCTAACCTTGTGGCGCGGCGGGTTTCGTCGTCACCCAATGGGTGACGGGGAGTTGGGGGCGCCAGGCGGTGAAGCCGCCGAGGGGTTCAGCGCGGTAGATCTGGAAGCGGCGCAGGGTGCCGCCGTGCTCGTCGGCCAGGCGCAGGAGCAGGCTGTCGGATTCGGCGGTCACGGCGCTCGCGACCAGACGGCCGCCGGGACGCAGGCGGGACCAGCAGGCGTCGAACATTCCGTCCTGGGTCAAGCCGCCGCCGATGAAGATCGCGTCGGGGGCCGGGAGGTCGGCGAAAGCGTCGGGGGCCGGGCCGTGGACATCGACGCCGGGGACGCCGAGGGCGGCGGCATTGGCGGCGATCTGCTTGCGGCGGCTCTCGACCCGTTCGAACGTGACCGCCCGGCACGACGGGTGGGTGCGGCACCACTCGATCGCGATGGTGCCGGACCCGCCGCCGACATCCCACAGCAGTTCGCCGGGCGCGGGGGCCAGCGCCGACAGGGTGAGGGCCCGCACCTCCGATTTGGTGAGCTGGCCGTCGCCGTCGTACACCTCGTCGGGGAGGCCGGGCAGGCGAGTCAGCCGCGGTGCCGACGGGTCCGCCACGCAGTCGATCGCGATGATGTTCAACGCGTCACCGAGAGGGTGATCCCAGCGGGTGGCAGTGCCGGTCACCAGGCGTTCGGCGGGACCGCCGAGCTGTTCCAGGATCGTGAGAGCCGACCCGCCGAATCCATTGCGTGCCAGTAGCTCCGCCACCGCGGCCGGGGTGTGCTCGTCGGAGCTCAGGACGAGAATCCTGCGGCCGGACGACAATTCCGGGAGCACGGTCTCCACGCGACGGCCGACCGCGCTGACGACCGGCGTCGCATCCAGCGCCCAGCCCAGGCGGGCGCACGCCAGCGACACCGACGACGGCTGCGGCAGCACGCGCAGCGCCTGGGCCCCAACCAGTTTCGTCAGGGTCACGCCGATGCCGAAGAACATGGGGTCACCGCTGGCGAGGACACCCAGCTTGCGGTCCGCGTACTCGCGCAGCAGGCCCGGGAGGGCGGGCACCAGCGGCGAGGGCCACGCCACCCGCTCCGCACCGGTCTCGCCCTCGGGGATCAGCGCCAATTGCCGTGTGGAGCCGAGCAGTACGTCGCAGGCGGCGATCTCGCGCCGCGCCGGACCGCCCAGGCCGTCCCAGCCGTCGGCCCCGATCCCGATCACGGCGATCGGGACCGACGGCACGGGAAGGTCGGTCATCGGCGGGCCCGCCGCCACAGCGCGTGCGGGGTGAAGCGCATGGCGATGAACAGCAGCCGAATGCGCCGCGGCACATCGACGTTGCGGGCGCGCCGGTACAGGCTCGCCACCACCGCGTCGGCCACCTGGTCCGGGGTGCTCGACATGATGGCGGGCTTCATGCCCGCGGTCATGCGGCCGATGACGAACCCGGACCGCACCATCAGCAGGTGCACACCGCTGCCCTCGAGCGCCATCTGCAGGCCGGTGGCGAAGCCGTCCAGGCCCGCCTTGGCCGATCCGTACACGTAGTTGGCGCGCCGCACCCGCACGCCCGCGATGGAGCTGAACACCACGATCTGCCCGTCGCCCTGCTCGCGCAGCAGGTTCGCCAGACTGGTCAGCACGCTGACCTGCGCCACGAAGTCGGTCTGCACGATCGCGACCGCGTGTTCGGGATCCTGTTCGGCCAGTTCCTGATCCCCGAGGATTCCGAAGGCCACCACCGCGACACCGATGCGCCCGTGCTCGGCGATGATCTTCTCCAGCAGCGGCTGATGCGAGGCCATGTCGTCGGCGTCGAACTCGACGCAGTGCACCGCCGCCGCCTCCGCGATCAGCAGCTCCTTGGTCTGTGCCTGTAACCGGTCGGCGCCGCGCGCCGCGAGGATGACCTCCCGGCCCGGCGACAGCCGGCGCGCCACTTCCAGCCCGATCTCACTGCGCCCACCCAGCACCAGTACGACGCCCTTGTCGACGTCCCGCGATCCGAAACCCATGGCCCACAGTGTGCCACCCGGGCACCGCCGCCCGATGCGCCCGACGGTGGATTGCTAGCGTCGAATCATGACCAGCACCGCCGCACGCCCCGAACTGTCCCCCGCCGCCGCCGACTTCGTCACCGAGCGTCACCTGGCCACCCTGTCCACGCTGCGCGCCGACGGCACCCCGCACGTCGTCGCCGTCGGCTTCACCTGGGATCCGGAGGCCGGGATCGCCCGCATCATCACCAACGACGGCTCGGTGAAGGTCAACAATGTGCGCCGCTCCGGGTACGCGGCGGTGAGCCAGGTCGACGGCCCGCGCTGGATCACCCTCGAGGGACCGGCCACCGTGCTCGACGACCCGGCCGCGGTGGCCGACGCCGTCGACCGCTACGCCGGCCGCTACCGCCAGCCCCGTGAGAACCCGACCCGCGTGGTCATCGCCATCCAGGTGCAGCGCGTGCTGGCCAGCAGCGTGTTCAAGCCGGGAGCCCCCGCCCTCGGCCACTGACCTGCCGCGGGGGCCCAGCGGTCATAGCCGGGTCAGCCCGTGGGGACGCTTGTTCATCGACTCGCAGCCGTCGGCGGTGACGATGACGATGTCCTCGATGCGGGCGCCCCACTGGCCGGGGAAGTAGATGCCCGGCTCGATGCTGAACGCCATGCCCTCCTGCAGGACCAGGTCGTTGCCCGCCACGATGTAGGGCTCCTCGTGCACCGACAGGCCGATGCCGTGGCCGGTGCGGTGCACGAAGTAGTCGGCGAGCTCGGCCGCGGCCAGCACGTCGCGGGCGGCGGCGTCGATGGATTCGGCGGTGACGCCCGGGCGGACGGCCGCCACCGCGGCGGCCTGGGCGCGTTCCAGTTCCGCGAACTGGGCCGCCACCTCCTCGCTCGGCTCACCCAGCACGTAGGTGCGGGTGGAGTCGGAGAAGTAGCCGGGTTCGACCGGTCCGCCGATATCGATGACCACCACGTCACCGGGCTCGATCACGCGGTCGGACACCATGTGGTGCGGGTCCGCGCCGTGCGGGCCGCTGCCGACGATGACGAAGTCGGCCTCGGTGTGGCCCTCCTCGACGATGGCGGCGGCGATGTCCGCGCCCACCTCGGCCTCGGTGCGGCCGGGGCGCAGGAACTCACCCATGCGGGCGTGCACCCGGTCGATGGCCGCGCCCGCGCGCCGCAGGGCCTCGGTCTCGCTGGGGTCCTTGCGCATTCGCAGTTCACGCAGCAGCGGGGTGGCCGAAACCGGTAGCGAGCCAAACTGATCGGCGATGGGCAGCAGGTGCAGGGCGGGCATCACATCGGTGACCGCCACGCGCGCACCGGCATTGAGCACGTTCTTGACGATGCGGTACGGATCGACCCCGTCGACCCAGTCCACGATCTGCAACCCCAGCTCCCCGGCCGCCGACCCCTTCAGCGAGGCCAGCTCCAGCTTCGGGATCACCACCGAGGGCGTCTCCCCGCTGGCCGGGATCACCAGGCACGTCAGCCGCTCGAACGACTGCGCCCGCGACCCCATGAGAAACCGCAGGTCAGGCCCGGGGGTGATGAGCAGCGCGTCCAGATGCGCATCCCTGGCCAACCGCGCGGCGCGCTCCAACCGCGCCCCATAGACCTCCGCCGCGAACCGTGACTCGTCATGAGAGCTCATGCCATCCGACGCTACTCCCCCGCCCCGCCACCCTCCAGCCACCACCGAACTTCGCACCCCCACCACCGGGTGCCACCACCGCCGCAGCACCCGACCGCCCTGCCGCCGAGCAGCTTTCGACCCGCGAATGCCCCACGTGTGCGCCGCGTCGTACCGTTCGGCCCGCCCGCGGCCCATGCGCCGCAACCAGCCCGCGAGCCCGCCGACTCCCCGCGGCGCTGTCCCCGCGTTGTCGGCGGCGAACGGTAGGGTCGTGCGCTATGAGCAACCCTGCCGCCGGTCCGCTGTTGCTGCTCGATGGGGCCAGTCTGTGGTTCCGGGCGTTCTACGCGATCCCGGAGAAGATCACCGCGCCCGATGGGCGGCCGGTGAACGCGCTGCGCGGGTTCACCGACATGATCGCCGCGCTGGTCAAGCAGCACGCCCCGAGCCGGCTGGTGGTGTGCCTGGATCTGGATTGGCGGCCGCGGTTCCGGGTGGACCTGCTGCCGTCGTACAAGGCGCACCGGGTGGCCGAGGACGCGGGCGAGCCGGTCGCGGGCGTGATCGCGGAGGAAGTCCCCGACACCCTGACACCGCAGGTCGACATGATCATGGAGCTGCTCGAGGCCGCGGGGATCGCGACCGCGGGCGCTGAGGGTCTCGAAGCCGACGACGTCATCGGGACGCTGGCCACGCGGGAGGGCATCGACGAGGTGATCGTCGTCAGCGGCGATCGCGATCTGCTGCAACTGGTCCGCGATACGCCGACGCCGCCGGTGCGCGTGTTCTACGTCGGGCGCGGCCTGGCGAAGGCCGAGCTGTGGGGTCCGGCCGAGGTGTCGGCCAAATACGGTGTGCCCGAGGACATCGCGGGTCCCGCGTACGCCGATATGGCGACGCTGCGCGGCGACGCCTCCGACGGCCTGCCGGGTGTGGCGGGAATCGGCGACAAGTCCGCCGCCCAGCTGATCACCAGGTTCGGCTCGGTGGAGGCGCTGCGGGAGGCGGCCGCCGACCCGGACTCCGATCTCGCGAAGGGTGTGCGCGCGAAACTCGTTGCCGCCGATGACTATCTGAAGGCCGCGGCCCCGGTGGTCCGGGTCGTCCGCGACGCCACCGTCGAATACTCCGGCCCCGACCTGTTGCCGCTCACCCCGGCCGATCCGGAGCGACTGGCCGCGCTGGCCACCGCCTACAACGCCGAGAGCCCGGTCAAACGACTGCTCACCGCCATGGCCAAGCGCTCCGCCTCCTGACCGAACTCGTTCGCTGTCACACAGCGGTAGCGAGCCACCCTGGTGTGCGATCGGCGGCCGTGGTCGAGCCGACCGCGATCAGCGGCGAATCGGTCCTACCGGCCAGGTTTCGGGCTTGCCGTCGAGATCGGTGATGGCGGCTTCGGTGAAGTAGCCGTCCTGCACCTTGCGCAGCGTCACGTGGGTGGCGCCGCTGGCGGTGTGCCCGGCCGCGCAGCTGGGCTCGCACACCCGCCGGTATTCGGTGCCGTCGCCCTCGGCGATGTCGGGACCCCAACTGCTCCAGGTGATGTCGCGGACGCTGAGCCCGCCGTCACCGCAGGCGAGCAGCATACCGCCGGGTTTCTCCACGGTGTGGTTGGTGATGCAGTCGTTCACGACCGGGGCGGGTCCGTCCGCCCCCGCGAACGGCGTGGATGCCAGGCCCACACTCGCGACGACAGCCGCGGTGGCGGTCCAGCCGATGGTTCGAAAAGTCGAGTTCATAACGCCCCCCGATCACGATCAACCGAAAGAATTTCGGCCCACATTACCCGCCGAGCGCGATCAGACAACCCCTGGCAAACAAATAGGCCCGGCCGCGATCCCAATCGCGCCCGGGCCCAACGACTTTGCCCCGAAAATCAGTTCGGGCGGCCGACCTCGTAGGTGCCGTCGTCCTTGGTGATCTTGATGGTGACCTTCTTGCTCTCGCCACCCACCTTGAGCGTGCAGTCGAAGGTCTTGTCGACCTCGACCTTCTGCCCCGACGGGCACTTCACGTCCTGCACGTCGTCGATGCCGTAGGTGTCCTTGAGGACCTTCTGCACCCCGGACTGCACGGCGCTGTTGTCGAGCTGGTCCTTGCTCAGCAGCCAGGCCAGACCGCCGCCGACCGCGGCCAGCACCACGACGACCGCGGCCACCACGCCGATGATCACACCGGTCTTCTTCTTGCCCGCGGGCGCCTGCTGACCGGGCTGCGGCCACTGCTGCCCGGCCTGCTGGTTCCAGTCCTGCTGGCCGGGCTGACCCTGCTGCGGCCACTGGGGCTGCGACTGCCCCCACTGCTGATCACCCTGCGGCTGCTGCCACTGCGGCTGGCTCTGCCCCCACTGCTGGGCCGGCTGCTGCGGCTGCGACTGCCCCCAGGGCTGGGCGGGCTGCTGCGGCTGGGACTGGCCCCACGGCTGCTGGCCGGGCTGCTGCTGAGACGGATCGCCCCACTGCGCGGTCGGCTGGGCCGGCTGCTGACCGCCCCACTGCTGAGTCGGTCCGGCGCCGGGCGCGGGCTGCTGTCCGCTCCACTGCAGGGTCGGATCGTTGTTGCCCCCCGCCGGGGCGTCATTCGGTCCGTACGGGCCGCTCATCTGCTTGCCTCCAATAGCAATCCGTTGTACTCACGCTAGCCCCCCGAGCGGGAACACGCGCATGCTCCCGCTGCGGTCGGTACATCCAAGAATCAAAGCACAGTCGTATCTACTACGCCGCGTCCACGGCTACGACACCCCGGCGGATGGCGCGCACCGCCTTGCTGGCCGTCGCCGCCACCTCGACGTCGTCGGCGGTGCTGTGAATCTGGTCGAGCAGGTCGATGACCTGGCGGCACCAGCGCACGAAATCGCCCGCGGAGAGCGCGTTTCCGCGATCCCCGCTGGCGAGCAGGGCGTCGGCGAGGTCGTCGCCGCGCGCCCAGGTGTAGACGCCCGTGACGAAACCGAGGTCGGGTTCCCGGGTGGGCTGCAGCCGGTGCCGGGACTCGTCGGAGCGCAGCTGCGACCACACCCCGATGGTGGCGTCCACGGCCCGCCGGATGGGCGCGGTGGGCCCGGACGCCCCCAGGTAGCCGCCCTCCTGCCGGGACTCGTACACCAGGATCGACACCACGGCGGCCAGCTCGGCCGGGCCGAGCCCGCGCCACAGCCCCTGCCGAAGGCTTTCCGCGACAACCAGATCCGCCTCGGCGTAGATCCGGGCCAGCCGCCGCCCGTCCTGGGTGACCTCGCCGTTCTCGACGTAGCCGCGTTCCTCGAGCAGCCCGAGGATGCGGTCGAAGGTGCGCGCGAGGGAGTTGGTGGTGGCCGCCACCTGCTGGCGCAGGTGCTCGGTCTCGCGTTCGAGGCGGTTGTAGCGTTCCCCGATGCGCGCCAACTGCTCTCGATCCGGCCGCGAGTGTGCCGGATGGTTGCGCAGCGCTCGCCGCAGGGTCTGCAGGTCGCGGTCGTCGGCGGCCTTGGACTTGCCGGCGGTGCGGGGGCGGCGCGGCATGGTGATGCCGGTGCTGCGCAGCGCCGAGGCCAGGTCGCGGCGGACCCGCGCGGTGCGGTGGTCCACGTGCTTGGGCAGCCGCAGCCGGCCCAGCGATTCGGCCGGGGTCGGGAAGTCGGCGGCCGAGACGCGACCGGCCCACTTGTCCTCGGTGAGCACCAGCGGACGCGGATCACCCGGTGTCGCATCGGGTTCCAGGATCACCGCCAGCCCCTGCCGGCGGCCCGACGGAATCGCCACCACGTCGCCGCGCCGCAGCGCGGTCAGCGACGACACCGCGGCCTGCCGCCGGTCGGTGCGGCCCTGACGTTCCAGGTTCCGTTCCCGGTCCCGGACGCGTTCGCGCAGCTGGATGTATTCGAAGAAGCTCTCGTCCCCGAGCTGCGAGCGCAGCTTGCGCAGCTGCGCCTCGTTGCGTTCGATGCCCCGCACCAGGCCGACGACCGACCGGTCCGCCTGGAACTGAGCGAAGGAACGCTCCAGCAGCGCACGTGATTCCACCGCGCCCATACGATCGACCAGATTGATCGACATGTTGTAGCCCGGCCGGAACGACGACCGCAGCGGATAGGTGCGCGTCGAGGCCAGACCCGCGACCGCGCTGGTGTCGACCTCGGGCTGCCACAGCACCACCGCGTGACCCTCGACGTCGATGCCGCGCCGCCCGGCGCGCCCGGTGAGCTGCGTGTACTCCCCCGGCGTCAGTTCGGCGTGGCTCTCGCCGTTGAACTTGACCAGGCGTTCCAGCACCACCGTGCGCGCGGGCATATTGATGCCCAGTGCCAGTGTCTCCGTGGCGAACACCGCGCGCACCAGTCCGCGCACGAACAGGTCCTCGACGGTGTGCCGGAAGGCGGGCAGCATGCCCGCGTGATGCGCGGCGAAGCCGCGGTGCAGCGCCTCGCGCCACTCCCAGTAGCCGAGCACCTCGAGGTCGCTCTTGGGCAGGTCCCCGGTGTGCTTCTCGATGATCTCGTCGACCACCGCGCGATCGTCCTCGCGGGAGAGGTCCAGGCGCGAGCGCACGCACTGGGCCAGTGCCCCATCGCATCCCGCGCGGCTGAAGATGAAGGTGATGGCGGGCAGCAGCCCCTCGTCGTCGAGCCGGGCGATCACCTCGGGGCGCGGCATGGGCCGAAACGAGCGCCGCGGCCCGCCGCGACCGCGCCCGGGCACACCCCAATTGTCCATCCGGTCAACGGCTTCGCGGTGCTTGATGTAGCGCTGCAGATCCTGGTCCACGACCACCTTGGCGTCGCTGGACTTGGGGTCGAACAGGTCGAACATGCGCTTGCCGACCATGACGTGCTGCCACAGCGGCACCGGCCGGGTCTCGTCGACGATGACCGCGGTGTCGCCGCGCACGGTCTCCATCCAGGCGCCGAACTCCTCGGCGTTGGAGACCGTGGCGGACAGGCTGACCAGGCGCACCTCGGGTGGCAGGTGCAGGATGACCTCTTCCCACACCGCGCCGCGGAAGCGGTCGGCCAGGTAGTGCACCTCGTCCATGACGACGTAGGAAAGCCCGCGCAGCGCATCCGATCCCGCGTAGAGCATGTTGCGCAGCACCTCGGTGGTCATCACCACCACCGAGGCGTCCGGATTGATGGACTGGTCACCGGTCAGCAAACCGACCTCGTCGCGCCCGTAGCGGGCGGTGAGGTCGGCGAACTTCTGGTTCGACAGCGCCTTGATGGGCGTCGTGTAGAAGCATTTGCCGCCCGAGGCCAGGGCCAGGTGTACCGCGAACTCGCCGACCACCGTCTTGCCGGCGCCGGTGGGCGCGCAGACGAGCACACTGTGCCCGCCCTCGAGCGCCGCGCACGACTGCCGCTGGAACGGATCGAGCTCGAATTTCAGTTCGGCGGTGAATGCCGCCAGTTCGCCAGTGAGCGACCTTGATTTGACTTCCCCCCGGCCCTCGAAGACCGGGACTTCCGCCCTCGCGGGGGTGCTTTCCTGTTTCATCGACGGTTGCCTTCCCGCATCAGCTGCGGGGCGGTCTCACACCATCTCCGCAGGCCAAGACCGCCAGCCCGGCGGCCTGTATGTTCTTGGCGGCATTTACATCCCGGTCGTGGACCGCACCGCACGGGCATCTCCATTCGCGAACACCGAGTGGCAAGCGATCGACGATACGGCCACACGCCGAGCAGGTTTTGCTCGACGGATAGAACCGGTCGATCGCCACAACGGTGCGGCCGTACCAGTCCGCCTTGTACTCCACCATCGACCGGAACTGGGACCATGACGCGTCCGAGATCGCTCGCGCCAGTGAACGATTCCGAACCAGGTTCCGCACACTCAGATCCTCGATGGCGATCACTTGGTTTTCGCGCACCACACGAGTCGAAAGTTTGTGCAGATGATCCCGCCGCCGGTCCGCGATCCGAGCATGGATGCGAGCGACGTTCGATCGCGCCTTCGCGCGATTGTTGGAGCCCGGCTGCTTCTTCGCCAGCACCCGCTGCGCCTTCGCCAACCGAGCACGGTCCCGCTTCTCGTGTCGAGGATTGGATACCTTCTCCCCCGTCGAGAACGTGTACAGCGACGAAATGCCCGCATCGATTCCGACTGTCACATCCGTCGGCGTGTGCTCGCGGACCAAGTCCTCCACCAGGATCGAGATATGGTAGCGACCCGCACCGTCGCGACTCACCGTCACCTGTGACGGCGCCGCACCCTCGGGCAAGGGGCGAGACCAGCGGATGTTCAGCGGCTCCGACTGTTTCGCCAGCTTGATCCGGCCGTCGCGATAGCTGAAGCAGTTCGAGAAGTAGGTGGCCGAGTCCGTAGACCTCCCCTTCTTCTTGAACTTCGGGTAGCCGGATTGCTTGCGCCAGAACTTGTCGAACGCACCCTGAAGATTCCGCAGTGCCGCCTGCAACGGACCCTTGGAAGGCTCCACCAGCCACTCTGTTCCGGGGTCGCGCTTCCACCCGGTGAGCATCTTGTCCGACTCCGCGTACGACACACGCCGCTGCTCCAGCGTCCACGCGCGAGAGCGTTCCGCCAACGCCCGGTTGTACACGTAGCGGACGCAACCGAACGTTCTCGACAACTGCTCGGCTTGTTCCGAGGTCGGATAGAAGCGATATCTGTACGCCCGCTTGACTCCCCGATTCCCCATGAGTGACATGATAGCGCGCTTGCATGTCACGAGATCGACGCGCGCTACATCCCTCGGTCACGCGTCAGAGGGTATCGGAGTAATCCGACACGACTCCCGTGGTTTTCTCCACCGGTGTGGCGCTGACCGGCTCGGCCCCCGGCACCGGGGCCGCCGCGTCCACGCCGCCGGGCGCGGTGTCGAGCGGGGAGGCCTCGTCGTCGGCCAGCTTGTCCCAGGCCTGCGCATTGCGGGCCTTGCGCTTGTCGTTGATCCGCGCGACCTGCACCGCGATCTCGAACAGCACGGTCAGCGCGAACGCCAGCGCCAGCATGGAGATCGGGTCCTGCGGGGTCACGATGGCCGCGAACACGAACAATCCGAAGATCAGCCCGCGCCGCCACTTGGTGAGCCGCTCGTAGGTGAGCACCCCGAGGAAGTTCAAACCCACGATGAGCAAAGGCGTTTCGAAGCTGACGCCGAAGATCACCAGCAGCTTGATGATGAAGCTGAAGTACTGCGAACCCGACAACGCCGTGATCTGGACATTGTTGCCGATGGTCATCAGGAAGCTGAGCGCGTGCGCGACCACCCAGTAGGCCAGCACCGCGCCCGCGATGAACAGCGACGCGCCGGCCGCCACGAACGCGATCGCGTACTTGCGTTCCTTGGCGTACAGGCCCGGGGTGATGAACGCCCACAGCTGGTACAGCCAGAACGGGCTGGCCACCACCACGCCGGCGGTGGTGCCGACCTTCAAGCGCAGCGTGAACTGCTCGAACGGCGCGGTCGCCAGCAGTCGGCAGGCGCCGTCGGAGCTGAGATTGGCCCGCGAGGAGGCCGGGAGCGCACAGTAGGGGCCGCGCAGGATCTCACCGAGGCTCTCGATCCCGAACAGGGTGTGCGAGTACCAGAAGAACCCGAACAGGGTGCCGATGGCGACCCACGCCAGTGCGATGAGCAGGCGTTTGCGGAGCTCCGAGAGGTGCTCCACCAGGGACATGGTGCCGTCGGGGTTCGTGCGGCGCTTGCTGCGCCGGGGATCGAACGGGATGCGAATACGCATGTGAGTGTGACTGCCTCCGCCTTACGGCCACAGAAGACGTGGGCGCGGGTGCGCCCCCGGACCCGGACAACACCACATCCGGGATGAGCCCGCGCTCATCCCGGATGGTGGCCGATTCAGGCCTTCTGCTGGTCGTTCGGCTGTGCCGCGGGCTGCTGCACCGGCTGGGCGGGCGGCAGCTGCGCCGGCGGCTGCACCGGCTGGGCCTGGGCCTCGGGAGCGGCCTCGCCCGTCTTGCCCTCGTTCTGCATCTGGCTGACCTCGGTCTTGAAGATGCGCATCGAGCGACCCAGGCTGCGGGCCGCGTCCGGCATGCGCTTCGAGCCGAAGAACAGCAAGAAGATCAGCACAACGATCAGCAAGTGCCACGGGCTGATGGCGCCTGTCATTCCATTACCTCCAAAGACTTGGTGAGTCCGATGCTACCGGACCCGCATACCGCGAACCTCGTTGTCAACCCTCGTTCGCCGCGTCGTCACCCGCGGCGCCCTCGAGTTGTGCCAGCAATTCGGCTCCCGACCAGGTGCGCCGGTCGCCGTTCTCCGCGGCTGTCACGAGTTCTATCAGCTTCTGGTTCACCGGTGTGGGTATTCCTACCATGGCACCGAGGCTGACGATTTCTCCGCACAGCCAAGGGATTTCGGTGGCGCGCCCGGCGGCCAGGTCGTCGGCCATGGACGAGCGGGCCACCGGATCGATGGCCAGCACACGTCCGGCAACCCGGCGGAAGACGCCGTCGGGGGCGGTCAGCAGCCGCGCCATCAGCTCCGGCGGCAGCGGGGTGAGCCGGGCCGGGCGGATCCGGGCGGCGGCCATGGCGGCCAGCGCCTCGCGCTGGGCCAGGGCCAGGCAGCGCCGGTAGTCGCGGGACCCGAGCTCCTCGCGCAGCGGACGACCCGACAGCGCGTTGATCGGGTTGTTCAGGTTGAGCAGCAGCTTGGCCCATTGGATGGACAGCAGGTCGGCGTGGCGTTTGAAGCCCAGACCCGAGCGGGCGAAGACGCCGGTGAACCGGGTCAGCACCGGATCGTCGGCGATGTCGACGGTGCCCGCGGTGCCGCGGTGGAAGCGGCCCTCGCCACGGTGGACCACGTTGAACATCACCATGCCGGGCAGCACCACACAGGTGGGCAGGATCTCGCGGATGACCGCGTCGTTGCCGATGCCGTTCTGCAGGCTGAGCACGACGGTGCCGGGCGCGAGCACCCCGGCCAGTTCGGCGGCGGCGGTGGCGGTGCCCGCGGACTTGACGGTGATCAGCACCAGATCGGCCTCGTCGGTGGGCTCGGTGGCCGTCCGGAACGCGGTCGGTTCGACGGTGACGTTCTTGCCGTCGAGGTCGGTGAGCCGCAGGCCGTGCGTGTTCAGCTCGTCGAGGACGCGCGGGCGGCCCACGAAGGTCACCTCGGCGCCCGCCGCGGCCAGCCGCCCACCCACATAACACCCGATGCTGCCCGCGCCGAGCACCGTCACCCGGAAACTCAAGCGGGACCGACCTCCTCGAGCCCGGCGCGATTCCCGAGCCCGGTGTCGTCGAGTCCGGCGTAGGCGGCCAGCGCCGAACTGGACCGCTCGCGCACCGCGGTCACCAGTTCGGCGGGGCCGAGGACGGTGACGCCCGCGCCGAAGCCGAGCAGCAGCCGCGCCATCCAGTCCAGGGTGGCGAAGCGCATGGTGGCCTCGAGGCTGCCGTCGGGGTGGGTGGTGACCTTGTGCATCGGGTACTGCTCGAGCACCCACGCGTAGTCGGGGCGAATCAGCAAGCGCGCCAGCGGAACCGCGGGATCGTCGACGAACAGGTCCAGCGCCGCGGACTCGTCGAGGGCGGCCTCGGCCGGCGGGCGCGCGGGCTCGTCGAGCTCGGTGGCCTCCTCGATCCGGTCGAGGCGGAACAGGCGCACGCCCTCGGCTTGCCGGCACCACGCCTGCAGGTAACTGTTGTTGTCCACCAGCACGATTCGGATCGGATCCACGACGCGCTCGGACACCACATCGCGGCTGGCCGAGTAGTAGACCAGGCGCAGCGCGTGGTCGTGCTCGACGGCGGACCGGACGGTCGCCACGGCGGGCGCTTCCACCGGCGCGGGTAGCTCCGGGCCCGCGAATTCCCGTCCGGAGATGGCCGATTCGATCTTCGCGGTGGCCGCGTGCGCGGCGCTCGGATCCACCATGCCGGGCAGATCCGCGATCGAGCGCAGCGCCACCAGCAGCGCGGTCGCCTCCAGCGAGGTCAGCCGCAGCGGACGGTCGATGCCCGCGCTGAAGGTGACCTCGATGCTCTCCTCGGAGAACGACAGGTCGATCAGGTCACCGGGGCCGTAACCGGGCAGACCGCACATCCACAGCTGGTTCAGATCGGTCATCAACTGCTTGGTGGTGACGCCGAGTTCGGCCGCCGCCTCCGCCGCACCGATGCCCGGGTTGGCCTGGAAGTACGGAATCATATTGAGCAGCCGGGCCAGCCGGGTCGACAGGCGGCTGCTCGCCGCCGCGCTCCCCCGCCGGTCCTTGGCCCCCTCCGACGCCCGAGCGCCGTCACCCTTGCGGGCAGTGTCGATCACGCTGTCTCCCCGGCGTTTCCGCGACGCGTCCGCACTCACGCCGTCACCTCCGTCCGCTCCAGCACCGACTTCAGGCGCGCGATCACGTTGTCGCGCAGGTCCTCCGGCGCGAGCACCAGCGCGTCCGCGCCGAGTCCGGTGATGAGCCGAGCCAGCCAGTCCCGCGACCGGATCGGCACCTCCACGATCGAGCCGGGCCGCCCGCCCAGCACCCGGTCCTCCATGACCGGTCCGAGGCGGCGGATCTCCTGGCCACGGCCCTGGGCCACCCACACCGTGGCCGATCCGGTGATCGGCGACTGCGCGGTGACCTCGGCGGTACGCAGGTCCAGGTCCTCGGGCTTGTGCACGGCATTGGCCGGTCCGTACTCGGTGACGTCCTCGTCGATGCGGGAGATGCGGAACACCCGCTGCGCGGCGCGCACATTGTCATGCGCGACCAGGTACCAGCGGCCGTGGTGGGTCACCACACCCCAGGGCTGGACATCGCGTTCGACCGGATCCCCGTGCGACTGCCGGTGTTTGAACCGCACCGACCGTCCGGCATCGATCGCGGCGAGCAGCTTGCCGAGCACCGGCTCCGAGCCGCGCGTCCGGGCCGGCACCGCGGGCACCGCCGACACCCCGGCGTCGGGCTCCACGTGAATACCGGCCGCGCGCAGCTTGAGCAGACCGCCCTCGGCGGCCGCCGCCAGCTCCGGCGACTCCCACAACTGCACGGCCACCGCGACCGCGGCCGCTTCCTCGCTGGTCAGATCGATGTCCGGGAGCTCATAGGCATCCCGGTTGATGCGGTAGCCCTCGACACTCGACAACCGGCTCACCGGTCCGATCTCGAGGGGTATGCCCAGATCGCGCAGCTCGTTCTTGTCGCGCTCGAACATCCGGCTGAAGGCCTCGTCGCTCGCGGACTCCTCGTACCCGGCGACCGACTCCCGGATCCGCTCCGCGGTCAGGAACTGCCGGGTGGACAGCAGCGCGATAACCAGATTCATCAACCGCTCGACCTTGGATATCGCCACCCCGTAGAGAGTAATGGGAGTGTCGCCGAGGTGACGCATGGGCGGTCGCGTTTTTCCCCTATCGACCCCGATCCTGCCGGGTCCGGACGCGGAACGGGCCGCGAACCCTCGGTTCGCGGCCCGTTCCCGGTCCTTACATCGAGGCGATGAGCCGGTCCACGCGCTCGTCGACCGAGCGGAACGGGTCCTTGCAGAGCACCGTCCGTTGTGCCTGGTCATTGAGCTTGAGGTGGACCCAGTCGACGGTGAAGTCGCGGCCCGCCTCCTGCGCGGCGGTGATGAAATCGCCGCGCAGCTTGGCCCGGGTGGTCTGCGGCGGCGTGGTGACCGCCGCGTCGACCGCGTCGTCCTCGGTGATCCGCTTGGCCAGACCCTTGCGGGCGAGCAGGTCGAAGACCCCGCGGCCGCGCTTGATGTCGTGGTAGGCCAGATCCAGCTGGGCGATCTTGGGATCGGACAGCTCCATGTTGTAGCGGTCCTGGTAGCGCTGGAACAGCTTGCGCTTGATCACCCAGTCGATCTCGGTGTCGACCTTGGCGAAGTCCTGCGCCTCGACCGCGTCGAGGGTGCGGCCCCACAGATCCACCACCGCGTCGACCTGCGGATCGCGGTCACGGTTGCGCAGGTGCTCGACGGCCCGGGCGTAGTACTCGCGCTGGATCTCGAGCGCCGACGCCTGCCGCCCGCCCGCCAGCCGCACGGGCCGACGACCGGTGAGATCGTGCGACACCTCGCGAATGGCGCGAATCGGGTTGTCCAGAGCGAAGTCTCGGAACGCGACGCCCGCCTCGATCATCTCCAGCACCAGCGACGCCGTGCCGACCTTCAGCATGGTCGTCGGTTCGGCCATGTTCGAGTCGCCCACGATCACGTGCAGGCGGCGGTACTTCTCGGCGTCGGCGTGCGGCTCGTCGCGGGTGTTGATGATCGGCCGCGACCGCGTGGTCGCCGACGACACCCCCTCCCAGATGTGCTCGGCCCGCTGCGACAGGCAGAACGTCGCCGCCTTCGGCGTCTGGAGCACCTTCCCGGCCCCGCAGATCAACTGCCGGGTAACCAGGAACGGCAACAGCACGTCGGAGATCCTCGAGAACTCCCCGGCCCGGACCACGAGGAAGTTCTCGTGGCAGCCGTAGGAGTTGCCCGCGGAGTCGGTGTTGTTCTTGAACAGGTAGATATCGCCGCCGATACCCTCCTCCGCGAGCCGCTGCTCGGCGTCTATGAGCAGATCCTCCAGGACCCGCTCGCCGGCGCGGTCATGAGTGACCAACTGCACCAGGCTGTCACATTCGGCCGTGGCGTACTCCGGATGGGAACCGACATCGAGGTAGAGCCGGGCACCATTACGAAGGAACACGTTCGAGCTACGGCCCCAGGAAACTACCCGGCGGAACAAGTACCGGGCCACCTCGTCAGGACTCAACCGACGGTGACCGTGGAACGTGCACGTCACCCCGAATTCGGTCTCGATCCCCATGATTCGTCGCTGCACCCTATCGACATTACAGCGGAATAGTGCCCGGTAACGGCCTTGTCGGAGCACTGATGCAAACGTATTCACAACGATTTAGCACGGGGTGCAACGCGGCACGCGCTCTACCCTGCGAAAAAGCAAGGCTCCTTTGCACTCTGCTATTGAGAGTGCAAAGGAGCCTTATCCCGAATAGCGGGATTTGCGGGCGTCGCCGGGGCCTTAGGACGGGTCCCCGCCCGACGGCTTGTCGGCTTCGGCGGCCGCCTTCGCGTTCGGCGCCTTGCCGGTGATCAGCTCCGACAGCGCGGAGCCCTGGACCCGGCGGAACGCCCGCCGCGGCCGGGACTGCTCGAGGGTTGCCACCTCCAGGGAGGAGACGCCCACGGTGCGCTGCTTGTCCTTGTCGCCCTCGGGCACGGCCTTCTGCAGCGCGGCCACCGCCGTGGTGATGGCCGAATGCAGGTCCATGCCCGGCTTGTAGGAAGCCTTGAGGGCGGTGGTGATGGGGTCGGTGTTGCCGCCCATCACCACGAATTCCCGTTCGTCGACGATGGATCCGTCGAAGTTGATCCGATACAGCACCGAGTTCGTGTCCTGCTCGGGGAAGCCCACTTCGGCGACGCAGATCTCCACCTCGTAGGGCTTGAGCTGGTCGGTGAAGATGGTGCCCAGGCTCTGGGCGTACAGGTTGGCCAGGAACCGCCCGGTCACGTCGCGGCGATCGAACTGGTAACCGCGCAGGTCGGCCTGCAGGATGCCCCCGCGGCGCAGCGCCTCGAACTCGTTGTACTTGCCGACCGCGGCGAAACCGACCCGGTCGTAGAGCTCACTGATCTTGTGGAGGGTGGCCGAGGGGTTCTCGGCCACGAACACCACGCCCTTGTCGTAGACCAGCACGATGACCGAGCGGCCGCGCGCGATGCCCTTGCGCGCGAGCTCGGTCTTGTCGCGCATGATCTGTTCGGCCGACGCGTAATACGGCAGTGTCATGCTTCGCCGATCCCCTCTGCCGCCAGCGCGGCCCGCTCCTCCACCATCGCCCGGGTGATCTCCTTCAGGCGCTCGTCGGTGACCTCCACGGTGCCCTCGGAGTCGATGACGATGGCCGTCGGGTAGATATTGCGCATGGTGTCCGGACCGCCGGTGGCGGTGTCGTCGTCGGCGGCGTCGAAGAGCGATTCGATCGCGATCCGCAGCGCCCGGTCCTGGTCGAGGCCGCGCGCGTAGGTCTTCTTCAGCGATGACTTGGCGAACAGGGAACCAGACCCCACCGCGGTGTACCCGAACCGCTCCTCGCTGCGCCCGCCGACCACGTCGTAGGACACGATCCGCCCGGACTTGTCCGGGTCCTGCGCGTCCGGGTCGAAGCCGACCAGCAGCGGGACCACCGCCAGCCCCTGCAGGGCGGCGGGGAGGTTGTCGCGCACCATCTTCGACAGCTTGTTGGCCTTGCCGGCGAAGGTGAGGGGAACGCCCTCGATCTTCTCGTAGTACTCGAGCTCCACCGCGAACAGGCGGATCATCTCGATCGCCATCCCCGCGGTACCGGCGATGCCGGCCGCGGAGTAGGTGTCGGTGATGTACACCTTCTCGATGTCACGCTGGGCCAGCAGGTTGCCCTGGGTGGCGCGGCGGTCGCCCGCGATCAGCACACCGCCGCGGTAGCTGACCGCGACGATGGTGGTGCCGTGCGGAGCGATATCCGACGGCACGCCCGGATTCGGGTGCGTGCCGCCGGATCCGATTCCGTTGCCGGGCAACAGTTCCGGAGCGTGTAAACGCAGGTACTCGGAGAAAGAGGATTGGGCGAACCCCAACTGGAGCCGCAGGGGGTCACCTTGGGTCACTGGCCGCCCTTCTGCACATATGCGCGGACGAAGTCCTCCGCGTTCTCCTCGAGCACGTCGTCGATCTCGTCGAGCAGGTCGTCGGTTTCCTCCGCCAGCTTCTCGCGACGCTCCTGTCCCGCCCCACCGTCGCCGACCGGGCCCTCGTCCTCGTCGCCGCCACCGGCGCGCTTGGTCTGCTCTTGTGCCATAGCAGCCGACCTCCTCTGTGATCATCGGCGAGCACCGGAGAAGACCCGATGCTCGTGCCGTCAACAGTACCCACCAGCGGGGACAACATGCCGGATTAAACGTCATTGTGCTGTCCCCGCGATCTCTCCGCCGCCATGTCGCGGACACGAAAAAGGGGTACGGGGTTCAGTTCCCGTACCCCTCTCACGTGGGCCTAGTGGGTCAGCTGGCGCACCAGTTCCGAGGCGGTGTGCACGCCGTCCAGGAGTTTGCCGACGTGGGACTTGGTGCCGCGACGCGGTTCCAGGGTGGGGATCCGCACCAGCGAGTCGCCGCCCAGGTCGAAGATCACCGAATCCCAGCTGGCCGCCGCGATATCCGCGCCGAACCGGCGCAGGCACTCGCCGCGGAAGTAGGCGCGGGTGTCGGTGGGCGGGTTGGTCATGGCGTCGGTGACCTGCTGCTCGGTGACCAGCCGCTGCATGGAGCCGCGCGCCACCAGGCGGTTGTAGAGGCCCTTGTCCAGGCGCACGTCGGAGTACTGCAGGTCGACCAGGTGCAGCTTGGGGGCGGCCCAGGACAGGCCCTCGCGCGAGCGCATGCCCTCGAGCAGGCGCAGCTTGGCGCACCAGTCCAGCAGGTCGGCGCATTCGAGCGGATCGCGCTCGAGCAGGTCCAGCACGTGGGCCCACTTCTCGATGACGTCCAGCACCCGCGCGTCGTCGTTTCCGGTGCGGTCCATGAACTTCTCGACCCGGTCGAGGTAGATGCGTTGCAGCGCAAGGCCGGTCAGCTCGCGGCCGTCGGAAAGGGCTACGGTGGCACGCAGAGTCGGGTCGTGGCTGATGGTGTGCACGGCGGTGACCGGGCGGGCCAGCTGCAGATCCGAGAAGTCCTCGCCGGCCTCGATCAGGTCCAGCACCAGCGAGGCGGTGCCCACCTTGAGGTAGGTGGACCATTCGGCCAGGTTGGCGTCGCCGATGATGACGTGCAGGCGGCGGTACTTGTCGGCGTCGGCGTGCGGCTCGTCGCGGGTGTTGATGATGCCGCGCTTGAGGGTGGTCTCGAGACCGACCTCGACCTCGATGTAGTCCGCGCGCTGCGACAACTGGAAACCGGGGGTGTCACCGGACTGGCCGATGCCCACCCGCCCGGAACCGCACACCACCTGCCGGGAGGCGAAGAACGGGGTCAGGCCCACGATGATCTGATTGAACGGGGTCTCCCGGCTCATCAGGTAGTTCTCGTGGGTGCCGTAGGAGGCGCCCTTGCCGTCCACATTGTTCTTGTACAGCTGCATGCGGGCCGCGCCCGGCACGCTGGAGGCGTAGCGGGCGGCGGCCTCCATGACCCGTTCACCGGCCTTGTCCCAGATCACGGCGTCGAGGGGGTCGGTGACCTCGGGCGCGGAGTACTCCGGGTGGGCGTGGTCGACGTAGAGGCGGGCCCCGTTGGTGAGGATCATATTGGCCGCCCCGACCTCGTCGGCGTCGATCACCGGCGCGGGCCCGTTGAGCCTGCCGAGATCGAAACCGCGCGCGTCGCGCAGCGGCGATTCCACCTCGTAATCCCAGCGTGTGCGCTTGGCGCGCGGCACGCCCTCGGCCGCGGCGTAGGCCAGCACCGCCTGGGTGGAGGTGAGAATCGGGTTGGCTGACGGCTCGGTCGGCGTCGAAATGCCGTACTCGACCTCGATTCCGATGATGCGCTGCATGGCTTCGAGCCTAGGCGAAAGGCGGGCCCCGACGCGGCCGGACTGTCCGGGTCGTTCTCATTCGCGAGTCGTACGCCGGATCGTCCTCGCGGGCGATCCGCCCGGGACCGGCGCGACGGCACAATCACCTGCATGGTCGAATCGGCTCCCCTCCCCCGCCCGCCGCACCCGGTCACCACCGTCGCCGACGACACCGATCCCGCACCCGCCCAACCTGTTTCGAGCCGGGTGGCCGCCCTCGACGTGCTGCGCGGCATCGCGATCCTGGGCACCCTGGGCACCAATGTCTGGATCTTCACCAATGCCGAAGGGCTGCTCGGCTACATCGCGCGCAGCGACGAGCCGCACGGGGCGTGGCTGTGGATCGAGCGATTCCTGCAACAACTCGCGCAGGGCAAGTTCCTGGGGCTGCTGACCATCATGTTCGGCATCGGGCTGGCTATCCAGCAGCGATCGGCGGCGCGGAGTGGGCGCACCTGGCCGGGCAGCTATCCGGTGCGGGCGGGGCTGCTGTTCCTCGACGGCATGCTGAACTTCTTCCTGGTCGCCGAGTTCGACGTGCTGATGGGGTACGCGGTCACCGGCCTGGTGGTGGCATTCATCCTGGCCACCGGTCCGAAGGCGCAGCGGCGCTGGCTCATCGCGCAGGCGAGCGTGCACATCACGCTGTTGTCGCTGTTCGCGGTGGCGATCGCGGTCGGATCGCCCGATGATTCCGGCCCGCGCCAGGCGCTGGATCCGAATCCGTACGCGGATGGCTCGTTCTGGGATCTGGTGGCGTTCCGGTGGGAGCACCTGCTGGTGTTCCGGCTCGAACCGCTGCTCATCTTCCCGATGTCCATCGCCCTGTTCCTGCTGGGCGCGCGCCTGTTCCGGGCCGGGATCTTCGAGCCGGGCGGCGCGCGAATCCGCAAGCGGCTCATGCTGATCGGGTTCGGCATCGCCGCCCCCGTCGACCTGACGCTGGGCCTGATCGGCGGCGATCTGATCCTGCTGGCCCGCTACGGCACCGCACCGGTGGTCTCGCTGGGCCTGCTGGCCCTGGTCGCCGAGGTGTACGCGCATCGGCCCCGGCCGGGCTGGGTGGGCCGCCGCTTCGGCGAGGTCGGGCGAATGGCGTTGAGCTGCTACATCCTCCAGAACCTGGTGGCGGGATTCCTGTGCTACGGCTGGGGTCTGGGCCTGGCGAGCCTGGTGTCGGCGAACGCCCGGGTGCCGTTCACGGTGGGGATCTACGTGCTGGTGTGCGCGCTCATGCTGACCTTCGCCCACTTCTGGCTGCGGCGCTTCGAGCGTGGGCCGGTCGAGTGGCTGTGGAATCGCAGTTATCTGGCCCTGACCGGCGGGGTGCGGGGCTAGTCGACCTCGTCGATGGAGCGCAGGTAGGGCGCCTGGCCGTCGATGCAGGAGGAGAGCCGGTAGAGCGAATGCGCCGGCACGAAATCGACGAACTGCTCGCTGCCGGAGGAGCCGCCGCCGTCCGAGTCGTGGTACTCGCACTGCATGTAGCCGGAGACCACGTATTCGGTGTCGGTGTCGTTGCGGCAGTCCAGGACGTCGCAGTGCAGTCCGGCGGGAAGTTCGGCGTCGGCGCCGGCGGACGCGGCCGGAGCCAGTGCGGCCCCGGCGATTCCGGTGAACACGGCCAGGCGGGCGAGAGTGCGTGCAGCCATCGGAGTCCTCGGATCGATCGACGTCACGCCCGCGCCGCCTCGGTACGCGAGAGCAGGTCGGCGACGACGGTGTCGCGGGTCAGCGGCACGTCCAGACTACGGGCATTGCCCTCGAGCAGCGACAGCACCGATTCGGTGAGGATGCCCTCGATGTGCTCCGAGGACAGCCCGGGGGCCGCGCGCCAGCTGTTGACCACGCCGTCGACGAAGCCGACCGTGCCGAAGGCCATGGGGCGGGCCCGGTTCCGGTCGATGCCGAAACGGTGCAGGGCGTCGGCGAACAGGTCCGCGAGCCGCCCGCCGATGCGGTCGCGGGCCCCGGCCAGCGCGGTGGAGGATTCGCCGTGCGGGTCGGCGGCGGTGAGGAAGCGGTGCAGGTGCGGATGGCGTTCCACCCAGCCGACGTAGGTGCCGACGGCTCCGCGCACGAGGTCGCGGACGGTGCCGTCGGGGTGCAGGCGCGGCATGAGTTCGGCGGTGAGGCCGTCGAGGATGTGGCGGCGGATGGCTTCGTCGAGGTCGGTGCGGCCGTCGAAGTGCCGGTAGACGACCGGGCGCGGGACCGACAGGCGGTCGGCGATCTGCTGGACGGAGATCTCGGTGCCGTGCTCCTCGATCACGGCCAGCGCGGCGTCGAGCATCTCGACGCGGCGGCGGGCCTTGTGATCATCCCAGCGCGTACTGCGGCCGTCGGCGCCCGGCGGCGCGGGTTTGCTGCGTCGGGTCCCGGTCACGCGCCTCACGATACCCACCTCCGCATTGACCGTGACAGCCTGTACCACTAATCTGAGTGTAACAGCCTGTATCAGTAATAGTCGGGAGCTGTCATGGGCGACAACGCGGTCTCCACGCCTGCGCGCGGCCCCTCCGGGCGCGAATCCTTCGCCCAGCGTTTGCTGGCCGGATCGGTGAAGAAGTCCTACGACCCGGTCGTCGATCTGGACTGGGACGCCCCGCTGGATCCGGACAAGCTCTTCCTGCCACCCGAGGTCGTCTCCCTCTACGGCACCCCACTCTGGGACGCCATGACCCCCGAGCAGCGCCGCGAACTCTCCCGCCAGGAACTCGCCAATGTGCTCTCGGTCGGCATCTGGTTCGAGAACCTGCTCAATCGCCTGCTGCTGCGCGAGCTCATGGCCGGTGACCCGACCTCACGGCACGCGCACTACACGCTCACCGAGATGGGCGACGAATGCCGGCACATGATGATGTTCGGCAAGCTCATCGACCGCATCGAGGCGCGGCCCTACTGGCCCAACCGGTTCGAGCGCTGGATCATCAGCGCATTGCAGCAGGTGCTGCGCGGATCCATGGTGTGGGTGGGGGCGCTGGTCGGCGAGGAGATCTTCGACGCGCTGCAGCGCCGCACCCTCGACGATCCGCAGTTGCAGCCGCTGGTGGCGCGGGCCATGCGCATCCACGTCACCGAGGAGGCGCGGCACATCGGGTTCGCGCGCGACGCCCTGGCACACCGGGCGCCGGGGATGTCGAAGACCGAAATGCATTACACGCGACTGTGCGTCGCGGTGGCCGCTCCCCTGTTCGTGCATCTGATGACCAACTGGCACATGTACGCCCGCGCGGGCATCGAGGACGGGCGGGCGGCGCGCCGGATGGCCCGCGCCAACCCGCATTCGCGGCGCGCGCTCGGGCTGGGTGCGGCGAATCTCGGTGCGTTCCTGGACAAACAGGGCCTGATGGGGCCGATCGGGAAGCGCGTGTGGCGGCGCCGGGGGCTGCTGTGAGATCCCGGCGGGGCCGCCGCGATCCCCGGCCTGCGGCCGAGCCGGACGACTTCACCGAACCCGAACCGGCGGCGGACTATTCGGGTCCGGCGCTCCTGGACGCGCCGGGCATCGAGGTCGTGGTGCGGGTCGCGCTGACCGGGCATCTGGATCCGACCGACGGCCAGTTCCATTGGTACGGGCGGGTTTCCGCCGACGACGGCGCGGCGCTCCCTGAACCCGGGCGGGGTCAGGTCTTCCTGACCGTCCCGGGCCGGGCGCCGGCGCCCGGCGTCCTCCAGGAGCGCGATCCGTGGGGCAATCTGCGCATCGCCGGGATCGGCGCGCCGCCGTTCACGTTGTAGCGCAACACTGTTCGACTCGCTAGCGGGTCAGGCCGATGAAGTCGGCCATGGCCTCGACGGAGTAGGCGAAGAACGGTCCGGCCGGGTCCATGCTGTTGTCGAGCTGGCCGAACAGTTCGAAGGTGACCGTGCCGTAGAGCTGCGTCCACGCCATGACCGCGCGGACGACCGCGACCTCGGGCAGGCCGGGCGCGACCTGCTCGGCGATGCCTGCGGACTGGGCGGCCAGCACCGGATCGACGGGACCCTCGGGCAGCGTGAGACTGGCCGACTTCCACGCCCGGTTGACCACGCCCAGCGCGGCCACCGGCACCCGGGAGGCAGGGCCGACCGTGGATTCCGGGGCCCGGTATCCGGGCACCGGCGAACCGTAGACCAGGGCGTATTCGTGCGGGTGGGCCTTGGCCCAGTCGCGCACCGCGTGCGAGATCCCCCGCCATTGCGCTCGGGGCGTGTCCGCGGCCGCGACCGCGTTCTCGACCGCGTCCGCGATGCTGTCGTACGCCTCGATGATGAGCGTGGTCAGCAGGTCGTCGCGGCTGGGGAAGTAGCGGTACAGCGCCGAGGACACCATGCCCAGTTCGCGGGCGATGGCCCGCAGCGACAGCGCGGGGGCGCCGGATTCGGCGAGCTGCCGGCGCGCGGCGTCGGTGATCTCGCGGGTGATCTCGGCTCTGGCCCGGGCGCGGGCGGTTCGGGGGACGCTCATCCCGATAGTGTGCCACGTTTCGGATCACCAGAATATTTCGAGAGCACCGCTCTTGACATTCCGTGAGGCGTGCATGCACACTGATCACAACAGAGAGCACCGCTCTCGTAGAGTGAAGGAAGATCCCATGGACGCCCACACCGCCGCCACCCGCTACATCGGCCCGACCGGTCTCGACCCCTACATGAACCGCTTCTTCAACATGCTCCCCAAGCTCGGCATCAGCGTCGCGGGCTCGCGGCTGCTGGCGGTGCGCGGCCGCAAGTCCGGCGAATGGCGCACCACCATGGTCAATCTCCTGACCGTCGACGGCACCCGCTACCTGGTCGCCCCGCGCGGCCACACCCAGTGGGTCCGCAACCTGCGCGTCGCGAAGACCGGCGAACTGCGCCTGGGCCGCAAGTCCGAGACCTTCACCGCCATCGAACTCCCCGACGCCGACAAGATCCCCGTCCTGCGCGCCTACCTCGACCGCTGGGGCTGGGAGGTCGGCCGCTTCTTCGAGGGCGTCACCAAGGACGCCACCGACGCCCAATTGGCCGATATCGCACCGGGATTCCCTGTCTTCGTCCTGAACTGACCGGTCACCCCTATACGAAACGCCCCGGCAAGGCCGCTGCCTTGCCGGGGCGTTTCGCTGTCCCGATGCGAATCCGCGCGCGCCGATCACGGGCTCCGGATCGGTGCGGGCTGGTGGGCCGTCAGCGCAGTTCGTCGAGGGTTTCGTCGTCGCGGGCGACGAAGGCGCGGCCGTCGGCGGTGAAGACGATGGGGCGCTGGATGAGGCGGGGGTGGGTGGCCAGGGCTTCGATCCAGCGGTCGCGGTCGGCGGGGGTGCGCCCCCAGGAGGCGACGCCGAGTTCCTTGGCCTGGGCCTCGGCGGTGCGGGTGATGTCCCACGGTTCGAGGCCGAGTTTGGTCAGCGCGGCGCGGATTTCGTCGGCCGAGGGCGGATTGTCGAGGTAGCGGCGCTCGACGTAGTCCGAGCCGGTTTCCTCGAGCACCGCTTTGGCCGTGCGGCTCTTGGAGCACTGCGGGTTGTGCCAGATTTCGGTCACCATGCCGCCAGCCTAGGCCGCGGCGCCGACTCCCCCGGTCACCGGCACGGTCAGGACGTACCGACCGGCACGCTCAGGCGCCGGGCGACCCGCCGTTCAGAGCCAGTCGACGACCCAGCGGTAGGGGCGCATCCAGTACAGACCACCGTCGGGAATCGGCGCGCCCCAGCGCTGTTCGGCCTGGGTCAGCTGCCAGCGGTATTCGGGAGCGGGTTCGCCGCCGTGGATCTCGAGCAGGTGCCGCCGCCAGCTGCCGATCATGGCGGGGACGACCTGGCGGTCGTTCTCGTAGGCCCACTCCACGTTTCGGGTCATGAGGCTGTCGACCGCGTGGTTGGCGGCGTTCGGGTCGCCGGTGCTCAGCGAGTGCAGGAACGCGGCCACCAGGTTGTAGGCGATGGCGTCGTGCACCGAGGTCTGGCCGTTCTCGAGCGACCAGATGCCCAGGTAGGTGGGCCCCTGCTCGTCGATCCACACCGAATGCGCTTCGCCGACCCGATTGTCGAAGATGAGCGCGGTGAGCAGGCCCAGGGTGGCCTTGCCCATGATGAGCGGGTCCGGCCGCCCGGTGCCGACGGCGTCATCGATCAGCGCCCGGTAGGCGGAGGCGGCGATCCCCGGGCGGTTGGCGTCCATCAGCGCGTCGGCGGTCGCACCGCCGGCGAGCTGCTCGGCGGGCGGCTGCGCCGGACCGGCGGCGAGCTGCGGCGCGCCGTCGCCGACCCGCAGGTACTGGGTCGCCATGGCGTCGAGCCCGGCGGCCGGGTCGAGCGGCGGCAGGCCGGGCACCGGGCCGGACTGCGCGGCACCGAAATCGGCTCCCGGCGCACCGGGTTCGAGCTGCGCGCCAGCGGGTTCCAGCGGCGAGAACGCCTGATCAGGCTGTGCCGAGCTGGGTTCGGGGAAAGCCGGGCCGGGTTCGGGGAACAGTGCACCCGGATCCGGGAACAGTGCACCCGGTTCGGGGAACAGTGCGTTCGATTCCGGGAAGGGTGCGCCCGGTTCGGGCAGTATGGCGCCGGGTTCGATCAGCGGCGCGCCGTTGCGGAGCGGGTCCGCGAGGCCGAGGTCGATGGCGAGCGGGTCGCGCAGGGCGGGGGCGGTCTGCAGATATTCCAGTGCCACCCGGGCGAATTCGTTGTCCTGGGTCTCGAGCCATTCGCGCCCGGCCCGCAGGGTGTCGATCAGGTGTCCGCCGACGCCCTGTTCGATGGCGGCGCACAGCGCGTAGTACCCGTAGCCGCGGTAGTCGTCGTGGCCGACGCCCTCGGTGATCAGCAGTTGCGCATATCTACTTGCCAGGTCGTGTCTTTCGATGTCGCCGAGCAGGGTGCAGGCGGTCATGGCCGCCATCAGTACTTCGGCGTGTTCGCCGTGGGCGCGGCGCAGGTCGATGCAACGGTCGGCCATGAGGACGGCGCTGTCGGGCAGGTCCTGCTGGGTGGCTGCCTCGACGGCCATGGAGTACATGGTGGCGAGGGTGGCCGGCGGGATGTCGGCCGGGTAGCGGGCCGGGCCGTGTTCGGCCAGGTGCAGGGCCTGGGCGTAATCGCCCGCGGCGAAGGCGGATCGGAAGCGGTAGGAGACGATCCAGCCGTATTCCTTGGGATCGGGGACCCCGGCCAGCTCATCGTCGAACGCCGACAACCGCGCCAGCGCCTCCTCGGCCCGGCCGGTCTCCAGCATGCCGCTCGCCTCGTTCATCACCTCGACGAACGCATTTCGATCCATGGCCTACTCGCCTTCCCGCATATGTCAGCCCCGGATCGTATGACCGCACCACGACCCCGCGCGGTCACTGAGGTCAAGGTCATAGTTTGACGCCACCCCACATGACCACGCGTTGTCATTCGCGTGGCACGTTGTGTCACAACGATATTCCCGCACCTCGACACGAACCCGCCTCCCTGCGGGCCACTCTCGCGTCGCGGCCGATCCGTCCTGCCCCCAATCTAACGACAACACACCGAACGAACCCGCAACCACCCTCGGCGCGTCTCGTTGGGCGATTCCGGATCGGCGAGCCGCCGCGCACCGGCGCGGACATACTTCAGGGACGATTTATATATCCCCGTGGAGGTGACCATGACGAAAACCCTGATCGACATTCCGGATGACCTCATGGAACAGGCCCGGCGGGTCACCGGTGGGGCCACGAAAACCGAGACCGTTCGCACGGCGCTGCGCCTCCTGGTCCAGCAGCGTCAGCAGCACGACGCCATCGCGTGGTTCGCCGACTCGGCGCCCTTCCTACCCGAGGCCGAGCCGACCGGGGAGGCCGAGCCGCCGCAGCCGCGATGACCGGCGGCGGAAGTCTCGCGCTGTACCTCGCCGATCACAGTGCGGTATCCCGAATTCAAACCCGCCCGGCCGTGCGCGTGGCATTCGACCGCCTGAACGCCGCCGTCGGTGTCCTGTGCTCGAATGCCGTCACGCTGGACGAGGCCTGCTACAGCGCCCGCAGTGCCCAGGACCTGGAACGCATCATCACGATCTATACGGGAGTGTTCCGTTTCCTCCCGATGGATCCCGCGATCGACCGGTTGGTACGCACGATCCGGCAACAACTCTGGGCGCACGGCCACGGCCGTTCCGCCCAGGCGCCGGATGTCCTGATCGCGGCGACCGCGGTCCATTACGACGCCACGGTTCTGCACTACGACAGGCATTTCGAACTGATCGCCGGCGTCTTCCCGACCCTGCGACACCGGTGGATCGTTCCGCGCGGAACCGCGGAGTGACCGCGCGGTCCGTCACAGGACCGGCAGGGTGGTGTCCGAGGCGGGGGTGAAGGTGACGATGCGGCGGCGGGGATCGCCGGGCAGTTCGAGGTTCTCGTAGGCGAAGGTGAGATCGCCGGAGTGGGGGTGGCGGACGCGTTTGCCGCCATGGGTGCGGTGTTCGACGTCGCCCGCGCGCCAGAGGGTGGCGAATACGGTGCTGCCGGTGGCGAGTTCGTCGATGCGGGCGGTGGTGGCGGGGTCGTCGGGGTAGCGGCCCGCGACGCGGCGCAGCTGGGCGACGGTGGCGGCGGCCACGTCGTCCCAGTCGAGGTAGAAGGCGCGGGCGGCGGGGTCGAAGAACAGTGAGCGGGCCATATTGTCGCCGATCAGGTCGCCGAAGACGTAGTGCGCCAGCGGATTCGCGGCCAGCACGTCGAACAGGTCGGCGATGAGCGCGGCGGGGGCCTTGTCGATCAGGTCGAGCATGCGCAGCAGTTCGGGACCCGGCGCGGCCCCGAGGGCGGCAGTCCGGTGTCCCGCGGATCGACGCGCGCCCGCCGGGACTTCAGGAATTCCGCCAGATCCTCGCGCACGGCCATGTCCGCAGTGTGACACAGGAACCGGGTGGCCCCGGGGGTACGAGGCACGGCGTGCACTGGTTGCCACCGGCACGGGCGAGCAGGCTCGGTGGCGAGAGTTCACCACGGCCGACCGGCGCGTAGCGGCTGCGGGAAGGGGAATCGGGGAGGACTGTATCTCTCTCCCCTTTCAACATATAGCGCAGTGGGGGGCTTGCGGCAAGACCCCCGTGGTGGCGCACAATCGCTGGCCGAGGGCTGCGGCCTGCGCGAATGGCGCGTGGGCGGCGGCCGGGGACCGGCTGGGCGGAAGGTGTGGTGCTGATGTCTGATCAGGGGTACGAGAACGAACTGCGCTCCGAGCGCGAGTACGTGGCCGGGCTGTACGCGCGGTTGGACGCCGAGCGGGCGCGGGTGCGCGGCCGGTACGGCGAGACGCTGACCGTCCGCGGCAATGCGACGGTGCTGGTGGAGCGGGATGCCGAAGCGCGGGCGCTGGCCAAGGAGATGACCCGGCTGGGTGTGGCCGACAACGGCCTGTGCTTCGGCCGTCTCGACAGCGAGACCGGCGAGCACGCCTACATCGGCCGGATCGGCATCTACGACGAGACCAACGAATTCGAGCCGCTGCTGCAGGATTGGCGCGCCCCGGCGTCGCAGGCGTTCTACACCGCGACCGCCGCGACCCCGGAGCACATGCGCCGGCGTCGCCAATTCCACACGCGGGGCCGGGATGTGGTGGATTTCACCGATGAGGTGTTTGGTCGTCCCGGGGACGGGGAGCGCGGTGACGCGGCGTTGCTGGCGGCGGTCAACGCGCCGCGCGGCGAGGGCATGCGCGACATCGTGGCGACGATCCAGGCCGAGCAGGACCGGATCATCCGCCTCGATCACCCCGGTGTGCTGGTGATCGAGGGCGGGCCGGGCACCGGCAAGACGGTGGTGGCGCTGCACCGGGTGGCGTATCTGCTGTACACGCAGCGGGAGCAGATGGAACGCAACGGCGTGCTCGTGGTGGGCCCGAATACGGCTTTCCTCAGGCACATCGGGCGGGTGCTGCCGTCGCTGGGCGAGACCAACGTGGTGTTCACCACCACCGCGGATCTCATGCCCGGCGTGCACGCAACCGCCGAGGACATTCCGGAGGTGGCTCGGCTCAAGGGCGCATTGGGCATTTTCGCGGTGCTGAAGGCGGCGATCGCGGACCGGCAGCAAGTGCCCGCGGAGCCCGTGTCCCTCGAACTGTCGGATGTGACGGTCCGCATCGGCGCGGATATCGCGGACTGGGCGCGGTCGGAGGCTCGCGAGAGCGGCCTGCCGCACAATCTGGCCCGCGCCACGTTCGTGGAGGTGCTCACCTGGGCGCTGACCGAGCGCGCGATCGCCCGCATCGGTCAGGGCTGGCTCACCCGCGAGGACCGCGAGGCGTGGGAGAACATGCGCACCGACCTGCGCACCGAACTCGCCGAGCACGAGGGCTTCACCGCGCTGCTCGACGAGCTGTGGCCCGCGCTCACGCCGGAACAGCTACTGGCGGAACTGTTGTCGTCGACCGACCGTCTGCGCGCGGCGGGCGCCGACCAGTCGCTCTGGCGGGCCGGGGGCGAGGCGTGGACGGTCTCGGATGTCCCGCTGCTCGACGAGCTGGCCGACCTGCTGGGCCGCGACACCTCCGCCGAGGAGGCCGCGGCCGAGCGGGAACGCAAGGCGCAGGCCGCCTACGCCGAGGGCGTGCTGGATCTGCTGGTGAACCGCGCCGACCACATGGACGACGAGGACCACCTGTTCGCCACCGACATGCTGTACGGCGAGGACCTGGCCGAGCGTTTCATCGAACGCGACACCCGCGAACTCGCCGAACGCGCTGCCGCGGACCGGGATTGGACCTACCGGCACATCGTGGTCGACGAGGCCCAGGAGCTGTCGGCCATGGACTGGCGGGTGCTGATGCGCCGCTGCCCCGGCCATTCCTTCACCGTGGTGGGCGATCTCGCGCAGCGTCGTTCCGCGGCGGGCGCGACGTCGTGGGCCGAGATGCTGGACCCGTACGTTCCGGGCCGCTGGCAGTACCGCTCGCTCACCGTGAACTACCGCACCCCCGCGGAGATCATGGCCGTCGCCGCCGCCGTGCTCGCCGACTTCTCCCCCGACGTCACCCCACCGGATTCGGTCCGAGCCTGCGGCGTCCAGCCGTGGGCCCGGCAGCTCTCCACCGACGACATGCCTTCGGCCATCGAGGAATTCGTCCGCGACGAGGCCGGCCGCGAGGGCACCAGCATCGTGATCGGCCCGCCCGGCATGCCGGGCACGGTCCCCGCCTCGGAGACCAAGGGCCTCGAGTTCGACGCCGTCCTGGTGGTCGAACCCGAGCACATCCTCGCCGACGGCCCGCGCGGCGCGGCCGAACTGTACGTCGCCCTCACCCGCGCCACCCAGCGCCTCGGCGTCCTGCACCGGGGCCCGCTCCCCCGCGCCCTGGCCGGTCTCTACACGTCGAAGTAGAGCCACTTCCATCGGGTTCTGCACAGAAGCGTTGAGACACTGCTTCTTTGCGCCCGGGAAGCGCCTGATCGGCTGGACCACGTTCTGATCGAGCCTGCCCTCCTCGGGCAGCCATCGCGAGCGCGCCCCGGAGCGGGCAGGCTCGATCAGCCGATCGGTGGTGCGAGGTATTCCAGCGCATACCCCTCGCCGGAGGGGGTTACGCGGGCGATGCCGGGTGAATCGAGGTGGGCGCCGGCTACGAAATGGCGTGGCCGGGTCAGTTGTTCGAGGAGGGCCGCGCGCGCGGCGCGGGCCTGGGACTGGTTGCCGTCGAACTCCCAGGACACGGTCGGCCGATCGAATTGCAGCGTGGGAACGTGAACGGTGTCGCCCCAGACGAGGAGGTGGCCGGTGCCGCTCCTGACCTCGTAGACGGTGTGACCGGGGGTGTGGCCCGGTGTCGGGATCGCGGTGGTCCAGTCGTTGATCGCGACCTGTTCCGTCACGGGGACGATTCGGTCGCGGATCGGTTCGAGCCGCCCCGTGAACACCGAGGTGTCGCCTGCGCCGATCCATACCCGTTCGAGTTCGGTGAACGCCTCGGAACCGTCCGGCGCGATCAGGCCGCTCACATGGTCTTCGTGGTTGTGGGTGATGGCCACATCGGTGACTTGCGCACGGTCGATTCCCGCTTCGCCGAGTGCTTCGTAGATCAATCCCATGGTGGGGTCGTGCCAGACGTTGGACGCGCCGGTGTCGATGAGCACCGACCGTGCGCCGTCGGTGACGAAGAAGGCGTTGACCGACAGCCGCAAGTTGTCGCCGGCCAGCGGCACGCCGGCCGGCAGCTCTTCGAACGCGCATCCATCCTCGTCGCGGAGCCGGGTCGGCGGCATGTCGATGTACCCGTCTCGCAACGAGATCACCCGCAGATCGCCGAATTCGAAGGTGGCGTGGTGCCGGCCACTCGAGATCAAACGCATGGAACCTCCGTCATGTCGGGCGCATATCGCCCGTCTCCTATAGAAGACATCATCTTCTATAGGAGAAACATACACTGTGGGCGACGAGATACCCATCGATCGAGGAGCACGGTGGTCGAGCAAGACGGATCCGAACCACAGCACGGTGACGACCTGGCCGGCGCGTTCGGCGGTAACGTGCGGCGACGCCGCGAGGAAGTGGGCCTGACGCTGGAGCAGCTGTCCCTACAGTCGTCGGTCAGCCGGGCGATGCTGTCCAAGGTCGAACGCGGTGAGAAGAGCCCGACGATCGGCGTCGCGTCCAGGATCGCCCACGCGCTCGACGCGTCGCTCTCGGACCTGATCGGTGGCGCGACGGCGACCGCATCGGGCGTGGCCGTTGTCATGCGCAAGAACGATCGCCCCGTTTTCCGCGACCCGGAAACCGGCTTCGAGCGGCACATGGTGTCAGCGGCCCCGGGCGTGGGCGGAGCCGAGATGGTTGTCCACTATCTCCCCGCACAGGTCTCCACCGGGCTCCTGCCCGCGTATCCACCGGGTACCGAGAAACAACTCGTGGTGCTCGAAGGGACACTGACCGTCGCGATCGGCGGGATCAACGAGACCTTGAACGCGGGCGACTCCCTGTTCTTCCAGGCCGACGCGGACCACGGCTTCGCCAACCGAACGAACGCGCCCTGCGAATACATCATGATCATCTCGCGCAGAACCTGATCGGCCCCGGCCATCACCCGAACAGACCACCACTTCCGGGGTTCGACCAGGTTCGCGCGGGTCGGGCTCACACGTCGAAGTAGAGCTCGAATTCGTACGGGTGGGGGCGCAGGTTGATTTCGGCGATCTCGGTGTCGCGCTTGAGGCGGATCCAGGTGTCGATGAGGTCCTCGGTGAACACCCCGCCCTGGGTGAGGTAGTCGTGGTCGGCCTCGAGGCGGTCGATGACCGCTTCGAGGCTCGCGGGGGTCTGGGTGACCTCGGCGGATTCCTCGGGGGTGAGTTCGTAGAGGTCCTTGTCGACGGGCAGGGCGGGCTCGATCTTGTTGGTGATGCCGTCGAGTCCGGCCATCATCATGGCGGCGAAGGACAGGTACGGGTTGCCCGAGGAGTCGGGGCAGCGGAATTCGAGGCGTTTGGCGCGGGCATTGGTGCCGGTCACCGGGATTCGCACGGCGGCGGAGCGATTGCGCTGGCTGTAGACCAGATTCACCGGGGCCTCGTAGCCGGGGACGAGACGCTTGTAGGAGTTCACCGTCGGGTTGGTGAAGGCCAGCAGTGAGGGCGCGTGGTGCAGCAGCCCGCCGATGTAGTGCCGGGCCAGGTCCGACAGTCCGGCGTAGCCCGCCTCGTCGTAGAACAGCGGGGCGCCGTCCTTCCACAGGGATTGGTGCACGTGCATGCCGGACCCGTTGTCGCCGAAGAGCGGTTTGGGCATGAAGGTGACGGTCTTGCCGCCCGCCCAGGCGGTGTTCTTGATGATGTACTTGTAGAGCATCAGGTCGTCGGCGGCGGCGAGCAGGGTGTTGAACCGGTAGTTGATCTCGGCCTGTCCGGCGGTGCCGACCTCGTGGTGGCCCTTCTCCAATTCGAATCCGGCCTGTTGCAGGTGCGTGCACATGCGGTCGCGCAGATCGACGTCGGCGTCATAGGGGGCGACGGGGAAATAGCCGCCCTTGGGCCGGACTTTGTAGCCGCGGTTGGGAGTTCCGTCGGGATTGATTTTCGCGCCGGTATTCCAGTCCGCCGACGACGAATCCACTTCGTAGAAGGCCCGGTTCATGGTGGTGTCGTAACGGACCGTGTCGAAAATGTAGAACTCGGCCTCGGGGCCGAAATAGGCGGTGTCGGCGATTCCGGTGGAGCGCAGGTATTCCTCGGCCTTGCGGGCCACATTGCGGGGATCACGGCTGTAGGCGGCGCGGGTGTGCGGGTCGTGCACGAAACAACTGATATTGAGGGTCTTGGCGGTGCGGAACGAATCCAGTTGCGCGGTCCGCAGATCCGGCAGCAGCAGCATGTCGGATTCGTGGATGGCCTGGAAGCCTCGCACCGAGGAGCCGTCGAAGGCGATGCCGTCCTCGACCAGTTCCGGGCCGAACATGCTCGCCGGGATCGAGAAATGCTGCTGGATGCCGGGGACGTCGCAGAAGCGGACGTCGACGTACTCGACTTCCTCGGCGTCGATGTAGTCCTGTACTCCATTGGTGGTAGGGGTGATCACCGCTGCCTCCTCGTGGCCGCGCACGCCTACCCGATCGGACGGCCCGGTCGGGGTCCGGCGGTCCTGTTCGTGCTAAACACGATACGTCGCGGAGATACCCGCACGGACACGAATGCGCTTGTGTACCAAGATCATTCGACACCATGATCGGCGCGCGGACGGTGACGCGGGATTCACGGCTCCGACCCGCCCTGCCCGCTCCCCCCGCTTTGGCACACTGCACAAATCGCCTGTCACAGTTCTTCTCCATTGCCCCTGGTCCGCCCCATATGTTGTGCGATCTGCTGGAACCGTGAGTTCAACATCGGTAGCGGGAACGACCCCGCGCACCATGGTCGAGGCGTTCCAGGCCACCGCTGCCCGCTATCCGGACGCGGTCGCGTTGCGCACGCTCGGCGGCGCGGTCTCCATCACCTGGCGCGAGTACGCCGACCGGGTACGCGCCATCGCCACCGGCCTCGCCGCGCTCGGCGTCGGCCGGGGCGACACGGTGGCGCTGATGCTGACCAACCGGCCCGAATTCCACCTGTGCGACACCGCGATCCTGCACACCGGCGCGACCCCGTTCTCGGTGTACAACACCAATCCGGTGGAGGTGCTGGCTTACCAGTTCACCAATGCGGGCAACCGGGCCGTGATCTGCGAGGCGCAGTTCGCACCGCAGGTCCGCGCCGCGGTGGCACTGGCCGCCGAGCGGGGCGCGACCGTGGAGCACGTGATCTGTGTCGACGAGGCGCTCGCGGGGTGCGTCGCGCTGACGGAGATCGAGGCCACCGAGCCGGGCGACGTCGACTTCGAATCCGCCTGGCGCGCCGTGGCTCCCGGGGATCTGCTCACCATCGTCTACACCTCGGGCACCACCGGCCCGCCCAAGGGCGTGGAGCTCACCCACACCAACTTCCTCGAGAACGCCCGCGTGGTGGACGAATTCGGCGGCGGCTCCCCCGCCGACCGGGTGATCTCCTATCTGCCCGACGCGCACGCCGCCAATCGCTGGCTCTCGCACTATCTCTCGATCCTGACCGGCGGCCAGATCACCACCTGCCCGAACCTCACACAGGTCGCGGCCGCGCTCTCGGAGGTGCATCCGACGGTGTTCCTGGGTGTGCCGCGGGTGTGGGTGAAAGTCAAAGCGGCGCTGGAGGAACGCTTCGCCGCCGAACCGAGCCCGATCAAACGCCGCCTCATCGCCTGGGCGATCGCGAGCGGCCGGGCACGAGCCCGCGCGGCATCGGACGGACTCACGCTGAACATCCTCGACACCTGGCGGTTCCGGCTGGCGGATCGCCTGGTGCTGTCCGCCGTTCGAGAGCAGCTGGGACTGGACCGGATTCGCATCGCCGTCACCGGCTCCGCCCCGATCCCGAAGGACACCCACGAGTTCTTCCTCGGTCTGGGCCTGCCGCTGTGCGAGGGCTACGGCATGACCGAGTGCACCGCGGGCGCGACCATGGACCGCCCGGCGCGCATCAAGATCGGCACGGTCGGCACCGTGTTCCCCGGCACCGAGGTCGCCATCGCCGAGGACGGCGAGGTGCTGGTGCGCGGCGGAAGCGTGATGCGCGGCTATCGCGGCGAGCCCGCCAAGACCGCCGAGACCGTGGACGCCGACGGCTGGCTGCACACCGGCGATATCGGCGAACTCGACGCCGAGGGCTTCCTGCGGATCGTGGACCGCAAGAAGGAGCTCATCATCAACGCGGCCGGCAAGAACATGTCGCCGACCAATATCGAGAACACCGTCACCGAGCACACGCCCCTGGCGGGTGCGGTGGTGGCGATCGGCGAGGGCCGCGCCTACAACACCGCGCTCATCTGCCTGGACCCCGACCTGGCCGCCGCGTTCGCCGAACGCCACCAGCTAACCGAGCGGGACATCGCGGCCCTGGCCCGCGATCCGCGCGTGCTCGCCACCCTGCAGGACGGCGTGGACGCGGCGAACGACAAGCTCTCACGGGTGGAGCAGATCAAGAAGTTCGCGGTGCTGCCGGATGTGTGGGCCCCGGGCTCCGATCACCTCACGGCGACCGGAAAACTCAGGCGCAAACCGATAGCTATCACCTACGCCGCTACTATCGAGTCGCTGTACGGGTAGTAGGAGAGTTATGCACGCGCGATTACGGGATCGGACGCTCGAGGAGCTGTACCAACGCGCCGTCGTGGCGCGCGCGGAATTCCCCGCTCTCGCGCCGCCCTACCCGAAGCTCCCGGAATCCCTGGTGACCAGCGGTTTCGAGCGCGGCACGGCCTTGAATGTGGACCTGTTCTTCGAGTTCTTGCGCACCGGTGTGCCGCCCTCGCCCGAGGACACCGCCGAGGTCGTGCAGATCGCGTTGAGCCGTATCCGCGACGGCGAGACCCTCGAGGAAGTGCTCAACCGCTACAGCCTGGGCGCGGAGCTGATCTGGTCGCGGGTGCGCGAGACCGCCCACGGACCCGAACGCGAACTCCTCGACGATGCCGCGATCTCGCTGCTGCGCTACATCACCCTGCTCACCACCCGCATCGCCACCGCCTGCGTGCAGCGCGCCCACGACCCGCGCTGGGAGTTGCTGGAACGCCGCCGCGCCATTGCCGACGCGCTGCTCACCGGCCGCGACCCCGTCGAGTGGGCGGGCGAACCCGCGGTGGCGGTGCCCGACGCGTTCCTGCTCGCCGCCTTCCGGCTCGGGTCCGCCCGCGGCGGCGACACGAGCGAACTGCGGCACCGCATCGAAGCCATCCCGGGCGTGTTCCTGCGCCTGGACAGCGGCGGCTGGACGGCCCTGCTGCCGCTGCACTCCGGCGACGACGGCACGGCGACCCTGGCGGCGCTCGCCGCGCGCCTGCCCGGGCCCGGCCGGCTCGCCCTCGGGCAGACTGCACAAACCGAGCAGCCGCGTTCGGCCGCGCCCGCCTCCTTCTGGGTCGGCGTCGCCACCGCGGTGAGCCGCGCCGCGATCCCCGAGGTGTTCGCCGAGGCGCGCACGCTGGCCGAGCTCGGCCGCTGCCTGGGCCGCCCACAGCCGGTCTGCCGACGCGCGGACCTGATGTTCGAATACACCGTCGCCGCGGGCGGTTCCGCGCGCCCCGGGCTGGCGGCGGTGCTCGAGCCGCTCGACAGCCAGACGGTGCTGACCGAAACCCTGGACGTCTTCGTCGACACCGGCTTCAACCAGCTGGCCACGGCTCGCCTGCTCAACGTCCACCGCAACACCGTCACCTACCGCCTGGCGCGCGTGCACGAGCTGACCGGTCTGGATCCGCACCGCCCGACCGATGCCATGACCCTCTCGGCCGCCCGCATCGCCCGGCGCCTCGAAACCGCCTGCTTCGCACCGTAGTTCGCGACCGCCCGCTCCTCACGCGCCGCGTTGGCCACTGCCCGCGGCGCGCCGCGTCCTGCTCGCCTGCCCCGGCACGCCCGGGTGGCGGTCGGCCCGGGGTTTGGTCGGCTGCACAATGCCCTCGTCCACACTCTTGGCGATTGCCGATACCGGCGCGCGGGCTCTGTGCGGTGTGCTGAACACCGACGACGAGGTCATGCGGCGCGGCATCCGGTCCGCGCCCGCCGGGACCTCCCGACCATCCGCAGAGGTACTTCGTTGAGTAGCACCTTCCGGCCGCGCCGCTGCCGCCTCGCCCCCTGGGCAGTGGGCGGCTTCTCCGCGCTGGCCATGACCATCGCCGCCACCACGCCGACGGGGGCCGCGCCCGTGTTCGGGCCGGTGCCCGACGCGCCCGCCAATTTCGGCCTGCCCTCGGACTACCAGCCCACGCCGGCGCGGTACGGGGTGGGTTATCAACTGGGACAGGTGGTTTCGCTGTCCGACGGCACCCAGTTACAGGCCGAGGTGCGGTATCCGACCGATCCGGCGACCGGGCAGCGGGCCGCCGGCGAGTTCCCGGTGGTCGTCAATTTCACCACCTACGGCGCGGTCGCCAGCGCGCTGACCGCCGCCATCACATCGGTCATCGACGAACTGCACATCCAGCTGCCCGATCAGCTGAAGGACGCCCGCCGGGTCGTCAATCAGGCCACCTCCATGCAGGACGTGCTGGTCCGGCACGGCTACATCGAGGTGACCGCGGACGTGCGCGGCACCGGCGGCTCGACCGGGGCATGGAGTCCGGCGTCGCAGCAGGACGGCAAGGACGGTGTGGAGCTGGTGGACTGGGCGGCCAAGCTGCCCGGCTCCAACGGCAAGGTCGGCATGTACGGCTACTCGTTCCCGGGCCTGTCGGCCATGCGCACCGCCGAGACCATCGGACCGGATTCACCGTTGAAGGCGATCGTGCCGTTCGCGGTGCCCAACAATATCTTCGACGAGGTGCTCAATCACGACGGCATGATGAGCCCGCTGCTGCTGACCGTCATCTCGCTCATGGTCCCGTACCTGAGCCTGATCGGCCCGTTCCTGACCGCGCCGCTGTCGCCGCAGACCTTCCTGAAGTCCCTCGGCGATCACCTCGCCGCGCTGGTCGGCCCCGACACCAGCACCGTGAAACTGCTCTTCGACGCCTACACCGGCGGCCCCACCGCCTACGACAACTCCTGGTGGCGCGAGCGGCGTTTCGAGACCGACCTGCACAACCTGGTGGACAACGGCATCGCCATGTACCAGGTGGACGGCTGGTGGGACCTGTATCAGGAAGGCGCGGTGCGCAATTACGCGCAGTTGCAGAACCTGGCCGCCGGACGCGACCAGTTCGCCCCGATGGCCGCCGACCAGCCGGCCGATGGGCGCTACCAGTTGCTCATGGGCCCTTGGTATCACGTGGGCCTCGGCCTGGGCCCGGGCTCGCGGATGGACACCGACCAGATCACCCTGGCCTGGTTCGACCGGTGGCTCAAGGACATTCCCAACGGCGTCGACCAGACCCGCACGCCGTTGCACGTCATCGACGCGAACAACACCGCCGCCGACACCGCGCGCTACCCGTTCGAGCAGACCTCCGTCGAGCAGCGCTACTTCGACGGCGACCGCCTCGTCGCGGACAGACCGACGGCCGTCGACGCCTCGGATCGACTGAACTACACCGGCATCGACACCATCTGCAATCGCGAGACGCTGGGTCAGTGGGCGGCGGGGCTGTTAGACTTCGTGTTCCGGGTCTTCACCGTCTCCAATCCGTGCACCGAGTGGGTGCAGAACCCGACCGCCGGGCTGCGCTACACCATGGACCCGGTGACCGAGCCGACCATGCTGGCCGGGCCGTCGGCCGTCACCCTGTACGCCTCCTCGACCGGTTCCGACGCCGCCTTCCAGGTGTGGCTCGACGATGTCGCGCCGGACGGGACGGCCGTGAACATCACCGGCGGTTCGCAATTGGCCAGTCAGCGCACCCTCGACGACGGCAAGACCTGGCGCAGTGGCGACGGCACGGTGTACGCGCCCGAGCACACCGTGCTGAAGGAGAACGAGCAGCCGCTCTCCCCCGGCGACGTGGTGCGGATGGAGATCAAGATCCGCCCCGCCTTCCACCGCCTGGAACCCGGCCACGCGCTGCGTCTGCGCATCACCAGCGGCACGTTCCCGTCGACCATCCCGAACCCGGCCGATCTGGGCCGCCTGCTGGGCACCTCGCAGCAGATCCAGCGGACCGCCGCGTACCCGTCCGCGCTGGTGGTGCCGCTCGGTCCGGCCGCGGCGTTCGGGCACTAGGCCCGTCGCGGTGGCCGGTCCGGTCCTTGCGGTCACCGCCGCCCAGCCGCGAAGATCGACACCGTGACACAGTGAGGCTCTCGACGTTTCGGAGGTTCTCGATGCTCGAACCGCGCCAGGGCGGTTTCCAGCGGGCGCGCCGCCGCTCGACCGGCTCGGCCGACGGCCTGCCGACCCGTTCCGCGGCCCGCACCGCCAAGATCACCGCACTGCCGGTGGCCTATGCCGCGCGCCGGGTGGGCGGGCTCGGGCGGCGGGCGCTCGGAACACCGTCCCGCGAGGTCGAACTCGATATCCAGGCGCGCACCGCGCAGCACATGTTCGAGGTGCTGGGCGAGCTCAAGGGCGTCGCGGCCAAGCTGGGTCAGCTGCTGGCGCTCTACGAACTGGCGTTGCCGCCGGAGCTGGGCGAGCCGTATCGGGAGGCGTTGACGCGGCTGCAGGATTCGGTGCCCGCGATGCTGCCCGCCGCGGTCGAGCGGGCCATGGCGGCGTCCATGGGCGACGAGTGGCGGGATCGGTTCGCCGAGTTCGACACTCGCGCGGCGGCCGCCGCCTCGGTGGGCCAGGTGCATCGCGCGGTGTGGCCGGATGGGCGGCGGGTCGCGGTGAAGCTCATGTATCCCGGGGCGCGGGCGGCGGTCGCGGCGGATCTCGAGCACATGCGCCGGCTCGCGCCGCTGGCCAAGGTCTTCGCCCCGGACCTCGACACCCGGGCGGTGACCGAGGCGTTCGCCGCCTGCATCGGCGCGGAACTCGACTACGCCGAAGAGGCCGCCGCCCAACGGATCTTCGCCGCCGCCTTCGCCGACGACCCCGACTTCCACATCCCGGCGGTGGTGGATCAGCAGGGCGACGTGCTGGTCACCGAATGGCTCGACGGCATCCCGCTGCACCGGGTGATCGCCTCCGGCACCCCCGCCGAGCGCACCCGGGCGGGACTGCTGGTGACGCGTTTCGTCATGGCGAGCTTCGCGCGGACCGGGCTGCTCTACACCGATCCGCACCCGGGCAATTTCCGGATGCTGCCCGACGGCCGCCTGGGCGTGCTGGACTTCGGCGCGTGCTCACCGTTCCCGGCCGAATTCCCCACGCTGGTGGGCGATATCGGCGAGGCGGCCCTCAACGGCGGCCCCGCCGATCTGGAGGCGGCGCTGCGCACGCACGGATTCGTGCGCCCGGAACGGGAATTCGCGATCGCCGACCTGGTCGGCATGGTCGACCCGATCGTGGACCTGTACCGGCACCGCGACGCGCACCTGACCCAGGCGTGGCTGCGCGCCCAGGTGCGGCGCGCCACCGAGCCGAGCCTGTCCAATGTGTCGCGCCACCTCACCACGCCGCCGGAGTACGCGCCGATCGGGCGCACCATCCTGGCTGCCACCGGCGTGCTCTGTCAGCTCGGTCTGCACGGTCCGCTGAGTGACGAACTGGTCGCTCCGCTCCCGCGATTGGCGGCGGCGGTGCGCACCTGCCGCGAACGCGAGGCGGCCGCGGCGGCGGTGGTCCGGCCGATCAGAGGTGCATCCACTGCGGCCACACCTGTGACCACGGCTTCTTCCGGCCCGAGCACTTCCAGATGGTGACGTCCTGGGTGTTGCCCTTGAATCCGAGGCGGGTGTCGACCTTGCCGACCGGGTCGACGTGCTCGAACTGGCTGCGCAGCACCGCCTCGTAGCCGCCGACGGCCAGCACCGCCGAGGCGTCGCCGGGCGGGGTCCCGAAGTAGCCGAAGCCGCGGCTGGGACTGTAGAGCGGCGGCAGGTGCGTGCGGCCGAACTCGTCCAGAGCGCTGGCCTGCCAATAGGTGTCGGTGATGATGACGGCGCGCTCACGCTCGGCGGGGCTGAGCGCCTCGTGGGCGCGGGTCACCTCGTCGGTGAGCTCGTGCCAGCCGAAGGACCCGTAGACGCCGATATTGATCGCCGCCTCGGCATCGTCCTTGGGCGGATGCACCTCCTCGGCGGGCCGCCACGGCGTCGAGTACAGCGTGAAAGCCGTTGCGCCCACGGCGAGTACGGCGATGCCCGCGGTCAGCACCCGCCGCCACAGCGGTGCGATGCGCTCGGCGGTGCCGACCACGCCGACCGCGCCCGCCGCGAGCATGACCGCGTACATGCCCGCCGCGTAGTAGATCCGCCCGCCGGTGACCAGGAAGGCCGCGAACAACAGCAACAGCGTCACGCCCAGGAACCGGTAGGGCCGCAGCACATCCCAGCGCAGCAGCACCCACAATCCCCACAACAGCAGCAGCGCTCCGAGGTATCCGGCCAGGCTGATCGACATGGGCAGGAACAGCAGCCGACCGCCCAGGATCCCCTGTTCGGAACCGATCACCCCGCCCATCTTCAGCTGCGGCCACGCATGGCGTTCCTGCCAGACGAGTTCGGGCACGGTTGCCAGCACCACGATCGCGCCACCGGTCCACAACAGCGGCCGGCGCACCAATTCCCGCGGCCCGCACAGCATGCTGCTGATCACGACCGCGATCCAGAAGAACGGGATCAGCCACTTCACCTGCATGTCCACGGCGGTGACGAGGGCGGCGGCCAGCAGCAGCCAATCGTTGCGGGTCCGCACCCAGCGCACCACCAGCCAGGTGATGATGACCCACAGCGCGGTATCGACGGCATTGGTGGTGAGCATGGTGCCCTGCAACAGCAGGAATGGTGAGCTCGCGTAGCCGATGGCCGCCAGCAGCTGCGCCCAGCGGCCGCCGTCGAATTCACGGGCCAGCAGGGCGCACAACACGATCGCGGTCACCGTCAGCGCGACCGCGGGCAGCCGCAGCACGAAATAGGACTCCGGCGCGATGGTGTCCATCAACCGCGCCAGCAGGGGCAGCACCGGACCCTGGTCGGCATAGCCGAACGCCGGGCGGCGGCCCGCGGCCAGGAAGTACAGCTCGTCGCCGAAGTAGCCGTAGCGCCGCGCCGACAGCAACAGCACCACGGCGGCGGGCACCGCGACCGCGGCCACGCTCAGCCACGCGAACGGCGGCCGCTCCGCGGGCTTGGCATGCCGTCCACCACCGTTCGACCGGGCCGGTCGATCCACCACATCGGTCACCGCGCGCTCCTCGCCACCGGATCAAGCTGCGAACACTCGAAATCTACAGCTTCTTTACAGCAAATTTCGGACGTGGCACCGCGCCGTTCGCCTGTTTCAGAAACGCGACCGTGTCGCAATGCCCGCTCTCTGGGTACCGTGGTTACGTGAAATAGCCGGACGCTCTGAGTGGCAATCCCCTGCGGCGAAGAGTCGCACGAATCGAACAGACTCCTGCACTGAGGGCGGCGGTCTGAGCGTCGTAACTGCCGGACAGCACGAGGGCGGGCAGGTCGCTCACGGTGATGTCGCGGATGGAGGCCGGGCCCCTCGGCACGTTCCAGGCGTCGCAGGCCTCGCGCAGGAAAGGCAGTTGCGGCGCTTGGGCTTTCACCGAGTCCGGGAAGCTCGGGAACGCCTTGTTCGCTTGCGCCAACTGGTCGTCCCGAGTCTCGAACGGCACCCATTCCCGGCACCAGATGCTCAGGGCCAGGCCCCAGGCGAAGACGCTGACGGGTACGGGGGTGGCGAACGCCATGGCCATCTGCTCGGCCATCGGCCGCGGATTGCCGTGTGCCAGTTCGTCGATCACGAACGGGAAGTCCGCGGGCAGGTGCGTCGCCACCGGTACGAACCACGCGAGCATCGAGCCCCCGTCGATGACGACTTGCGTGTCACCGACGGTCGTGGTGACGGGATTCGCCTCGACCTCGCCGACCAGCCGCACGAAGGTGGCCTCCAGGTCGGGATAGCGCTGCGCGCAGCCCGGCTGATCGGTGCACGCCCGCACCATGGCGTCGAGAGCCTGCCGGGCGCTGGCCCATGTCCAGCCCAGGGCCGCCACCGACGGCGGTGTCACCCCGCGATGAACCGGTCCAGCTCCGGGCAGATCATGTTCCGGCTCGAGGTGATGTCCCCGCGCTGCCCCATCAGGATCAGGTCGCGGTCGCGGTTGATGCCCACGTCGGCCGGTACCGGCGGATCGGCGATCGCGTCCTGGCCGGGGCCGCCGGTGAGGAACACGATCGGCTCCTTGGCCGGCGGCTGTGTTTGCGAGGGCACGACCGCGACGGACAGCCGCAGGGTCCGGTCGTCGAATGTCTCGCGGTTCAGCGGGACGGTCAATTGCCCGCAACGCGCCCCCGTGAGCAACGGCACGGGCCGCGAGGTGGGCGCGCAGGGCCCGGCTTCGAATCGTGCGGGAACCTGGCCGCCGGTCGCCGGCGGTGACGGCGGGGTGCCGCCGCAGGCCGGGAGCGTCAGGGCCACGGCGAGCACGATGATTCGGATCGATTGTCGGCCGCGCATACCCATCACCAACCGTCATCACAGTCGATCGGTTCGGCTATTGCTCAGAGGTAGATCGTCGCACAGCGGGCGTCCTCGCAAAAGATCTTGTCAAGGTGGAGCCGAGCGACGATGGTCCGGCCCACTCGGCCGCGCCGCCTATACTCGATGCCGGGTGTGACTGCCGTGCAACGCATTTCAGCGAAGGAGGTCGGCATGACCGACCAGAAGCCTGCCACCGATCCCTACGGAACCCCGAGCACCACCGGCCCCGAGCCCATCCGCGGGCATCAGAACCTGCTCAATGCCTTCATCCGCGGCCTGCTGCGCGTGCCGGTCCTGTCGGGTCAGGTCGGCAAGCGGTTGTGCGTGCTGCACGTGGTGGGCCGCAAGTCGGGCAGGCAATACGACGTGCCGCTGGCTTACACCCGCCACGAGGGCGACATCCTGATCGGCACCGCCAAGCATCCGTGGGTGAGCAATATCCGCAAGGACGTCCCCCTGAAAGTGTCGTTCGGGGGCCCGAAGCGCATCGCCGACGCGGAGGTGCTCGCTGACGAGGACACCGTCGTCCGACTCTCCGAGGCCATCGCCCGCCACAACAAGCAGTGGGCGAAGTTCAACGGCATCGGATTCGACGCCGACGGCAATCCGAATCGGGCCGACGCCTACCAGAGCTGGCAGCAGGGCTGCGTCATCATCCGGCTCCGGGTGCGCTGAACGGTCGCCGACCCGCCTCGAACCACCCCCGGCAAATTTCGAGCATGCCGCCCGTCAGCGGTCCACGGGCCGGGCCTGGACATAGTCCGCGGCGTTCAGGCCCACCAGCACCTGCCGCACCAGCGGCGGCGCCCAGGACGCGCTGGCGTCGTGCCCGAGCACCGGATCGGTGAGGGTGACGGTGCGCCCGCGGGTCTCGAACTCGAAGCTGCCCGCGGCGCGAATGTTCTTCAGCCAGTCCGCGTTCCGCCCGTAGGTCAGCGCGATCCGGTAGCCGTCCTCGCGCCGGAAGACCATGACCGGGGACCGGTACACCCGCCCCGACTTGCGTCCCCGGTGCACCACGACCCCGAACAGCGGCGTGACGCGAGCCGCGATCCCCAGCACCGGATTACTGATCCGGCGATTAATCCTCGCCAGTGTCCGCGGCAGTGGCATGGTCTCGTCCTCCCTGACGAAAACGGTTGCGCCCCTGAGGCTACGCCGCCGCCCGGGCCCCGGCGGCCCCCTCACGACAGCCGGTGGAACCGCGGCGCGCCGGATATCCGACCGTATCGCTCGCCCGCCCGGCGGCATCACTAAAGTGCTGTTCAGAGCGCCGGGTCCCGCGGCGCGGCAGCGAGGAGGGCCCGGAGATGCCGGAGATGATCGCGGTGTACGACGCGGTCGGACACGAGGTCGGCGCACAGGAGCGCGCCGCGGTGTACGAGCAGGGCCTCTGGCATGCCAGCGCGGGGGTGCTGGTGCGGTCGCTCGACGGGTCGAAGGTGTACGTGCACAAGCGGACCGACACCAAGGCGGTCTTCGCGGGCATGCACGACTGCCTGGCCGGCGGGGTGCTGGGGCCGGGCGAGGATCCGGCCGAGGCCGCGGTCCGCGAACTGGGCGAGGAACTGGGCATCGTGCTGGGCCCGCACGACGACCGGCCGCTGCCACTGGCCGCCGCGGCCTGGGACGGCGAGTGGGAGGGACGGCCGATGCGCTGCCACCTGTTCGCCTACGAGCTGCGCTACGACGGCCCCATCACCCATCAGCCCGAGGAGATCGTGGACGGCTGGTGGTGGAGCGACGAGGAGCTGCGCTCCTACCTGGAGGACCCGCACTGGCCGTTCGTCCCCGACACCCGGGTGCTGATCGGAGATCTGCTGCGCTGAACCGGCGTCATCGGCCGCCCGCGGGCGCGGCGCAGTCTCCCGTGGCAGGCTCGCCGCGCAGGCGTCGATCCAGCCAGTCCATGGTCGCGCCGTAGGAGCTGACATAGGCGGCGAGGTGCTCACCACCGACGATGTTCTTCGTCGCCGCCACCCCCAGCCCACACTGCTCGCGCCACAGTTCCTCGGCCTCCGACACGGGGACCCACGGATCGTGGACGCCGTGGTAGATGAACAGCGGCACACCCGATTTCCGGCCCTGCATGCTCAGCTGCTGGAACACCGATTCGGCCGCCGCGCTGTCCAGGGGCTTGTCGACCTTGGCCATGATGTCGACCGGGATGGGCGCGATCCCGAGCGCACCGAAACTGCCGCTGCAGTTGTCCTTGATCGGCGAGGTCGCCAGCCACTGCGCCGCGTGGTTCATGAGGCCGAGGATCTCCGGGTGCTCCCGGCCGAGCGCGAGCACGGTGCTGAGCAGGAACGCGGAGATGTAGGAGCCGTCGAAGGTGTGGGCGAAGCGGCGATAGTCGCTGACCAGTCCCCCGAAGCTCGCACCCGCGTAATACGGGAGCAGCTCCGGCGCGTAGTCCGACACCAGCATGGCCGCGGCGTTCGACGCGATCGCCCCGCCGGAGTAGCCGGTCGAGGCGAAACGACTGCTGCCGAACCGATCCGGGGCGAAGCCGCGCACCGCGCGCATCGAGTCCAGCACATTGTGCCCGGCGACCGACGGCTCCGAGTAGGCCATCAGCGGCCCCTCGTGGTCGGGGATGATAAGCGCATACCCGTGCTCGAGCGCCCAGGTGGTCGGTGACGGCGTGAAGTCGTTGCCGGTCGGCACCTCCATGCCGTGGGCCAGCACGTACCCGGGGGTGCACCGCTTGTTGAGCGAATTGGTGGCGGGCGCGTTCACCAGCACCGGCTGCGGCCCGGGCCCGGCCCATTCCTTCGGCGGCAGGACCAGGGTGGCGGTGCCGATCGAGGGCTCGCCCGCGGAGTTGGTGGTGCGGAACTTCAGGAGCGTGGCGCGCGAGATGCCGGTGAGGTTCAGCAGCAGCATGGTCGGCCGCGCCGAGTCCGTCACGTCCCGCGAATCCAGAATCTCACCGGGCTCGTAGCGGGCGAGATCGGCGGGCCAGGCGTCGAACAGCGGATCCCCGGTCGGCGGGGACTGCACGGCGCTCCACAACGCCGTCAGCTCGGGCGGCAGATCCTCCGGCGCCGCGACCGGCCGCGACGCGCGCGGAACCATGTTCAGCGGCGCGGGCACGTGCTCGTCGATCCACTGCTGTAGCGGATTCGGCACCCCGGCGGACGGCGCCACCACCCCGGGCGGCGGCGGATCGGTCTCCGCTCTCGCGGAGACCTGCCCCAGGGTTGTCGAAAGAACCAGAACCACTGTCACTGCGGTCAGCTGCTTCACGAGTGATCAAACTACGACATGACACCCCGAGAATGCGGGAGGCGGCCGCGGAAATGCCGAAAGCCCACCGAATCCCGCGCGATTCGATGGGCCCTCGGTTTCTTGCTACGTTCAGGCGGTCGGCTGGGTGCTACCACCGGCGCTGCCGCTGAACAGACCCGTGATGGTCTTGATCAGAACTGCAGCCAGGAAATCCTCAGCGGATCCGGTCACTTGCTACTCCTCATCTATCCATGACATGTCGGGCATGTGAATCATCCACGGTTCACAATCAAAGGGAAGGCCTTTGTCCGGGGAACTTTCAGCAACCCGACCGGAGTTACACGGTAGAACGTGTTCCATCTGCGTTTATATCGGTTTGATAAAAGTGTGATCTACATCACAATCAGTCGTGGACTGTGGCATCGGTCGCGGGCGCGAGGCGCGGCAGGACCGATTCGCCGTACGCGTCGAGGGTCGCGGTCTTGGCGTCGTGCTGCAGATAGACCGCGAACTGGTCGACGCCCAGCGCCTCGAGTTCACGCAGGCGGGCCAGGTGCTGGTCGGGGGTGCCGAGCACGCAGAACCGGTCCACGATCTCGTCGGGCACGAAATCGGCGTGGGTGTTCCCGGCGCGGCCGTGCTCGTTGTAGTCGTACCCGTGGCGGCCCGCGATGTAGTCGGTCAGCGCGGCGGGCACCTCGGAGTGCGTGCCGTAGCGGGCCACGATCTCAGCAACATGGTTGCCGACCATCCCGCCGAACCAGCGGCACTGCTCGCGCGCGTGGGCCAGGGCCTCGGGCGTGCCGTCGGTGACGTAGGCCGGGGCGGCCACGCAGAGGGTGATCTCGGCCGGATCGCGGCCCGCGCGTTCGGCGGCCGCGCGCACGCGGGCGATGGTCCAGGCGGTGATGTCGGGATCGGCGAGCTGCAGGATGAACCCGTCGCCCACCTCCCCGGCGAGTTCCAGGGCGCGCGGCCCGTATCCGGCCACCCACACCGGCAGCCGCGACCGGCTCGCCCACGGGAAGTGGATCACCGTGTCCCCGATCCGCGCGCTGCGGCCATTGCCCAATTCCCGGATGACCCCGATGGATTCGCGCAGCGTCGCCAGGTTCACGGGCCGGCCGCCCAGGGTGCGCACGGCCGAATCGCCGCGGCCGATCCCGCAGACGGTGCGATTGCCGAACATGTCGTTGAGGGTGGCGAAGGTGGACGCGGTGACCGTCCAGTCGCGGGTCGCAGGATTGGTCACCATGGGCCCGACCACGACACGCCGGGTGGCGGCGAGGATCTGGCTGTGGATGACGTACGGCTCCTGCCACAGCAGGTGCGAATCGAAGGTCCACACGTGCGAGAATCCGTGCGTCTCCGCGATTCTGGCCAGTTCGATCACCCGGGAGGCGGGCGGGTTGCACTGCAACACCACACCGATGTCCATGCCGGAACTCTCCCCTCGTAGCCGATGGGTCAGATGAGACTCTGCGACAGACCGCGTTTCAGGAATCGGCCGTGCCCGGCGCTGCCCAGGTACTGCCCGCCGTCGACGATCACCCGGCCGCGCGCGAGCACGGTGTCCACGTGGCCGTCGATCTCGAAGCCCTCGTAGGCCGAGTGGTCCATGTTCATGTGGTGGGTCTTGCCGACCCCGATGCTGGTGTGCCCGTTCGGGTCATATATCACCACATCGGCGTCCGCGCCGGGGCTGATCACACCCTTGCGCGGGTACAGCCCGAACATCCGGGCCGGGGCGGTGCAGCACACCTCCACCCATTTCTCGAGCGAGATCCGACCGTCCTTCACGCCCTGGAACATCAGGTCGAGGCGGTGTTCGACGCCGCCGATCCCATTGGGGATCTTGCTGAAATCGCCGAGCCCGAGTTCCTTCTGGTCCTTCATGCAGAACGGGCAGTGGTCGGTCGCGACGGTGGAGACGTCGCCGGTGCGGATGTAGCGCCACAGCTCGTCCTGATGCCCTTCGGCGCGGGCGCGCAGCGGGGTCGAGCACACCCATTTCGCGCCCTCGAATCCCGGTGCGGCCAGGTTCTCCTCCAGGGACAGGTACAGGTACTGCGGGCAGGTCTCGCCGAACACGTTCTGCCCCTTGCCCCGCGCCTCGGCGATCTGTTCCAGGGCCTGTTTGGCGGAGACGTGCACGACGTAGAGCGGCGCACCCGTCAACTGCGCCAGCATGATCGCGCGGTGCGTCGCCTCCTCCTCCATCTGCCACGGCCGGGTCAGGCCGTGATACACCGGGGCGGTCTCGCCGCGGGCGAGGGCCTGCGCGACGAGCACGTCGATGGCGATCCCGTTCTCCGCGTGCATCATCAGCATCGCGCCCAGGTCACCGGCGGTTTGCATGGCGCGCAGGATCTGCCCGTCGTCGGAATAGAAGACGCCCGGGTAGGCCATGAACAGTTTGAAACTGGTGACGCCCTCGGCCACCAATTCGCTCATGCCCTTCAGGGATTCGGCGTCCACCGAGCCGACGATCTGGTGGAACCCGTAGTCGATGGCGCAGCGCCCGTCCGCCTTCTCGTGCCACAGCGCGAGGCTGTCCTGCACCCGCTCCCCCGGTTTCTGCACCGCGAAGTCGACGATGGTGGTGGTGCCGCCCCACGCCGCGGCGCGGGTCCCGGTCTCGAAGGTGTCGGAGGCCTCGGTGCCGCCGAAGGGCAGCTGCATGTGGGTGTGCGGGTCGACGCCGCCGGGGATCACGTACTTGCCGGTGGCGTCGATGACGGTGTCGGCGGCCGCGGCCAGGTCGGCGCCCAGCGCGGTGGAGCCCGGCCGGACCACCGCGGCAATGGTCTCGCCGTCGATGAGGACGTCGAGGGGTTGGGTTCCGGTGGCGGACACCACGGTTCCGCCGTGGATGAAGGTGATGCTCACGGCTCCACCAGCTTTCCGTAGGCGTCGGGTCGGCGGTCGCGGTAGAAGGCCCAGCGGTCGCGCACCACCTTGATCAGGTCCATGTTCAGATCGCGCACGAGGAGTTCGGGCGCGGTGCCGGAGGCCACCTCCCCCACGAATTGGCCCTCCGGGTCGACGAAGTAGCTGGTGCCGTAGAAGTCGTCGTCCCCGTATTCCTCGATGCCCACCCGGTTGATGGCCCCGATGAAGTATTCGTTGGCCACCGCCGAGGCGGGCTGCTCGAGTTTCCACAGATAACTCGACAGGCCACGCGAGGTGGCCGAGGGGTTGAACACGATCTCCGCGCCCGCCAGGCCCAGCGCCCGCCAGCCCTCGGGGAAATGCCGGTCGTAGCAGATGTAGACGCCGATCCGGCCGACCGCGGTGTCGAAGACGGGCCAGCCCAGATTTCCGGGCCGGAAGTAGAACTTCTCCCAGAATCCGTTCACGTGTGGAATGTGGTGTTTGCGGTATTTGCCGAGATAGCTGCCGTCGGCGTCGACCACCGCCGCGGTGTTGTAGAGCAGGCCGGGCTGTTCCTGTTCGTACACCGGCAGCACCATGACCAGGCCGAGTTCGCGGGCCAGCGCCGCGAATCGCTCCACGGTCGGGCCCGGCACCGATTCGGCGTAGTCGTAGAACTTGGTGTCCTGCAATTGGCAGAAGTAGGGCCCGTAGAACAACTCCTGGAAGCAGATCACCTTCGCCCCGGCCGCGGCCGCCTGACGCGCGTAATCCTCGTGCGCCTTGATCATCGACTCTTTGTCGCCGGTCCAGCTCGTCTGCACCAGCGCCGCTCGCACATTCGCCATCTCCTGATGTTCCACCTCCCGCGATGGCGGGCAGGTAAAACACGGCGACATTTGGGGAACAGTTTCCCGGCCAGTGGGCCGGATCGAATACCGGGCGACCGAACGAGCGTTAGGAAGGGACATGGACAATCTGCCCGACCGCCTCGCCCTGCGCGAACTGACCGAGCGTTATGCGGCCCATGCCGATCGCCGCCGCGACGCCGCCATCGCCGAACTCTTCACCGAGGACGGCACATTGGTCATCGACTGGGGATCCGGCCGGCCCGCCACCACGGTCCGCGGGCGCGCCGGGATCGAGGCGGCCATGAAACCCCTCGACCGCTACCGCGTCACCCAGCACCTCATCGCGAATCAGCTGCTGGACTTCGCCGGCGACGCGGTTCGCGGCGAGACGTATTGCACCGCCTCCCATGTCTACGACGACGCCACCGGTTCCCGGATTTTCGTCATGAACATCCGCTACGCCGACACCTTCGCCCGCGACGGCGAGCGGTGGCTCTTCCGGGAACGCCGCCTGCACGTGGACTGGACCGAGGATCGCGCGCTGGTGTGATACTGATGCGCGCAGTGTCTATCGACGTTCCATGGAGGGGTACATGAACACGATCACCCGCAGCGTCACCCGGCTGGCCACGGCCGCCGTCGTCACCGGAGCCGCCTTCACCCTCGGCGCCGGCACCGCCTCGGCCGACGATTGGCCGGTCCAGCAGCCGAACAGCGCGATCTACGTCTTCGAAGCCAAGGGCTTCCTGACCCCCAGCGACCTCGACTACTGGAACCCCCTGGTCGACCGCGCCCGTCTGACCTCGCCCTTCGGCAACTCGACCCGAATCGTCTGCTCCGGTTTCCACGGCGTCACCACCAGCTGCTTCCAGGCCGACGCCGACGGCAACCCGCACCAGCTCAAGCGGCTGTCGATGAACTTCCCCAATGTCACCGGCTACCTGGCCCCCGGCGGCGGGGTCAGCCACTGGGTCTACCCGGGCTTCGTCCCCGGAAGCTGAGCCGCGGCTTCGGCTTCCCCGCAGACGAAGAGGCCCGCCTCCGAAAGGAGACGGGCCTCTTGGTTTTTCCGAACCCTACAGGTACTGACCCGTGTTGGACTCGGTGTCGATGGCACGGCTGGCGCTGGCGTTCTTCCCCGTCACCAAGGTGCGGATGTAGACGATGCGCTCGCCCTTCTTACCCGAGATGCGAGCCCAGTCATCGGGATTCGTGGTGTTGGGCAGGTCCTCGTTCTCGGAGAACTCGTCCACGATCGAATCGTAGAGATGCTGGATGCTCAGACCCGGGTTGCCGGTTTCCAGGACCGACTTGATGGCGTACTTCTTGGCCCGGTCCACGATGTTCTGGATCATGGCGCCGGAGTTGAAGTCCTTGAAGTACAGGACTTCCTTGTCACCGTTGGCGTAGGTGACCTCCAGGAAGCGGTTGTCGTCGCTCTCGGCGTACATGCGGTCCACCACGCGTTCGATGGTGGCCTGCACGCACTTGCCGCGATCGCCGTCGAACTCGTTGAGATCGTCGGAGCGCAGCGGGAGCGTCTCGGTCAGGTACTTGGAGAAGATGTCCTGCGCCGCTTCGGCATCGGGCCGCTCGATCTTGATCTTCACGTCCAGACGGCCGGGCCGCAGGATCGCGGGGTCGATCATGTCCTCGCGGTTGGAGGCGCCGATCACGATGACGTTCTCCAGGCCCTCGACACCGTCGATCTCCGAGAGCAGCTGCGGCACAACGGTGGTCTCCACGTCGGAGGAGACGCCCGAACCGCGGGTGCGGAAGATGGAGTCCATCTCGTCGAAGAACACGATCACCGGGGTGCCCTCGGACGCCTTCTCGCGGGCCCGCTGGAAGATGATCCGGATGTGGCGCTCGGTCTCACCCACGAACTTGTTGAGCAGCTCGGGGCCCTTGATGTTGAGGAAGAACGACTTGGCTTCCTTGGCGTCCTCACCGCGCGCCTCGGCGATCTTCTTGGCGAGCGAGTTGGCGACGGCCTTGGCGATCAGCGTCTTACCGCAACCGGGAGGACCGTAGAGCAGCACGCCCTTGGGCGGGCGCAGCGCGTATTCGCGGAACAGATCCTTGTGCAGGAACGGCAATTCGACGGCGTCGCGGATCTGCTCGATCTGGCGGGACAGGCCACCGATGTCCTCGTAGTTGACATCCGGGACCTCTTCCAGCACCAGGTCCTCGACCTCGGCCTTGGGGATCCGCTCGAAGGCGAAGCCGGCCTTGGTGTCGACCAGCAGCGAATCACCCGGGCGCAGTTTGCGAATCGGGCGATCCGGGTCCTCGAGGTCGTCCACGTCCACCAGCGCGGACAGCGGACCGGAGAGCCAGACCACGCGCTCCTCGTCGGCGTGCCCGACGACCAGGGCCCGGCGGCCGTCGTCGAGAATCTCACGCAGCGTGCCGATTTCGCCGATGGCGTCGAAGTGCCCAGCCTCCACCACGGTCAGCGCCTCGTTCAAGCGAACGGTCTGGCCGTAGGTGAGGGTGGTGGTGTCGATGTTCGGCGAACAGGTCAGCCGCATCTTGCGTCCGGAGGTGAACACATCGACCGTCTGATCGTCGTACACACCGATGAGAACGCCGTAGCCCGAGGGTGGCTGGCCGAGGCGATCCACTTCCTCACGGAGAGCGACCAGTTGCTGGCGCGCTTCCTTGAGGGTGTCCATCAACTTGGTGTTGCGAATCGTCAGCGAATCAACACGCGCTTCCAATTCCCGTGTGCGATCGGGCGTGTCGGCGAGTTGCCTCCGGAGTGCAGCTGCCTCGGCACGTACGGCCTCGAGTTCCCTCCAGGCTGCCGAATCCGAATGTTCGATGGGGCTCATGATGCTGCTCCTCCCAGTCCCGGTCTATCAACGCTACCGGGCTCTAACCGTTCCCGCTTTCCGACATGGTTTCGTCGTGATCACATCTAGGCTGCGGCCCACAGGCCGGACAGGCATGTTAGCCTGCCCTAACCTGTTTCCGGCGAGTTAACGCCGGCCCGAGCCGAAAGGTGCCGTTGATGCTCCTTCCCACCAGTCGTACTCCTGGTATGCGCAACGTCTCCCGGACGCTTCGTGTTTCCCTGGCTACCGTGGCGGCCCTCGCGGCCGTTACCGCAACTGTGACCGCATGTAGCTCCGACGACAAGGGTTCGTCGCCCACGAATACGTCCGTGTCGTCGGTCGCCGCCGCGCCCGCGCCGACCGCGGAGAGCCTGCAGAGCGTCCTCACGGCCTTCGCCGACCCGGCAAAACCGGCCGCCGACAAAGCCAAACTAGTCGTCGACGGCGACAAGCGTCTCGGAAATATCGAGACCATGAACCAGGGACTCGCGCATTACCAGGTCAGTTTCGCCGTCGGCGAGATCAAACAGGACGGCACCAAGGCCGACGCCAAGGTCGGCGTGACCTCCCCGCACGGCACCATGCCCGACGTCCCGATGGCTTTCCAGTACTCCGACGGCACCTGGAAGCTCTCCGACGCGGGCGCCTGCACCGTCCTCGGAATGGCCCGCGCCGCCTGCCAATAACGGCAGGCCGGCAAACCGATGGCACCCCGGGGCGGGCATCACGTGATGCCCGCGCCGAGGTGCCATCGTGCGTTCGAATCAGCCCTTGGACGGGCGGCGCTGCGGGCGCGGCGCGGTGACGCCCTCGGCCAGGCGGCGGGCCTTCACCAGGAAGGCGGTGTGGCCCTGCATGCGGTGCTCGGGGCGCACGGCCAGGCCGACCACGTGCCACGGGCGGACCATGGACTCCCACGCGGTGGGCTCGGTCCAGCAGCCCTGGCGGCGCAGACCCTCGACCACCTCGGACAGCTGCGTGGTGGTGGCCACGTAGGCCAGGAAGACACCGCCGGGGATGAGCGCCTTGGAGACCGCCTCGAGGGCCTCCCAGGGCTTGAGCATGTCCAGGACCACCCGGTCGACCTGCTCACCGGCGTACTCGGTCACATCGCCCAGGGTCAGTTCCCAGTTCTCGGGGCGTTCGCCGAAGAATCGCTCGACATTCTTGACGGCGTGCTCGGCGTGGTCCTCGCGGATCTCCCAGGAGATGACCTTGCCCTCGGGGCCGACCGCGCGCAGCAGCGAGCAGGTCAGCGCGCCCGACCCGGCCCCGGCCTCGAGCACCTTCGCGCCGGGGAACATGTCGCCCTCGTGCACGATCTGGGCGGAGTCCTTGGGGTAGATGACCGCCGCGCCGCGCGGCATGGACAGCACGTAGTCGGTGAGCAGGGGGCGCAGCGCCAGGTAGGGGGTGTTCTTGGCGGAGTTCACCACACAGCCCTCGTCGGAACCGATGAGGTCGTCGTGCTTGATGTGCCCGGCATGGGTGTGGAACTCCTTGCCCTCCTCCAGGATCACCGTGAACTTGCGCCCCTTGGCGTCGGTCAGCTGTACCCGGTCACCGATCTGGAAAGGGCCGGTCCGTCTGGCCGTCATGAAACTCCGTTCTGCGTGTTGTCGTGAAACGTGCGTCGCTGCGATTGTGCTGCGGCGAATTCGTGCGCACCTTGTCGGTGCCTGCGTTTAGCCTGCCAGGTATGTCGGTCGACGCGATCAGTACCCCGGAGACAGAGCGGTTCGCGCCGCGGGGACCCGCGCTGTCCCCTTCGCGCGCAATCGATTTCAAGCAGTGCCCGCTCAAGTACCGGCTGCGGGTGATCGATCAGATCCCCGAGCCGCCCTCGCGGGCGGCGGTGCGCGGCACGGTGGTGCACGCCGTGCTCGAGGCGCTGTTCGGGCTGCCCTCCACCGAGCGGGACGTGGCGGCCGCGGCCGCGCTCGTCGAACCCGCCTGGACCGGGGTGCGCCAGTCCCGGCCCGAGGTGGAGTCGCTGATCCCGGACGAGGAGCTGCCCGGGTTCCTGGCCGAGGTGCGCAAGCTGGTGGACGTGTACTTCCGGCTGGAGGATCCGGCCGGGTTCGAGCCCGAGTCCTGCGAGACCTTCATCGAGGCCGATCTGCCCGACGGCACCCCGCTGCGCGGCATCGTGGACCGCATCGACCGCTCGGCCGACGGTGAGCTGCACGTCATCGACTACAAGACCGGCCGCGCCCCGGGCCTGGCGTACGAGACCCGGGCGCTGTTCCAGCTGAAGTTCTACGCCCTGGTCCTGCTCCGCACCCAGGGCCGGGCCCCGGCGCAGCTGCGGCTGATGTACCTGGCCGACGGCGTCACCCTGACCTACGCCCCGGATCCGGAGGAGCTGCTGCGCTTCGAGCGGATCCTGTCGGCGCTGTGGGCGGCCATCGTCACCGCCGCCGAGACCGGCGAGTTCCCGCCCAGCCCGGGCTGGATGTGCCAGTACTGCGATTTCAAGCGACTATGCCCCGAATTCGGCGGCACGCCACCGCCTTTCCCGTCCGGTCAGGACGAGCCGGAACCCGGCCCGGCCTGACCCGGCTGCGGGATCAGAAGGCGCGGCAGGACCGGATGTCGGTGGCCAGGATGGCCTTGGCGCCCAGGTCGGCGAGCCGGTCCATGAGCTCGTTGCCGTTCTTGCGCGGCACCAGCGCGCGCACCGCGACCCAGTCGGGGTCGGTGAGCGGGGACACGGTCGGCGACTCCAGGCCGGGGGTGATCTCGACGGCCCGGTCCAGCAGCGCCTTGGGGCAGTCGTAGTCCAGCATCAGGTACTGCTGGGCGAAGACCACGCCCTGGATGCGGGCGACGAGCTGGTTGCGGGCCTTGTCGTCCTGGTCCGCGCCCTCGGCCTCGATCAGCACGCCCTCGGAGTCGCACAGCGACTCGCCGAAGGCGACCAGGTTGTGCTGGCGCAGGGTGCGGCCGGAGCCGACCACGTCGGCGATGGCGTCGGCGACGCCGAGCTGGATGGAGATCTCGACCGCGCCGTCGAGGCGGATGACCTCGGCCTCGAGGCCGCGCGCCTTCAGATCGCCCCGGACCAGGTTCGGGTAGGAGGCGGCGATGCGCTTGCCCTGCAGGTCCTCGACCTTCCATTCGCGCCCGGCGGGGGCGGCGTAGCGGAAGGTGGAGCGGCCGAAGCCCAGGGCGAGGCGCTCCTGCACCGGGGCACCGGAATCCAGGGCCAGGTCACGGCCGGTGATGCCGAGGTCGAGCTCGCCGGAGCCGACGTAGATGGCGATGTCCTTGGGCCGCAGGAAGTAGAACTCGACCTGGTTGACCGGGTCGAGCACGCTCAGTTCACGGGAGTCGGTGCGCTTGCGGTAGCCCGCCTCGGTGAGGATGCCGACGGCGGATTCGGACAGGGCGCCCTTGTTCGGGACTGCGACGCGAAGCATTGGGGAGGTCCTTTCGGAATGGGAAGGGAAGACGGGGCCGACGGGGGACGGAACGGTCGCTCCGCACGGGGTGTGCGGAGCGACCGGTGCGTCACAGATGTCGGTACACGTCCTCGAGCCGCAGCCCGCGGCCCACCATCAGCACCTGCACCCAATACAGCAGCTGCGAGATCTCCTCGGAGAGCTCGTCGTCGCTCTGGTACTCGGCCGCGATCCAGACCTCGCCGGCTTCCTCGAGCACCTTCTTGCCCTGCGCATGCACGCCGGCGTCCAGGGCGGCGACGGTGCCCGACCCCTCGGGGCGGTTGGCGGCACGATCCTGCAGCTCGGCGAACAGGGCTTCGAAAGATTTCACGGGGAGTGATTCTCTCAGACGAGCGCACACTCCCCGCAATCGGTTATACGGTGAGCAGTTCGGTGAGTTCGGCCACGGCCACCCGCAGCTGGTCGGCGAACTCGTGCATCTGCCGCGCGACGTGCTTGGGCGTGGCCAGGTAGAGGTTCCAGCGGTCGGGCAGCAGCACGTAGGCGATGCCGATGCACTTGGGGCTGGTGGAGCCGAAACCGAAGTACTGGATGTTCACCGACGGCGCGGAGCTGGTGCTCAGGTAGTCGTCGCGGGTGATGGTCCAGCCGGGGCTGTCGAAGAACGGCATCGCCTCGGTCGCGCCGAGCTGTTCGCCGCGGCGGCGCTGGATCCACTGCAGCTCCCACAGGTGCTGTTCGGGGGCCTCGCCGCGCTGGCATTCCTGAGCGCGGCGCACGTGCGCCTCGGCGGCGGTGCGCAGGGCCACCAGTTTGCGGTCCCGGTCCACGGACGGATCCTCCATGGCGGCAACGAAATCCAGCATCTCGTGGGTGATGACGCGCATGGCCTCGGTGCGGCCGTTGCGGAACTGGCGGGTGGCGATGGACTCGTAGGTCGCCCCGTTGAGGCCCTTGCTGCGGCGGTGCGCGAGCTGGTAGCTCAGCTGGGCCAGCGCGTCCGGGGAGATGCCGAGCTTCTTGGCGCGCTGGGTGCCGAAGTCGAACGACACCGTGGAGGTGGCGGTGTCGGCGGCGAACTGGGCGAACGAGGCGGCGGCCGAGGCGATCTCGGTGCGGGCCTCGGGGCCGAAGGTGAACTCGACGGGTTCGACGGCGGGCAGACCCTGCGCCTGCGCCCCGGATTGCGCGGCGTGGTCGCCGACGGGCGCTTCGAGCAGGGTGTCGACGAAGGACAGGATGGTGGTGCCGTCCAGGCCGCAGTGCTCGACATTGATGCCGGCCTCGCCGTCGGCGAAGACGATGAACGACACCGCCTTGTCGAACCAGCGGTTGCCGCTGTCGCCGTGCAGCAGCTGGTCGCAGGCGTGCAGGGTGTCGCGGGGCGCGAAGTCCTCGAGGCAGACGCAGAATAGCGCGGTCTCGATGGTCTCGAAGGCCGCGGCATTGGCGGGGCGCAGGGCGGTGTACAGCGGGGCCCAGTCGGCGCGCGCCATGGTGGTGAGGTGCCCGGCGGCGGAGTTGGTGGCGGCCCGCCGCGCCCCGGCCTTCATGACCGCGCGCAGGCCGTCGGTGAGGTCCTCGGGGGTGTGCGGGACGCCGCCGGCGCCGATGACGTCCATCCGGAACATGTTGCCGCGGTAGAAGACCACGATGTGGCGCGCTTCGGAGTGTCCGGGCCAGTCGTCGCTGTAGGGCACGCGCACGGTGTCCTGCGGTGCGCCGGGGATGCGCGTTTCAGAGAACAGGAACTTGTTCTGCGCCATATTGAGTCGCGTGCCGCGCTGGGTGGCGGGCGGGATCTCCTCGGCGTCCAGGCGCAGCTTGTAGTTCACCGCCGCCGAGATCAGGGCCGCGGCTCGTTCGCTCTGCTCGGCGCCGGTGGAGCTGGCCAGCGCGGTGTCATCGCGGAACAGGAAGAAGAAGTTGGCGTTCAACGCGATTCGGTCGCGGCGGCCCAGATAGCGGGAGGGCCAGAACTCGTCGAGCCAGCTGCCGACGCCCGGGGTGGCGTCGAAGCGCTCCAGGTCCGCGTGCAGGGTGCGGGCGGGGCCCTCGGGGCGCAGCAGGTCCTCGACGGTGGCGGCGGTGGCCGCGTACTCGTCGGAGGTCAGCAGCGGCGCGCACCAGTGCAGGAAGCGGGTGCAGCTCTCCTCCAGGGTGGGCAGCGGGACGCGGGGCAGCTGCTCGTCGAAGGCGAAGGTGCTGTCGCTCAAGGGGTGTCCTCATGGTCGATGGGGTTGGGGCAGCCTGGCTGTGCACACGTGTCACCGTCCCCCGGCGGTCACGCCACCATTCTTGCCATCGTTGCCGTCCGGGCGCCACATTTTCGCGCGAAACCGCCACGGACCGACCAGGATGTGGTTTTACTGCGCGACAACAGTTTTCATGCGGCTATCCGGTTCGTCCGAACCGACCGGTCTCGTTCACACCGGGTCGCCCAGTTCCTTCACCACCCGCGGCACCTCGTCGGCGGGCAGGTAGCACCCGGATTGTTCGAAGCCGCCGATGGTGTGGACCTTGTGGTCGGCGTACCCGATGCGCAGGAAGTCGTCACCGGCCAGACCGTGCACGGCCCAGTCGAAGGCCACCCGGGCGCGGGCGACGATGGTGCGCAGCGCCATGAGGTGGTAGCCGCGCGCCACGAATTGTGCCGGCACGCCACGCAATCCGAGGCCGAGCGGCCGGGCCAGCGCGTCGCGCCCGCCCAGATCGACCACCATGCCCAGGTCCGGATGACGGTAGGGCGAGGGCGTTTCGCCGCGCAGCGTGGCGACCAGGTTCTTGCCCAGGTGCCGTCCTTGGCGCATGGCGTGCTGCGCGGTCGGCGCGCAGACCTGACCGTCGCCTTCGACGGTGTCGGGGACGGCGGCCGCATCACCCATCGCCCATACGCCGGGCAGGCCCGGGACCGTCAGGTCGGCCTGGGCGACGATGCGGCCCTTGTCGGTTTCCGCGCCCAGATGCGCGGCCAGCGGGCTGGGCGCGACCCCGGCGGTCCACAGCACCGTGCGGGACGGGATGAATCGGCCGTTGGTGAGTTTCACGCCATTGGCGGTGACTTCCGCGGCGGAGGCGCCGGTGATGAGTTCGATGCCGCGTTCGGCCAGAATCCTTTTCGCCTCCGCGCCGAGCTTGTCGCCGAGTTCGGGCATGATGCGGTCGCCGCGGGTGACCAGGTGCCAGCGCACCATCCCCGACTCGACCTCGGGGAAGAAGCGTCCGGCGGCGGCGCGGCAGACCTTGTTGAGGACGGCGGCGGTCTCGGTTCCGGCGTAGCCCGCGCCGATGGTGACGAAGTTCAGCCGTTCCTGGTCCTCGTCGAGGCCGCCGCGCATGGCGGCGATATCCAGCTGCCGCAGTACGTGGTCGCGCAGGTACATGGCCTCGGCCAAGGTCTTCATGCCGAACCCGTGCTCCTGCAACCCCGGAACGTCCATGACGCGGGTGATGGAGCCGGGCGCCAGGACGAGATGGTCGTATTCGAGGGCGGTTTCGACACCGGAGGTGCGGGTGCGGCGCACCACCACCCGCCGGGTGCCGGGCTCCACGCCGACGGCCATGCCGGGCACCACTTCGGTGCGGCGCAGCAGCCGGCGCAGCGGCACCGACACCGAGCGCGGGTTGAGGGTGCCGGAGGCGACCTGCGGCAGCAGCGGCAGATACAGCAGTCCGGCGTCCGGCGAGACGAGTTGGACGAACGCCTCCTCGGGCCGGAGGCGTCGCTCCAGATAGCGGGCGCATTCCACGCCCGCGAATCCACCGCCGATGATCACGATCTTCGCTGGTGCCACGACTTCACCGTAGCTCGCCCCGCCCGTTTCGAGGTGAATCCCGCGATTTCCGGGTCCGCGGGATCAGTCTTCGCGCTCGGTACCGGGTTTCGGCCGCGACAGGTACAGCTGGGCGTAGAGCCAGCCGTCGGATTCGGCGTCGGCGGTGTCGATTCCCTTGTCCGCCAGGGCGTTCAGCACCCGCGCCTGTTCGTCCGGGGAGGCGAAGCGGCGCTGCCGGTACGCGCCGGGGGCCCGTTCGGTGTGGTAGCCGAGGGTCTCCAGGTGGGCGGCGATCGGGTCGAAGGCGAACATCCGCAGCACGAAATGCGCCATCCACGGGAGTTTCCCGCCGTGGGCGCGGGCCACCCGCAGCAGGGTGTGCTCGGTGATGTAGCCGACGCAGCCGGTGGAGATGATCAGGTCGGCCCCGGCCAGCGTCTGCCGCTGGGCTTCGGTGGGTTCGGCCGATTCCAGGTCGGCGTGCACGACCTCGTCGAGGAAGCCCGCGGCGTGGCCGTAGTCGAGGGCGGGGCGGGAGGCGTCCATGCCGATGAAGCGGACTCCGGGCAGCCGGTCGCCGGAGCGCAGCAGGGTGCGGTCCCGGTCGATCAGGGCGGCGGTGTCGTCGCCGTCGCGGCCGCGGTAGTGCCCGGACAGTTCGGTCATGGTGGTGTCGAGACGCAGCAGGGCCGCGTTGACGCCGTAGGAGCAGCCGAGGTCGAGGACCGCGGGGGCTGCGATGCCGGTGGCGGACCGGTATTCGTCGAGCAGTTTCTGGAAGTGCGGCTTCGCCAATTCCGGTATCTGGTAGTCCAATTCGGCCATGCGGGCGTAGTACTGGCGGGGATCGGGCCGATCGTAGATGTCGTCGAAGGAGGCTTTTCCGGTGGAACTGTGCAACGAAACCGGCACGCGCTGGTCCCCTCTCAGTCGAGCAATCGGTCGCCGCGGATCTCGCCGACCGCCAGATGATCCGGCGTCACCCGCCCGAACAGCTGCCGGGTCCGTTCGGCGGTGCCGATCAGTCCCGGACTGTCGCTGTAGGCGAAGATCGCCGAATGCCGTTGCACCGCACCGTGTACCGGTGCGACCCGGTGCAACGAGAACCTTCCCTGGAACAACTGCAGGTCGCCGGGCCGCAGGGCCAGCCGGCGGATGAACCGTTCCCCGTCGCCGGTGAGCACGGCGCGCACGTCGGCGAAGTTCTCCGCCTCCCGCGACCGGATGCCCGGGCAGTACTCGAACACCCCACCGTCTTCCGGCTCCTGGGTGAGCATGCTGACGGTGAATTCGTTGGTGTCGAAGTGCCACGGATGCGACTGGCCCGGCGCGACCACATTGAGGCACAGTCCCGCCAGCGGATCGCTGTACTCGTGTAGTTCGGCCAGCCCGAAGCAGTCGGCCACGAACCGCTGGAACCGGGTGTCGACGTAGAGCCGATGGATCAGCGCCTCACGCGGAATGAGATCCCGTGCGACGAAAGCGTTTCCACGCTGCAGCACGATCCGCCCCGGATGATCGGTGGGCAGCCCCGCGTCGAAGGGAATGTTGTACGCGTTGACGTTCTCGACGGTGTAGTGCGCCCGCGGAGCCAGCTCCTCCCCTTCGCTCCGCAGCGTCTCCACCAGGTCGGGCCGGATGAACCCGCGCAGGACGCAACATCCCCCCGCCGCCAGCTCGGCCCGCGCCCCCTCCACCGCCCGCAGCCACCCGTCACTCCCCGGCGAATCCAGTGGATACCGCCCGACATCCACCCCCGGTACGCTCCCCTGCCCAACCGCAACCATGGGCCCATTCTTACGAACCGACCGCCCGACACGCCCGAAAAGCTCCTCGATTGTGAATTGCCACTTTTCCTGCGCCCCACCAGTTTTGATGTGGTATTGGCACCGCAGGGCAACGTGTCGCACACCGTTTGACAACCGCGTTCAGAGGGGTACACCGGTTAGTGAGAGGACCGGTCGCATGGGCAGTCACGGATCGTGGGAGACCGTCAACCGGGCACTGAATCGGGTGTCCGGGCCGGGGAAGCGCGGGACCGAGTGGACGACCTATCTGTGCCCGGTGCACGAGGCGGACGGGCGTCGGCATCGGGCCTCGCTGGGGGTGGTCTACAACCTGTCGAGGCAACGGACGGTCGTGCGGTGCTTCGCCGGATGCTCGGATGTGGAGGTGCTGGCGCGCATCGGATTGCGGGTGCGGGATCTGTTCGACGCGCCCCCGGAGCCGAGGACGGGACAGCGGCGGAGCGCACCGGAGCCGGCCGTGGCGGATCGGGCGATTCTCGCTGCGGGGCTGGCGCTTTCGGTGCATCGGAAGGACGTCGGGCCGCCGATCGGGAGGCCGCGGCGAATGGCGGCGTACGTGTATCGGTGGCCGGACGGGAGTGCCGCCGGGTGCGTCGTGCGGGTGCGGACGTTGCATCGGCAGGGGTATGTGAAGTCGTTCTATCAGCGGCGGCTGACCGAGAACGGATGGGAATTCGGAGGTTTCGCGCGGCTGCCGTTCCATCTGCCGGAGGTGATCGAGGCGGTGGCGGAGGGGCGGGACATCTTCGTGTGCGAGGGCGAGGCGGATGTGTTGACCGCGACGCGGGCGGGGTTGACGGCCACCTGCAATGCCGGGGGTGCGAGCGGGTGGTATCGGGAGCACGCGGAGTGGCTGCGGGGCGCGCGCCGGGTGTGGGTGGTGGCGGATCGCGATGCGCCCGGGTATCGGCACGCGGCGCGCGTGGCGGAGTCGCTGGTCGATGCGGTGGCCCGGGTGCGCGTGGTGCAGGCGCGGGACGGGAAGGATCTGACCGATCACTGCAATGCGGGGCATCTGGTGTCGGAGTTGGATCCGGTTCCGGTGCTGGACGCGCATTTTCGCGGGGAGTGAGTCAGCCGGCGGTGGTGACGGCGCGCTGGTAGCGGGTGATCAGGGTGCGCAGGGCGGTGACCAGTTCCGGGGAGTCGACGATGTCGAAGTCGGCGTCCAGCAGGCCCAGGTAGAGGGCGAGCATCTCGGGGTGGTCGGAGCCGGGCTCGAAGGCGCAGCGCCGCTCGTCGAGTTCCTCGATGTCGATGGGGATCGGGATGCGGGCGCGGACGTGGGCGGCGGGCGCGTGCACGATGACACGGGCACGGAAATGCCAGGTGGCGGAGCCGATTCCGCGTTCGACGAAGGCGGCGATCTCCGGATCGGGCGGCAGCGGGCGCGGGGTGAAGCGGGGGCCCGCGGGGGTGCGGGGGTCCATGCGATCGACACGGAAGGTGCGCCAGTCGTCGCGGTCGAGGTCCCAGGCCAGCAGGTACCAGCGCTGGCGGTGGTTGACCAGGCGGTAGGGCTCGACCGAACGGCGGGAGGCGGCGCCGCCGTGGGTGCGGTAGTCGAAGCGGAGGCGTTCGTGGTCGCGGCAGGCGGCGGCGATCGTGGTGAGCGCGTCGGGGCTCACGCGCGGACCGCGCAGCGGGACGGACAGGGCGTGCTGGAAGGCGCTCACACGGTGACGCAGTCGCGACGGGAGGATCTGCTGGAGTTTGGTCAGCGCCCGCAGTGAGATCTCCTCGATACCGAGGATGGAACCGCTTGCCGCGGTGCGTAATCCGATCGCCACGGCGACGGCCTCGTCATCGTCGAGCAGCAGCGGCGGCAGCGCCCCGTCGTGCCCGAGGCGGTAGCCGCCGTCCACGCCGGGCCGCGCCTCCACCGGATACCCGAGTTCGCGCAACCGGTCCATGTCCTTGCGGATGGTGCGCGCGGTGACCTCGAGGCGGGCGGCGAGTTCGGACCCGGTCCAGTCCCGGCGGGATTGCAGCAGCGAGAGCAGTCGCAGCAGGCGGGCGGAGGTTTCCAACATGCGCCGATCCTATCCGCCTATTGCGGAACGAACCGTTCCTCAATTGCTCCTACCGTGGGTGCCAAGCGCAAGATGAAGAGCCTCGGAAGAGATCTTCCCAGTGATCGGAACACCTTTATGAGCACCGAGATTCACCCCTTCCACCTCGATGTCCCCCAGTCCGAGATCGACTATCTGCACGATCGTCTGGATCGCGCCCGCTGGGCCGCCCAGCTGCCCGGCACCGGCGGGGAGCGCGGCATCCCCGAGGCCCGGCTGCGTGAGCTCGCCCGGTACTGGCGCACCGAATTCGATTGGCGGGCACAGGAAGCGAAGCTCAACGCCTTCCCCCAGTTCACCACCGAGATCGACGGCCAGAACATCCACTTCCTGCACGTCCGCTCGCCGCGCCCGGATGCCCGCCCACTGCTGATCACCCACGGATTCCCGAGCTCGGTCGCCGAATTCCTGAGCCTGATCGGCCTGCTCACCGATCCGGCCGAGGGCCCGGCCTTCCACGTGATCGCCCCCTCGCTGCCCGGATACGCCCTGTCCACTCCGCTGTCGGGAACCGGCTGGACCATGGCGCGCACCGCCCGCGCGTGGATCGAGCTGATGGCCCGCCTGGGTTACGACCGCTACGGGGTGCACGGCGGCGATGTGGGCAGCGGGGTGTCGGGTCTGGTCGCGGCGCTGGACGGCGAGCATGTGACCGGCGTGCACGTGGTCACCGATCCGCTCACCGCCGCGAATGTCGCCACCTTCCTGCCGGGCATGGCGGAGGGCCTGGACCCGAACGATCCGGTGGACAAGGTGGTCCTGGATCGGATGGACGCCTTCCGCCGGGAGGGCTCGGGCTATCTGGCGATCCAGAACTCCCGCCCGCAGACCATCGGGTACGGCCTGGTGGATTCGCCGCTGCTGCAATTGGCTTGGATCGCCGAGAAGTTCGAGGCGTGGACCGATCTGCCGATCGACCGCGATCAGCTGCTGACCACGATCAGCCTGTACTGGTTCACCGGTTCGGGCGTCTCGGCCGCGCACACGCTCTACGAGCAGGCGCATTCCTCGGAGTGGGGTGCGCCGCCCGCGGTGCCGCAGGGCTTCGCCATCTTCGGCGCGGACGAGACCGTGCGCCGGGTCGTCCCGGCCCCGGCCGATGCCCACTGGTCGGAATTCGAACGCGGCCTGCACTTCCCGGCCATGGAGGACCCGGCCGGCCTGGCCACCGATCTCCAGGCCTTCTTCGGCCCCTTGCGCTGAGCCCGCTCAGGTGGCGGCGATGCGCCGATCCAGTTCCGCGATCAGGCGTTTCGCCGCCACCATCCGGTAGGCGTCATCGACGATCTCGGTGATCTCGTCCCAGTCCACGTCGACGTCCAGATACACCCCGAGCCATCCGCGATGGCCCACGTACGGCGGCCGGTAGAACCGTCCGGGCCCGGCCGCCACCAGTTCCGCCTGCACCCCGGCCGGTGCGGCGCACCAGAATCCGACCCGTTCGTCGTGGTGGTGGTCGGCGAACATGACGAACAGCTTCTTCCCGCCCGCGAACCACGCGGGTTCGCCGTGGCTGACGCGTTCGCTCACCTCGGGCAGCCCGGCGCACACGCCGCGCAGCGATTCCAGCACCCTGTCCATATCCGCAGGGTAGGCGACCCGGCCCGGCCCGCCTTGGACGAATGGGAACGGGTCAGGAATTCGCGCGCACGAGGTCCTTCAGGTGCGCGAGTTCGAGCCCGACCAGGCTGTCGCGGAAGGTGCGGCCGGGCGCGTCCGGGACCGGGACCTCGCACGGCACCACCAGCAGCGCACATCCGGCTTCCTGCGCGGCGATCGATCCGGTCGGCGAATCCTCGATGGCCACGGTGAATTCCGGTGTGACACTCAGCAGTTGCGCGGCCCGCAGGTACACGTCCGGCGCGGGTTTGCCGTGCGGCACCTCGTCGGCGCACACGGTGGCCCCGAAGTACTCACGACCGATGGTGTCGAGCCCGTACTCCGCCAGCGACCGCTTGGTATTGGTCACCAAGGCCATCGGCACCCCGGCCGCCCGCAGCAGATCGAGGGCTTCCCGCGCACCCGGCCGCCACGGCACCGGCCCCTGGAACAGCTCGGTCACCCGCGCTTCCATCCACTCCGAGGCCCGTTCGACCGCCTCGGGGGTGTGCTCGATGCCCAGCCCCTCGAACAAGATGCGGTACGCGTTCGGGCCGGACGCCCCGATCAGCGCGTGCCGCACCGCGTCGGTCAGCTCGCGCCCGTACTCCCCCGCCAGCTCCCGCAGTGCCATGTCCCAGAGCTTCTCCGAGTCCAGCAGCGTTCCGTCCATATCCCACAACACCGCGTCCAACCGCGCCACCGACCCGAGCTCCTTCCGCACACCCACATCCAGGAGCGACCGCGGAACGCGGCGCACCGGCCCCGCCGCGCGCGGAGCCGGTCCAGCCTATCGGGGCTCGATCACCAGCCCCGGGCCCGCGGTCTACAGGCCCGACGCCGCGATCGTCAGATGCCCGCCCGAGGAGTCGGTCTGGATCCAGCGATTCTCGGAGGACACCTGCCCCGACTTCGACACATAAGTGAGCGCGACCACCGCGCGATTGTCGCCCTGCGGCGTCACCGCGCCCACGCTCACCGCGCGAATGCCGCCCCAGAACTGCGCGTAGCTGTTGTAGCCGCCGGTCGACGCCTGATAGCCGGGCGACAGCATCGACCACGCGCCGCTGACATTGCCGGGCAGCATGCCGTAGTAGCCCTGGATGAACGAGGCGACCGAGGCGGCGGACGGCGGACCGGCCGGCGTCGTAGTGGGCGGGGTCGTCGTCGGATGCGCCGAGGAACTCGGGGCCGCGGACGAGGACGCGGCGGGCGTGGTGGCCGGGGCCTGGGTGGCCGCACCGCTGTTGCGGGTGGGCTGCTGCCCGCCGTCGGCCGGGCCCAGGTTCTCCGGCGAGGTGGCCGGGATCGACGCCGGGGCCGAACCGCCCTGGTCCGCCTGCGGCGTGCCGCCGCCACCACCGTTGTTGACCGCCAGGGCGATCACGACGGCCAGCACGATCGCGCCGACGACGCCGACCGCCACCAACACCAGCTGACGCGGATTGCGTTCCCCGCCAACGCTCCGCACACCCGAGCCGATTCCCGGCGGTGGCACGGTGCCACGCCCACCCGTCGACATGTCGACGTGCATGGTGGGGTCGGCCGCATTGCTCGGCGCACCCGTCCGCGAGCCCGGCAGCACGGTCGTGGCCGCCGAAGCGTCCACGGCGGCAACGGCATTCACCGACGGCAGCACCTTGGTCGGCTGGACCGGAACCGCCGGAGCCCGCCCGTCGGCGACCGCGTGCAGCCGTTCGGCGGCCTGCTCCATGGTGGGCCGGTCGGCCCCGTCGGCGGCGAGCAGATCCATCAACACCGGCGCGAGGGTCGCGGCGTGCGCGGGCCGCGGCACCTGCGCCCGCGCCACCGAATGCAGTACCGCGAGGGGGTTGTCGCCCTCGCCGAAGGGCGGCTTGCCTTCCACGGCCGCGTACAGCGTCGAGCCCAGGGCGAAGACGTCGGAGGTCGGTTCCGGGTTCTCCCCGCGCGCCACCTCGGGCGAGAGGTAGGCGGGAGTGCCCGCCAGGAACCCCGTCGAGGTGACGGTCACGTCGCCGGTGGCCCGGGAGATGCCGAAGTCGGTGATCTTCACCGTCCCGTCGTCGGCGACAAGGATATTGGCGGGCTTCACATCGCGGTGCACGATGCCGGCCTTGTGGGCCGCGGCCAGCGCCTCGGCGACCTTGGCCCCGATCCGCGCGACCTCGACCGGCGGCAGCTGCCCCTTCTCCCGCATGCGCGCGGCCAGGCTGGCCGCGTTCACGTACTCCATGACCAGCCAGGGCTGGCCGTCCTCCTCGGCCACGTCGAACACGGTGACGGCGTTGGGGTGGTGCAGGCGCGCGGCGATGCGCCCCTCACGCATCGCCCGCATCCTGGCCTCGACGGCCTGCGACCGGGTCAGGCCCGGCGTCAGCAGCAGCTGCTTGACCGCGACGGTGCGTCGCAGCCGAACGTCGGTCGCGCGCCACACGACCCCCATCGCACCGGTGCCGATCGGATCCGTTAGTCGGTACCGCCCCGCAATCAGCCGGTCTGAGCTCATGTGGTTGTACCCCTCCTGCTGGCTGTCGCGCCGGGCGCCCTGCCACCCTGCGCGAAAGCCCGAAACCTGGTGAAGATATTAAGCGTTGAAGTACTTGGCTTCCGGATGCAGCAGCACGAACGCGTCGGTCGACTGCTCCGGATGCAGCTGCAGCTCCTCGGAGAGAATCACGCCGATTCGGTTGGCGTCCAACAACTCCACGAGCTTGGCCCGATCCTCCAGTTCCGGGCAGGCCCCGTAACCGAACGAGTACCGTGCGCCACGGTAGCCGAGTTTGAAGTAGTCGAGTACATCGGCGGGGTCCTCGTCCGCGACGGAATGTCCGTCCAGAGTCAGTTCTTCCCGGATGCGGCGGTGCCAAAACTCCGCGAGCGCCTCGGTGAGCTGCACGCCGATGCCGTGCACCTCGAGGTAGTCGCGGTAGTTGTCCTCCTTGAACAGGACATTGGCGAAGTCCGCGATGGGCTGGCCCATGGTGACCAGCTGGAACGGCATCACATCGACCTGGCCGGTCTCCAGCGCGCGCTCACGCGAGCGGATGAAGTCGGCGATGCAGAGGAACCGGTCGCGTTGCTGACGCGGGAATGTGAACCGGAAGCGTTCCGGCGCATCGGGTTTCGGCTCGGTGAGAACAATCACATCGTCGCCCTCGGACACCGCCGGGAAGTACCCGTACACCACCGCGGCGTGTTGCAGCACACCCTCGGCGATCAGCCGGTCCAGCCAATACCGCAGGCGCGGACGGCCTTCGGTCTCCACCAGGTCCTCGTAGGACTGGCCCTCGACGCCGCGCTGCCCGCGCAGGCCCCACTGCCCCAGGAACAGCGCCCGCTCGTCGAGCAGGCCGGAGTACTCGCTCAGCGACAAACCCTTGATGATGCGCGAGCCCCAGAACGGCGGCGTCGGCACCGGCAGGTCCGCGGCCACATCGGAGCGCTCGGGCACCACAACCGGCGCCTCGGCGGCCTTGCGTTCGGCGGCGATGCGCTTGGAACGCTCGTGCCGCGCCTTGCGTTCGGCGGCCTTCTCCCGTTCGGCGATGGCCTCGGGCGAGTTCGGATCCAGCCCGCCGCCCCGCTTGCGAGTCATGATCTCGTCCATCAGGTGCAGGCCCTCGAAGGCGTCACGCGCGTAGTGCACGTCGCCGGCGTAGACCTCGGTGAGATCGTTCTCCACGTACGCGCGGGTCAGCGCCGCACCACCGAGGAGCACCGGGAACTGCTCGGCGACACCGCGCGAGTTGAGCTCCTCGAGGTTCTCCTTCATCACCACGGTGGACTTCACCAGCAGCCCGGACATGCCGATCACATCGGCCTTCTTGTCCACGGCGGCGTCGAGGATGGTCGAGATCGGCTGCTTGATGCCGAGATTGACGACCTCGTAGCCATTGTTGGACAGGATGATGTCGACCAGGTTCTTGCCGATGTCGTGCACGTCGCCCTTGACAGTGGCGAGCACGATGCGGCCCTTGCCGGAGTCGTCGGTGGCCTCCATGTGCGGTTCCAGGTAGGCGACCGCGGTCTTCATGGTCTCGGCGGACTGCAGCACGAAGGGCAGCTGCATCTGACCCGAACCGAACAGCTCACCGACGGTCTTCATGCCCGACAGCAGCGTCTCGTTGATGATCTGCAGCGGTGGCACCTGCGCCATCGCCTCGTCGAGATCGGCTTCCATCCCGGCCTTCTCGCCATCGACGATGCGCCGCGCGAGCCGCTCGAACAGCGGCAGCGCCGCCAGCTCCTCGGCGCGTGACGCCTTGGAGGAGGCGGTCGACACGCCTTCGAACAGCGCCATCAGCTTCTGCAGCGGGTCGTAGTCCTCGGTGCGGCGGTCGTAGACCAGATCGAGCGCGACCTGCCGCTGCTCCTCGGGAATCCGCGCCATCGGCAGGATCTTGGAGGCGTGCACGATCGCCGAATCCAGACCGGCCTGGACGCACTCGTGCATGAACACCGAGTTCAGCACCTGCCGTGCGGCCGGGTTCAGGCCGAAGGAGATGTTCGAAAGACCCAGCGTGGTCTGCACATCCGGGTGCCGCTTCTTGAGTTCGCGAATGGCTTCGATGGTTTCGATGCCGTCGCGGCGCGACTCCTCCTGACCGGTGCCCAGGGTGAAGGTCAGCGTGTCGATGATGATGTCGGACGCTTCGAGGCCCCAGTTGTGGGTGATGTCCTCGATCAGCCGCTCGGCGATGGCCACCTTGTGCTCGGCGGTGCGCGCCTGGCCCTCTTCGTCGATGGTCAGCGCGACCACGGCCGCACCGTGCTCGGCGACCAGCGCCATGGTCTGCTGGAACCGCGAATCCGGTCGCGCGCCGTCCTCGTAGTTGACCGAGTTGATGGCGCAGCGGCCACCCAGATGCTCCAAACCGGCCTTCAGCACCGGGGTTTCGGTGGAGTCCAGCATGATCGGCAGCGTCGAGGAGGTCGCCAGCCGGGAGGCCAGCTCGGTCATGTCGGCGGCGCCGTCACGGCCCACGTAGTCCACGCACAGGTCGAGCATGTGCGCGCCGTCGCGAGTCTGGTCCTTGGCGATGTCGAGGCACTTCTGCCAGTCGCCGGCCAGCATGGCGTCACGGAAAGCCTTGGAGCCGTTGGCATTGGTGCGCTCACCGATCATCAGAATCGAGGCGTCCTGCTCGAACGGGACCGCGGAGTAGATCGAGGACACGCTCGGCTCGTGGACCGGGTTCCGCTTGGCCTGCTCGACCTCGCGGACCGCCTCGGCCATCTGCCGGATGTGCTCGGGCGTGGTGCCGCAGCAGCCGCCGACCAGCGACAGTCCGAACTCGGACACGAACTGGGTCATCGAGACGGCCAGATCCTCGGCGCTCAGCGGGTACTCCGCGCCCTTGGCGCCCAGCACCGGCAGACCGGCGTTCGGCATCACCGACACCGGCAGCTGCGCGTGCTTGGACAGATGGCGCAGGTGCTCGCTCATCTCGTCCGGACCGGTGGCGCAGTTCAGCCCGATCATGTCGATGCCGAGCTTCTCGAGCGCGGTCAGCGCCGCCCCGATCTCGGAACCGACCAGCATGGTGCCGGTGGTCTCCATCGTCACGTGCGTGATGATCGGAATCCGGCGACCGGCCTTCAGCATGGCGTTGTGGCTACCGGTGACCGCGGCCTTGACCTGCAGCAGGTCCTGGCAGGTCTCGATGAGAATGGCGTCGGCGCCGCCGTCGAGCATGCCGAGCGCGGCCTCGGTGTAGGCGTCACGCAGCGAGACGTAAGGCGCGTGACCCAGGGTGGGCAGCTTGGTGCCCGGGCCCATGGAGCCCAGCACGTAGCGCGGGGTGCCGTCGCCGGAGGGGCCCATCTCGTCGGCGACCTCGCGGGCCAGGCGGGTGCCGCGCTCGGACAGATCGCGGATCCGGTCGGCGATGTCGTAGTCGGCGAGGTTGGGCAGATTGCAGCCGAAGGTGTTCGTCTCGACGGCGTCGGCACCGGCCTCGAAGTAGGCGCGGTGGATGTGTCGCAGCACGTCGGGGCGGGTTTCGTTGAGAATTTCGTTGCAACCCTCGAGGCCGCGGAAATCGTCGAGGGTGAGATCCGCGGCCTGTAGCATCGTGCCCATCGCACCGTCCCCGATAACGACACGCCGTCTGAGCGTGTCCAAGAAGGTGGTGTCGAATTCGGCGCGGCTGCGTACAGACATGTACTCAAGAGTAGTGGGAAGCAGCGACAATCCCCGCGTCGGTGTGGTGTCGCGGCGCGACTCACACGTTCGGGGCCGCGAACCGCCCGGAGCGTGGCGGAGGGCGATCGAACTCCGTGCGTCGCATGCACACGGGGTCCTGCCACACATTAGGCTGACCGGGTGAACGCCAGTGAATCCCCGGTGCCACCCGAATCGGACCTGCCCACGCTGCGGGATCCGGTGCTCGTGGCCGCCTTCGAAGGCTGGAACGATGCCGCCGACGCCGCCAGTGGCGCGGTCGAACATCTGGAACTGATCTGGGACTCCCAGCCGCTGGCCGAGCTCGATTCCGAGGACTACTACGACTATCAGGTCAACCGCCCGACCGTGCGCCAGGTCGACGGTGTGACGCGCGAGATCGTCTGGCCCTCGGCCATGCTCTCGGTCTGCTCTCCCCCCGGCAGTGACCGGGACGTGGTGCTGCTGCGCGGGGTGGAACCGAATATGCGGTGGCGCAGCTTCTGCAATGACATTCTCGAGTTCGTGGAACAGCTCGGGGTGTCCACGGTGGTGATCCTCGGCGCATTACTGGCCGATACCCCGCACACGCGGCCGGTTCCGGTCACGGGGACCGCCTATAACAAGGAAGCCGCGGAGCGCTTCAACCTCGAGCAGACCCGCTACGAGGGACCGACCGGTATCACCGGGGTGCTGCAGGACGCCTGCGTGCGCGCGGGTGTGCCGGCCATCTCCTTCTGGGCCGCGGTGCCGCACTATGTGTCGCAGCCGCCCAACCCGAAGGCGATCATCGCGCTGCTGCACCGGGTCGAGGACGTGCTCGATGTGGAGGTGCCACTGGGCGCGCTGCCCGAGCAGTCCGAGGAGTGGGAGGTCGCGGTCAACGAGATGACCGCGGGCGACGAGGAGATCGCGGAGTACGTGCGCTCACTCGAGGAGCGCGGCGACGCCGAGGTCGACATCAACGACGCGATGGCCAAGATCGACGGCGACGCGATCGCCGCCGAGTTCGAGAAGTACCTGCGCCGTCGTGGTCGGGGTGGCTTCGGCCTCTGACCCCTTCATCCCACTATGTCCGCTTCAGGGTGAATGTCCCGAAATAGCTCGAAAATCATTGCCGCACCCGCGTTCTCGACGCGGGTGCGGCGGCGTTTCGGGCGGTGTGCCGAGCTAGTGCTCGACGGTCCAGACCTGAGCGGAAGCCTCGTGGGCCAGTTTCGCGATCAATAAGTCACGCGGAATGGTCTGCCCCGCAAGGTGTTCGAGCGATGGCACCACCACGTGGTGCGCGTCGGCCCGCTTGAGTTCGGCGGTCAGCTCCGCGAACGCGGTGCCATCGCCGGCGGTCGATTCATGGAAGGTCGCGGCGAAGCAGAGGCCCGCGGACTGAGCGAGCCCGCACATGGCGTTCTCCAGCTCGTCGCTGCGGCCGTCGGCCAAATCGTCACGCACGTACCCATAGATCAACGCTTCCACCCGAACCTCCGTTGGATTGGGGATCGCTGTCCTGATGTGTGCCCTGGTAAACAGTTTGGCGTTTTTGCGAATGCAATTGCAGATGTCAACCCACTGACATCCAGATGCCCTATCCGGGTCCATCCGCCGTTAACTGGTGAGATACTACAACTCGTGTCCGCCGGTGACGATCGACCTGTCTGGGCTGTCCGAATGCGTGCCGAACGTGATGCTCGGGGGTGGTCACAAGCCGACGCGGTGCGCGCGATGCGCGCCAAGTCGAGCCACAACCTCCCCACCGACAGCACACTGTTACGTAACTGGCGGCGTTGGGAATCCGGCGAATCGCGGCCCGACGATTTCTACGCCCCGATCATCGCCGCCTCTTTCGACACTGTGACGGCGGCGTTCTTCCCCAAGACCCGGCCCAATCGGGACGACGAGATGCTCTCGGCAACCGGACTGGACACCCTGGAATTCATTGGGCGGCTACGAATGTCCGATGTGTCGGCTTCCACACTGGACGCCATCCGCATCACCGCCGACCGGCTCTGCTCGGACTACCCGTGCGCCGATCCGCACGAACTGCACGCCGAGGGCACCGCCTGGCTGCGCCGCATCACCTCGCTGCTGGACGGCAGACTCACACTGGCCCAACACCGCGAGGTGCTGGTGCTGGCCGGATGGGTCGCCCTGCTGGTCGGCTGTGTCGACTACGACCTGGGCTGGCGCACCGCCGCCGAGGCCACCCGCCGCGCCGCGCTGTCGCTGGGCCAGGAGGCCGACCACGCCGAGATCATCGGCTGGGGAGCGGAAATGGCCGCCTGGTTCGCCCTCACCCAGGCCAACTACAAGGGCGCCATCGACGCGGCCGAGGCCGCGTACGCCACCACCGGCCACCTGGGCGTGGGTGTCCAGCTGGCCGCCCAGCGCGCCAAGGCCTGGGCCCGCCTGGGTGACCGCCGCGAGGTGGAAAAGGCGCTCACCCAGGGCCGTTCGATCCTCGAGGCGATCGAGCACCCGGCCAATCTGGAGAACCACTTCGTGGTGGATCCGCAGAAGTTCGACTTCTACGCCATGGACTGCTGCCGGGTCGCCGGGGACGACCGGCTCGCGGAAACCTATGCCCGCCAGGTGATCGCGACCTCCACCCGCCCCGACGGCAGTATCCGCAAACCCATGCGGGTGTCCGAGGCGCATCTGACCCTGGCCGTGGTCGCGGTGCGCGATCGCAATCTGGAGCTCGCGGTGGACGAGGGCATGCGCGCCTTCACCGGCAAGCGGCGCTCGCTGCCCTCGCTCATGTGGATCGCGGGCGAGGCGGCGCGGGAGATGGTCGCGCGCTTCCCCGGAGATCCGCGCACCAGAACCTATCTCGACCAGCTGCGCTCGCTCGCGGGCTGACCGCGCGCCCCGGCCGTGTTCCACGGCGGCTGTCGCGGGGCCTGGGTACGCTCCAGCGCATGGACTTCAGTCTCTGGACCTGCGCTGCCCGAGGGCACGAGACCTACGCCCCGACCGAGCCCGAGCTGAAGGCACGACTCCACGTCGCCACCCCGGCGGGCGAGTCCTGGCGCTGTCTGCGCTGCGGCGATTTCGTGCCGGGCGAGCCGCGCCGCAGCGGTCCCGCCGACGACGCGCCGGAGGTGCCGCGCGGGCACCTGCTGCGCGACCGCATCATCATGCGACTGCTGGCGGCCGAGCGGGTCGGCCGCGCGCTGGTGCTGATCCTGCTCGGCGCGGGCGTGCTGAAGCTGCGCGGTTCACGTGAGCACTGGAAGGCCAGCTGGGACAAGGACCTTCCGCTCATCCGCCAGCTGGCCGACCAGATCGGTTTCAACCCCGACCATTCCAAGATCATCCGGGGCATCGACACCGCCTTCACGCTCTCGCCGACGATTCTGATCTGGATCGCGGTCGCGCTGTTCGCCTACGCCACCATCCAGCTCGTCGAGGCCGTGGGCCTGTGGCTGGTCAAGCGCTGGGGCGAGTACTTCGCGGTGGTGGCCACCAGCCTGTTCCTGCCGCTCGAGGTGTACGAGTTGACCGAGAAGGTCACCTTCCTGCGGGTGGCCGCGCTGCTGGTGAACCTGGCCGCGGTGATCTGGCTGCTGTGGAGCAAGTCCCTGTTCGGCCTGAACGGCGGCGCGGCCAAGTACTACGCCGAGCACCACTCCGAGAGTCTGATGACCGTCGAACGCGCCGCCGTCGCAGCCGAATCCGACCCGCACGCCGCGAAGGCCGGTGCCCCACAGCGGTCCTGATCAGGCGGGCAGGTCCAGTCCCTTGGCCGGCACCGGCCAGGACTTCAGCAGTTCGTCGCGGAATACGCCCCAGGAGTGGGTGCCGTTGGCCGGCAGGTCCACGGTGGCCGGAATGCCGAGTTCGGTGAGCTTGGCGGCGAGGTTGCGGGTGCAGTAACCGGTGGCGGCCTCGATGGTGCCGTCGTAGATCAGGCGTCCAGGTGCACCGTCTTGTCCATGGCCGCCGAGTACACCTCGAGCGACAGGTTGCGGTCGTCGACGATGTCCGCGCTCACCACTTTCGACGCGTCGACGGTGGTCGCGGCGGTCAGCTGCGCCGCGGTGTCGGCGATGGCGCCACCGGCCGCATCGGGCTCCGCGCCCGCCGCCCCCGGCACGGTCGCGGCGATCGCCAGACAGCCGACGACCACCGCGTCCCGCAGTCGATTCCGCACAGCCACTCCCACTCTCGTCGAGCAGTGAGAGGGACTCTGCCATATCCGCCCGCGATCAGGGCGTGACGATGTTGAAGTTGGGGTCGGGCTTGTCCATCACGTCCACGAGCTGCTTCAGCTTGGCCGGATCACCGGTGGCCTTGATCGCCCCGGAGGCGACCTCCTTCACGAAGTCCTTGCTGCGCGTCATCACCGCGATGAGTTCGAGGCGCGGCAGGGTGAAGGTGGCGTCGGCGGCCGGGCCCTTGAAGTCCGGCGGCACCACGTAGTGGATGAGCACGCCGTTGCGCAGTTCGGTGCGGTAGGTCTTGTTCTCCTCCGGGATCACCCAGTCGTTGACCAGGTGCAGGTCCCACGCCTTGGGCCCGTTGATCTGGAAGGCCGCGGCGTCGAAGACCTGGTCCACGCTCAGCGCGCTGATCATCGACGCCGAGTTGGCCTTGGTCGGGGTGCCGAAGTTGCCGTTGCGCAACTCGTAGGCGCCGGAGAGGAAGAAGTTGCGCCAGGTGCCGTTCTCGGAGCCGTAGCCGAGCTGCTCGAAGGCGCTGGCCTGCAACATCTTCGCCTTCTGATTGTCGGGCTCGGCGAAGATCAGGTAGTTGAGCACCTGGACGCACCAGCGGTAGTCGCCGTCGGAGTAGGCCTTGCGAGCCACCTTCAGCACGCCGCTCGCGCCGCCCATGGCGTCCACGTGCCGCTTGCCCGACTCGACCGGCGGGTGCTCCCACAGATGCGCGGGATTGCCGTCGAACCAGCCCATGTAGCGCTGGTACACGGCTTTCACGTCGTGGCTGACCGACCCGTAATAGCCGTGGTTGTACCACTTCTGCTCGATGGCGGGCGGCATCTGGATCTGCTCGGCGATCTCGATGCCGGTGTAGCCCTGATTGAGCATGCGCAGGGTCTGGTCGTGCAGGTAGGCGTAGGTATCGCGTTGCAGCGACAGCCATTCGGTGAGCTTGTCCGAACCCCAGGTGGGCCAGTGGTGCGAGGCGAAGGCGACATCGGAGACGCCCGCGAACATGGTGATGGTCTCGGTCAGGTACTGCGACCACACGTGCGCGTCGCGAACCAGCGCGCCGCGCAGGGTGAGCAGGTTGTGCAGGGTGTGGGTGGCGTTCTCGGCCATGCACATAGCCCGGAAGTCCGGGAAGTAGAAGTTCATCTCCGAGGGGGCCTCGGTGCCGGGCGTGATCTGGAAGACCATGCGCACCCCGTCGATGGTCTCCTCCTGCCCGGTGCGGGTGATGTCGCGGTTGGGCGGGACCAGGCTCACGGTGCCGGTGGAGGTGGTCATGCCCAGGCCCGCGCCGACCTGGCCCTTGTCCCCGCGCGGCAGGGCCGCGCCGTACATGTAGGCCGAGCGGCGCGCCATGGCGGTGCCCGCGAAGATGTTCTCCGCGACCGCGTGTTCGACGAAGCCCTGCGGGGCGAGCACCGGAATGCGGCCCGAGGCAGCGTCTTCGGCGGTGATGACGCCCAGCGCGCCGCCGAAGTGGTCGACGTGCGAGTGGGTGTAGATCATGCCGGTGACGGGTTTGTGCCCGCGGTTGGCGAAGTACAGGTCCATGCCCGCCTTGGCGGTCTCGGTGGAGATCAGCGGGTCGATGACGATGACGCCGGTGGCGCCCTCGATGATCGTCATGTTCGACAGGTCCAGGCCGCGGATCTGGTAGATGCCCGGAACCACTTCGTAGAGGCCCTGTTTCACCACCAGCTGCGACTGCCGCCACAGCGAGGGGTGCACCGAGTTGGGACAGCTGCCCTGCAGGAAACCGTAGGAATCGTTGTCCCAGACGACATTGCCCTTGGCGTCGGTGACCCGGTCAGGTTGCAGCTTGGCGATGAAACCCTTGTCGGTGTCGGCGAAATCCTGGGTGTCGGAGAACGGCAGCGAGGACTGCGCCTTCGAGTGCTGATCGGTGATGTGACCGCTGGGATCGACCGAATTCTTGGACGCTTTCTCGGCGGCGGACCCGTTGTCGCTGTTGCTGTCGCAGCCGGTCACGGCCGCGCCGACACCGACCACCGCCAGCGCCGCCGCGCCTACCCCGAATACCCCGCGTCGGGACACCGTGAATCGGCCCTGCGTGGTGTCCCCGTGGTCCGTGCGGTTGTTCTCGGTCATCGGCGCGCTCCTGTCTCCATCCGGCTGACGTGCGTGGCAAGATCGGTTAGCTGAATATTCGCCAATCTTCTGGCCCGAGCCTCAGCCTACCTCGCTATTGCAGTAACACTGCAATATCATGGCCGTGTGACCTGACCCATACGCCGGGACCTGCGCGTGAGTGGCCCGGCCCGATGTGATCGGATTCCCCCATGAGCGAGGGCAAAGGCGACGGCCCGCGGCGCCGGCGCAATCCGCCGCAGACCCGCAGGGCCATCATCGAGGGCTTGCTGTCGGCGGTGCACGAGGGCGAGTTCGACCCCACCACCCGCGATATCGCCGAACGGGCCGGGGTGTCCGAACGCAGTATCTTCGTGCACTTCCCGTCCCGGACCGCGCTGCTCACGGCCGCGGTCGACCAGCAATCCGAGCAGGTCGAGGCGTTGATCGCCGACATCGATCCGGACCGGCCGCTGGAGCAGCGCATCGACGCGGTGGTGCGGCAGGGCGAGGCGATCTTCCGGTTGCAGCGTGAGCCGCGGGTGCTGGGCCTGATCGAGTCACTGCGCACGCCGGCGGTCGATGAACGGATGCGGCTGACCGACAAGCGGATTCGCGAGGCGCTGGCCCGCGGCTTCGCCCCCGAACTGGCCGCCGATACCAGTGAACAGTTGCTCGACCTGCTCGACGCCACCATCGGCTGGCCCTACCGCCACCACCTGATCGACCGGCGCGGGCTGTCGGCGCGGGCCGCGTCCGAGGCGGTCCGCCGCACCCTCGCCACCCTGCTCACACCAGCAAACTGAACCGACCGTTCGGATTCCGTGGCGTCCGAACAGGTTTCGCCCCCGCCCGAGTGGTCTCGCCCCACCTGCCTAAGTGATAGCCGGAGGTGCGCCGGGGACGAAGAACGCAATGAACACGGACACCACGCACACGATCAGGACCACCACCGTGGCCATGGCGATGGCGCGCGGCCCGTGCTCGCGATGCCCGTGGTGCAGGGAGTTGTTGCGCGCGAAGCTGATCCCCGCGAGGAACAGCAGCCCGACCGCCGCCAGCACGGGACCGATGGCCGCCGGCCGCCAGCCGCTGACGACCGCGTGGTTCACGAACAAGCCGGCGGTGCCCATGGCGGCGATGGCGGTGCGCCGCCAGGCCAGCGCGGTGCGCTCGGAGTAAAAGGTGGGTGCCTCGGTCATGTCCACACCGTCGCGACGGCCGCGAAGATCGACACGATGGCGATGCCGCCCGCCAGGATCGGCACCAGCAGCGTGTTCCCCAGCGCGTCGCCGCGGGTCATGCGGGCCTGCACGTCCCGCCAGTGCGTGTACGCCCCGACCGCCAGCGTGACCGCGAGCACGATGCAGCTCAGCGAGAGCGCGCGCCGGATCCCGGCGTGGTGGAACGACTGCACCAGGGTGTGGACCGCGACGCCGGCGGCGAGCAGCCCGAGCGAGGTGCGGATCCATGCGAGGTAGGTACGTTCGTTGGCGAGGGTGAAGCGGTAGTCGAGCGGCTGCTCCGCCTCACTCGCCGGCTGGCCCTGGTCTTCCACCCTCACCACCTGTCCGATAGCGCTGTCGCGGTCGTGGCGCACGAGCCCGCCGCCGACCCGATCATGACACGAATCGGGGCGAAAACGACGACACCGCAACTGCGGGCATTCGCCCGCAATTCGGGGCCGGGGCGCGTCGCGATCCCGTACGATCCCGGTTTACCTGCCGAACAACGGATTTCACGGCGGAGGCACGCCATGCAGTATCGGCCCACCGCACCGCAAGTGCTGACGGCGCTCGCGGAGCTCCTCGAATCGAGGCTGCTACCCGCCCTGCCGCCGGAGCTGCGCCATCAGGCCCGGGTCGGTGCGCATCTGGCCCGCGTGCTGGAACGGGAGCTCACCCTCGCGCCGCCTCCCGAATCCGACACTCCGGTCGACGAGTTCGACGACGCGGCGCTGTGGGCCGCGCTGGTTCCCGTGGTGCGCGCCGATCTGGCCGTCGCCAAACCCGGTTACGACGCGTGCCCGTGGAGGTCGAGGCGGGCGTCCGCGAAGTGGCTCGCGAGCACGGCGTTCCGATCCCGCACGTGCTGGCGGTGTGTACCGATACCGGCTATACAGCCGAGCCGTTCCTGCTCTCCGAGCGTCTCGACGGTGAGACCGTGCCACGGCGGGTGCTGCGCCTGGTCCACGACGCCGGGATCGGGGACCAGGTGGCCGGGCAGCTGGGTGCGGCGATGGCGCTGCTGCACGCGATCGACCCGGCGCGGGCCTCCCCCGCCCTGCCCGACGACCCCGACGGCCGTCCCGCGGAAGCGTTTCTGGCGCAGGGTGCCGCTGGAACGGTCCGGCGACAACAGGCGCTTCTTCGACCACCGTCGTGAGGACGCCCGCACCGACTGGGAGCGCGGCGGCCTGCCCAGCGCCGAATGGGAGGCGCTGCTGGCCGAGGCCCGCCACCGCGCCGACGCCGCCGGGCATCTGCGCTACGCCTGTCCCGCCGAGTACGGCGGCCGGGACGGCTCCAATCTCGATATGGCCGTGATCCGGGAGCATCTGGCCCGTCGCGGCCTGGGCCTGCACTGTGATCTGCAGACCGAGCACGCGGTCGTCGCCAACAATGTGGGTCTGCTGCTCATGCACGAATACGGTTCGCCCGCACAGAAATCGGCGTGGATCGACGGTCTGGCCACCGGCGACCGGTTCTTCGGCTTCGGCATCACCGAACCCGCCCACGGCTCCGACGCCACCTTCATGGAGACCACCGCCGTGCGCGATGGCGATCACTGGATTCTCCACGGCGAGAAGACCTTCAATACCGGCATGCATCACGCCGAGGCGGACCTGATCTTCGCCCGCACCTCCGGCAGTCCCGGCGACGCCACCGGCATCACCGCCTTCCTGGTCCCGGTCGGCACCCCCGGCTTCACGGTCGCCGAATTCCTGTGGACCTTCAATATGCCCACCGACCACGCCCACGTCGTCCTCGACGATGTCCGAGTCCCCGATACGGCCGTCTTCGGCCGGGAGGGTCGCGGCCTGGCCGTGGTCCAGCACTTCTTCAACGAGAACCGGCTCCGCCAAGCGGCATCCAGTCTGGGCGCCGCCCAGTACTGCATCGACGCGTCCATCGCCTACGCCAACCAGCGCACCACCTTCGGCACTCCCCTGTCCGCCAACCAGGCCATCCAGTTCCCGGTGGTGGAGTTGAGCACCCAGTGCGAGATGCTGCGCACCCTGATTCACAAGACCGCCTGGTCCATGGATCGGTACGGGCCGTTCACGCAATCCGCGCAGGTCTCCATGTGCAACTACTGGTCCAACCGCCTGTGCTGTGAGGCCGCGGACCGCGCCATTCAGATCCACGGCGGCCTCGGCTACTCCCGCCACACCCCGTTCGAGCACATCTACCGCCACCACCGCCGGTATCGAATCACCGAGGGCAGCGAGGAGATTCAGATGCGCCGCGTCGCGGGTTACCTGTTCGGTTTCATGCGCCAGTCCGCCCCCAAGGGCGTCTGACAAGCTACTTCAGCAGCCGCTGTTCGTTGGCGACCGCGACCGCCGCGGCCCGGGTGTCGACGCCGAGTTTGTCGTAGATGCGGCCCAGGTGGGTCTTCACCGTCGCCTCGCTGACGTGCAGGGCGCGCGCGATCTCGCGATTGCCCAGACCTTGGGCGAGCTGGCCGAGGATGTCGAGTTCGCGGGCGGTCAGCGCGGGCTGCGGGTTGCGCATGCGGTTGAGGACGCGGTCGGCGATCGGCGGGGAGAGCGCGGTGCGGCCCTGGGCGGCGGCGTGGATGGCGGCGAAGAGTTCTTCGGGCCGTTCGGCTTTGAGCAGGTAGCCGGTCGCGCCCGCGGCGATGGCGCGGGTGATGTCGGCGTCGGTGTCGAAGGTGGTGAGGACCAGGATGTAGGGGGCGGGCCGCACGGTGGTGGTGATGCGGCGGGTGGCCTCGATGCCGTCCATGTCGCCGCCGAGCTGCAGGTCCATCAGGACGACGTCGGGGTGCAGGCGTTCGGCGAGAGCCACGGCCTCCGGGCCGCTGCCCGCCTCACCGACCACCTCGATGTCGGAGGCGCTGCCGAGCAGGGCGCGCAGACCCGCCCGGACCACCGCGTGGTCGTCGCAGAGCACCAGGCGGACAGGGGTTTTCGCGTCGGTCACGGCCGCTCCAAGGGGACTTCGGCGGAGACGACGGTGCCGTCCCCGGGGGCGGATTCGACGGTGAGGACACCGCCGAGCTGGCGCAGGCGGGCGCGCATGGCGGGCAGGCCGTGGCCGCGGTCGGCGGCGATGGGCAGCGTCGCCGGGTCGAAACCCGTTCCGTCGTCGGCGATGTCGAGGACCAGGCGGTCGCCGAGATCGGTGAGGGTGATGGTGACGGTGTGCGCGTCCGCGTGCTCGCGGGCATTGGCCAGCGCGCCCTGCGCGATCCGCAGCAGCGCCGCCTCCACCCCCGCGGGCAGGCCCACCGCCGCGCCCTCGACGTGCACGCGCACGGTGAGGGTGTCGCCGCCCTCCCGCCGCGCCATCGCCTCCAGTGCCGCGACCAGGGAGCCGCCCGCGGCGAGGTCGGTCGGCGCGAGGTCGTGGACGAAGCGGCGGGCCTCGGCCAGATTGTGTTCGGCCACCCCGGCCGCGCCGCGCACGTGCTCGCGAGCCGCGCCCGGGTCGCTGTCCCAGATCCGGTCGGCGGCCTGCAACAGCATGCGCTGACTCGAAAGCCCTTGCGCGAGGGTGTCGTGGATCTCCATGGCCAGGCGCTGGCGTTCGGCGAGGGTGCCCGCGCGGCGTTCGGTGGCGGCCAGTTCGCGGCGGGTCGCGCGCAGGTCGTCGATGAGCGCGGCCTGCCGTTCGGTGGTGCGCAGCAGGCCCAGGAACAGCGCGGTGGTCAGGGCGGCGACCGCGGGCGGGGCCAGCAGCAGGTTCGGGTCGATCCAGCCCGCGAGCTTCAGCTGCGCCCACACCACGAACGCAGTCAGCCCGGCGACCAGGGCCAGCGCCACCCGCACCGGCAGGATCCGCAGCCCGGTGTAGAGCAGCGGGACCGCGCACCACGCGAAACTCGGTGCGAGCACGACCAGTACCGCCCAGCCCGACACCAGCAGCGCGAACCACACCAGCCGTTCGGAGGCGCGCAGTTCGCTCACCACGTAGAGCACGGCCAGCGCCAGCGAGAGCCCGATCACCCACGGCATGCGCGGACTCTCGGGATGCCGCAGCACGAATCGCAGCAGCGACGCGGCCAGCAGCACATAGAAGGCGCTGTGCACGATGGTGCCCAGCAGCCGGGTGTCGTCACGGGACGACGGCATGCGAACACCTCCTCGGCGACAGCGACGGGCAGACACCCTCATTCTGCCGTGCACGCGCGGCCGTCCGGGTCATCCGATCGGTTGATACGGGGTTCGGCCGGACCGCGCGCCGAATCCCAGCCGGTGCGCCGATGTGCCGGGACGTTCCGGGCCGCACGCTGGATGACGAACCGAGCGAACAGCTTTCACCGGAATCCCAGGAGGATGTCATGACCCCCGAGCAGCCCGCGAACCCCACTCGCAAGCGCCTGATCATCGGCGGCGCGGTCGCGGCCGTCGCGGCGGCCGGGGTGATCGGCGTGGTGTCGGTCAACGCCCAGGATCCCGACCCGGGCACGAAGACCCCGGTCGCGGCCGATGTGGCCAATGGCAACCTGGCGCAGAGCACCCACCTGACCATCGCCGCCGCCACCAAGGCCGCGCAGGCCGCCCTGGACGCCGCGGTCAAGGAGAACCAGCACGTGACAGTCGCGGTGGTGGACCGCGACGGCAATACCGTCGTCACGCTGCGCGGCGACGGCGCGGGCCCGCAGTCCTACACCTCCGCCCAGCAGAAGGCGTTCACCGCGGTGTCCTGGAACGCCCCGACCTCGGTGCTGGCCAAGCGTCTCGACGGCGCGCCGCACCTGGCCGACATCGACGGCACCCTGTTCCTGGGCGGCGGCGCGCCGGTCACCGCCAAGGGCGGCGCGCCGATCGCGGGCATCGGAGTCGCGGGCGCGCCGAGCGGCGATCTGGACGAGAAGTTCGCGCAGGCGGGCGTCGCCGCGCTGGGCAACTGATCCTCCGGTTCACACCTCGCCATCAGGACCGTGAGCAGCGGAACCGGTCACCCCGGCCGGATCGGGCGCGCCGACACTCGGCACGATTCCGAACCGGTCGGCAGGGGGTACTAACCTTCTCCCGGTGACCGAGTCCGCTGACGGATTGCTGCCCGACCCGAAGGGGGCCGGGTCCGAGGAGATTCCAAGCGCGGAGAGGCGGAGCGACGTCGACCGGCTGCGGTTGTTCTCCTTCGCCACCGCCGAGAAGCGGGCCGACTACCTGTGGGTTCTCCGGGCCTTCGACACCGCCCGCGCCGCCTATGTGGTGCTGCTGCACGCCTCCGACGTGGCCGACACGCTCGAACGTTGCCCGGGCGCGCCCGCGCTCACCGCCACCGAGGTCGGGCCGCTGCTCGAACAGCTGCATCACTGGGGCGTGCTGGAACGCAGTTACGACGGCACCCGCGCGGCCACCCTGGCCGAGTACCGGAACCGGCACTTCGTCTACCAGTTCTCCCAGGCCGGATATCAGGCCTTCCGCGCGGTGTCCGACGTGCTCGACGCCCGGCTCGACGAGGCCGCGCTCTCGCGGCTGGTGCTGCCGGAACTGCTCGCGGATCTGCACACCCTGGCCGAGGCCAACAAGAGCGCCGACGCCCCGCGCGTCTACCGGGTGCTGAACCGGCTCGACCGGGCGCTCACCGATCTGGCCGAACGAGCCGCGCACTTCTATCTGACCCTGGGCGATCTGGTCCGCACCACCGAGGCCACCCCCGAGGCGTTCCTCGCGCACAAGGACGCGCTGCTGGCGCACATGCGCGAATTCTCCATGGACCTGGCGCGTTTCGCGCCCCGGCTGGCCACCGCCATCCGCGAGGTCGAGGACACCGGAGTCGAGGACCTCATCGAACGCGCCGCCCGCTGCGACGAACGGGTGCTGCTCGACCCCGAAGAACGCCAAGCGGATTGGCGAGCCCGCTGGCAGGGCCTGCGCGGCTGGTTCATCGGCGACGACGAGGGCGGGCTCACCGAATGCGAGCGGCTGCGCGAGGCCACCATGAGCGCCATCGCCGCCGTGCTGTCGCTGCTGCGCCGGGTGACCGAGACCCGCAAGGGCGGCGTCAGCCGCGAATCCGCGCTGCGGCACCTGGCGGGCTGGTTCACCGCCGCCCCCAGCGCGGACGCCGCGCACGCCCTCTACGACGCGGTGTTCGGTCTGGGACGACCACGGCACCTGGCCATGCAGCATCCCGACGCCGACGTGATCCCGGCCATCCGATCCTGGTGGGACGCACCGCCGTTGGAGATCGCCCGCACCCTCGCCGAGACCGGGCGGCCGCCCACGCCGGGCGCGCCCGCGCGGCTGCAACGCAATGACGCCGGCATCCGGCGGCTGCGCCAGGCCCAGCTGGACGCTCAGCGCGCCCGCGCCGAGGCCGCGCGCTCGCTGGCCACCGCCGACCTCTACGACCGCGAACTCGACGAGGGCGAGACCGAGGTCCTGCTGAAACTGCTCGACGCCGCCTCCACCGCGTGGGTGCCGGTGAGCGGCCGGGTGCCCGGCACCTCCGGTTCCGACAACGGCGTCACCCTCACCGTCTCCGAACACGAGGGGTCCACGCTGGTCCGCACCTCCAAGGGCGTGCTCTACCTGAACAACCGACGCCTGGAAGTGCGCGAGACGGCCTCCCTGCGGGGACGCAAATCCCCTGCGGCGCAGAAGGATCGGATCGACTCACCGCCACCGGGCGACGAGCCCGGCGGCCAGGGCGGGGAGGTCCGCTGATGCACGCGCGCACCATCGATTCACTGGCTCTGGACAGCTACCAGCGCGCCGCCCGGGTCATCCTGGCCAACCATCTGGTCACCCGCACCTACCCCGATCGGATCGCGCTGCCGCTGTTGCGGCGGTGGGCGACCGAACTGCGCGAGGATCTGGCCGAACTGTTCGGCTATCGCCTCGAGGTCACCGAGACCACGGCGCGTCTGTTCCCGGTCCTCGACGAGCTCGACGCGGGCCGTCCCGCCCGCACCACCGGCGACCGCGTCTTCGACCGCCGCCGCTACGCGTACCTGGCGCTGGCGCTGGCCGCGCTGGGCCGCGCCGGGGATCAGATCACCTTGTCGGAGTTGGCCGATCAGGTGGCCGCCTACACCGAACGGGTCGACGGGCTCGAGCTCGCGCCGGACCGGGCCGCCGATCGGGACGCCTTCGTCGACGCGGTGGGCTGGCTGGCGGCGCGCGGCGCGGTCACCCTCGCCGACGGTGACGCGGGCGGCTGGGCCAGCGACCCCGAGGCCGGGGAGGCGCTCTACGACATCGACCGGTCCATCGTGTTCGCCCTGTTCCGGCCGCCACGCGCGCTCCAGCACCTGCAGAGCGTGACCGGGCTGCTGTCGGAGGCGGCGGGCGGCGGAGCCGAAACCCGTTCCCCCGCACAGGCCGCGGCGGCCCGCCGGGTGCGCCGGGCGCTGGTCGAGAAGCCGGTGGTCTACGCCGACGAACTCGACGAACCCGAACGGTCGCTGCTGGCGCAGGAGAAACTGGTCACCGAGGTCGAGTCCCTGACCGGGCTGAAGGCCGAGCGGCGCGCGGAAGGCGTTGCGCTGATCGACAGTTCGGGCCGGCTCTCCGATGTGCGCTTCCCCGGCACCGGCACCCTCGCCCAGGTGGCGCTGCTGCTGGCGGGTGAGATCGCGGACCTGGTCCTCGACATCGACAATCCGGTCGAGCGCAGGCCGCGCCCCGAGCGTCCGTACACCGATCTGGTGGAACAGCTCGACAGCGCCATCCCCGCCAGCACGGTCTTCGCGCCGCTCGCCGATCCCCTGGATGTGTTCGGCGCCCAGGAGGATTCGGACGAGCCCGCCGAGGAGCCCGAGATCCCGGAGTTCCCGTTCCTGGAATCCTCGTGGATCCGCGACACCGTGAAGATGCTCACCGACCGCTACGGCAATACCTTCGCCGCGCAGTGGCAGGCCGATGTCGCGGGGCTCACCGGCGAGGTGGTGTCGCTGCTGGAACGGCTACGCCTGGTGGAGCTGGTCGACGGCGGGCTGCTCATCCTGCCCGCGCTGGCCCGCTACCGGGGCGCGATCGTGACCATCCGCACCCGCGCGGAGTCCGAATTGTTCCTCTCCCCCACCGAACTCGGCGCGGACGACGCGCCCACCGACAGCACCGCGGGCACTGCGCCCGACAGCACAGCGAAGGGATCGGGGAACTGATGGCCGACCACATTCACGGTGGAGTGCGCTTCGTCCCGACCCGGGCGGGCATCATCAACCTCTGGGACTACCGCGACCAGGAATTCTGCTTCGCCGACGGCCGCCTGGTGCTGCGCGGCCCCAACGGCTCCGGCAAGACCAAGGCCCTCGAGGTGCTGTTCCCGTTCGTGCTGGACGGCCGCATCGAGCCGCGCCGCCTCAACCCGTTCGCGGGCGAGGAACGCACCATGAAGTCGAACCTGCTGTACCGCAAGCAGGAATCGGCCTACTCGTACGTGTGGATGGAGTTCGCGCGCGGTGACTGGGGCTCCCCCGAGACCGTCACCATCGGCATCGGCATGCGCGCCACCCGCTCCAACGACAAGGTGACCCGCTGGTACTTCGTCGCCGACGGCCGTGTTGGCGTGGACTTCTCGCTGCTGGGCCCCGACGACCGGCCGCTGACCCGCAAGCAGCTGGCCGAGCAGATCGGCTCCGACACCATCGTGGACCGGCCGGTCGAGTACCGGGCGGCCATCGACGCCCGCATGTTCGGGCTCGGGCAGCAACGCTACGACCAGCTGATCAATCTGATCCTGACGCTGCGCCGCCCGCAGCTGGCCAAGAACCTGGACCCGCGCGGACTCTCGCAGGCCCTCACCGACGGCCTGCGCCCGCTCGACGAACAGCTGATCCTCGACGCCGCCCGCTCCTTCAGCGATATGGAGGAGGTCGGGCGCACCCTCGAGGGGCTGGTGCAGGCCGACACCGCGACCCGCGATTTCGTCACCGTCTACCGGAAATACCTGGCCGTGCAGGCGAAGACGGACGTCGACCAGGTGCGGACGCGTCTGGACACGGTCACCCACACGGGCACCGCCCTGCACGCCGCGGCGGCCCTGCGCACCCGCCGCGACACCGAACGCGGCGCCGCCGAGACCCGCGCCGAGGACGCCGACCGCGCCTACGAACAGGCCCTCGCCGACCGCGAGACGTTGCAGCGCTCCAGCGCCTACGAGGGCAAACAGCAGCTCGACGACCTCGCCGACGCGGTGCGTCGCCTGGAGACCTCCGCAGCGGTCCACCACGACAAGGCGCTGAAATCCCGTCAGACCGTGGACCAGCGGCTCGAGGAGGCCGAGCGGGCGCAGGCGGCGGTCGCCCATGCCGGCTCGGCGCTGTCGCGCGGCGAGGACGAATTGCGTGCGGTCGCCGAGGAAGCCGGCATTCCCTGGACCACGCTGCCGGAATCGGCGCGCGCCGACCATCTCACCACCACGGTCCGCTCGCACGCCGAGGAACGCGACGGCGACGTCCGCGCGGTCCGGCGGGCGCTCACCCTGGTCGACCAGGCGGGCACCGAACGCACCCGCGCCGAGCGCGCCTCCGGCCGCGCGGCCGAACTGCGTGATGCCGCGGCGGCCGAGCTCGCCGAGGCCGAAGCCGCTGTCGCGCTGGCCCGTTCGAATACCGCCATCACCCTGCGCGACTGGTGGGACACCCATCGCGAGGTGTACACCCCCATCCGCACCGGGCTGTTCGAGTCGCTCAACGAGGCCCTCGGTGAAGTCGGCACCGAACCGCTCACCCGCGGTGGCGGCGCACCGAACGGCCGCGCCAAGAAGACCAAGAACACGTCCGGCACCGAGACCACCGCGACCGGCGAATCCGCCGGGGCCGCACCGGGTGCCGAGGCCGCGCTGGAAGACCTCCCCGTCCCCGCCACCCCGGCGGAGGTGCTGGCCGAGCGCACCGAACCGCTCACCGAGGAGATCCGCGGCCGCCGCCAGGAGGCGCGCGCCCGCGCCGCCCAGGCCACCGCCCGCGCGAGCGAACTGCGGGCCGAGCGGGAGCGGGTGGCGGCCGAACGCGACGACGCGCCACCGGCTTTCGCGGCCCGTACCGACGCGCGCGCGGAGCGTCCCGGCGCGCCGCTGTGGCGTCTGGTCCGCTTCGCCGACGGTGTCGCGCCGCAGCAGGCCGCCGGGCTCGAGGCGGCGCTGCAGGCCGCGAACCTGCTCGACGCGTGGGTCTGCGCCGAGACCGAGCTGCCGCCGCACGCGTCCGACCAGTTTCTGGTGCCGCTGCCGCCCGAACAACGGCCCGGCGGGCGCACGCTCGCCGATGTACTGGTCGTGGAGGACGATTCACCGTCACTGACGGTTCCCCGGGAGACCGTCGCCGGGGTGCTCGCCTCCATCGCCCTCTACGAGTCTCCGCACGCGGCGGCCATCGGCGCGGGAGCGGACAAGGCGCACATCGTCTCCGGCGCGGCCGCACAACCGGTCGGCGTCGAGGGGCAGCTGACCATCGCCACCGACGGCCGCTATCGCCAAGGCGTCCAGTCGGGTCGGCACGTCAAGACCGACGCCGAATTCGTCGGCACCACCGCCCGCGCCCGCCGCCGCGAATCGCGGCTGGCCGAATTGGCCGCTGCCATCGAAACGGCCGTCGCCGAGGCCGAGACCGCCCAGACCGAGGAGCAGGCCGCCACGGCCGAGCTGGGCCGGATTTCGGCCGCCGCCAAGGCGCTTCCGCGCACCACCGCCGTGACCGCCGCCCTGCGCGGCGTGGCCGAGGCGGCGGGCATGCTGCGCTCGCGCTCGGAGGCGGCCGCGCAGGCCGAGCGGGATCTCGATCAGGCGGTGGCCGAATACACCAACGCGGACAAGAAGGTCCGGGCCATCGCCGCCGACCACCGCGCGCCCCGCGATCCGGTCGAGCTGGACGCGCTGGCGGCCGCGGTGCGGCACTTCGAGAACGCCGGAACCGCGCTGCTGCGTCTGCGCGGCGACCATCAGCGCGAACACGAGCGGGCCCGCGAGGCCGGGGACCGCCTCGACGAATCCAAGGATCTGGCCGAGGCGTTCGCCGAGGAGGCCGAGGCCGCCCGCTCCGGATACGAAGAGCAGCTGCGCAAACTGGAGACCCTGCGCGAGGCGCTGGGCGCCGGAGCCGCCGACATCGATCGCGAACTGGAATTGGCCCGCGAACGCATCGACGCCGCCCGCGCCGAGCAGAAGGCCGCGCGCAAGGCCGCCGCCGAGGCCATCGAAGCGGTCGGCGCCGCCGAGGGCGCGCACCGCGCCGCCCACGACACCCTGGGCACCGCGCTCACCGAATTGCTCGCCGACGTCCGCCATCTCGCCCCCTACGCGCGCCCGGACCTGCTCAGCCTGCTGGGCGCGCCCGCCGACAGCCGCTGGCCCGCGAGCGACGCCGCCTGGTCCACCCCCGAGCAGCTGCTGTACCGCATCGAGAACGGCGATCCCGAGCAGGAACCGGCCGTGCTGCCCGCCGAGGTGGCCGCGCTGTTCGAGAACCTCGCCACCGCAACCGCTTCGGTGCGCGCGGGCGAGGCGGCCCGCAAGGCCACCCGCAGCGCCGTCACCACCGCCCTGCAGGAGTTCGACGCCGCGCTCGCAGCCGCGCGCCAGGACTACCGCCTGCACTGGGACGCCGCCGACGGCCTCACCGTGGTGCAGGTGCACGACGACCACGGACTGTCCTCGCTGGCCGATTTCGCCGAGCGCATCGGCGGGGCCCGGCGCGATCAGGAACTGCTGCTCACCGACGCCGAGCGCCGCATCCTCGAGGACGCGCTGCTGACCGGGCTGGCCCAGCAGATCCACGAACGCACCTCCGACGCCCGCGATCTCATCTCCCGCATGGGCGCGGAGATGAAGCAGCGCCGCATGTCCTCGGGCAACACCATCGGCGTGCACTGGGTGCTGGCCGACAACCTGTCCGAGCCGGCGCGCGCGGTGTGCAAGCTGCTCGACCGCGACTCCGCCGATCTCACGCCGGAGGACCTGTCGACCGTCCGCGCCTATTTCGCGGCCGAGATCCGCACGGCCCGCGCCGCGCACCCGGAGCGCTCGTTCCCCGAGATCCTCGCGGCCACCCTCGATTACCGCACCTGGCGGGTGTTCTCGTTCACCATCCTCACCGCCGACGGCACCGAGGACCGCCTGACCGTGGCCCGCCACAGCGCGCTGTCGGGCGGCGAACAGTCGGTCTCGCTGCACCTTCCGCTGTTCGCTGCCGCGCATGTGATGCTCGACTCCGCCGACCCGCAGGCGCCGCGCCTGCTGGCGCTGGACGAGGCGTTCGCGGGCGTCGACGACAACGGCCGCAGCGAACTGCTCGGGCTCTCGGTGCAATTCGACCTCGACCTCTTCATGACCGGCTACGACCTCTGGATCACCTACCCGCACGTGCCCGCCTGCGCGCACTACGATCTCGCGCACTCGGCGGCCGAGAACACCGTCAGCGCCACACTGCTGGTGTGGGATTCGGACGATCTGCTGGCCGAGCACGACGGCACCGACCTCACCTCCGCGCTCGGCTCCCCCAACCGACGGCGCCTGCCACACGGCCTGGAGGGCGCGATCCCGATGGACGAGGAGCTCGAGCTGACCGATTGACCCGATCCGGGCGTCGGCAACCCCACTGGACACCGGCCGCAGCGGCTGGTTCGTCCTGCCCGGACGGACACCCCAATCCGCGTGTCGCAGTGCGGCGCGCCGTAAGGATTGGACCAACGGCAAACCAACAGTTTCGCGGTTGGGCGTGTATCGACTAGAAATGTCTTCCGTGCCTACCGGAATCACGTGCCAGCCATCGGGAGTCCCTGGACGGGGGACCAATTGACGATCGACAACCCGCGCGAGGACGACGTCACCCAGCTGGCCCTACGGGTCGAGAAGGCCCGCGGCCGGCTGGCCTACCAATACGATCCCGCGCTGACCGACGCGCTCTCGGAGAACGAACTCGTCGCCGAGCGTGAGCTGGCCGAACGCATTCGCGAACAAGAGCGCGCGCAGCGCTGGAAGTACGCCGAAGCCACCGCGGCCGCGGCGGATCGCGCCCGCCAGACCACCACAGAGATTGAGAAGGCCGACATTCGCGACTTGCTGCTCGCCCGCAAGGCGATCGCCGCACAACGGCGGGAATCGAGCCCGCACGCCAAACTGGCGTCGCTGTACAAGCATCGGGCGTGGAGCCAGCGCGCGCTCGCCGGTGTCGTCGCGGCCGGCATGCTCTGGTCCGCGGTCAACGTGCAGCACAACATCGCCCCCGGCGGCCCCTCCGATCCCCTCTACTGGTTCAGCTACCTGCTCGAAGGCATGATCTCGGTCTGCCTCGTGATCATCATGATCGGCACCAACAAGGTCGCCGAGTGGGGCGTGATCGACAGCCGCCGCCAGGTCGTGGTCGCCGAGATGGCGCTGCTGAGCCTGACCGTCATCCTCAACACCTACCCGTACCTGAAGAACGGCAGCTGGTACGACGTGGCCGTGCACGCCATCGCGCCGGTGATGATCGGTGTGGCGCTGCTGATCCACAATGCCGCGGCCTCCCGGTACGGTCTGGCCATCGTGCGCGCCACCGACCAGATCCGGGACCTGCCCGATCCGGGTGAGCAGATCCGGCGCGCCATGCCGACCGTCGTAGCCTGGCCGACCCGCCCGACGCCGCCGTCGGCCGGCGGCACCGCCACCGGACCCGCCGCGCTGACCGCGGGACCCGCCGAGGCCGAGAAAACCGTTGACGCAGAAGCACAAGTGGTCGAACCTCGGCCCACCGCCAAGGCCGAAAGCCAGGCGGAACCCGCGAAGTCTGCGGACAAGGAGCGTCGCTCGGCGACGGGCAAAAGTCGCAAGCCCGACGAGGACGAACGGTCACCGCTCGCCGATCTGACCGATCCCGTCCCTCCGCTGAATGTCTATGACACCGGCCAGTTCCGGATCGCCGAGACCCTGGAGCAGGAACTCGCCGAACTGCAGGCCGCCCGCCGCCGGGCTCGCGCCGCGTCGCGCCCCCGCAATGGCGCCGCCGTCGACGACTGAGACGCGAACGACCGCGCTCGTGACCTGACGAACGACATCGACCCCGGTACCGCCGATGCGGCGCCGGGGTCGATTCTCTTGCGGATCAGGTGGATCGGATGATCGGGATCCCGCCGATCGGATCAGTGCCCGCCCGGCCGGGCCGGATCGACCGGCACCACGACCGCCGAACGCGGCTGGGCCGGGGTGCCCACGTGCTGGAGGTACCCGAGCCAGCCGGTGCCCACGAAGACCGCGAGCAGCACCGCGGTGGGGAGTTCGAAGAACAGCCAGCTGGTGGCGAAGAAGATGTCTCTCCACGGGTGAACGGGTCGCTGAGCGATGTGGACGGGCGGGCGCTGGTGCCGGAGCGTGCCGTGATTCGAACGGTACTGCCTGCCCTGCCTGCCCACCGTGCCTCCGTTGCTGAAGAAGTGCCGAACCAGGATGTCGAGCCCGCGCCGTGCGTACACCGGTGAACGAGCCGTCGCCGTGCGCACTCGCACCAGGCAGTATGCCGAACAGAACGAACATTCGGGTCGTAATGACCGAATATTCCGGTGCGTCGGACGGATTGCTCCCAGCTAACCGGACAATCCCGAAAAATCGCGCAGGACAACGTGATTACGATCGGCACAACTGCCCAGCGCGTGATCCGGGTGCAGTCCAAGATATTGGCTGCGCGTGCGAGTGCTCCAACGCCGCGCCGCCTCGGACCGCGTCTTGTAGAAGTTGACCGCGTAGCCGCCCTCGTAGACGCGGATCAGGGTGTACCCACCCGGATACTCCTTCACCGCACCCACTTCCAGGAATTCCACGCCGATCCCGGAATCCGGGCGGGTGCGCCGATTCCGGTGAGTGTGCCCACTGTGGTGCAGGAACACCCCGGGCGCGCTCGCGTACAGGGCGTGCAGCGCGGCCGCGTTGGAGCGGTCCAGCACGAACCCGGGCCCGCCCGGATTGCTCACGGCCGCATGCCGGGTGACCGGGTGGTGGCCGAAGATCAGTGTCGGCCGGTCGGGTTCACCGCGCAGCAGTTCGCGCAGGTGGGCCAGTTGCGGCGCGGCGAGGGTGCCGCCCGCGCCGCGCACCCGGGTGGTGTCGAGGCCGACGAGCCGCAGTCCGCCCGCGAAGTACTCGACCAGCCGGTCGCGCGGCTGGAAGACCTCGCCCCAGTGGTCGGGCTCCTCCGGCGGCCGGACATCGTGATTTCCCCGGCACACGAAGTAGTCCCGGCCCAGCTCGCCCCATTCGTCGAGGCGGGCGCGGACGCCCCGCGACTGCTCGGCGGTGCCGGAATCGGTCAGGTCGCCCGCCACCACCAGCTGATCGGCGGCCCGGTCGGGCAGGCGCAGATCCTCGAGCAGAGCGGTGAGCATGAAGTCCGGATATTCGTCGGTGCCGTGGCGCAGGCCCTCGAACAGGCCCGCGAACAGCCCGCTGGCCGGTTCGCCGTAGTGCAGGTCGTTGGCGAGGGCGATGGTGCGGATCAGCCGCCCGGGCGGCGGGGTGGCGGTAGTGAAAACACCGGTGGATTCGGGTGTTCCGGAACGCCGGGTCACCAGGGTGCGGGCGGGCACGGCCCGGCGGCCGTCGGAGTACGCCTCGAACCGATAGGCGCGGCCCGGTTCCAGGCCCCGGATCTCCGCGTAGTGGTAGGGAGTCCGGCGCCCTTCGGACAACCAGGTGCGCGGTTCCCCGCGTCCGTCGGCGGGGGCCAGGCGCACCTCGGTGTCGGCGGGGACCGGCCGCAGCCGCCCGGCGCGGTTGCGGGCCCGGGTGGTCCAGGTCAGGATGGCCGAATCAGCGGTCACCGTCACCAGTTCCAGATCCGAGGCCACCACCGTCTCCTGCGGTGTCCGGATCCGGTCGGCGAAGATCGGGCGCGGTGTGCGCACGGCGACCGCCGCCGCCCCGCTCGCCGCATTGGCCAGCCACATGGTTCGAAGTCGCGGTTCCAGCATCACATCTCCGTCCGCTGTGCTCCCCCACGGACGACGGTAAGGCGGCCAGTTGAACCGCCAGATGCCCGGACATGACCGAACGGCTTCCGATTCCGGACATTCAGGCCATGTCCCGGCAACGGGGACGTCGAGCGTCAGAACGGCTTGGTCGGCAGGTACTTTCCGTCCAGGGTGATGACCGCGCGCTCGCCGCCCTCGGGGTCGGCGACCTTCTTCACGTCCAGGCGGAAGTTGATGGCGGAGATGATGCCGTCACCGAACTGCTCGTGCACCAGGGCCTTCAGCGTGGTGCCGTAGACCTGCAGCATCTCGTAGAAGCGGTAGATGGTCGGGTCGGTGGGGACACCGCCCGGGATCGAGCCGCGCAGCGGGATGGTCTGCAGCAGCCGGGCCGCGTCGGCGTCCAGGTCCAGCAGCTCGGCCACGGCCAGCGCCGACTTCTCCGGCAGCGGGTGCTGGCCCAGGATGGCGGCGGTGGTGAAGGCGGGCGAGAGCCCGGCGGCATCGGCGATCTGCTGCCAGGTCAGGTCCTTGGCGATCTTGGCGGCGACGGCGGCGTCGGCCAGGGCTTCGCGGGCGGTGGGATCGAACTGTGCGTGCACCATGGGAGGTTTCCTTTCGAAGGGAGGGGAATCAGGCGGCGAGAGTGGAGAATTCGCCGGCGGCATCGAGCGCCTCGACGCGCCCGGAGCCGATGTCGTACACCCAGCCGTGCAGGGTGAGGGTGCGCCGGGCCAGGGCCCGGGCCACCGCGGGATGGGTGGCGAGATTGGCCAGTTGCGCCACCACATTGTGGCGAACCAGCGCGGATACCGCTGCGGCGCCGGTGATCTCGGGATCGACGGCCGCGCGGGCGGCGTCGGCGTGCCGCAGCCAGCCCGCGACCGCGGGCAGACCGGACAGGTCCTGGCCCTCGGCGAGCGCGGTCATCGCACCGCACGCCGAGTGACCGCACACCACGATGTCGCTGACCCCGAGCACGCCCAGCGCGTACTCGATGCTGGCGACCACGCCGCTGGCCGCGCCGGGCGTGTGCGGTGGGACCAGATTGCCCGCATTGCGGATGACGAACAGCTCACCCGCTTCGGCGGAGGTGATGAGTTCGGGCACCACGCGGGCGTCGGAGCAGCCGATGAACAGCGCACCCGGGCGGTGGTCGCCGGCCAGGCGGGCGAACAGCCCCGCCTTGCCGGGGAAGACATCGCGCTGGAACCGTCCGAGACCGTCTGCGAGGTTCGGCATGGGAACTCCTTCCGAGTGCGGCGGCCCCGTTCGGGCCGATGCCATTCACCCTGCCCGACCTGTGGCTATAGTGTCCAAGACTTGATATCGATGGACATCATTGCTGTCATCTATAGTCGTGCTGTGACCCCGGAACTCCGGCATCTGCGCTACCTGCTCGCCGTCGCCGAGCACGGCAACTTCACCCGCGCGGCCGAGGACCTGCACCTGTCCCAGCCCACACTCTCCCAGCAGATCCGTCAGCTCGAACGCCTGGTGGGGGTGCCACTGCTCGACCGCACCGGACGGTCGGTCCGCCTCACCGACGCGGGCGCGGTGTACGCCGAGCACGCCCGCCGGGCGCTGCGCGAGCTGACCGCCGCCGACCGCGCGGTCCACGATGTCGAGGACCTCGCCCGTGGCACCCTGCGCCTCGCGGTCACCCCGACCTTCACCCCCTACCTGGTCGGCCCGCTCATCGCCGAATTCCGCGCCCTCCACCCCGGCATCACCCTGGAGGTCAGCGAAAACGCCCAGGAGGCCATGGAATCCGCGATTCTCGCCGATGACATCGACCTCGGCATCGCCTTTCTCGGCACGACCCCACCCGGCGTCGAGGCCACCCCGCTGTTCGAGGAGGATCTGAGTCTGGTGGTCGGCGAGCACGATGCCGCCCGTTCCCCGATGCCGATCGCCGACCTCGCCGACGCCGAATTGGCGCTCCTGAGCCGCGATTTCGCCACCCGCGGACACATCGACGACTATCTGCGCGCCCACGGCGTGACCCCGCGCATCGCGGTGCAGGCCAATGCCGTCCAGTCCGTGATCGAGATCGTCCGCCGCACCGCCCTGGCCACGGTGCTGCCACCCGCCATCGCCGCGGCCTACCCCGGCCTGCGCGCGATCGACCTCGATCCCCCGATGCCGACGCGCACCGTCGCCCTGCTCCGCCGCGACCAGGCCTACCGGACGGCCGCGACGCGCGCGTTCACCCGGCTGACCACCGCGTGGGTCCGCGACCGGCTGCCACCGCCGCGAATTCCGCAGCAGCAGAACGACACCAGCCGCTGAGGGAAGCCTCGGTCAGCGCTGACTGGCGTCCGGCAGACGGGCCGGGCAGGGGCCGTCGGGGACGGTGGCCAGTTCGAAATGCCACCACTCGTTGTCGTACATGCGGCACAGGCCCCAGTGGGAACCGTTGGCCTCCAGCCACGCAGCGCCCTCGATCGGGCCCACGTCGATGGCCTGGCCGGTGACATGGGTGGATTCGCCGGGCGGCAGCACCCAGCGGCGCGCCGCCTCCGGGCTGCCGTAGGTCTGTAAACCGTCCTCCCAGAGGGCTTCCTGCTCGCCGGGCGTCCGGTAGCCGGAGGTGATCCAGAGGGTGACGCCGGCGGCGTCGGCATCGCGCGCGGCGGCGGCGAAGGCAGCAGCCAGCCGGGGGTCCAGGCCCTCGGTGCCCGCCGCGACGGCCTTGGCGGACGGGATGCCCTCGAGGGCCTGGTCCGGAAGCTGCTCGGCGGCAGCGCGGGTCGCGGTCACCACCGTGACCGAACCGCCGACCAGTCCCGCGCCGGCGAGCACGGCCAGGGCCGCCGCCCGGCGGGTTCCGGCGGGCCGTCGCCGCCGCTCGACCAGGTCAGGACCGGCCACTCGCATCCACACGCCTCCAGGTTCGAAGTTCAACCTCGGGTATACCCGAACCAGCCATCCGGTTCGATCGCTTCGCGAATTTTCCTACCCGCCAGTCGATTCCGCGATTCAGCGCTGACTCGCGTCGGGCAGCCGCGCGGGGCAGCCGAAGCCGGGCACGGTCGCCAGCTCGAAATGCCACCACTCGTTGTCGTACATCCGGCACAGCCCCCACCGATTCCCGTTGGCTTCCAGCCACGCCGCGCCCTCGCGCGGCCCGACATCGATGGCCTGCCCGCTCACGTGTGTGGACTCGTTCGGCGGCAGCACCCACCGGCGCGCGGCCTCCGGACTCCCGTAGGTCCGAATCCCGTCCTCCCACAACGCTTCCTGCTCGGCGGGCGTCCGATACCCCGACACGATCCACAAGGGCACGCCCTGCGCCTGTGCCTCGCCCTGCGCGAGCCGGTAGGCGAACGCGAGCAGCGGATCGAGACCGTCGGTCTCCGCCGCGACCGGGGCGACCGATGTAGTGGACGACGCGACAACGCCTGCGGGAGCGGTCATGTCGTCCGGGGCGGCGTGGGCGACCGCCGGGGTCAGCGCCGCCACCGTCAGCGCGGCGGCGCACCCGAGCAGGGTGGCCCCGCGCCGGAAGGATCGGGGCCCGAGGGCGGCGGGTGCGGTGGCCGTGCGCCCGGCGGTGTTCCACCGGGGCTCGAGGTTGTCCGAATACCGCATCCGCCTGCCTCCTGCTGGTTAGACGCGCTCCTTGGAGCGCTCGCGCACGCGCAACGCGATCGGCTTCGAGGTCTCGGCGAAGAAGTCGTTGCCCTTGTCGTCGACGACGATGAAGGCGGGGAAGTCCTCGACCTCGATCTTCCACACGGCTTCCATGCCGAGCTCAGGGTATTCGAGGACCTCGACCGACTTGATGCAGTCCAGCGCCAGGCGCGCGGCGGGGCCGCCGATGGAGCCGAGGTAGAAGCCGCCGTGCTCCTTGCACGCCTTGGTGACCTGCGCGGAGCGGTTGCCCTTGGCCAGCATGACGTGCGAGCCGCCCGCGGCCTGGAACTGGTCGACGTAGGAGTCCATGCGGCCCGCGGTGGTGGGGCCGAACGAGCCCGACGCGTAGCCGTCGGGGGTCTTGGCCGGACCGGCGTAGTAGACGGCCATGTCGCGCATGTACTGCGGCATGGGCTCGCCCGCGTCGAGGCGCTCCTTGACCTTGGCGTGCGCGATGTCGCGGGCCACGACCAGCGGGCCGGTCAGCGACAGGCGGGTCTTGACCGGGTACTTGGAGAGCTCGTCGCGGATCTCCGACATCGGCCGGTTCAGGTCGATCTTGACGACGTCGCCGCCGAGGATGGCGTCGGTCTGCTCCGGAAGGTACTGCGCCGGTTCACGTTCCAGCTGCTCCAGGAACACGCCCTCGGGGGTGATCTTGGCCAGCGCCTGACGGTCCGCCGAGCAGGACACGGCAATGGCGACCGGGCAGGACGCGCCGTGGCGCGGCAGGCGGATGACACGCACGTCGTGGCAGAAGTACTTGCCGCCGAATTGCGCGCCGATGCCGAAGGACTGGGTCAGCTTGAAGACCTGCTCCTCGAGCTCGAGGTCGCGGAAGCCGTGCGCGGCCATCGAGCCCTCGGTGGGCATGTTGTCCAGGTAGTGCGCCGAGGCGTACTTGGCCGTCTTCAGCGCGAATTCGGCCGAGGTGCCGCCGATCACGACCGCCAGGTGGTACGGCGGGCAGGCCGCGGTGCCCAGCGAGCGGATCTTCTCGTCCAGGAACTCCAGCATGCGATCGGGGTTCAGGATCGCCTTGGTCTCCTGGTACAGGAACGACTTGTTGGCCGAGCCGCCACCCTTGGCCATGTACAGGAACTTGTACGACGGCTGCGCGGGATCGCCCTGGTTGGAGTACAGCTCGATCTGCGCGGGCAGGTTGTTGCCGGTGTTCTTCTCGTCCCACATATTGATGGGCGCGAGCTGCGAGTAGCGCAGGTTCAGCTTGGTGTAGGCGTCGAACACACCGCGCGAAATCCATTCCGCGTCATCGACTCCGGTGAGCACACCCTCGGACTTCTTGCCCATCACGATGGCGGTGCCGGTGTCCTGGCACATGGGCAGGATCCCGCCCGCGGAGATATTGACGTTCTTCAGCAGATCCAAGGCCACGAACCGGTCGTTGCCGCTGGACTCCGGATCGTCGATGATCTTGCGCAGCTGCGCGAGGTGCGCGGGCCGCAGGTAGTGGCTGATGTCGTGCATCGCCTCCGCGGTCAGCATCCGCAGCACCTCGGGATCGACCTGCAGGAAGGTGCGCCCGTTCGCCTCGAACGTGCTCACGCCCTCGGTGGTGAGCAACCGGTACGGCGTGTCGTCCTTACCGATGGGCAGCAGATCCGAGTACAGGAAATCAGGCGCGGTCACGAATCGGACTCCTCGAGCAGGGCTGGGGCTGGTCAGCCGACGGTTCAAGCACAGTGACTCTATCCAGCACCCGCCGCGCCCCCGCCGACAGGTACGGGTTGCGGGCCCCGCACAGGTACAGGTTGCACCTTCAACCGAGCAGGTGTTACCTGTCCATGATGTGCTTGTCGGCGGCGGGGAGGACTTAGCATGGTGGCGGAACCCTGGAGTGGAACTGTGGCGCAGACCCGTTGGCTCGATGATGTCGAGATGCGCGCGTGGCTCGGATTCGTGTTCACCCGCGATCTGATCGCCGCCGCGGTCGGACGCGATTCCCTACGCGAATCCAATCTGACCTATGTGGAGTACACCGTGCTGGCCCGGCTCGCCGACGCCCCGGATCACCGGCGCTCCTTCGCCGAGCTGGCGGCGGTGCTGGAGTGGTCGCAGAGCCGGTTGTCGCATCAGATCACGCGGATGGAGAAGCGCGGGCTGGTGGCGCGCGAGTCGATTCCCGACGACGCGCGCCGCACCGCGGCGGTGCTCACCGACAAGGGTGTGCACGTGCTCGATTCGGCCGCGCCCGCGCACGTGGACAGTGTTCGCCGCCACATGGTGGATGTGCTCGATCGTGGCCAGCTGGCCGCATTGGCCGACATCTACGACACCCTGCTGGCCCATCATCGCGGCACCGAACCCTCACTCGGCCGGGCCGAGACCCGTGAGCAGCACACCTGACACGAAATCGCCTGCCCACCTCGGTTTGGTTTGGCACCCATCGGGTAGTGGGTAAGACTAGGCTCGGCACCGGCTTCCCATGTGGGTCGGCACCGAGCACACGGCTGGCTACGGTCGTGGAAGTGAGCACCCGACCTGGCCTTAGCGAAAGGGGCAGGAGTTTCCATGTCCGACGTGTCCATCGGTCTCTCGGCGGATTCGCTGCCCGCGAATTCCGTCGACAATCTGCTCCCGCAGCTCGTCGAGCACTTGCGGCAGAACCGCACCGAACTGCGCGAGGAGTGGGCCCGTCGCATCACCGATGCCCAGCTGCTCACCGCCATGACCCCCGAGGAGATCTTCTCCGAAGCGACCTCGGTCTACGACAACTACGTCGAGGTGCTCGAGACCGGTAGCGTCGAGGCGCTGCAGGCCTACGCGCGCGACCTGTCCGAACGCATCATCCCACGAGGCGTCGAGACCGACGAGGTCGTCGGAATCGTGCTCCTGCTGCGAGACGTGCTGGCGCGCAGCCTCTTCGAGAAGTACCAGTCCGACTTCGAGCTGCTCAAGCTGGTGCTCGACGCCTACGAACCCGCCGCGAACCGGATCGCCAACACCGTGGCCGTGTCCTTCGTGCAGGAGCGCGAGCGCGTCATCCGCCAGCAGCAGGAGGCGATTCGCGAGCTGTCCACCCCGGTGCTCCAGGTGCGTGAGCAGCTGCTCATCCTCCCCATCATCGGTGTGCTGGACTCGCAGCGCGCCCGGCAGCTCACCGAGCAGCTGCTGCGCGCCATTCGCGCCAACCGCGCCAAGGTCGTCGTCATCGACATCACCGGTGTGCCCGCGATCGACTCCACGGTGGCCAACCACCTGGTGCAGACCGTCGACGCGTCGGGCCTGATGGGCGCCAATGTCATCATTACCGGCCTGTCGTCGGAGATCGCGCTTACCCTGGTCACCATCGGCCTGGATCTGTCGAAGATGAATGCCGTCGGTGACCTCCAGGGTGGCATCGAGGAAGCGGAGCGGCTGCTCGGCTACGAAGTGTCGCGCGTCACCGACCGCGACGGACGGTAACCAGGGCGGGGCACATGCCGGTACCCATTCTGAAGCAGGGCACCTATCTCATCGCGTCGGTGCAATCAGCGCTCACCGATGCCGATACCGAACGCCTGCAAGACGATTTGATGACCTATGTCAGCAGATATCGCGCACAGGGCATCATCGTCGATGTCACCGCAATCGACGTAATGGACTCCTTTGCCGCCAGATCGCTGCGTACCATCGCCCACATGACCAAGCTGCGCGGCGCGGAGACGGTCATCGTCGGCCTGCAACCCGAAGTCGCTTTCGCCATGGTGCAATTGGGACTCACCTTCGAGGGCATGCACACCGCGCTGGACCTCGAAGAGGGCTTGTTCTGGCTGAACGACAAAATCAAGGGCAGAGGTCAACGAGACGGTCGTGATCGTGGCCGCTGACGACGTGGTGATCGCGGTGACCGTGTCCAACGACATCGTGACCGCTCGGCAAGCGGGGCTGGAGTTGGCTGCCAAACTCGGCTTCTCGCTCTCCGATCGCACCATGATCGCGACGGCCATTTCCGAAGTGGCGCGCAATATCACCAGTTACGCCGGCACCGGGGAGATCCGGCTGGCCGTACAGGATCGGGACGGCCGGCGCTCGATGGTGGTGCAGGCCAAAGACAATGGTCCCGGCATTCCCGACATTCCACGTGCCATGGAGGACGGTTATTCCACCGGACGCGGTCTGGGCCTGGGCCTTCCGGGCTCACGGCGCCTGATGGACGGCATGGTCATCAATTCCCAGCCCGGCCAGGGCACCCTCGTCGAGATGTGGAAGTGGGTGCCCAACGGTGCGTGAGGACGGTTACGTCGGCGCGGTCGAATGGGCCGTCGCCGGACGCGCCCTACCCGGGCAACGGGTTTCGGGCGACCGCTCGGTGGTGCTGGACGCGGGCGGCGGTTCCGTGCTCTTCGCCGTGCTGGACGGTCTGGGCCACGGCGCGGCCGCGGCGGACGCCTCGGATCGGGCCGCGCAGGTGCTCTCCGAGAACCGCGCCGAGCCCCTGGACGTGCTGATGCTGCTGTGCCACCGGGCCATGAGCGACACCCGCGGCGCGGCGGTCTCGTTGGCGCTGTTCGATTCTCGCGACCGGGTGCACTGGCTCGGGGTCGGCAATGTCGAATCCCGCATCGTGGCCGCGGCTCCCGGCAAGCCCGCCATCCGGGCGACGGTCCTGCTCTCGGGCGGCATCGTCGGCTATCTGCTGCCGCCGAACCTGCAACCGCAGACGGTGCCGGTGCGACCCGGCGACTTGCTGCTGATGTCGACCGACGGCATCACCTCGAACTTCGCCGACGCCGTCGACCTGTCCAAGCCGACCTCGGAGATCACCGCCGAGATACTGGCCCGCCACGCCAAGGACACCGACGACGCGCTGGTGCTGGCGGCCCGCCACCGCGGGCAATCCCATCCCTCCCAACCCATTCCGAGTGTGAAGCCATGAGGCCGTAGTGAGCGCGGTACTGGCCGCTTTCCGCGAGGCGTACGCCGCCGCGCTGCGACTGCACCTGCGCGCCCCCGATCAGAACACCCTGGCCGAGGGCTACGAGCTCGGCCGCCGCGCACTGGTGGAGGGGGTGAGCATCCTCGACCTCACCGAGCACCACTACCGGCTGCTCGAACAGGAGGGGCTGGGTCCCGCGCCGGACGGCACCGATCGCGGTGAGGCCGCCCTGGAGTTCCTGCTCCAGACCATGGCGGCGCTCGACGTGGCCACCCGCGGCTTCCTCGACGGCACCCGCCGCTACGAGCAACAGCGTTCGCGCGCCGACGATCTCGCGGGCCGCGACGCCTTCCGGACCGCGCTGGTGGAGTCGCTGCAGGACGGGTTCTTCGTCGTCGACGCCGAAGGCACGCTGATCGAGGTCAATTCGGCGTTCGGCGCGCTCACCGGCTACGGCCCCGACGGCATCCCGTACCCGCTCCCCCATCCCTGGACCGTCCCCGAGTCGCCGCGCTACCCGGACCTGGGCACCGAGGCCGCCCGGTTCGTGATGCCCATCCGGCACCGGGACGGGCGGCAGCTGTGGCTGGCGGTGTCGACGTCCTCACTGGTGAAACCCGAGAACGGGGAACGGGTTTTCGTCGGCACGCTGCGTGACGTCACCGCCGAGCACGACGCCCAGGCCCGCGATCAGGCGGTGTCGCGGCTGGCCACGGCGGTCGGCGCGGCCACCAGCGTGGTCGAGGTGCTCACCGTCGGGCTCGAGGAGCTGCGCCGCGCGGTCGGCGCGGAGGCCGCGGTCGTCTCGGTGTGGCCCAGTCACCACACCGGACCGGAACTGTATGTGTCCGAGGACAATCAGTACACCGCGACGGGCCTGGCCCCGCACATCACCCAGCCCATCCGGCGGCCCGGCAGCGGCGACGCGGAAACTCTCGGCGGCGCCGAGTCGCGCCGCGTGCTCGACGCCCGCGCCCGCGCCCTGCTCGACCGGGCCCGATTGCAGCCCGGCCGCAGCATGTTCGCGATCCCGGAGGACGTGTCCAGCTCCGAGGGCATCGTCGCGCCGCTGGGCGAGAGCGCGGATTCGGCGCTGTGGCTGCGCTTCTCCGCGCCGCGGGTGATCACGCCCGGCGACTGGGCGCTGTTCTCGCTGCTGATCGGGCATCTGAGCCTGGCGGTGCAGCGGGCCCGCAACTTCGACCAGGCCCGCTCCACCTCCCTGACCCTGCAACGCGCCATGCTCGGCCCGATCGAACTGCCGCCGCGGTTCTCGGTGCACTACGAGCCCGCGCTGCCGCCGCTCGAGATCGGCGGCGACTGGTACGACGTGGTGCGGCTGGAGGACGGCGCGATCGGCGTGGTGGTCGGCGACTGCGTCGGACGTGGCCTGTCCGCGGCGGTGGTGATGGGCCAATTGCGAACCGCCGCACGAGCCCTGCTCCTGCGCGGCGCGGGCCCGGCGCAGCTGCTGGCCGAACTCGACACCGTGGCCGCCCGGATTCCCGGGGCCATGTGCACGACGGTGTGCGCCGCCATCCTGGATCCGGTGCGCGGGCTGGTGCGCTACTCCAATGCCGGGCACATGCCGCCGGTGCTGGCCGAGCCCGGCAAACAGGGCCGGCTGCTGGAGGGCGGGCGCGCGTTCCCGTTGGCCACCTTCGACATTCCGCGCCGCCCGGAGGCCACCACCGCCATGGCGCCCGGCGCGACGCTGGTGCTGTTCACCGACGGTCTGGTGGAGCAGCGCGGCGTCGACATCGACGACCGCTTCGTGGAACTGGCCGACGAATTGTCGCGTGTGGCAGCGCAATTGCCGCGCGAGGTGTCCGATTCGGTGCTGTCGCGGCTGCGCCCCACCGGCGGCTACGACGACGACGTCGCCATGGTGGTGTACCGGCAGCCGCCCAAGCCGCTGCGCTTGGACGTGCCCGCCGACGCCCGGGAGCTGTCGCAGCTGCGGCGCGCGCTGCGCACCTGGCTGACCGCCGCGGCCGTTCCGCACGATCTGGCCGTGGACCTGGTGTCCGCGGCGAACGAGGCGTGCAGCAACAGCATCGAGCACGCGTACCTGGGCGGCGAGCCCGGCCGGGTCCGGCTGTGCGCCGACAGCGGCGTGGACACCCTCACCATCGAGGTGTCCGACACCGGCGTGTGGCGGCCGCTGCCCGCGGACCCGGGCAACCGCGGCCGCGGGATCGCCATGATGCGGGCGCTCACCGATCAGCTCGATATCGACCATTCCGGGCCGGGCACGCTGGTCCGGATGTCGGTGAGACTCGTGGCCGCGTCCTTCTCCGCGGCCGGGAGAATGTGAATCAGGGCCTGCCGTCACGCCTTCGGCAGGCGGCCCACCTGCGAGCCAGTGCCGATGTGGCAAACGATGCAGCACGAACGGACGGATCATGGCAGATTTGAACAACGTGACCACTAATTCCGCAGACGGCCACCCCTTCGCCGAAACGATGACCACCTCGGTCACCCGCACCGACGAGGCCACCGTCCTCACCGTGACCGGCGAAGTCGACCTGGCGACCGCCTCCGCACTGGAGAGCGCCCTCGACACCGCCCTGGCCGCCGCGCCCGCCGCCCTCGTGATCGACCTGACCGCCGTCAGCTTCCTCGCCTCGGCGGGGATGGCGGTCCTGGTCAGCGTGCACAAGCGGGCCGGCGGCACCCGCCTGGTCGTGGTGGCCGACGGGCCCGCCACCAGCCGGCAGCTGAAGATGACCAGCCTGGACCAGGTGTTCTCGCTGCACTCCACCCTCGACGACGCGCTGGGTTCGCTGCGCTGAGCCGGTGCGTCCGGCGTGTGTGGCGCGGGCGCACCCCTCCTCCGAAACGACGAAGCCGAGTCCGGATCACCCGGACTCGGCTTCATTGTTCATACGGAGCTGTCAGAGGAGCTCGCGCAGCTGCTCGATGAGCTTCACCCGCTCGGCGGGGGTGCCCGCCATCGGCACCACATTGAGGACGGTGACGCCGGCCTCGCGGAACGCGGCGACCCGCTCCTTCACGAACCCGGCCGAGCCGATCAGGTTGACGTCGCGGACCAGATCGTCCGGCACCACCTTGGCGGCCTCTTCCTTGCGGCCCGCCAGGTACAGCTCCTGGATGCGGTCCGCCTCGGCGCCGTAGCCGTACTTGGTGGCCAGCGCGTGGTAGAAGTTCTTGCCCTTGGCGCCCATGCCGCCGATGTAGAGCGCCAGGTGCGGCTTGATGCCGTCGCGCCAGCCATCCACATTGTCGCCGATGGCCAGGGCCGGACCGGCGTAGATGTCGAGGTTGCCCAGCGCCGGATCACGCTTGGCCAGACCGGCTTTCACCGAGTCGCCCCAGACCGCGTCGGCCTTCTCCGGCAGGAAGAAGATCGGCTGCCAGCCCTCGGCCATCTCCGCGGCCAGCTCGACGTTCTTCGGGCCGAGCGCGGCCAGCAGCACCGGAATGTTGTCGCGCACAGGGTGATTGATCAGCTTGAGCGGCTTGCCCAGGCCGGTGCCCTCGCCCTCGGGCAGCGGGATGTTGTAGTACTTGCCGTTGTATTCCAGGCGCTCGCGCTTCCACACCTTGCGGCAGATCTCGAGCACCTCGCGGGTGCGGCCGATCGGCGCGTCGTAGGGCAGGCCGTGGAAGCCCTCGATCACCTGCGGGCCCGAGGCGCCCAGGCCGAGGATGTAGCGGCCGTCGGAGACGTAGTCCAGGCCGGCCGCGGTCATGGCGGTCAGCGTGGGGGTCCGGGTGTAGAGCTGCAGGATGCCGGAGGCCAGCTGCACCCGCTCGGTCTTCGCGGCCAGGTAGCCCAGCGCGCTCACCGCGTCGAACGAATACGCCTCGGGCACGAACACGATGTCCAGGCCCGCCCGCTCGAGGTCGGCGACCTCGGCGGCGATCTCCTTGAAGCCGTCGGTGTAATTGATCGACAGTCCGATACGCATGGTCCGGACAATACCCAACTATTTGCATACCCCCAGCGGGCGGGTCGCCGTATTGGCGAAGTGACAGCGGGCGGGTTGCCGACGGTGGCGCGGCGGCCGGTAGCGTGGGCGGCGAAATCACCCGAATTCCGGGTATTGCCAGCAGGACTGCCAAGGGAGGCCACCCCGCATGACTCAGGACACCACCACGTTCGGTGACTCGACACTGCGGGGGTACCTGGACCAGCTGGCCGCCAAGGTGCCGGCGCCCGGCGGCGGCGCGGTCGCGGCGCTGCACGCGGCCCAGGGCGCGGCCCTCGTCGCCATGGTGGCGCGCTACACCACCCGGGCCAAGGACGCCGACAATCGCCCGGTCATCGACCGGATCATCGCCGCGGCCGACACCGCCCGCGAGCGCTCGCTGGCGCTGGCCGACGCCGACGCCGCCGCCTTCACCGCGGTCGGGGCGGCCTACAAGCTGCCCAAGGAGTCCGAGGCCGAGCAGGCCGCCCGCGGCGAGGCGATCACCGCCGCGTTGCTGCAGGCCGCCCGGGTGCCGGCCGCCGTGGTCACCGAGGCTGACGAGATCGTCTCCCTCGCAACGGAACTGCTGCCCATCGGCAACCCGAACGTGGTGACCGATATCGGTGCGGCGGCCGACTGCGCGCGTTCGGCGGCCGCCAGCTCGCAGCTGAACATCGCGATCAATGTGGCTTCGCTCGACCCGGGCGCGGGCGCGGAGTTCGCTCCGGTGCTGAAGCAGATCGAGGAAGTCATCGCGCGCGCCGACGCGCTGCACGACGACGTTGTGGCGGCCATCACCCGCTGATCACGCTGATCCGCCTGTCGCGGTGCCCCGTTCCGAGCCGGAACGGGGCACCGTTTCGTTGCGCCACCTGCGCGGTTGCTTCCGGACCCTCCACTACCCCCCTACCCGAAAACGACAAAATACCCACGCCGGTACAATTGTCACGAACCGGAAACATTTCCGGATGGAACTCAAGATCAAGTCATAGTCTGAGTAACCAAGCCCCACACCCTCTCGAAGGGACGGAAGAATGCGGAAAGCGATTCGCTCTCTGTTCGTCGCAAGCCTTGTCGCCGCGGCGGCCGCGTTCGGTTCCGGAGCCGCCGGCGCGGCCCTCCCGGCATCCAATCTCCCAGCGGTCCAGGCGATCTCGCCGGGCCCCGGCCAGGTGGTCGGTATCGCAGCTCCCGTGACAGTCCAGTTCGCGGAAGCCGTCACCGACCGCGCCAAGGCCGAACGCTCGGTCGACGTGAAGGCCGAGAATTCCCTCGCGGGACAGTTCTCCTGGCTCGACGACCGGCAACTGGTGTGGACCCCCACGCGCTATCTACCCGTGTCCTCGCCGATCACGGTCTCGGCAGGTCACGATCACATCAAGTTCCAGACCAATGGCGGCACCACCGCGGACGCCGACATGTCGGCGCACACGTTCACGGTGTGGGTCAACGGCGTGGCCCGCACGATGCCCGCGTCCATGGGCAAGCCGGGCCGTGAGACCCCGGTCGGCACCTTCCCGGTGATGTCGCGCGAGCGGTCGGTCACCTTCGACTCGCGGACCATCGGCATCCCGCTCAACGATCCCGAGGGCTATCTGATCACCGGTGAGTTCGCCGAACGGCTGACCTCCGGCGGCGTGTACGTCCACTCCGCCCCCTGGTCGGTGGACTCGCAGGGCAACTCGAACGTCAGCCACGGCTGCATCAACCTCGCACCCGCCGACGCCGAGTGGTACTACGACAACGTCTCCGTCGGCGACCCCGTCACCACCCACTGGTGAGGCACCACCTCTAGAAACGAGTTCAGGGAGCGCCCGGCGCGCGGAATCGGACCGATTCCCGCGCCGGGCGCTCCCTGATTTCTATCCGGGATCAGCGGCTTCCGTCCGGGATCAGCGGCCGGATTCGGCGGCCTGGACCACGTGGCGCATGAGCAGCGCGGTGGTGACCGGGCCGACGCCGCCGGGGACCGGGCTCAGGGCCGCGGCCTTGCCGGTGACCGACTCGGCGTTCACGTCGCCGGTGATATTGCCGTTGTCGTCCTCGTTGGTGCCGACGTCGATGACGACCGCACCCTCGCGCACGTGGTCGGCGGTGATCAGGCCCGCGCGGCCGACCGCGGCGACCACGACATCCGCGGCCGAGGTGACGGCAGGCAGGTCGGTGGTGCGGGAGTGCGCGATGGTGACGGTCGCGTTCTCGGCCAGCAGCAGCTGCAGCAGCGGCTTGCCGACCACGTTGGAGCGGCCGACCACCGCGACGTGACGGCCTTCCAGCGGCACCTGGTGGAACTTCGCCAGTTCCACGACCGCCTCGGAGGTGGCCGGCGGGAAGCCAGGCAGACCGGCGGCGAGCAGGCCCAGTGACAGCGGGCTCACGCCGTCGACGTCCTTGCCAGCGGCGATGGCGGAGCTGACGTCGTCGAGGCCGACGCCCTTGGGCAGCGGGGTCTGCAGCATGATCGCGTCGACCGAGGCGTCCCCGGAGAGCTCGATGAGCTTGGCGCGGATCTCCTCGGCGGTGGCGTCGACGCCGAGATCGATGTTCTCGCAAGTGATTCCATTGCGCTCGGCGGCGCGGTTGAGCGACTTCACGTACCAGGCGCTGGCCGGGTCGTCGTTCGGGATCACGAGCGCCAGGCGCGGTGCGGCGCCCTGCTCGGCGAGGGCGGCGGCGCGCTGCTTGGTGTCGGCGTTGATGGCGGCGGCGAGTTCCTTGCCGATGAGCGAAGTCGTATCCACGGGTGCACAGCTTATCCGGCGCCGGGACCGTCCCCGTCCCACGTGTCCGCAATGTCCGCCCGGAACGCCGATATGTCCGGTCTGGTGCGTCCGCATTGTCCGGAGCGCGGGCGGCGCGTTCCCGGGCCCGCCAGGACCGAACTCGCGAATTCAAATGGGCAAATACCCGACAACCGCCGTGTTCAGTCGTATCGTGTCTCCATCCAGCACTGGGCCAATAACTAGCTACTTCATTGATTTGCCAGCAAACGCATGCGTGACACCCTCCGAAAGGTCGACAGCAGTGCAGATCGCCAGGCGCTTTCCCACCCTGCTCGCGGCAGCGGCCGCGACCATCGCCATCCTCGGCACCGGCACCGCGCACGCGGATCCCGCGGCGCTGTTCAACTCCGCACAGGACAACTTCACCAGCGGCAACGAGGCGGCCGGCCTGGCCGACCTGCGCCAATTGCTCGGTGAATCACCGGATGACGCGCAGGCGCTGGCCCTGCAGGCGATCTGGTCGGACTACGCCGGCGACATCATCACCCGCGAGCTGGCGATGAACCGCCTCAACGGCGTCGACGGGCGACTCGCCGACGGCACCCGGAACCTGTTCCGCGCCATCGGCGCCGCCGTCGGCACCCTGCCCAACCCGATCCCGGCCATCGCGGGCCCGCAGACCGGCATCGCGGTGCTCGGCTACGGCCTGCTCCCCGACGGGGCCATGCGCCCCGAACTGGTGAACCGCCTCCAGGCCGCCTGGCTACAGGCCCTCGCCTCCCCCTTCTCCCCCATCCTGGTGACCGGCGGCAACCCGCAGAGCGGCGTCACCGAGGCGGCGGCCATGCAGGGCTGGCTGATCGGCCACGGCATCCCCGCCAACCGCATCCTCACCGACCACCGCGCCGGCTCCACCGTCCAGAACGCGCTGTTCGGCGTGCAGATGCTGCGCGACGCGGGCGCGACCAGCGCCATCGTGGTCACCTCCCCCAACCACATCCGCCGCGCGGTCGCCGACTTCATCGTCGCGGGCATGCCGGTCGTCGGCGCCACCACCTCCCTCGAGCAGCTCGTCTCCCAGCTGCCGCCGCCCGCCCGCAGCGGGCAGCGCGGCATCTACCTCGACACCACCCGGACCCTGCGCATCCCCACCGAACGCTGACCCTCCCGTCCGGACCCGCTCGCGCGCCGCGCGGGTCCGGACGTGCACAATGACGCGGTGACCGCTTCCGACACCGACACCCTGGTCGCACGCCTGCGTGCGGCCGGTTGCGTCTTCGCCGAGGACGAGGCCGCCCTCCTGCTCGGCGCGGCAACCGACGGCGACCACCTGGAAGCGCTTGTCGCCCAACGCATCGCCGGATTCGCCCTCGAACACCTGCTCGGCTGGGCCGAGTTCCGCGGCCTCCGCGTCGCCGTCGCCCCGGGCGTCTTCGTACCCCGCCAGCGCACCGGATTCCTCGTCGAACAGGCAGTAGCCCTGGGCCGCACCGTCATCCGATCCGACCGAGTCGGCGCCGCTGCCGACGAGCCGCTGATCGCGCTCGATATGTGTTGCGGCTGTGGGGCGCTCGGCATGTCCTTCGTGAGAGAGCTCGCGGAGCAAGGGATTCGGGTCGACCTCACCGCATCCGATATCGAACCGGCGGCCGTGGCCTGCGCGCGGGAGAACCTCGCGACGGTCAGCGCACGCGTGGTCGAAGGCGACCTCTTCAACGCGGTCCCCTCGGATCTTCGTGGGCGCGTCCACATCCTGCTCGCGAACACGCCCTACGTGCCCTCCGAGCACATCGCCGGGATGCCGCCGGAAGCCCGGGATCACGAACCTCGCCGGGCCCTGGACGGCGGCGAGGACGGGCTGGATGTCCTGCGACGCATCGCGACCGTCGCGCGCGACTGGCTCGCTCCCGGCGGCCATCTACTGGTCGAGGAGAGCGAGGAGCAGGCTCCGGCCGCCGCGGTGATCATGCGAGAGCACGGCCTCACCGCTCGAATCGCGGAGTGCGAAGACATGGGCGCGACCGTGGTCATCGGCACCCGGGCACCGCGTTCGGCAACCGATCCGGCCATGAAACGCTAGCCGGCGACGTACAGGCCGCCGGCCGGCGGTGTCGTTCGGCCCGGATCCGTTCGTCGCTCAGTCGGTTTCGAATGCTCTGGCCGCGTCGCGCTGCAGGTCGCTGTAGGACTCCTTGCCGACACTCACGATGACGCGGTAAACGGTGCCTCCGGTGAACGTCCCTGGGTGCCGGTATTGCTGGGAGACGTTGTCCCCGCTGTCGTAACCGACGCAGAGCCCGTCGCCGGTCAGGGTGAAGGTGCCGGCCTGGGCCCGCATCGGTCCGGTCGCAACCGGCTTGTCGTCGACGTAGAGCGTTGTGGTGCCCAAGGATTCGCCGTGCTGGCCGGCCTTGTCCCGCACGAATTCCATGCCCACCGTGTGTTTGCCCGTCGGCAGCGGTGGCGAGACGAAATCCTGCTCGGGCGGGATGCCGAGGAAGTTGTAGACGTAGTGCAGCACACCGTCCTTGACGAACAGCACATGCCCACCGAACCGGGAACCGTGCGCGAAGATCACCCCTTCGGACTGCGGGGTGAGATCGACATCGGCGACGATCTTGTAGGACTTGCCGCGGATATTCACCGCGATGGCCTCGGGCACGGGCGCGGCATCGGGGTAATAGGTGTAGGTGTCGCGGGGCGGCTCCGGATTCGGCCGCTCGACGGCCAGGAGTTCGGTCGCGGTGCGATCGTCGAGGGGCAGGACGAAGTTGTCCCTGGCCTCCTCGTCCCAGGCCGCGATCAGCTCCTTCAGCTTGTCCGGATGCTGATCGGCGAGGTTCTTCGATTCCGAGCGGTCCTCGTCGACGTGGTACAGCTCCCACTTGTCCTGGTCGAAGTGCCCCTTGTCGCTGATCGGCGCGTGCAGCGCCGATGCCCGCCAGCCGTTCTCCCAGATACCGCGGGTGCCCAGCATCTCGTAGTACTGACGTTTTCGGGTGGTGGGTGTGTCGGCGTTGTCGAAGGTGTACCGCATCGAGACACCGTTGAGCGGGTACTGCTTGACACCACGGTATTCCTTCGGCATCTCCAGTCCGATGACATCCAGGATCGTGGGCGTGATGTCGATCGCGTGATGATATTGGTGCCGGATCTGCCCCTTGGCCTTGATTCCTTTGGGCCAGTGGATGATCAGCGGGTCGCAGGTGCCGCCGGAGTACTCCGAATAGCGCTTGAACATCTTGAACGGGGTGGAGAACGCCACCGCCCAGCCGGTCGGGTAGTGATTGTAGGTGGCCGGGGTGCCCAACTGGTCGAGCAGCGCCATGTTCTCGGCGAGATCGTCGGGATAGCCATTGAAGAATTTGTTCTCGTTCACCGAGCCGTTCGGCGAGCCCTCACCGGAAGCGCCGTTGTCCGCGCAGTAGAAGATGAGGGTGTTGTCCATCTGGCCGGTCTGCTCCAGATAGTCGATGATGCGCCCGATCTGCGTGTCGGTGTATTCGGAGAATCCGGCGAACACTTCGGCCATGCGGGAGAACAGACGCTTCTCGTCGGCATTGAGGGTGTTCCACGGCCGCATCGCGTCCGCGGGAACCGCCACGTCCTCGGGTAATGGGTTGATCGGGGTCATCGCCGTGCCCTTGGGCATGATGCCCTTGTCGATCATCCGGGCCAGCACCCAGTCGCGGTAGGCCTCGTAGCCGTCGTCGAACTTGCCCTTGTATTTGTCGGCCCATTCGGTGGGAACTTGGTGCGGCGCATGATTCGCGCCCGGGCAGAACCACATGTACCAGGGCTTCGACGGATTGGTCGACCGCTGGTCGCGCAGCATGCGGAGCGCGTTGTCGGCGAGGTCCTTCGACAGGTGATAGCCCTGCTCGGGGCTGTAGGGCTGGTCGATGAACCGGTTGTCCTCGACCAGGTCCGGGTACCACTGGTTGGTTTCGCCGCCGAGGAAGCCGTAGAACCGGTCGTACCCTTTCTGCAGCGGCCATTCCGATTTGCTGCCACCACTGGAGACATCTTCTATAGGCACGTTGTGTTCCTTGCCGAGCCAGAAGGTGCTGTAGCCGTTGTCCTGCAGGACCTGCCCGATAGTGGCGCATTGGGCCGGCAGCCGCGCGGCCGAGCCGGGGAATCCGGTAGAGCCCTCGGTGATCGACGCGAAACGGTTGACGTGATGGTTGCGGCCGGTGAGGAAGCAGGACCGGGTGGGCGAGCACAGCGCGGTGGTGTGCCACTGGGTGTAGGTCAGGCCGTTGTCGGCCAGCTTCTGCAGGGTCGGCATGTTGATCCGCCCGCCGTACGGCGACCAGGACGCCAGACCGGTGTCATCGAACAGGATCACCAGGATGTTGGGTGCGCCATCCGGGGCTTTCTGCAGCTCGAACGGCTTCCAGTCCGGTGTGGAGTCGCGGACGTCGAGTTCGATCTTGCCGTCGAAGCCGTCGTTGATCCCGGTCCCGTATCCGGGTGGCCCGTCGCTTTTCGAGTTGCCGCAGGCGGCGAGCAGTGGTCCTGCAACCGCGGCGCCCGCCCCGGCCGCCGCGATACCGCGCAGCATCCCGCGCCTGGACACTTTGGCGCCCGGATCCCCGGTCTCGCGGCCAGATCGGACCTCTGGGTTCTGATCCTCATCGCTCGGCTGCATTACTGCAGGCTAGAGGCGAATCGGAAGCAAGCGTGCAAGGCACACCGGGTGGTTCGGGTAGTGCAATGGTCGTCCCCGGCTGGAGACGGTGTGTCCGCTGCTTCAGCCCGCCTCGAGGGATTTACGGATCTCGGCCTGGATGTCGAGTTGCGCCCGCGCCGCCGTCAACCCCGCGTTCACCTCGGCCGCGGTGCGCTGGGTGGCGGCCGAAACATATTGCGCCACAGCGGCTTCGATGGATTCGACGGCCTGGGTGGCGGTCGCCCGTTGCTCGGTCAGCGCGGCGGCGGGCAGGGCCGCCATGGCGACCAACCGGTCGTCCCAGGCCAGTGCGGCCTGCTCGAGTTCGGCGCGCAACACGATGGTGGTGGCGTCGTCGAGGGCGTCGGCGGTGTGCAGGGCCCGGATGGCGTCGCGCAGGCGACGGTGCAGGCGCGGCTCCGGGTCGTGCGAGCCCGCCCACGAGGCCGGGGCGCGGGTCGGCATGCCCGGCACCACCTGGTTGGCGGTGGCGGTCGAGGCCCGCTGGCTGCGCGACACCAGGACGATGCCACCGGCCACGGCCGCGATCAGGATCAGCGCGACGGCTACGAAGATCAACACGGTCGGTTCCGCTCTGCTCGGTTATCGATGGGTGGTGGGGCGCGTGGGCACGACGGTGGAGTGGCTCGGCCCGCTCGGATGACGGCTCGGCGTGTGATGCCCGCGCGCGACCGCGAACGCCACCACCACCGCGACGATCACCGCGAGCACGGCCACGATCGCGGCGATGATCTTCGCCTTGCTCCACGGCCGGTCGCCGGACACCTGCCCGGTCAGGCCGTTGATGTACACCTGGTAGGTCTTGTCCATGTAGACGACCGTCAGCAGCCAGATCGGCAGCAGCACATGCTTGTACGCCAGCCAGTTCCAGTTGGTGTTCAGCTCGTGGATGCGCTGATGGTCGCCGCCGATGTCGGCGCGCACGCTCGACTCGATGGCCGACTCGATCCGCTGCTGCGCCTCCGGGAACGACTCCTCGGCGTCCTTGTCGTAGGTGCGGCACAGGTGCCCGGCCACGAACTCCGGCGAGTAGGCGCGCGCCTGCTCCACCGGCCACGGCTCCAGCGACCGGATCCGGTCCCGGTTCAGATTCTCGTTGGCCAGCACCGGCAGATCGGCGAAGTCGTTGCCGACCTCACCGGCCACCGAATGCCATCGCGTGTGGGTCTCGTAGATCGGATCGCCGTCCTCGTCGGTGCCGACCCGCACCTGATAGTCGTCGCCGCGCTCACCCTGATACCAGCTCGCGGTATCGGCGTCATAGGTGAAGTACGCGGTGTACAGACTCGAGAAGGCCCCGATCCGCCGGTACTTCCGGAAGTTCGACGGCGCGAACCACCGCTTCGACACCCACTTCTCGACCAGTTCCCGAGCCTGCTTCTCCCCTACCAGGAACGGCACGACACCGTCCACCGGCAGCCGGGCGGGCGCATTGTGCACGTCATCGCGCTGAATCGGGGTCGCGCAGTAGGGGCATCGAGTGGCGGTCAGACTCCCATTGAATCCCGTGGTCCCACCGCAGTTCTGACACTTCACCTCCCACTCGCCGGTCACCCGCGGCCCCGCCGCCTGCCCCTGCAACTCCCGCAGCGCCGCCATCGCGGGCCCCAACTCCCGAGCCTGCACCGGCACGTTCGGCGCGGTCACCGGCGACCGGTTCCCGCAACTCGGGCACAACAAATCCTGGCCCGCCGGATCGAACACCAGCTGCGCCCCGCACGCCGAACACGGATACGTCCGAGTCATCTCGGTGCCGTGCAACATGGCCCGATCCGGCGCCACCGGCTGCGCCTGCGGCCCAGGACCTCCCGCCCCCTGCTCGGGCTCGCCCACCGCGGGAACGAACACCGGAGCCACGACCATCGGCTGCGGCATCGCACCCATCGGCGCCTGCATCGGCGCATGGGGCGCGAATCCACCCGGAAGCGGCGGTGGCACCGCTCCCCCCTGGGCCATCGACGGAACTCCACTGTGGCCGACTCCCGAGCTCGGAAGCGGCGGGGGCACAGGGGATCCCGCTGTCCCCGGCAGGGGCGGAGGGGCGACGGCACCGTGCGGGGGCATCCCGGCACCCTGGGGCATGGGCGGGACACCGGTCGCGCCGCGCGGCGGAAGCGGGGGCGGCACAGGGTTTCCCGCGCCGGGCATCGGCGGTGGCATCGTCCGTCCGGGCTGTGCGGCGCCCGGGAGGGGCGGCGGGCCGGACGGGGTCGCCGCGTCGCCGGGGTCGGCCGCGACGGGAGGGGTCCACTGGCGGGGTTCGGCGGTGTGCGGGGCGGCGTCGCCGCCGGGGAGCGGGGGCGGGCCCGCGGGGCGCTGTGGGGGCTGGTGGTCGTTCATGTGCGCTCACTCGGTGCGGCGGACTCGACGGTCACGCCATTGCGGTGGAAGGTGTTTCGGGACGCACCGAGTCGTCGGGCGTTCGATCGGGCGGGTGACCGGATTCGGGTACGGCGAACCGACCCGTCGGCTGTCAGGGCCGACGGGTGGTCCGGGCGGATCCGGGTGCGGTGGTCGCCGTTACTGCGGGGGCAGCGGCGGCGGAGTGCCGGGCAGCGGCGGCGGGGTCGCGAAGAGCGACTGCAGCGCGGGGACGGTGGCGGCCGGGGCCCAGCCCGGCATGCCCTCCGCCCACACATTGGTGTCGCGGGTCAGCTGTCCGCCCGAAACGTACTGGCGTAGCTGGTCGATCGGGAACGGGCCCGCGGCCTGGCCGCCATTATCGAAGTGGAACTGCTGCTGGCCCGGCAGCGGCGGCGGGGCCTGCTGCGGCGCGGGCTGGGCGTAACCGCCCTGCTGGGGCTGGCCGTAGCCGGGCTGCGGCTGCATGCTGCCCTGCATGGCGCCCGCCATCTGCCCGCCGAGCACGACACCCATGCCGGCCTGCATGGCGGCTCCCATTCCCCCGCCGGGGTTCTGGGCGGCGGCGAGCATGGCGTCGGCGGCCTGCATCTGCTGGTACCGGTTGAGGTCGACATTGTTCATGAACCCGCCGGCCTCGACACCGCGCGCGACGCCGCGCGTCATGGCCTGCTGGATCTCCTCGGGCAGCGAGATGCTCATGGTGACGCCCTCGACCCCGACACCGAAGCCGGACAGTCGCTGGCCCACGAATTCGCGCAGCTTGTCGGACAATTCGACCTGGCGGCCCTGCAGGTCGATGGCTCCCAGCCCGCTGGCCAGCACCATGTCGGAGAACGCCAGCGCGACATTGGCCCGCAACTGCTCGCTGAGCGCCTCGGCGTCGACCTCGGCATTGGTGCCGATCATCTGCCGCAGGAACACCTCGATATCGGTGACCCGCACGTTCGCGGTGCCGTTGGCGCGGATCTGCACCATCCGGAAGTCGGGGTCGCGCACGGTGACGGGCTGCGGTGTGCCCCACCGCATATCGGTGACCGCGCGGGTATTGACGTAGTACACCTCGGACCGGAACGGCGAGTTGAACCCGTGCCGCCACCCCTGCAGGGTGGACATGATCGGCATGTTCTCGGTGGTCAGCGTGTAATGCCCGGGACCGTACTTGTCGGCGAGCTGACCCCGATACACGAAGACGGCCTGCTGCCCCTCCCGGACGATCAGCTCCGCGCCGTTCTTGATCTCGTTCTCATACCGCGGAAACCGCCACGCCAGCGTGGTCCGGCTGTCATCCAGCCATTCGATGATGTCGACGAATTCGCCGCGAATCATGTCGAACAGACCCATCGAGTTCTCTTTCCTCCCTCGGGCGCGACCCTCCGCCCCGGCCGAGTATGGCACAGGACGGCGACGCGCCAGTCACCGTCACGTGGCTATCGAGCGAACCACGGGCAGCGTTAATGATCCCGTACGACCCTGTGCCCCACACCCTTTCCACCCGGGTCGCCTATCAGTGCCCGCGCGTCGACGCGGACACGGCCGATCCGGATCGAGCACCTCGCCGGGGCATACCCGCCGATGGCCTGTCACCCGCAGTTGATCGCGGTGTAGACACTGGCGAGTGTCAACACGGACAAGAGACAGAGAAACTTCTCAGCAACCCATATTTCCGGTGTTAACGTAGCGCTCACGGCCCTTTTGGCCTGTCATACGCCACTGACAGCAACCATCTGGCGCCGCCATAGTCGCGACCTGGAGGAGTAGAACCCAGATGCTGGCATCCATCGCCCGCTCGGCAGCAGTAGCCGCACTCGCAGTTCCGCTGCTGACCCTCGCAGCCCCGTCCGCCTCGGCGGCCGAGCCCGCTGCCCCGGCCCCCGCCCAGCCCGCGGCGCTGCAGAACATCGACGCCCCCTACATCTCGATCACCATCTGCCTCCACATCCCGACCCCCGGCTCCGCCACCCTGGACTGGTGCTGGCCGTAACCCCGACTGCCGCACCTGCGACGGCCCGCCCGATTCCGATCGAGCGGGCCGCCGTCATTCCCGGACCAACCCGCGACCGCCGGAACACCGTGCGGCAGCGACCCGTTCGTGGCGCGGGCGCGATCAGGGGGTGGGTACCTTCACCTCGATTTCGCCGCCGAGGTGGTAGCCGTCGGCGAGACGGAGGTTGTCTCCGCTCCAGAACCTGCCCGGGTCGTACCAGTTCGGACGCTTCTCCGGCAGGAGACCCATGGCCTGGTAGGTCATGGCGACGATCTCCGCGCAGTACGCGTTCTCCAGTCCCGCAGTGGTTTCGGGCGTACCGGATCGTTTCGGCCGGGGGACTCGGCCGCGCAGCCACCGGCCGGCGAGCGCGGTCGTGGAGGGAAACGGCATGCCATCGAGCCGGGCCACCGTGCGCAGCGCGGCGTCTTCCATCTCGCGGGTGACCGGGCGATCCAACTGCCGGGTCCAGGCCTGCTGCTCATAGTCGTTGCCCCAGCGCATGACCGCGGCCCGCAGGTCGTGCAGCTGCGCGCCGCGGTGGTTGTTTCCGGACCAGACGTCGGGCAGCGACCGGCCGAGCTCGGCGTGCCAGATCAGCGCCGGAAGGTCGTCGATGACCACCGCCATGCCCACGTGGTTGACGGGGCTGTTGGTCAGTCCGCGGATCGCGCGGTCCGCACCGGAATGCCCACGGAACAACCACAGATCCCCGGTCCTGGTGAGTTCCGCCGCTTCGTCCAAACCGATACTCGACACCGCTTCGCGTGACACAACAGCTAGCCTAGGCGCATGCGATGGTGGAAGGTGCTCGGCTTGGCCGGAGCCGCGGGAGTCGCCGCGACCGGAGTGGTGATCGTTCGCTCCGAACGCAAACGCCGCGCCTACACGCCCGACGAGATCCGCGACCGGCTCCACGCCCGCCTCAACGATCGCCCCGAATAGGGCCGAGACCGTTCTGGTTCACCGCTTTTCGGCGCGCGCGTAGTGCGCTTGGCGCATGAGGTCGAGCAATTCGGCGGGCATGTCGGTGATCGGGTGGGCGTAGTCGGCGGCGAGGTCGACCGGTGTGGTCATGTGGACCGTCCAGCCGTGCCGCGCCAGCCAGTCGCACGGATCGGCGCGGGCGTCGTCGTACAAGAGGTCGCTGACGTCCAGGCTGCCGAACGGGTTGCTGCCGAAGAACTTCTCCTCCGTATCGGCGAAGTTCTGCGGGTCCACGGTGCGGGCGAAGTCGTCGGTGGCCACGCTGCTGCCGGGCGCGGACAGCGCGTCGATGCGTTCGAACAACGCGTCGTGCGCGGGACCCGGCAGGAACGGCAACAGCCCCTCGGCCGACCACGCCGTCGGCTGACCCGGATCGAATCCGGCGGCAGTCAGCGCGGCGGGCCAGTCGTCGCGCAGATCGACCGCAACCACGCGGCGATCGGCCTTGGCCACCGCGCCGTGCTCGGCGAGGACCCGGTCCTTGAACTCCAGCACCCGAGGCTGATCGATCTCGAAGACCACCGCGCCCGCGGGCCAATCCAGCCGGTACGCCCGCGCGTCCAGACCGGACGCCAGGATCACCGCCTGCCGCACACCCTCCTGGAACGCCGCGGCGAAGAACTCGTCGAAATACCTGGTCCGGACACCCATGAACCGCCCGAACCGCCGGACATCGCCCACCGACTCCGGGTCGGCCAGGATGCCCAGAAAGTGCGGTTCACCGGCCGCTTCGACGAACCAGGCCGCGTAGTCGTCGCGGATCATCGGCTCGGGATCGATCGTCTCGAGCGCGCGGAACGTGGCGACGCCCAAGGCGGTCAGGCCCACGCTCGTCACAATGTCCCAGCTGTCCCCGTCGGTTCGCATCAAGGTCACCCCACTGGTGTCAGAGATCGTCCGAACTAGCCCGGGCGAGGCATCGCCCGATCACCACCCAGTCGATTCTGCGCCCATACGGAAGCTCCGGCAACCGACTGGACACCCACCGCAGCCAGATCTCGTGCGATCCGATACGGAATTCAGCAATATTCTGGCAATCTGCACGATGGGAGGCGTGCGAGGCCCGGGTGCGTTCCGTATCGATCCATACCGGGACCTGATAGCGAACACCACCCGACCTGACGGACGGGTGGTGTCGGTGCGTCGCGCCGCAGCGCGTTCGTCGTTCGGCGCGAATCCCTACTTGCGCCCGGTGAATTCGTCCATCGAGTGATAGACGCCCACCGTGTTGAGGTAGAAGTCGCGCAGCTTCAGCGGCAGCAGGCCGGAGATGGCGCGGTTGAGGCGGGAGGTCCAGGGCAGGACCACCAGGGCGGAGCCCTTCTTCATCTCCGACCAGGAGGTGTCGACCACTTCCTCCTGCTCCAGGATCGGGGTGAACCAGAAGCCCTTGGCGCCGTCGAACATTCCGGTGTTGATGTAGGTCGGGCAGACGGTCGTGAACCGCACGTGGTCGGTGCCGGACTGCTCGAGTTCCAGGCGGACCGAGTCCGACCAGCCCAGCGCCGCCCACTTGGAGGCGGCGTAGACGCTCATGCGCGGGTTGGAGACCAGGCCCGCGGAGGAGGCGATATTGAGCACGCGCGCCTCGACGCCGGTGTTGGCGACCATGGCGGGCAGGAACTCGAGGGCGATGTACATGGGGGCGAGGGAGTTGATCGCCATGGTCTTGTCGATGTCGGCGCGGTTGTCGGTTTCCCAGAAGTAACCGTTGCCGCGCACGATGCCCGCGTTGTTGACCAGCACGTCGATGCCGCCGACCTCGGCGCGCACCGCCGCGCCCGCCTCGGTGATGGCGTCACGGTCGGACACGTCGACCACGTAGTGGTGGATGCGGCTGCCACCGAGGGCCGCGAGCTCTTTCGCGGTCTCTTTCAGCGTCACCTCGTTGATGTCCCACAGCACCACGTCGGCGGCCTGTTCGGCCACCGCCCGCTGCGCGAACGACTTGCCCAGACCCATGGCGGCGCCCGTGATCAGGACCCGCTTTCCGGCAACGGTCTTCATAACCCCTTGTTCCCCTGTCGAATGGTCGGCGGAATCACTTCTGCCGCAGTGCCTTCATGACGTTCAGGTAGAGCGTCATGGTCTTGGCCCACAGCTGCTCCGACATGCCCGGCAGCGGCGCGATGGGCAGCACCCGCTGCACCGCGATGGTCTGGGTGTCGATGTACTTCAGCAGGCCCTCGGGTCCGTGGCGGCGACCCGTGCCGGAGATGCCGAGCCCGCCCGACGGCGCGGCGACCGAACCCCAGGCGGCGATGAAGCCCTCGTTCACGTTCACCGATCCGGCGTTGACGCGGGCAGCCACCTCGCGGCCGCGGGCGATGTCGCGGCTCCACACGCTGGCATTGAGGCCGTAGGCGGTGTCGTTGGCCTGCGCGACGGCCTCGTCGTCACTGTGCACGCGGTACAGCGACACGACCGGTCCGAAGGTTTCCTCGCGGTAGACGGTCATGCCTTCGCGCACGCCTTCGAGGATGGTGGGCTCGTAGAAGTACGGGCCCAGGTCCGGGCGTGCCTTGCCGCCGGCGAGGACGGTCGCACCCTTGGCGACGGCGTCGTCGACGTGCGTGGAGACATTGTCGATCTGGCGCGGGAAGGTCAGCGACCCGATCTCGTAGCCGAAGTCGAGGGTCTTGCCGAGCGTCAGCTCCTTGGTGTGCCCCGCGAATTCGCGGACGAACTGGTCGTACACCTTGTCGTGCACGTAGATTCGCTCGATCGACTCGCACAGCTGCCCGGCGGAGGCGAAGCAGGCGCGCACCGCGATCTTGGCGGCGGTGGAGACATCGGCGTCCTCGAGCACCAGCAGCGGGTTCTTGCCGCCCAGTTCGAGCGAGTAGCCGATCAGCCGCTCCCCCGCCTGCTGGGCGATGGTGCGGCCGGTGGCGCTGGACCCGGTGTAGTCGACGTAGTCGGCGCGCGCGATGACCTCGGTGCCGACGACCGCGCCACGCCCGAGCACGGCCTGCCACAGGCCCTTGGGCAGACCCGCCCGCTCGGCGATGTCGATGGCCCACAGCAGGGTCAGCGCGGTCTGATTGTCCGGTCGCCCGATGACGGCGTTACCGGCGAGCAATGCGGGCAGCGCGTCGGAGGCGCCCAGGGCGAGGGGGTAGTTCCACGGCGAGATGACCGCGACCACGCCCTTGGGCCGGTTGCGCACCTCCACCTGGGTGAGCACCGGCATGACGCCGCGCGGCTTGCGGTGCGCCAGAATCGATTTGCCCTCGGCGGCGTAGTAGCGGGAGTTGACCGCGACATCGGACACCTCGTCGAAGGCGTGCACCCGGGACTTGCCGGTCTCGAGCTGCACGATGTCGAGGATGGTGTCCTGCTCGGCCAGCACCAGATCGTGGATGCGGCGCAGCAGGGCCGCCCGTTCCCCGACCGGCACCTTCGCCCATTCGGCCTGCGCGGCGCGCGCGGTGGCGAAGGCGGCCTCGATATCGGTGACCGAGGATTGCGGCAGGTCGGCGATCTTGGCGCCGGTTGCGGGCGCGAACACCTCGACCGAGGGCGCACCGCCCGCGACGGCATGGCCGAGCAGGCGCTGGACCAGGTCAAAAGGCAGCGCATCGGCAGTGGCGAGCTGCGGGGCAGTCGTCATTGGTCGCCCTCTCGAAGAGTCGGATCCGGTGGAGCTCACTATTAACTGAACACCAGTGTTACATGAACACCAGTGTTAGATTAATAGACGTGACGCATGCGATGTCAAGCCCTTCGGCGGACAAGGCCACCCCCGCCCGCCGCGGCCGCCCCCCGCAGACGGAGCAGCAGGCCGACCAGGTGCGCGCCCGCATCGTGCTGGCAACCGCCGAGGTGTTCGCCGCGCACGGGTCTCGCGGGCTGAGCGTGGCCCGCATCATCGAGCAGGCCGGACTGGCCCGGCCGACCTTCTATCGGTATTTCGCCAATGCCACCGAACCGCTGCACGCGGTGCTCACCGTCTCCAACGACGACCTCGTCGGGGGTATCCGGTCGGCCCTGGAGCGCACCGAGGAGCCGGTCGAGCTCGGTATCAACATGATCGAGGCGTATCTGCACTGGGCGGGCGGGCACGGCTCGATGCTGGCTCCGTTGTTCGCCGAGCTGCACGATCCGAGTTCGCCGGTGTCGGAGTACCGGAATCGGGTGGTCGACGACATTCGGGTTCTCGTGCGCAACAAGATCACCGGGCTGGGGCGGCCCGCACCTACGGACCTCGATCTCGATACCGCGCTGCACACGTGCGAGTACGTCGTCTTCCGCATCTCCGCGGCCGCCCCCCACGGCGAACCCGATCAGGCCACCATCGATGCCGCCCGGCTGACCATGATTCGCGCCGTACTCACCACGCTCGGCACCCGCCAGGACGTCGAGTACGCGCTCACCGTTCCAGGATTGTTCGAATCCGCCTGATCCGGGCCATCTCGTTGGTTGACCCGGGCCGGCGGTCGAATGACGTACGCACTGAACCGATTCGAAGCGGGTTCAGTAGGCGTCGAGGTGGGCTTCGATGGCCTTGACCGCGGTGCCCGCGCCGTCCTCCTGGGCGATCTGTTCCGCGAGCCGGGTGGCGTTGTCGCGGTAGAAGCTGTCGGTGGTCATCGCATGCAGGGCGGCGACCAGGCCGTCGACCGAGAGGTCCCGCTGTGCGATGGTCGCCGGGCTGACGCCGAGGTCGCGCATCCGCCGCGCCCAGAAGCCCTGGTCCGCCTGGCCGGGGACGGCGGCGAAGGGCATGCCCGCGCGCAGGCTGGCCGAGGTGGTTCCGGCGCCACCGTGGTGAATGGCGGCGGCGACCTGCGGGAACAGCCAGTCGTAGGGCACGCTGCCGATGGTCATGACGTCGTCACCGCTGATGTCGAGGTTCATCCAGCCTGTCTGCACGAGGGCGCGGCCGCCGAACCGCCGCAGCGTCTCGTTCAGCAGCTCCGAGAATTCGGCGCGACGGTCGCGACCTTCGGTGGTGCTGCCGAATCCGACGAACACCGGGGGCGGTCCGGCTTCGAGGAAGTCCACGAGTTCGGTGGGCGGCTCCCAGTCGAGGGGCCGCGGCGGCCACCAATAGCCGGTGACCTCGAGCCCCGGGCGCCAGTCCGCGGGCCGTGGTGACACACTCGGCGAATAGCCGTGCAGCACCGGCCATTCCGACGCGGTGCGCCGACGCCGCAGCGTGCGGGCGGACACCTTCGGCAGCCCCAGATCCCGCCGGAAGTCGGCGACCGGGCCGCGATACACGGTGTCGAAGACCCATGCCCCGACGTCGGCCGTCAGCCGGTTCCGGAACCCCCCGAAGTCCTTGTCCCCGACCAGACTCGGCGGATGCTGCGTGGTCGCCGACAAAGGGAACAGCCGCAATCCGATCGCCGGAATCCCCTTCGCCTCGGCGAGCTGGAATCCCGAGAACTCGGTGATCGGACTGAGCAGCAGCGCATCCATCGGCTCGTCGATGAGCGCCTCGATCAATCCGTTCCCCAGAAACCGCTGCCCCTCCGGCCAGGCCAGCTTCTCCGGCACCACCAGATCCTCGTGCCCGCTCAGATCCACATTGAACGGATCCGACTCGTCCACCTTGACATCGGCCCCCATCAGCCGAAATTCGAGCCCCGCCTCGGTAATCAACTCGCGGAACAAACAATGCGCGGCAACCACTACCTCATGCCCCGCATCCCGCAACCGCAACGCCACATCCAACAGTGGCGCAACGTCCCCCCGGGTCCCCATCGCCGCAATTACCAACTTGCTCACGCGTCAACTCCTGCCCGACGAGACCCGATCGATTTCACCCCTCGAATATCGAATGCGCACTGCCACTTGGCAACTGATCGAACGCCCCAGTCATGCGCGCATCTGGAACCCGCCACCACCGGCCCGTCCACCGCTCGCCGCCGGTACCCCTGGCGGGGGTATCCGCGGACGACGAGCACCCCTGGAAATCCACTGGCCGAGCTCGTGGTGCCGGGTTCACAATCCAGCCGTGGCCATCACGGAAAGGACAGGCCGGATTTCGATCCGCGTTCAGGCGACCGGGTGGAGCCTGCTGTCGTGGGTGTTGTTCGCCGGCTCGGGCCCCTTTGCCAAAGCCATGATGGTGTCCGGCTGGAGCCCGGCGGCCGTGACATCGGCGCGAATCGTCCTGGCCGCGGCGCTGCTGTTGCCGATTGTGGCCTGGCTGCGTCCGCACGCGCTCCGGTTCCCACGGTCGGACCTCTGGCTACCGTTCGCTTATGGGCTGCTCGGTGTTGCGGGCGTTCAGCTCTTGTTCTTCGTCGCGGTGGCCGAAATCCCGGTCGGAGTGGCGATCGTTCTCGTCAACCTCGCCCCCACATTCATCGCCTTGTGGATGCGCATCGCCCGCGGCGCGCGCCTGCGCGGGTCGGTATGGGCGGGAATCGCATTCGCCATTGCCGGATTGGCCATCGTTGCCCAACCCTGGCAGTCGGCCAGCCTGAATGTCGTCGGCCTCATGGCAGGACTCGGTTCGGCGATGTGCTCGGCTGCCTACTTTCTTCTCGGTGAGTACGGCGCCCGCCGGACCGACCCGTCCGGGCTCACCGCGACCGGGCTGCTGGTCGGAGCTGTTGCGGTGTCCGTGATCGCTCCTCCGTGGGCCGTCCCTTTCGACCTGCTCACAGCCCCCCACCGCGCTCGGCGACCGGCACCCGCCCGCATGGCTGGTCCTGCTGATCCTGGCCGCCTTCGGCACCGCCGTGCCCTACCTGGCGGGGCTCCGAGCCCTCCGGGAGCTGACTCCGATCGCGGCCAGCGTGCTGGCCGTGGTCGAGCCCTTGGCCGCCGCCGTCCTGGCGTGGCTACTCCTGGGCCAATCCCTCCACCCGGCCCAGGTCATCGGCGCGGTCATCATGGTGATCGGCGCGACGGCGGTGCAGGTCGGCGGTGTCAGTGGCGGAGTTGTTCGGCGATCGACTGGACCCGGGCGCGGGTGATGCCGGTTCTGTGCTCGACGGCGAGGGGGTGGTCGGTGGGCTCGAGTTCGACGAGGGGTCGGGTTCCGAGTGGCTGGGTGTGGAGTTTGGTTTTCAGGTTGATGGTTGTCGGGGCGTAGATGGGGATTTGCGTGGAGAGCCAGCCGAAATAGGGCGGTTCGTCGACTCGGGCGGGGTCGTCCCATAGTTCGGACATGCGGTGGAAGTTCTGTTCGCTGAGGGAAATCCAGACGCCCCAGACGAATTCGTCGTCGCTGCCCAGGATGGGCAGGACGATGCGTGCACGGACGAAGAAGTGTTCGCCGGCGATGACGCACTGCTCGTCACCCAGAACACTGCCGGGCGCTTCGGCTACTTCGTCGTTCCAGTAGGCCGGCGCGGGAAAGGCGAAGCTGAGCGGCGGGCCGTCGTGGAGTTCATCGCAGCAGGTGCAGGTGAAAGTGGAGCTGGTCACGACAGGAAGCGTAGGCGGGTCAGCCGATCGTTTGACGCGGGTGTCGGCCGGATGGGGGTGGGAGAAGGAGCCGGTGCACCGATTCGGGGGTGGGTGGGGGTGCGGAGCATGGGAGGGGAAGGCGATTCGGTCGACGGATGGAGCTGCGGTGATGGGGACCTTGTGGTGGCGTGCTCGGGGAGTCCGGGTCGGGGTGGCGGTGGTGGCCGGGGCGGTGGTCGTGGCCGCGTGCTCGGCTGAGCCGGGGGCGAAGGATGGCGCGGAGACGAGTCGGCAGACGCAGAACGGATCGGTGATGATGTCGGACAACAGTGGTTCGGGGCCGGTCGATGTGCCGGTGGAGCAGGCGAACAAGGCGTTGCTCGAGGCGGCGAAGGACGGGGACGCGGACGGGGTTCGGGCGGCGTTGAATCAGAAGGCGCAGGTCGAGACTCGGGGTGGGTCGGGGCGGACTCCCTTGATGATCGCCGTGCTGGATGACAATGTGCCGGTGGCCAAGGTGCTGATGGAATTCGCGGCGGATCCGGACGCGAAAGATGATCGCGGGGAGAGCCCCTGGGTGAATACCGGGGTCACCGGCAGCGTCGCCATGATGGAGTTGCTGCTGCCCGCGCAGCCGGATCTGACATTGCGGAATCGGTTCGGCGGCAACGCGCTGATCCCGGCCGCGGAGAAGGGGCATCTCGACTATGTGCGAGAGGTGTTGCGGCAGACCGATATCGACATCGATCACGTGAACGATCTGGGCTGGACCGCGCTCCTCGAAGCCGTCTACTACGGCAATGGCAGCGCCGTGTACCGCGATATCGTCCGGGCGCTGGTGGACAATGGCGCGAACGTCTCGATTCGTGATGCCAAGGGCCGCACGGCTTATGACCACGCGGTGCGTCGCGGATTCACCGAGATCGCGGCACTGGTGAAACCCCGGTGACCCCACACGACACTAGGCGCGCTCGAAGTGGATGGCGGGGTCGGTGATCTTGCCGTAGCGGAGGGCGGGCAGGTCGCGGAGGTAGTTCATGTGGAGCTTCCAGGGGGCTCGGGTGCCCTGTTTGGGGAGGACGTCGAGGGAGCGGAGCACGTAGCCGGGCTCGAAATCGAGGAAGGGGGCCGGGCCGACGGCGGGGTCGCGGACCGGGGTGGCCTTGGTGTAGCCCTCGGCGTCCATATGGCGCAGCAGGCGGACGACGTATTCGCACACCAAGTCCGCTTTCAGGGTCCATGAGGCGTTGGTGTAACCGATGATGAAGGCGAAATTGGGGATGCCGGAGAGCATCATCGCCTTGTAGGCCATGGTGTCGGGCAGGTTGATGTCGTGGCCGTCCACGGCGAGGGCGACACCGCCGAAGGGGATCAGATTGAGGCCGGTGGCGGTGATGACCATATCGGCGTCGATGTCGCGGCCGGATTCGAGGCGCAGACCGGATTCGGTGAAGGTGGCGATGCGGTCGGTGACCAGGTCCAGCTTGCCCTGGCGGATGGCCCGGAAGAAGTCGCCGTTGGGTGACAGGCACAGCCGCTGGTCCCACGGCTTGTAGCTGGGGTTGAAGTGGGTGTCGATGTCGAAACCCTCGGGGAGCCAGCGCTGCTGCCAGCCGCGGATCCACGCGCGCATACGCGTCGGATAGCGTTGCGACAGTTGATACATCGCGGTGCTGAGGGCGACGTTCTTGGCGCGGGCCACCGCGTACGCGGCGTGGGTGGGCAGGAGTTTGCGGGCGCGGTCGGCCAGGCCGTCGCGGGCGGGCATCGAGATGATGTAGGACGGGGAGCGTTGCAGCATGGTCACGTGCGCGCCCTGCTCGACCAGCGCGGGACCGAGGGTGATGGCGGTGGCGCCCGATCCGATGAGAACGACCCGTTTGCCCGCCACGTCGACCGACTCCGGCCAATGCTGCGGATGGATGATCGGTCCCGAAAAGCGTTCCGTGCCCGGGAAATCCGGGGTGTAGCCCTCGTCGTAGCGGTAGTAGCCCGAGCAGCTGAACAGGAAGTCCGCGGTCAGGGTGACCGGTTCCCCGTCGTGGTCGGCGGTCACGGTCCACCGGTTGCGCGGCGAGGACCATTCGGCCCGCACCACCCGATGCCGGTATCGGATGTGGCGGTCGATGTCGTTCTCGGCCGCGGTGTCGCGCAGGTACGCCAGGATGTCGTCGCCGTCGGCGATGGCCTTCTCCCCCAGCCACGGACGGAATCGATAGCCGAGGGTGAACATGTCGGAGTCCGAGCGAATGCCCGGATAGCGGAACAGGTCCCAGGTGCCGCCACTGGCCTCCCGCGCCTCCAGCACGGCGTAGGTGCGCCCGGGAAAGGCGCGCTGCACATGGTAGGCGGCATCGATGCCGGACAGCCCGGCCCCGACTATGAGCACGTCGACGTGCTCCGGCATGGTGGCCATTCCCCCAGCGTATTCTCCCCGCCGCGAGCGCAGTGCCCGATGCCGCTACGAACGCGACAAGAATTCCCCGATCACGCCCGCCACCCGGTCCGGCGCCCCCTTGTCGATACCGAAGTGGTCCAGCCCGGGCACGGTGACGCGCTCGTTGTGCGGGATCACCGAGGCGAGTAGCTCCTCGTCGGAGGCGGTCCATGCCCGCCGGTCCCTGTCCCCGTAGACGAGCAGCACCTCGGCGCTGATCTCCGCGTAATTCCGGTACGTGCTGTCGAACCTCTCGTACTGCCGATGCTCGACCAGATTCTGCGGGAGCTGCGCGATGACCTCGTCCTTCTCGGGCGCTTTCATCATGATCGGCATCATGCGCCGGAACATCCACCGCGGCGTCTTCCGGACGGCATCCGGCCCGATCGCCCGCAGGAACTCGATGAAAGCCTCGAGGGGTTTGTCCTGGGCGAGGTATTTCTCGTAGGCGTCCATCCATCCCAACGGCATGGACCCTTTCACCGACAGTCCCGGCTCGTACACCGCGACCTTCGCGATCCCCGTGTTCTTCCGCGCCGCCTCGAGCGCCACGAATCCCCCGTAGCTGTGCCCGACCAGAAATGCCGCGCCCGTCTTGTCCTGGAGCGCTCGCACATCCGCGCAGTCGTCCTCGACCCCGTGCCCGGGGCGCTGCGGCCCGCTCTCCCCGTGCCCCCGCCGCTCGATGGTGTGCACGGTGAACGCGCCGGCCAGGGCCGTCGCGAACCACTCGTATCCGCTCGCCAGGGCCAGCACTCCCGGAATCACGATCACGGCGGGCCCGCTGCCCCTGCTCAGGTACGTGATCCGGGTCCCGTCCTCCGACACCACGGAGTCCACGCTCGGTTCGGCGTCGAAATCGACCATGACAAGCCCTCCCCTTGTCGGGCCGCCCGGCTCAGAAGGACCACGGCGACAGCGGCATCGAGCACCGCTCACGCTACGCCGCCCCGGCCGCCGCGCCCACGCCCGGGGAAACTTCGCACCCCCGCAGCGTGTCCCGGCCCGGGATCACTCCCGATTGCGCAGGCCGCTCGCCCGCAGGACCCGGCGCGCGATGCCCGACCGGATGGATTCCTCGGTCCCGAGGATCCGCACATGCTTCCGGGCCCGGGTCACAGCCGTGTACAGCAGCTCTCGCGTGAGCAGCGTCGATTCGGGCCCGGGCAGCACCGTCGACACGGTGTCGTACTGGCTGCCCTGGCTGCGGTGAATCGTCATGGCGTACACGGTGGTCACCCCGGGGAACTGGGTGGGATGCACCAGGTACGGCTCGGTGCCGCGCTGCAGCGCCGCGCGCAGCGTCCCGTCGGGCACGCGCACGATGACACCGGTGTCGCCGTTGTAGATCCGTGCCTCGTGGTCATTGGCGGTGACCAGCAGCGGCTGCCCCGGATACCAGTGCCCGGCACCGGGATCGGCGCTGATCCCCGCCCCGATCACCCAGCCCGCGGCCAGCCGGTCCCAGCGTTCGACACCGGCCGGACCCTGCCGGTGCGCGCACAGCAGTCGATGCGATTCGAGGGCGGTGAGCGCGGCGGTCGCGTCACCCTCGAGCGCCGCGTCGGTGGCTTCGCGGGCGGCCCGCAGCACGTCCGCGCGCACGCCGGCGATGTCGTCGGGCGCGTGCAGCGACAGTTCGTCACCGCCGTCGGCGAGCAGGGCGAGCGCGCCGTCGGCGTCACCCGCGCGAATGGCGACCGCCAGCTCCGCGATCCGTCCACCGAAGCGGCGACCGCGCGTCAATCGGACGATGCCGCCGCGCAGCCGTTCCCGTTCGCGCCCGGACAGCGCGTCCGGATGCGCGGCCGTCGCCCGCAGGTCCCCGCCGAGAATGCGATCGAGCGCCGGATTCGCCTGTCCCGGAACCGGTCCGGCCACCAGGTCGGCGAGCACCGCGCCCGCGTCGACCGATGCCAGCTGGTCCGGGTCGCCGACCAGTACGAGCCGCGCGTCCGGCCGGACCGCGGGCAGCAGCCGGCTCATCATGGTCAGCGACACCATGGAGGTCTCGTCCACCACGATCACGTCGTACGGCAGCCGATTGAACTCGTTGTGCTTGAACCGGCCCGCGCCGCCGCGCTGCCAGCCCAGCAATCGGTGCAGCGTCGCGGCCGTGAGCTCGGGCAACCCGATCTCCCCGGCCTGTTCGCGCACCGCTTCCTGCATGCGTGCCGCCGCCTTGCCGGTCGGCGCGGCCAGCGCGATCCGCAAGGCGGGGGCGCCGGGCACGGCCTGCTGGTGCGCCACCAGCAGCGCCAGCACCCGGGCGATGGTGTGGGTCTTACCCGTACCGGGCCCACCCGCGACCACGGTCGTCCACTGTGTGGTGGCCAGCGCAGCCGCCAGCCGCTGCCGATCCGGCGGCTCGCCGGGCCCGCTGTGATCCGGGAACAGCCGATCCAGTTCGCGCCGCACCAGTTCCGCGTCCACCATCGGATGCGAGGCGGCCCGCTCGGTGAGCACCCGCCGGATGGTCTCCTCCTGCCGGAAATACCGGTCGAGGTAGAGCAGCGGCCCGGCATCACCCGGCGCGTCGATGAGCCGCAACGGCCGCAACGGCCCCGCCGGACTACCCGTCACCAGCGGACTCACCCGCAGCGCCGCGATCACGGACTCGACTTCGGGCCATGGCAGCGTCGCCGGATCGATGGCCGATTCCTCGGTCCCCTCGGCGTCCACGCCGATCTCGTGCATGCGCCGTACTTCCAGGCACACCGACCCGGATCGCACCGCGCGGACCGCCAGCGCGGTCGCGAACACGACCGCCTCGGACCGTTCCCCGCCGAGCCGCGCCAGCCGCAACGCCACGTGCACGTCCGCCGCCGAGAGCACCCCGGCGGCATTGAACACCTGCAGCAGTCCGGTGCCGCGCTGCGCCAACTGAATCGAGGTCATCGCACCACTCCCGTGTCACCGGCGAGCAGCGCCGACAGGTCCTCGACCAGGGCGGCGGGCGGATGCCAGTCGAAAACGCCGCAGCCGTCCGGGGTGTGGGGCCCGACCATGCCGCGCACGAACAGGTACCGGATGCCGCCCAGGTGCCGCGCCGGATCGTAGCCGGGCAGCCGCCACCGCAGATACCGGTGCAGCGCAACCGAATACAGGATCGCCTGCAACGGATAGTGCGAGCGCATCATCTCCGCGGCCATGCGCTCGCGGGTGTAGTGCGCCACCGTCAGATCACCGACGCCGAGCCGGTTGGTCTTGTAGTCGACGACCAGGAATCGCGGCCCGTCCGTCCGCAACACGGCGTCGATACTGCCGGTCAGGTAGCCGCGCAACGGGGTGTCGTCGAGGTGCGCGAGCTGGTCGGCGTAGGGCGCGAACACGTCGTCGTCGGGCAGGTGCCGACGCAGCAGATCGGCGATGCGCGGCACGGTCACTCGCGCGGCGACCGGATCGTCGCCTCCGGCGAGCGGCAGCTCGAAATCGAGTTCGCTCAACCGATCCCGCGCCGAGAACCCGGCGAGCGTCCCGTCCCCGATCGGCGTGTGCATGACCGCCAGCAGCGCCCCCGACAGCACCTCGGGGTCCGCGTCGAACATCTGCTCGTTCACCGCGTGCAGGCAGCGGGCCCGGATCTCGGCGGCCAGGTCGGCGGCGTCGGTGTCGACGTACTCCAGCACCTCGTGCACCAAGGTGCCGAACTCCGCGCCGTAGGGCAGCGAATTCATCAGCGACGGCGCGGCTCCCGCGAACGCGCTCAGATCGTCGGCGAGCACCGCCTGGTCGGCCGGTTCGTCGGCGACACCGCCGCCCTCGGGCAGATCGGCGGCGGGCAGCGCGTCGTGCGCGCCCGCGGTCAAGGCCGAATAGGAGGTGCGCCGCCACGCCTGATCGAGCGCCCGGTCGAAGCGGGCGGCGGCCAAGGGCTCGGAGGCCGTGGTCGTATCGTCGTGCGGCAGCCGGGCGCGGGCGATCTCCCGCACCGGCTCGACGGCGATGACGCCGGGTTCGGCGGTCGACGCCCAGTCCCGGATGCGTTCCAGCACTACCGAATCCGCGGGCACCGGCACCTTGTCCGCGACGGCGGGGCTGCCCGGTTCGCGCCCCAGCAGCATGCGGTGCAGCGGCGCGGTCTGGGTGTCGTAGGCCGGCGCCCACCACGCCACCACCTGTGCGCCCGCCCGCGTCAATGCCACGTACAGCAGCCGCAGTTCCTCGGCCTGCTCCTCGGTTTCGGCGCGCAGCCGCCGGGAGTTGTAGCCCGGCGCGTCGGAGCCGCCGACATCGAGGACGCGGCGGCCCTGCTCGTCATGGAACAGCAGCGTCGGCGGATTGCGCAGTTTGGCCGCGTCCCACGCGAAAGGCAGGTACACGACCGGGAATTCGAGCCCCTTGCTGGCGTGCACGGTCGCCACCTGCACGGCGGCGGCGTCGCGATCGAGCCGACGGCTGCGATCGGCGACGCTTCCGGAGGCCGGGTCGCGCACGCGATCGGCCAGCCAGCGGGTCAGCGCGGACAGGCCCAGGCCCTCGCGCAGGGCCGCGTCGTCGAGCAGCTGCGCGATCTGCCGCAGATCGGTGAGCTGCCGTTCCCCGCCTTCGAGGGCCAGCAGACGCGGCGCCAATCGGGTTTCGGCACTGAGCTTCTCGGCGACCGCCGCGAACCCGGCGCGAGCGAACAGCCGGGCCGCGTCGCGCAGATCCGCACTGAGCCGGCCCACCAGATCGGCGCCCCCGGCGTCGATGTCCGCCGCGCTCACCCCGAGCAACGCCGTCCCGGCCGCCAGCCGCACCCGGTCCCCGCGATGCGGCTGCTCCACCGCCCGCAGCACCCACAGCCATTCGGTGGCCGCGGGCGTCCCGAACACACTCGCGCCACCGGCCAGCACCGAGGCGACCCCGGCCGCCTCCAGCTCGGTCCGCACCATCTCCAGTTGCGCGCGATTGCGCACCAGCACCGCGATATCGCCGGGCCCGATGGCCCGTTCGCGGGGAGTCCCGGCATCGATGAGCACCCCGGACCCGAGCAGCCCGACGATATCGGCGGCCACATCGACGGCGACCCGCTCCCGCTGCCGACCCACCGTCGGATACCCGGACTTGTTGAGCGGTCCCGCCCCACTACGCGGCAGGCACCGCAGCCGCAGTGGCGTCACCCGCTCGGGCGCACCCGACAGCCGCGAGAACGGCCGCGTCGCCGCCACCCGGTGCACGGTGATCTCCTTGTGCCCCAGGGCCGCACCGCCGTGCACATGCTCGAGCGCGGCCAGCAGGCCCGCGTCACTGCGCCGGTTGGTGGTCAGTTCCCGCTTGCTGTCGGCGTGCGCCACCGCGTCCAGGTAGCTGAGCACCTCCGCGCCGCGGAAGGCGTAGATGGCCTGCTTCGGGTCGCCGACCAGCACCAGGGTGGCGTGCCCGTGGAAGGCGCGGCGCAGGATGTCCCACTGCAGCGGATCGGTGTCCTGGAATTCGTCGACCAGCGCCACCCGATACCGGTCCCGGATCCGCGCGCAGGCGCGCGGGCCGTGCTCGGGATCGGCGAGCACCTCGTGCAGCAGCACCAGCAGGTCGTCGAAGTCCCGCAAGCCCGAAAGCCGTTTGCGCCGAGCGGTTTCCACCCGGACCGCCGACGCGAACGCCACCCGCTCGGCGGCGGGATCGTCGTCGCTCTCGGCCTCCGGCATCAGGAGCGCGTGCGGGTCGCCGACCGCCGCCGCGGCCAGCCGCTGCGCGTCGGCGGGCCCGAACACCGATCCGCTGCGCGCGTACCGGCTCAGATACAGGTCGTCGGCGACCGTGGACACCACATCGGCGACGCTCTCGACCAGCCGCACGCCCGGGTCCTGCTCCCCCGACAGCCCCAGTTCGTCGAGCATTCGCTGGCAGAAGCTGTGCGTCGTGGCGATGGTTCCGGCGTCGAAGTCCGACAGCGCCGTCAGCAGCCGCTCCCGCCTGGTCGCGATCTCGCCCGGGTTGCCCTGCGCCAGATGCCGGATCAGCTCGTCGCCCGACGCGAGCGCCCGATCCGGCTCGGCCAGCGCGGCCGCCACCGCGACGAACCTGTCCCGGGTGCGCTCCCGCAATTCCTGGGTCGCGGCCCGGCTGAAGGTCACCAGCAGCAGCTCCGAGACATCCACGCCCAGTTCGGCGACGAATCGCACCGCCAATCCGACGATGGCGTACGTCTTTCCGGTGCCCGCGCTGGCCTCGAGGACGGTCGTCCCCGTCGGCAGCGGCCCGGTCAGCTCGAATCGGTTCCCCGAATCCGCGAAAGTCCCTGGTGCGTCGGCGGTTCCGGGCTTAGCGCCCTCAGGCACCGCACCGGCGTCTGAACGCGGCGCCGCCGAGGCGTCGTCCCACAACCCTTGTCCTGCTAATTCATCACCCGAACCCGGAGAGACGCTAGCGTCCACGGCATCCGAATCGTGGTGGGGCTCCGACGGATCAGCGAGGTGCGATTCCTGCCGGCCGGTCGCCTCGGGAGCGGCGGCCCACAGCCCCTGCGCCCCGCCGGAATCGGCCTCCTCGGAGACCGTTTCGCGCACGTCGGCACCGGAGTCCAGCCCGCCCGGCAGTGTCGGTTCCGCCCGCAGCAGCCTGCGCGGCGCGGGCCGTGGGGCCAGGTCGGGATCGGTGAACGAGAACAGGTCGTCGGTCATGCGGGGCTCCCGGGGACGGTCACGGGCAGGAGAGTCCTCCTCGGGGTGGTCATGGCTGACCCTGATTCTCGTTGGTCAGCAGGGGATTCCAGAGGCGACGCGCCAGCTCACCGAAACGCGTCGGTTCGGATTCGACACCCGGCGACACGGCTGCCGCGGCCTCGGTCAGCTGATCGAAGCGCGGCGACCGGCCCAGAATGTGCCGGAAGTAGCGGTCGGTGTGTTCGCCGAAGCGATCGTCGAAGTCCTGGCTCGCCGCGTGCAGCGCGTCCTCGGGCGACGCGCCCGCGAGCCGACGCTCGGCATAGGTGGCCGACGCCGACGGCGCGATCGGCAGCGGTTCGGTGAGACCCTCGTCGCGCAACGACGCCAGCTCCCGCAACAGCCCCCGGGCCAGGGGCGCGGGCGGCGCGGTGAGCGTCGACTGCCAGGCCGGACGATGATGCTTGCCGCGCCCGATGGTGATCGCGCGCCACGACTGATGGGTCCCGGTGGCGGCCAGCGCCAGCAGGCGAATCCACGCCGCCATCCGATGCTTCGGGGCCAGCCGCGAGAACGTCGTGCGCAGCAGCGCGTCGTCGTGGACATCGGGCACGGTGCCGGTCAGCCGACGCCCGTCACCCAGATCCACCGCGATATCGATAGTGCGCGAAGGGATCTCGTGCAGCGGCCGCGCCACCCGCACCAGCTGGTCGACGGTCCCCTCGACCTCGTCGAGCACGGCCGCGCCCATCCCGAACGGCGGCAGCGTCCCACGCCGCCACTCCGCGGCCCGCAGCACATTCGGATCCACGCCGGTGAGCCGCGCCGACAGCATGCGCTCGCCCATATTCCACTTGGTCAGCCCGTCGAGTTCGATGGGGAGCCGGTCGGCGATCTCCTCCTCGTCCTCGGGCACCCGAATTCCCAAGCGCTGCCACAGGAACGCCCGCACCGGATGCTCGGCGAAGGACACCAGATCGGCCAGCTCCACATCCCCGGGCTCGCGGGCCGGCAGCGTGGCCGGCAGGAACTGCGGCCGTGGCTCCGGCGCACGGCCCGCCGCCACCGCCCCCGCCAGCGCGACGGTGTCGAAACTGAACGGATTCTCCGGCCGGAAGTTGCGGCGATCGAAGGGCTGCAACGGATGCCGCGTCACCACCTGGTCCATCGCTCCCGCGCCGATGTGCGCGCGCACGGTGTCGAGGAGTTCGGCCAGCGGGATCGCGGGCGGACGGTGCGCGCCCGAGACCGGATCGGATCCGGTGTGCAGCAACACCAGCCGCTCCCCCGCCGCCATGATCGCGTCGAGCAGTAGCTGCCGGTCCTCGCTGCGTGGATCCCGATCCCCGGGGCACCGGTGCCGGGCCAGCACATCGTCCCCGTCCACGCCGCCCGCGCGCGGGAACACCTCGTCGTCGAGACCCAGCAGCACCACCACCCGGTGCGGCACCGACCGCATCGGCACCATGGTGCACACCGTGAGCTCCCCGGTGCGGAAGTTGGCGCGCGAGGGCCGCCCGGCCAGCCTGGCCGTGAGCAGTGCGCCGATATCGCTGAGCCGCAAGGGAATCGAACCCGCCGGTTCCAGCGCCGTCGCCAGTTCGCGACGCGCCTGCACCGCCATCCAGCCCTGACCGGACGGCACCTCGGTCAGCAGATCCAGCGCGCGTCCCAGCACGGCGGCCCATTCCGACGCGGGCCGCGCGCTGCCCGCGGGCTCGTCCAGGGTGGAGCCCCGCAGGTCGCGCAGGCACACCGCGAGCCGGTCCACGAATTCGGCGAACCGGCCGCCCAGATCGATGTCATTGCTGTCCACGTCGTCCAGCGGCAGCACCAGATCCAGCCAGTCCTCACTGGATTCGCCCGCCGCGACCCCGAGCAGGATCCGGTCCACCGCGGCATTGAGCGTGTTCTGCGGGAAGTCGCCCAGCCCGAACGCCTGCCGCTGCCGCTGCCCGATCCCCCAGCGCGCCCCGGTCTCGGCCGCCCACTCCCGCAGCCGCTCGATATCGTCGTCGTCGAACCCGCAGCGCACCCGAACCGGTTCGGACGCACACAGATCCAGCGCCTCGGTCACGGTGACGCGGCCGTCGGCCAGCTCCAGCAGCGTGCCCACCACGTCCAGCACCGGATTGACCGCGCGCTGGGCGCGATCGGCCAGCCGCACCCGCAGCCCGTGCGCGGGATGCCCGGGCTCGGCCCCGTCGAGGGACCACTGCCCGAACGCCGCCCGCACCAGCGGCGCGTAGCTCTCCACGTCGGGGCACAGCACGATGACATCGCGCGGTTCCAGCGTCGGATCGGCGGCGAACACGCTCAGCAGCGCGTCGCGCAACACCTCCACCTGCCGCGACGGCCCGTGGCAGGAGTGCACGGTGACCGTCCCGTCGGCCAGGCCCGGGTCGGGCATGAGCGACCAGCGGTCCTGACGCACCGCGGACTGCAGCTCCGACAGCAGCGTGCGCGGCCCGATCTCGTCCGGTCCGGGGTGATAGGTGTCGATGTGGTCGTAGCCCGCCAGCCGCTCCTGCAGTTCCCGCACATCGCGTCCCAGTGCCGCCAGCAGCGGATGCCGCACGCGCACACCGGAATTCGGGATGACCTCGGCGTCGGCCAGCTTGGTCCACAGCGCCGGGCTGGGGTGCACCAGCCACAGGTGCACCTGCCGCCCGGCCGACAGCGCCGACAGCACCTCCAGCTGATCGGTGGTCAGCCGCGTCACCCCGAACAGCGAAATCCGTTCCGGCACCGACACGATCGACGGCTCGGCCCGCAGCCGCGCGCACGCCGCCGCCAGCCGCTCGGCGGGACTGGGCACCCCGACCACGCCGCGCACCCGCCGCCACAGCATCGCCTGCCACACCAGATCCGGCGGGAGGTCGTGCCCCGCGCCGTCGGTGTCGCCGCCCGCGGCCCACTCGGTGATCATGGCCGGGCGCTGGGTGCCGTAGCTGTCGAACAGGGCCGCGATCCGCGCCGCCGTCGCGTACCGCCGTCCGACCCGGTGCCCGCCCGCGTCGCCGTGGCCGAGGTGGCGGGCGAGCACCGCGCTCCACGGTTCGGACAGCACGTCGTCGAGGACCGGCAACAAGGTCCAGACCAGTCGCTCCGGCGACCACGGATCCTGCTCCGGATCCACGCCGGTCGCCTCGGCGAGGATCGCCGACACCAGCGCCGCCGGATCCGCGAAGTCGATATTGGCCGAGATCCCGTCGGTACCGAGCCCACCGGCCGCACCGCGGCCAGGGCCGCCGCCCGCGCCGAGTACCGTGGCCAGCCGCTGGGTGAGCCAGCGCTCGATCCCCTTGGCGGGAACCGCGACAACTTCCGGGGTGAACGGATCGCCGAGCGGTTCGATCAGTAGCCCGGCGAGCGCGTCGGCGAGCGTGTCCGCTCGTTCCGCCCGGTGAATGTGCACGACCTGTGTTTATACAGTCGGCGAACGACATGCAAACACCGGGCTGTGCGGCTCGCCGGGTGACACCTGCCACACGCCGGATATTTGCTAGGGCGCGTCACTGCGAATTTCGAGTGTGGTATGCGACAGTGCCTTTCGGGGTGGTTCTCATTTCTCGCTGAAAGGCTGGTCCGCGTACATGTCTGCGTCGGTGATTCCCCTGGTGCCCAGAACCGGGTTCACGGTGCGACGGGTGGGAGAGCGCTGGGAGTTGGTCAACTCCCGACATTACGGACGCGGCGTGGTGCTGCAGTCCTGGCCGCGCGACCGCCACACCGAGGCCTTCGAGCATTGCTACCGGCTCAATGGCCGCGGGATCGAAGAGCTACGGGCAGCTTTTCGCTGATCCGGACGAAACTCGCAAGCCGTACACGAAAATCCGTGCGACAGTGTCGATTCGATAACAGACAACCCGATCACCTGCAAGACGTGCGAATCGGGCATTGTCCCCTCTATTGTGATCCCTCGTGCGTTCCCCCAAGGCCCGGCGCGTGGCCTCCTCCGCTTGTGTCCTCGCGGCCGCTGCCCTGATTCCGGCCGCGCCCGTCCTCATTCCCGTCGCCGGCGCGGTCCCCGCGCACACGCAGGGCCCGATCACGGGATTCGACGCGGATATGAGCAGACGCATCGCCGCGGTCGACGACTATCTCGCCACCCGCCCCGGCGTCACCGGTTATGTGATGCGCGATCGCGTCACCGGCGGCATTTACCGGAATGGCAACGCGGACACCAACTTCTGGACCGCGTCCACCATCAAGCTGGCGATCGCGGAGGATCTGCTGAATCGCGCCCGGGTCGGCGCCATCATGCTCGGTCCCGACGACCGCGCGCTCATGGAGTCGATGCTGGCAACCTCCAACGACAATGCCGCCGACATCCTGTGGAACAAGTTCGCGGGCTTCGACCGCATGGCGTTCAACAACGCCTTCCGGGCCAACGGCATGGTCGGGCTGATCCCGCTGCCGCCGACCACCTCCATCGAGCAGATCAAGCTGTTTCCGGACTGGGGCTTCCAGCAGTGCTCGCCCGCCGACCTGGACCGGCTGATGGACAACATCCTCACCCGCATGCACCCCGACGACCGCGCGTACCTGCTCGACCGCATGCGCCGCGTCGACACCAACCAGCACTGGGGCGTGTGGGGCGCGGGCGCGGCCATGAACCCGGGCCTGAAGAACGGCTGGTCCGACGAGCAGGGCGGCTGGGTGGTCAACTCGGTCGGCTTCGCCGGACCCGGTGAGCGCTACACCCTGGCGATCATGACCGAGCAGGGCAACCAGGGCGGATATCTCGAAGGCTCCGAAACCACCACGCGCGTCGCGCAATTGCTCTTCCAGGGACGCTGAGCCGCCTCCCCCGATCACGAGCGCGGGCGGCCGCCCCGGCCGCCCGCCACCGGGCTCGCGCCAATCCGCACTGAACGACCGCCCATATTGTATTTTCGGGTCAGCTGTCTGGAAGGTCTGTTTTCGGTCGGTCCTGATTGGGCTGCGCTACTCACACTGCATTACCGTTGTGCGTGAGTTGTCGTAGTTTCACCGTCTGGCGAGGAGCAGGAACTAGATGAACGCCGAGAATTCCGTCGCGCAGCGCCATCGGGTGGTGGTGATCGGGTCCGGGTTCGGTGGACTGTTCGCCTGCAAGCACCTGCGCAAGGCCGACGTCGACATCACACTCATCTCCAAGACGTCCACGCACCTGTTCCAGCCACTGCTGTACCAGGTCGCGACCGGCATCCTGTCCGTCGGCGAGATCGCCCCGGCCACCCGCATCGTGCTGCGCAAGCAGCAGAACACGCAGGTGATCATGGGCGAGGTCACCGATGTCGACCTCGAGGGCGGCACCGTCACCTCGCGCCTGCTCAACCGGGACTACGTCACCCCGTTCGACAGCCTCATCGTGGCCGCGGGCGCGCAGCAGTCGTACTTCGGCAACGACCACTTCGCCACCTACGCCCCGGGCATGAAGACCATCGACGACGCCCTCGAACTGCGCGCGCGCATCCTGGGCTCCTTCGAGGAGGCCGAGCTGGCCACCGACCAGGAGACCCGCGACCGGTTCATGACCTTCGTCGTGGTCGGCGCCGGCCCCACCGGCGTCGAGCTGGCCGGGCAGATCGCCGAACTCGCCGACCGCACCCTGGACGGCACCTTCCGCAATATCGACACCCGCGACGCGCGCGTCATCCTGGTCGAGGGCGCGGGCGCGGTGCTCGCCCCGATGGGCCCCAAGCTGGGCGCCAAGGCGCACAAGCGGCTCGAGAAGATGGGCGTGGAGATCCAGCTCAACGCCATCGTCACCAATGTCGACGCGCGCGGGGTCACCGTCAAGGACAAGGACGGCTCCGAGCGCCGCATCGAATCCGCCTGCAAGGTGTGGTCGGCGGGCGTGCAGGCCAGCGGCCTGGGCAAGATCCTGGCCGACAAGTCCAAGGGCACCGAGGTGGACCGGGCCGGACGCGTCATCGTCGAACCGGACCTCACCATCAAGGGCTACCCGAACGTGTTCGTGGTCGGCGACCTGATGTCGGTGCCGGGCGTGCCCGGGCAGGCCCAGGGCGCGATCCAGGGCGGCACCTACGCCGCCAAGGCCATCAAGGCCGAGACCGAGGGCAAGCAGAAGGTCGAGGACCGCAAGCCCTTCAAGTACTTCGACAAGGGCTCGATGGCCACGGTGTCGCGGTTCAGCGCGGTCTGCCAGGTGGGCAAGCTGGAGTTCAGCGGCTTCTTCGCGTGGCTGGCCTGGCTGGGTCTGCACCTGTGGTACCTGGTCGGCTTCCGCAGCCGCTTCGTCACGGTGCTGGAATGGTTCGTGTCGTTCCTGGGCCGCCACCGCGGTCAGATGGCGGCCACCGAGCAGTGGGTGTTCGCGCGGCTCGCGCTCGAGGCGCTCGACGATCCCGCCGAGGCGCTGGAACTGGCCAAGCAGATCGGCGCGGCCGAAAACGCCTCCGGCAACGGCAAATCCGTGGCGAATTCCGAATCGGCGAAATCCACCGAACAGCGCGCGGGCTGACGACTCGGCCCGGCCGTCCTTCGAATGAGGGTCTGACCGGGCGGCGTGTCCAGACCAATCCGGCGCACCGGCCGGATCCGAATGTTCGGCGTCTGTCGATATTCGGAAGAAAGGTCATTCATGGGCAAACGCCAACCGGTCGATACTGTTTCGCCGCGGCGACGGCGCCTGGGCACACTGGCGGTCGCGGGCGCGCTGCCGCTGGTCGCCGCTCTCGCCGCCGCCGGAACCAGTGCGGCGGAACCGGTTTCGTCCGACGACACCCAACCGGCGGTGGTCGACAACCAGCCCGGCACCACGCTGCCGGGCGGCGCCGACACCCAGCCGGGCGTGGTCGTCGACACCCCGTTCGGCAAGCTGGCCGTGCCGATGCCGCAGGCCATGGCCGACGGCGCGCACACCTACCTGTCCGCCGCCGCGGCCGAGGTCGGCCCGGACGAGCTGATCGAGCCCGCCGCCGAGGTCGTCCTCCCCGTGCGGGTCGGCCGCAACGCCACCACCGGCCTGCGGGACATCCCCGACGCGCCGCTGACCCCCGTCGACAACGGCAAGCTGCGCCTGGGCGACCCGCTGGCCGCCCCCGAAGTGGCGCCGATCGCGGCGCCCGAGGGCAAGCTGCGCCTGGGCGACACCCAGCTCGACATCCCGGTCTGGCTCGACGCGGACCAGGCCGCCCAGGTGAACGCGCTCGCCGCGGGCGCCGAGGCCGATCTGGCCCGCACCTACGACTCGGCCGGCTTCGAGCCGAGCCGGTCGGACCGCATGGCCGCCGCGACGGTCGGTTCCGCCGCCGTGGGCGCGGCGGTAGGCGTGGGCGTGGCCGCCCCGCTCGAGGTCGCCGGTGCGGTCATGGGCGGTGTCATCGGTGCGATGGCGGGCACGCCGTTCGCTCCGGCGGGCTGGGTCTTCGGCCCGGCCGCGGGCGCGACCGCCGCCGCGAGCCTGATCGCGGTGCCGGCGGCGACCGTCGGGGCCGTCATCGGCGGCGCCGTCGGCGCGGTGAACGGGTACCTGGCTCCGGCCACCCCGGGTGTCGCGGACCGGGCGACCGGCATCGACGGTGCTACCCCGGCCGACGCGCCGAACGCCGATGAGGCGTCCGTTCAGGAGTGATCGCCGAGCTAGCGAGGCCGGAATCCATCACCAGGATTCCGGCCTCTTCGCTATTCAAAACCCGCTTGAATGGCTACTTTTCGGTTATCTAACGGATTCTCGGTCGTCCATTCAGCTCACCAATCCAGGTGGTCGGTGGGTTCGAATGTCGGTCGTCCCGATGTTCCCCCTGACCAGAGAGGTCATGTATGGCCGGAGGTAAGCACCGCGCGCTCAACCCGCACCGGAACAAGGTCGGCAACGTGGTGGCAGCGGGTGCCGTCCCGCTAGTCATGGCGATCGTCGGATCCGGTGCCGCCAACGCCGCCCCGTCCGAGATCGCTCCCGGAGTGACGCAGCGTGACGACGCGCCCAAGGCCCAGTGGCCGGCGGCGGCGTCCCCGAATGTGATCGCGTTCAACGGATTCAACGCACCGCCCCGCGTCGTCGGCGACTGATCCCTCCTCGACGAGGCCGCTCGACCAGGTAGATGTGCGCACGCGGCGGGAACCGGCGGTGAGGTTGGTTCCCGCCGCGAACGCGACCCGCCGCATGCGGATGGCTGTGCACAGGGTTCGAAGTTCTTGCGCGACAGCGATTTCCGATGTGCCGGTCAGGCCGTCAGCAGTCGACCGGTCCGCGTGAACAGTGTGCCGCCCGCGGCCAGCGGCAGCAGCGCCTGATCCAGGCCCGCCGTATCCGCCGGGCGATCGTCGGGATAGGTGAGCACACTCTCCAGTGCCCGCGGCTCCGACAGCGCGTCGTCGGTGATCGCCTCGGAGCCCAGTTCCAGACGGTGCCGCAGCAGCGGAATCGCACCGACATCCGCGATCAACTCCCCGGTCCAGTGACCGTGATCCTCGCCGGTGCGGCCGATCTGCACCCGTTCCCGAAGTCGCAGCCGCGCACCGTCTTCCAGACGCACCGTGGTGAACGTGTCGTGTTCCGCGCCGCCCGCGACCACGGTCGGTTCCGGATCGAAGTCCAGCTCCCCGCCCGCGGCCACCTCGAAACGCCAGTGCGCCACCGACTTCCGGGTCTCACGGCCCGGCAGCGCGATGGTCGCGGCCACCGACCGCACCCGCAGCAGCGCGCCCGCGCCGACCGAGATCGTGATGTCCAGGACGTCACCGCCCAGCGGTGTGGCGGCGGTGCCGATCAGGTGCACCGTGTCCGGGCCCGTGTGCCGCGCCGCCAGGCCGCCGACCGCGTGGATGCGCGGCAGCGTCCCGGCGGACGCGATGATGCGGAGCTCAGTGCGAATGGGCAACGCCCGCATCCTGTTCGGCGGCCAGCCGCAGCTGCTCGCGCACCCAGGCCAGCACCGGCGTCGCGGCCGGGTCCTGGGTGAGGGAGGTGAACACGAACGGCCGGCCCTCGCGCACGGTCGTCGAATCGCGTTCCATGACCGACAGATCCGCGCCGACCATCGGGGCCAGATCGGTCTTGTTGATGACCAGCAGATCCGACCAGGTGACGCCCGGGCCGCCCTTGCGTGGCACCTTGTCGCCGCCGGCCACGTCCACCACGAAGATCTGGGCGTCGATCAGGCCGGAGGAGAAGGTGGCGGTGAGGTTGTCGCCGCCGGATTCCACCAGGATCAGATCCAGCGGCGGGTTGGCCTCGATCAGATCGTCGATGGCATCCAGGTTGGCGGTGATGTCGTCGCGGATGGCGGTGTGCGGGCAGCCGCCGGTCTGCACGGCGGTGATGCGCTCGTCCGGCAGCACCGCGTTGCGCCGCAGGAAATCGGCGTCCTCGGTGGTGTAGATGTCGTTGGTCAAGACGGCCAGCGACAGCTCGTCGCGCAGCTGCCGGCACAGGGCCGCGGTCAGCGCGGTCTTGCCCGATCCGACCGGACCGCCGATCCCGATCCGCACCGGTTCCCCGGGCGTCCGCTCCCGCTTGGGGCGGTCGTGACTGTGATCGTGCGGTTCCCCGTCGATGAGGTGAGGTGGCATGTGCGCTCCTTTCACCCCCATCCTGACCCAGTCACGTAAACCGGGTGTTACCTGGCCCGTGACCGGCTACGACGCGAACAGCGGCATGTCCCGGCGGGGGTGACGTTCGGCGAGCACGTCCTGCAGCGGGTCGGAGAGCGCGGCCAGCGATTCGGTGGCGGCGCGGGCGGTGGCGTCGCACACCGGGGCGAGGCGGATGGTGCAGGCGGCCACGGCGGCCGGATCGAGGGCGAGCAGGCGCTGCGCGGCGGTGGCCGCCCCGGTCATGGTGGTGTAGACGGTGACGGCGGCGATATCGGCGGGGGTGGCCTCGCACACCGTGCCCACCACGCCGAACACGGTGGACAGATGGGGGCGGGCGCCGAGCGCGCGCCACTCGGCGTGCGGCCAGACCTGTTTGGCGAGCCGCAACAGGCCGCGGCCCTGGGCACGGGAGGCGGTGCGGGCGGCCGGGGACGGGGTCCGCGCGTCGGCCTCGAGTTCGGCGCGCTGCGGATCGAGAGTGCCGGCGCAGACGGCCGCGGCCAGCGAGGCCGCCACCAGTCCCGAGGTGCGGATGCGCCGCCGCAGGAACAATTCCACGCTGGGCACGTCGCGCAGCAGTCCGGAGGCGATGGCCTCCTCGACGCCGCCGGAGTGCACGTGCCCGCCGATCGGCAGCCGGGAGTCGGCGAGGGTCAGCAGGGTGGCCAGGCTCATCGCCGCACGTCCGGGTGTCGCATGGGTCGATCCTAAGCGGCACCCGGCGCGGCGGTGTCGACTAGGTGAGCAGGCAGGGCATGGCCGCCGAGATGCTCTGCAGCGCACAGGTGATGGAGTTGGACAGCCCGGCCGAGCCGGTCATGGGCACCAGTCCGGCGACCGGGGCGGCGCCGGTGTCGGTGACGGGCACCAGCTCGACCGGGGCGGCCATGGCCGGGGCGGCACCGATGCCGGAGGCGATGGCGGCGACGGCAAAGGCTTTCAGTGCAACGTTTTTCATGAATATCCCTTTCTCACACAGCATCCTCACAGGATGTGATCGCAGCGAGACTAACCCACGTTCCACAGGTGTGAACGGTGTTTGTTTCAAAATGCGTGATTTGACCTGAACATTAGTTGAGGTTGCAGACTGGGCGGGCAGAACGTCAACGAGGTAGAGGAGTCGCCGTGCACGCCATCCGTCTTCACGAGTTCGGGCCCGCCGAGAACCTGCGGTACGAGACCGTCGCGGACCCCGAACCCGGGGCCGGGCAGGTCCGGATCGCCGTCCGCGCCGCGGGAGTGCACCTGCTGGACACCTCGATTCGGCAGGGCGTGGCGGGCGGCCCGCTGCCCCTGCCCGAGCTGCCCACGATTCCGGGCCGCGAGATCGCCGGGACCGTGGACCGGGTCGGGCCCGGCGTCGACGAAAGCTGGCTCGGGCGTGCGGTTGTCGCGCACATCGGGCAGGCGCCGGGCGGGTACGCCGAGCTCGTGGTCACCGAAGCCGAACGGCTGCACGCGATTCCGGACGGCCTCGACGCGGGCGCGGCGGTGGCGATGATCGGCACCGGCCGGACCACACTGGGCATTCTGAGTTTCGCGGACGTGGGCCCGGAGACGGTGGCTCTGGTTCCGGCCGCGGCGGGCGGCATCGGCACCCTGCTGGTGCAGTATCTGGTCGCGGCGGGCGCGACCGTCATCGGGCTCGCGGGCGGCCCGGTGAAGACCGACCAGGTGTACGAGAACGGCGCGGATCTCGCCCTGGACTATCTCGATCCGTCCTGGCCCGAGGCCGTGCGCGCCAAGTACGGGGACCGGCCCGCGACCCTGCTGTTCGACGGGATCGGCGGAGACGTCGCGCGCACCGCGGCCGAGCTGCTCGCCGACGGCGGCGTGCGCCTGGTGTTCGGCTGGTCCGGCGGTCAGATCGACCTCGACGAGCAGGCCCTGGCCGCGCGCGGCATCACCTCGCAGGTCGTGCTCGGTCCGCCGCTGCTGCAACGCGGGGGCGGCTTGCGCGCCTTGGAGACTCGCGCGCTGGCCGAGGCCGCGGCGGGCCGGTTGCGTCCGGCGGTGCAGTCATTCCCGCTCGCCGAGGCGGCGGCCGCGCACCACGCCCTGGAGACCCGGGCGACCACAGGCAAGGTGGTGCTACTCCCCTGACCTGCGCCCGAGGCTGCGTTCCATGAACCGTTGCGCGGCCCCGCGGCGCAGATCCGTCCAGGCCTGCACCGGGCCGGTCCACCAGGGCGAGATCTCGAGGGGCCGGGCGACCACGGCGTGACAGACCAGGTTGGCCGCCTCGTCGGCGGTCAGCCCGGGCACGCCGGAGAAGTCGGTGGGCGCGCTCATGCGGGTGTGCACCAGCGGCATGTACACCGAGGTGGTGGTGACGCCGTCGGCGGCGATCTCGGTGGCCACCGTCCGCAGCCAGATGTCGAACGCGCCCTTCGACGCGCCGTATGCCGACCAGCGGGGCACGGGCGGCATGCGCAGGCCCCAGGTGGAGATGTTCACGATGTGCCCGCGGCCGCGTTCGCGCATGCCGGGCAGCAGGGTCAACAACAGCCGCACCGGGCCCAGATAGTTGACGTCCATGGTGCGGGTGAAATCGTGGAAGCGGTCATAGGATTCGTCGATCGGGCGGCGGATCGAGCGGCCCGCGTTGTTGATCACCACATCCACGCGGCCGTGCTCGGCCAGCACCTGGCGGCCGAGCTCTTCGACGGCGTCGAATTCGGTGATGTCGGACTGGTAGACGTGCGCGATCCCACCCGCGGCGGCGATCTCGGCGGCCACGTCCTCGAGGTCCTCTCGCGACCGCGCGACCAGCAGGACCGTCGCGCCCGCCGCGGCCAGTTTCCGGGCGGCCGCCTTGCCGATGCCGTGCGAGGCTCCGGTCACCAGGATCACCGTGCCCGATACCGCCTCGCGCAGGGCTTTCTCACGCGGCCGGGAGGTCGGGTAGAAGATTCGGGTCGCCACGCGTTCGGCCAGCGGTCGGCCGTTCGGCTCGGCCGGCTGGTTCGGGGCGTCGTGCTCAGCCACGTTTCCGAGCCTAACCGCCGGACCGGTATGTGATCGCGAATGAGTGGAAATACCCTGGCCGCACTGCGGATTCCTGCACCAGGATGAGGACCAAATCCCGGGGGAAGGAAACCGATGACGACTACTCGAGCGCCGGAGCGGCCGACGCCGGAGCAGGTGACGTTCTGGGGCTGGTGCGCCCGCGCGGTGGTGCTGGTGGTGTTCGTGCCGCCGCGACTGCTGTGGGAGGGGATCACCCGCCTGCCGCGACTCATCGCGGCGGCGTTCCGGCTGTTCACCGATCATCTCGCGAAACCGCTCGCGATCCTGTTCCGGGACTGGGTGTTCCGGCCGCTGCGCAATTTCGTGCGCGATTACCTGTGGCATCTGCTGATCCAGCAGCTGTTGTTCGGCATGGTGCTCACACCGATCGGCGCGTTCCTGCTGGCGTATTTCCTGCGCCCGATCCAGCGCGCCATCGAGGAATGGTTGTGGCGGCGGGTGCTGAAGCCCGGCATCCCGTGGCTGTTCCGCACGTTCGTGAAACCCATTGCCGAGGCCATCGTCTGGACCGTGGCGAATCTCTGGAAATGGCTTGTCGCGGTGCCGCTCTCGGCGCTGTGGCGGTATGTGCTGAGCCCCGGTGGCCGCTGGCTGGTGACCGCCGTCATCGAGCCGCTGGTCGAGTGGCTGATCGTGTGGCCCGCGAAGCAGCTGTGGCGCCGGCTGCTGCGGCCTCTCGCCTACGCGATCGTCGCGGTGATCGTGTTCGGCTGGCGGGTGGCCACCGCCGTCGTCGCGGTCACGGTGGTGGCTCCCTGCCGATGGCTGCGTCGCGCGGTCCTGCGACCGTTGTTCGCGGCCATCGCCCGGGCGTGGCGGGCCCTCGCCGATCCGGTGCGCCGGCTGTATCAGCGGGTGATCATGCCGTGGCGCGCCCGGATCACCGAGGTGTGGACCGGTCTGTTCGGCTAGTGCGCGGAACCGGCTTTCACCGCAGCGTCTTTCGCGGGTGTCCCGGTCTTGGCGAAGAACGCGACCGCGGCCATCGCGGCCAGCAGCACCGCGCCGGTGGTCGTGGCCACGTGCATGCCGGTCACGAACGACTCGCGCGCCGAATCGATCAGGGCGGTGTCGCCCCCGGCCTCGGCGACGGTCTCCCCCAGCGTGGATCCGAAGTCCCCGCCGGACCGGAACACCAGCGCGGCCAGCGAACCCAGCAGCGCCAGGCCCAGGCCGTTGCCCAGTTCGAAGCTGGTCTCGGAGATGCCGACCGCCGATCCGGCGCGTTCGGGCGGCACCGAGGACACCGCCACCTCCGACACCAGGGTGAAGGCGATGCCGAAGCCCGCGCCCGCGACCACGGATCCGGCCACATACCAGCCGATTCCGCCGTTCACGCCGACTCCGAGCAGCATGAGGTTGCCGAGCGCGGCCATGCCGAGGGCGAGCACGAAGGTGGTCTTGGTGCCGAACACGCGCCCGATCCGCGCGCCGCTCATGGAGAACACGAACACCACGACCGCGCCGGGAATCCCGAGCAGCGCCGCGGCCAGCGGGTCGCGGCCGGTCACCGATTGCAGGTACACGCTGGTCAGGTAGCTCATCCCGGCCAGAGCGAGCATGCCGACCGTGCTGGAGCCGATGGCCACCGAGAACAGTCCGCGCCGGAACAGGCTCAGATCGAGGAGCGGTTCGTCGAGGTGGCGCTGACGGCGGACGAACGCGGTCAGCAGCAGCGCGCCGACGATGCCGATGCCCACCGCGGGCAGGTCGAAGCCCTCGGCGGCCAGGCGCTTGATGGCGTACACGATCGGCAGGATGCCGCCGATCGACAGCAGCACGCTCACCCAGTCGAGGGGTCCGCGCGCGGCGGCGCGGTGTTCGGGGAGCAGCAGCGGCCCGAAGACCAGCAGCACCACCAGGACCGGAGCGTTGATGAGGAACACCGAGCCCCACCAGAAGTGGTGCAGCAGGACGCCGCCGATGATCGGCCCGACCGCCGAGCCGCCCGCGAAGAACGCCGTCCACACGCCGATCGCGGTGGCGCGGGAGCGGTCCTCGGGGAACAGGGTGGAGATCAGCGCCAGCGAGGAGGGCAGCAGGGTCGCGCCGCCCAGGCCCATGAGCGCCCGCGCCGCGATGAGCACGCCCGCGCTGGGGGCGAAAGCGGCCAGCGCCGAGGCGATTCCGAAGACGGTGGCCCCGGCCAGCAGGATATTGCGTCGCCCGATGCGGTCACCGAGATTGCCCATGGTGATGAGCAGGCCGGCGATCATGAAGCCGTAGATGTCGAGGATCCAGAGCTGTTGGGTGGCGGACGGATCCAGGTTCTGGGTCAGGGTGGGCATGGCCAGGTAGAGCACCGACATGTCCATCGAGACCAGCAGCACCGGGAGCAGCAGGACGGCCAGACCCGCCCAGGCGCGGCGCGGCGTCTTCGCGCCGGGGCGCGCGAGGGTACTCGTCATGACCTATCCTTCGGGCTGCTCGGGGCCCACCGGGCCCTGTCCATGGAATGCGCCCGGGCGTACAACGTACGCTCGAGCGCGGGTACAGTGTACGCACACCCCGCGCCGGAAGGGAACAATTCGTCCGATGACCGAGGCCAAGCTCACCCGGGCCGCCATCGTCGACACCGCCATCGCCCTCGCCGACGAGTCCGGACTCGACGCGCTGTCCATGCGCCGCATCGCCGAGCGGATGAACGCCGGGGCCATGTCGCTCTACCGGCACGTCCCCAACAAGGACACCCTGCTCGCCGCCATGACCGACGAGGTCGCCCGCCGCAACCCCTACCCCCCGGCCGAGGGACAGGGCTGGACCTGGCGTGACCGGGTGCGCATCGCCGCCGAGGTGGATTGGCGGCTCTATCAGCAGCACCCCTGGGTGCTGTTCACCTTCGCGGTGCCGCGCTACAACTTCGGCGAGCACAGCCTCACGGTGCTGAGCTGGCTGGTGGAGGGCTTCGCCGAACTCGGCGTCGACGCCCGCGAGGCGACCCGCATGTCGCTGTCGGTGTGGAGCTATATCGCCGGGGTCGCCCTGCAGGAGGTCAGCGCCCGGCTGCTGCAGGGCCGTGACAGCAGCGCCGACGAACGCTCCGGGCTCACCGCCCTGCTCGACGGTGACCCGCGCTGGCCCACCCCGCCCTCGCTGGCGGGTCTCGTCGGCAGCGGTGACATCGCCCTGCTGGATCCAGAGCACCTGCTCGACACCGGGCTCACCGCACTCTGCGACGGTTTCGAGGCGCGCGCCGCGCTCTGACCCGACCGAGACCGTTGTCCGCTCGAAAACCGTTCGGTATCGGGCTCGTTCAACCCCCGCCACAAGTACATTCCGGTCGGTACTCTTTGAGAGGTGCGAAAGGTGGGTGATCCGCACGGGTTCCGGACGCCGAGTCCCGGAACCGCGTGGTCACCGACGCGTCGATGAACTCCCAGCGGTCACGCCGGAGCTGGGTCCCTACCAACGATTCTCCTTTTCCGAGGTGAATGAATGGCCAGGAAGTTCGAAGGACATATCGCCCTCGATATTCGTGATTCGGTCGCCGACTGGGGACCGTACGCGGAACCGACCGCCCCGCCGGGTGCGCCCAATGTGCTGTATCTGGTGTGGGACGACATCGGCATCGCCACCTGGGACTGCTACGGCGGCCTGGTCGACATGCCGAACATGAAGCGGATCGCCGACAGTGGCGTGCAGTTCACGCAATTCCACACCACCGCACTGTGTTCACCCACCCGCGCCTCCCTGCTGACCGGGCGAAACGCGTCATCGGTCGGCATGGCGACCATCGAGGAATTCAGTGACGGATTCCCGAGCCTGTCGGGACGCATCCCCGCCGACACCGCCTTGTGCTCGGAGGTGCTCGGCGAACGCGGGTGGAACACCTACGCCGTCGGCAAATGGCATATGACGCCGTTGGAGGAGGAGAATCTCGCGGCATCGAAGCGGCACTGGCCGCTGGGGCGCGGATTCGAACGGTTCTACGGTTTCCTGGGCGGCGAGGCCGACCAGTGGTATCCGAATCTCGTCTACGACAATCACCCGATCGCGCAGCCGTATTCGCCCGAGGACGGCTATCACCTGTCGAAGGACCTGGCCGACAAGTCGATCGAGTTCATTCGCGACGCCAAGGTGATCGCCCCTGACAAACCGTGGTTCATGTACCTGTGCCCGGGCTGCGGGCACGCCCCGCACCACGTCGCCCAGGAATGGGCGGATCAGTACCGCGGCAAGTTCGACATGGGCTACGAGAAGTACCGCGAGATCGTGCTCGACAACCAGAAGCGCATGGGCCTGATTCCGGAGAACACCGAGCTGTCGCCCATGAACCCGTACAGCGATGTCACCAGCGCCGACGGCAAGCCGTGGCCGGCGCAGGACACGGTACGCGCCTGGGACTCGCTGTCGGAGAACGAGAAACGGCTCTTCGCCCGCCAGGCGGAGGTGTTCGCCGGATTCCTGTCCTACACCGACGCCCAGATCGGCCGGGTGCTGGACTACCTCGAGGAGACCGGTCAGCTGGACAACACCATCATCGTGGCCTTCTCCGACAACGGCGCCAGCGGCGAGGGCGGCCCCAACGGTTCGGTCAACGAGATGAAGTTCTTCAACGGCTACATCGACACGATCGAGGACAGCCTGGTCAAGCTCGACGAGCTGGGCCTGCCGACCACCTACAACCACTACAGCATCGGGTGGGCGATGGCCTTCAACACCCCGTACAAGCTGTACAAGCGGTACGCCTCGCACGAGGGCGGCATCGCCGATCCCTGTCTGATGGCGTGGCCGGCGGGCATTCCGGCCCGCGGCGAGATCCGCCACCAGTACCTCAATGTCTGCGACGTCACCCCCACCGTCTACGAACTGCTGGGCATCACGCCGCCGGACACGGTGAAGAACGTGCCGCAGCGCCCCCTCGAAGGGGTCAGCTTCCGGGCCCTGTTCGAGGACGCCGACGCCGATGTCGGCAAGCACACCCAGTTCTATTCGATGCTGGGCACGCGCGGCATCTGGCATCGCGGCTGGTTCGCCGACACCGTGCACGCGGCCTGCCCGTCCGGCTGGGGACACTTCGATCAGGACCGCTGGGAGCTGTTCCATATCGATCAGGACCGCAGCCAGATGCACGACCTGGCCGCGGAGCATCCCGAGAAGCTGGAGGAAATGAAGGCGCTGTGGTTCTCCGAGGCGGAGAAGTACAACGGGATGCCGCTCAATGATCTCGACATCGTCTCCGCGCTGGTGCGCTTCCGGCCGACATACGCCAGGGGCATGGACCGTGCCGTCTACTACCCGGACAGCGCGGAGGTCGGGCCGGGTGCGGCGCTCGAGATTCTGGGCCGCTCATTCGCGCTGCTGGCCGAGACGACGATCGTCAGCCCGGACGCCGAGGGCGTGCTGTTCGCCCACGGCGGGCGGCTCGGCGGGCACGCCCTGTTCGTCCAGGACGGTCACCTCTGCTACGTCTACAACTTCCTCGGCGAGGAGGAGCAGGCCATCGTCTCCGACTGCCGGATACCGCTCGGCGATCACATCCTCGGGGTGCGTTACGAACGGCACGGCACCCGGCCCGACCATTACACGCCCACGGGTGAGGCCGTCCTCTACATCGACGAGAACCCGGTGGGTTCACTCGATGACATGCGGATCCAGCCGACCGTGTTCTCCGGTGTCGGGGAGGGCGTCCGGGTCGGCCGGGACACCGGGCAGTCCGTGTCGGCCCGGTACCACTCACCGTTCCCGTTCACCGGCGGAACCATGCACCAGGTGATCGAGGACGTGACCGGAAAGCCGTACCGGGATCTGGAAATGGCTGCGGCCGCCGCGTTCTCGCGCGACTGAGCCGCGCGCTCGGGGCGGTGTTCCCGTCGGAACTTTCCGCTGGTCGCCGCCCCGAGCGCAGCCGTCGTGGCACGCTGTGCACGATTGCCGATCGTGCACAGTCACGCGGTGTGCGAATACGCAGGGGCGGCAAGGAGTTACGGCTCGATCAGCGCTCGATGTCGCCGTCGAGGTATACCCACTTCCCCTCGTCCCGGCGAAATCGGCTGTTCTCGTGCAGTTCCCCCGCCGCCCCATGCGCGCGGTAGTGGGCCCGGAATTCCACGGTCCCCTCGGTGTGGAACGGTCCCCCACCCGTCGTGCCGAGGATCTCGAGCCGATCCCAGTGCATGCCCGGATCGAAATCGACCTCGGCGGGCCGGGTTTCGGGGTCCCAGCTGCGCAGCAGGTACGCCTCGTCCTGGACCGCGAAGGCGCTGAATCGCGACCGCATCAGTTGTTCGGCGGTGGTGGCGGCCCGTTCGCCGCGGTGCAGCCGCCCGCAGCAATCGGCGTAGGCGGCGGGCAGCCCGCACGGGCAGGCCTCGGGCGCGGGACGGTTCTCGCGGCGCTTCGACATGGGCCTAAGCGTAGAAGCTGCGTCCTTCGGCCCCGCCGGACACCGACCACACCTCCACGATCTGCCCGTTCTCGGCGCGCAGGATGTCGGTGCCGCTGAGTTCGCGCACGATGGTTCCATCCGGCGCGGTGATCCGCGCACCGTAGGGGCGGGCGATGATTCCGGTTCGGGTGTCGTCCATTTCGACGACCGGGGTGCCCTGCGTGGAGAACTCGAGGCCCGGCCGTTCGGCCCGGAAGGTGTCGATGGCCGCGGCGAAGGTCGCGCGGTCCTTCACGCTGTCGTAGGCGTCCGCGCCCGGCTGGGCGTAGCGCAGGGTGAATGCCGGGGCCATGATCTCGTCGGCCAACACGAGGTCGCCGTTCCACATCTGGGTCCAGCGGTCGAACAGGTCGATGGCGTAGTCGCGCATTTCCACTCCAATAGTCTCATTGATACCGTATGACTGGCACCAAGATATAGTCTCAGCGATACGGTGTCAAACGAGAGAGGGGATTCCGAATGGCCGAGCTAGGCCCGCAGGACCACATCGTGCTGGGGCTCATCGCCCGCCACGGACCGCTGACCCCCTACGACATCAAGGCGCGGCTGGAGGAGAGCGTCGACAAGTTCTGGCCCATCCCCCACGCGCAGCTCTACCGCGTCCCCCCGCGCCTGGCCGATCAGGGCCTGCTCCGCGAGGAGGCCGAGGAGTCCGGCCGCCGCCGGCGCATCTTCCACCTCACCGACGCCGGGCGCGCCGAATTGACCCGCTGGCTGGGCGATCCCACCTCACCCCAGCCCGAGACCCGCGACCCGGCGCAGCTGAAACTGTTCTTCGCCGATCTGGGCGAGCCCGGCGCCGTGGTGGCCTTGGCCCGCAATCAGGTTGCCGAGCACCGGCATTGGCTGGACCTGTACCGGGCGCTCTACGACGAGATCGACGCCACCGACAGCGTCCGCGCCACCTCGCGGGCCCGTATCCTGCGCCTGGGCATCATGCACGAGCAGGCGTACGTGGACTATTGGGAGGAATTGGCCGCGAACCCCGATCCGCGGCCGTGACCGATCAGTCGTCGTCGCCGACCACGACCGCGTACGCGAACCCGTCCCAGCCCTTGCCGCCGACGGTCTGCACCACGGTCCCGTCCAATCGCGGCTCGGCGGCGATGAATTCGATGACCTCCCGGCTGGCCCGCACCGCCGCGTCACCCGAATCCGCGTCCACGATCCCGCCGTTGCGCACCACATTGTCGACGACGATCACCGACCCGGGCCGGGTCAGCCGCAACGCCCACCGCACATAGTTGGTGTTGTTGACCTTGTCGGCGTCGATGAACACCAGATCGAACGGCTCGGGCCGCTCGGCCTCGAGCTCGGGCAGCGAGTCCAGCGCCGCGCCGACGCGAATCTCCACCCGATCCCCCACCCCGGCCCGATCCAGGTTCTCCCGCGCGACTTCCGCGTGCAGCGGCTCGAATTCGAGCGTCACCACCCGCCCGGACTTCCCCACGGCCCGCGCCAGCCACGTGGTGCTGTACCCGCCGAGCGTCCCGATCTCCAGCACCCGCCGCGCGCGCACCGACTTCCCGAGCAGATACAGGAACTTCCCCTGCGGCGGCGACACGTCGATGGCGGGCAACCCCGCCGCCGCGTTGGCTCGCAACGTCCCCGAATCCTCGTCCCCCACCAGGGTTTCGACGAGGTAGCGATCCACTCCGGCCCAATCGGCAGTCGTCATACCTCGCAGTCTGCCAGCAGTTCCCTCGGCTGCCCAGGATTGAGATCACGCCGAGGGATACCCGTCCTCAGAACAGGAAGTAGCGCTGGGCCATCGGGAGTTCGGTGGCGGGTTGCTCGCTCCAGACCTCGCCGTCGATGCGGACGGTGAAGGTGTCGGGTTCGACCTCGATGCGGGGCATGGCCTCGTTGTTGGGGAGGTCGGCCTTGGTGCGGCGGCGGACATTGGCCACGGGGACCAGTTTCCGGTTGACGCGCAGGCGGTCGGCGAGGCCGTCCTCGATGGCCTGCTCGGAGACGAAGTGCAGGGACGTCGAGGCCGTCACGCTCGGGGCGGCGCCGAACATCGGGCGCGGGAGGACCGGTTGCGGGGTCGGGATGGAGGCATTGGCGTCGCCCATGGCGGCCCAGGCGATCGCGCCGCCCTTGATGACGGCGTGCGGGCGGACGCCGAAGAAGGCGGGCTCCCACAGCACCAGGTCGGCCAGTTTGCCGACCTCGACCGAACCGATCTCGGCGTCGAGGCCGTGCGTCACCGCCGGGCAGATGGTGTATTTCGCGACATAGCGCTGCACACGGTTGTTGTCGGCGGCGCCGTCGCCGGGCAGGGAGCCGCGGCGGCGCTTCATGACGTGCGCGGTCTGCCAGGTGCGCATGACGACCTCGCCGATGCGGCCCATGGCCTGGGCGTCGGAGCCGATCATGGAGATCGCGCCCAGGTCGTGCAGGAGGTCCTCGGCGGCGATGGTCGAGGGGCGGATGCGGGACTCCGCGAACGCCAGGTCCTCGGGGATGGACGGGCTCAGGTGGTGGCACACCATGAGCATGTCGAGGTGCTCGTCGAGGGTGTTGATGGTGTGCGGCCGGGTCGGGTTGGTGGAACTGGGCAGCACATTGAGATGCGAAGCGACGGTGATGATGTCGGGCGCGTGGCCGCCGCCCGCGCCCTCGGTGTGATACGAGTGGATGGCCCGGCCGCGGATCGCGGCCAGGGTGTCCTCCACGAAACCGGCCTCGTTCAAGGTGTCCGAGTGGAGAGCCACCTGCACGCCGGAGGCGTCGGCGACGGTGAGGCAGCGGTCGATGGCGGCCGGGGTGGTGCCCCAGTCCTCGTGCAGTTTGAAACCGCCCGCGCCACCGCGCAATTGCTCCCACAGCGCGTCCTCACGCACCGTATTGCCCTTGCCCAGCAGCAGGATGTTCACCGGCCACGAGTCGGTGGACTCCAGCATGCGGGCCAGATGCCACGCGCCCGGGGTGACGGTGGTGGCCTTGGAGCCCTCGGCCGGGCCGGTGCCGCCGCCGACCAGGGTGGTGATGCCGCCCGCCATGGCCTCGTCGAGGATCTGCGGGCAGATGAAGTGCACGTGGCAGTCGATGGCTCCGGCGGTGACGATGCGGCCATTGCCGGCAATGATCTCCGTCGACGGACCGACCACCAGGTCCGGGTGCACACCGCTCATGGTGTCCGGGTTCCCGGCCTTGCCGATGGCGACGATGCGACCGTCGCGAATACCGATGTCGGCCTTGATGATTCCCCAGTGGTCGACGATCACCACACCGGTGATGACGGTGTCCGGGGTGCCCTCGGCGCGGGTGGCGCGGGCCTGGCCCATGGATTCGCGCAGCACCTTGCCGCCGCCGAACACGGCCTCGTCACCGGCGAGTCCCGGTCCGCCGCTGCGGTCCTCGGTGATCTCGATCAGCAGGTCGGTGTCGGCGAGCCGGATGCGGTCGCCGACGGTGGGCCCGAACAGTTCGGCGTATCGGGCGCGAGGGAGTTCGGCCATCAGGCATCCAGCTTTCCGGGAGGGGTGAGGCTGATTCCGTGCACTTCGCGGTCGCCGCCGAGCGGGACCAGCGAAACCCGCTGCCCCAGACCGGGTTCGAACCGCACCGCGGTACCGGCCGGGATGTCGAGGCGGTGGCCGTGCGCGGCGTCGCGGTCGAATTCGAGCGCGGAGTTGGCCTGCGGGAAATGCACGTGCGACCCGACCTGCACCGGCCGGTCACCGGTGTTCACGACATCGAGTTCGACGCGATCCGCGCCGGCGTTGAGCTCGATCGTGCCCTCGGCACAAAGGTATTCACCAGGAATCATCGCGCGTCATCCGATCGGGTGGTGGACGGTGACGAGCTTCGTGCCGTCGGGGAAGGTGGCCTCGACCTGCACGTCGTGGATCATCTCGGGAATCCCGTCCATGACGTCGTCGCGAGTCAGCACGGTACGCCCGGAGGCCATCAGTTCGGCTACCGTGCGCCCGTCCCGCGCCCCCTCGAGCACATGATCGGTGATGAGCGCGATCGCCTCGGGATGATTGAGTTTCAACCCGCGCGCCTGCCGCCGCCGCGCCAACTCGGCCGCGTAACTCAACAGCAGGCGTTCCTGCTCGTGCGGCGTCAGTCGCATGCGGGCTCCTCGGCAATCACGGGGACGGATCGTCGGTCATTCTGGCACGACCCGCGTTACCAGCATGTTTCGGAGATATACGATCTTCCGTCCCGCGTCCGGACCGCCGAATCCGGCTGCGCCCGACTCAGTTCTGCGGAGTGAGGTTCTGCAACCGCACCTGCCCGCGAGCCACCGTCCGCTCCTGCTCATCGGTGATGACGACCTGCCACAACTGCTGCGACCGCCCCCGATGAACGGGCGTCGCGACCCCCGTCAACTTCCCCTCGCGCACCGCCCGCAGGAAGTCGGTGTTGTTGTTGACCCCGACCACGGTCCCGCGATCCCCCAGCCACGCGCCACCGGCCACACTCGCCAGGGTCTCGATGACCGTGCAGTACACGCCACCGTTCACGATCCCCGCAGGCTGATACAGCTGCGGCGTAACCACCCACTCCGCCGCCACCCCATCCCCGCTCAACTCCGTGAACTTCAGCCCGATGAGGTCGGTGAACGTCCCCTCACTGAGCTTGTTCATCAGCTCGGGCGTCACATCAGCCAGCGATTTGATCGAAGAGAAGTCGTCGCTCATATGCACACATTTGCACATCCGCGCGACCCACCCGCTACCGGGGACCCCGGGCTCGGGCGCAACTAGAGCCGCTTGCTAGTTAGGTAAGCCTGACCTATACTCGGTTGCGGCGTCAGGATCGCGGGAGGCCCCGAGGGCTGCGGTGGCCCCCGATCCCCTGCCGGTGGTGGGTTCTGTCGAGAGTGATCGGTCGACAGAGCCCACCACCTTCGTATTGGGGTGGCGGCTGAGCCCGGCCATCCGAAGCGTTACCCGGGGAACTGACGCATCTCGAATGCCGGCCAGTTCTTTTCGCGTCAGCCGAAGATGCTGGGCAAGCAGCCGAAGCTGCCTGTACTCGTGGCCGGGCCGACCTGCACGGTCAACGGCACCAAGGGCTCCGAGAGGGGGCCGCTCTGCGCCGTTCCGGTGAGAACGTGCTGCCCAGCGGTTTTCGGGGTCCACGACACCTTCGCCTGACCCCACCCGTTCGGGTCGCCACCCACCGTGCCGGTGCCGATGGTGACCCCATCGTCGAAGAAGGTGACCGTAAGGCCGCCACCCACGAAGTTGTCCCTCGCCTGGTCACCGGCGCGCAACCGGTACAGGGAACCGCTGTTCACCTCGTAGGCGCATCCGACCTGCAGATTCGACTGCTTCATGGTGACCTCCCCCATGGTGGATCCGGCCGCGGCCGGGGCGGCGAACACCAGTACCGGGGCCGATACCGCAGCCAAAGCCCTAACGCCCCAACCGATCCGGCGGTCCAGCCCAACACGTGAAGTCATCTGCGCCTCCTGTACTTCGACCTCGAACGACGAGTCCGAAGAAAGCTATCCCCACAGGAAGTGAAAAGCTCTAATTTCAATAAATCGGGTTGCCCCTACTTCCCGGGGCGTGCCGATCCGGCGTCGTGTCCGCCGTGGGCGCGATCGGTGATCGATACGACGAGAGTGAGTCGGCCGGCGGGCGTCCACGCGCCGATGGCGACTTTCCCCGAACCCAGAGGGGTGAAGCTCTCGATCTCTCCCTCGTCGACGAAGTCGATCGGCAGTGGGATGCGTTCGGGCGAGCCGAGGTTCTCGTCGGTGAGGATCAGTGCGTCCTCGGTCGCGTACACGGCGGCTCGGTCGTCGTTGATCCAACATCCGGCGAGCCCGAAACCGCACTCGGCGTCGACATCACTCGCCTCGAGCCGTGAGATCTCCTTCAGATCCGGCCACGACAGCATCCGCACGGTCTCCGGATCACTGGGATACGGGGTGATGAGAAGCCTTGCGCCCGAGGGGCTGAAGCCCCCGATCACCGGGTCTTCTCCTGCGAGGATCTCGGTCATATGTAGGCGCGAACCCTCGACATCGACGCGATAAGCGAGAACGCCATCCTGCCCCATCGCGAGCTCGAGAATCGCCGTGTCCTCGACTGGATGAGGATGCAGGAAAGCGCGAGCATCATCGGCGTCGATCGCCTGGTCGTCGAGGATCGCCCCGGTCGCGGGATCGAGCGCGAGCAGCCGGTGTCTCTCGCCGTTCGGGACAGCTACGACGAGTAGACCGCCCAGCAGCGCAGCCGCGTCGGCGGGTATTCCGGCCACCGTGACGACTTCACCTCCGGCGATGACGAGCCCACCGGAGGAGGAGAGTACGAGCAGATCCAGTCCGGACGCCGCAAGGACGCGGACGTCACCCTCCAGAGGGAGCACCCGCTGCGCGTTCTCGGCGAGTCTGTCGTCGAGCAGACGCACCGCCCCGTCTCGCCACACCGCGAAAGTCGGACGCCCGCCCGCCTCGCCGGCGAAAACGAGACCCGACATCGGGTCCAGGATGTCGAGCACGTCAGCGGAAATGAGCATTCGAGCACTGTATCGAGCACGCGCGGTCATCGACTGGACCAAAGACTTTGCCAGCCACGCCCTAGTCGGCGTCGAGGTCGGTCATGCCCCAGAGCATGCGGATCCAGCCGGGGTACCGGGCGCTCTCGACGTCGTAGAGCTGGACGTCGACGGGAATGGACGTATCCGTGCGATCACGTAATCGGACGATGCGGTCACCGGGGGACTCGAGGTCCTGGGATTGCGACCACAACCGCCGGAATTCCGGGCTCCGGCCGAGTTCGGCGAGGAACTCCCCCGACCAGTCGGGGACGTCGAACGCCGCGAGGCGGGCCCGTAGGACCCCCACCGAGGCACGCGCCGCCGCATCCCGATCCAGCAGGGCGGTCCTGGCGCGGGGGTCCGCCAGCAGCCAGGTCAGCCAGTTGCCGCCGACGGTCAGTCCCGGAAAGGCCTGGCGGGCGGCGTCGTTCAAGGCCAGCACATGCCAGCGGGCGTCGAAGTATCCGGCGGGATCCGGTCCGAGCCGCTCGAGCCGGCGCAGCTTCGCCGGGGTGATGGCCGCACGCAGCTCGTCGAGTTCCGGCGCGGCCGGGTCCGGCAATCCGGCCAGGTCGAACAGGAAACGCCGCGAGCGGTGCGAGACCGGGTGGACTCGATTCAGGCAGCCGAACAGGGCCTCCACCACGGCTTGGGTGGGCCGACCGCGGCGGCCCAGTTCCAGGTGGGTGATGTAGCTGGCGCTGACGCCCGCCGCCATACCCAGCCGCTCCCGTGACACCCTGCGTTCGTCCCGCAACCGCCGCAGCACCGCACCGAAGCTGGGCGGTTGCACAGCGGCGCGGTCGACATCCGATACCAGTAGGCCCCGCAGCTCCGGCTGCTCGATCGAAATGGCCACTACGCCTTGCCTGTTCGCCATGCTTCTCCCGCTTCTCTCGGCCATGACTGTGACCCCGACCACGAACCAAGTTATGTGCACGCCCCGGGAGGAAAGGGTGCTGTACGTGCCAGCCAATCGGCTGAGAGCGACAGAACGGTTTGACACCGGGCGCGGCTGGGGAAACGGATGGCGCGCAGACACTCTGAGTCGAAATCTGTGCACTGACGGTCATGGGCACCCGTGGCCGCGAACCCTAGGGTCGAATCCGGGCGGGCGACGCAGTGAGCCGCCTCCCCGCCCGGTTCCACCCCCGCGGCCGGCCGTCGGTGAAAACCCACCTGCAGGGGTCCATCACCCGGCCGGCCGCGAGAAGAACCCCGCGTGGAATGTTCTCCACGCGGCGGGCATCGACGCCCTGACATCGGCCCGACCTGGTCGGGCCTCCGGATCCCGCGGAAGCACTCGAACCGATCGAGTTCCTCACCGGCACAGCACGATCCTCACGGATCAACCCGCCGTACTTCGGCCCCATCATCATCCGGAACAGGGGCCGCTGCGCGCCCTGCGGTCGCTCGGGCGTCCCCGGTCCGGACCGCGCGGCGGGCGTGCCCTGCCTGCCTCGAATCGACCCACAGCGCACGCGAATCGAAGGCTCGCCAAGCGTTAGCTGACGCATATTTCGACACGTCGGACGCGGCCCGCAGTTTTGCTGTGGGCGCACGATTGTCGCCTCTGCGTGCCGCGCACGTGGCACCGAGAGCCGATTCTCCGGCGCGAATTCACTGGTCGATTGACCGGCAGGTCCTTTTTGCACGACTTTTCAGCACTGCGGTCCTCGTAATGCCCCTCTCACGCATGCATGGAGTTTGCCGTGAACTTTCTAAAATCAGGCGGTTCGCAATTGTTCAGCACGAAACTGGGACTCGGGAGGGGCGGGTTCCGAGGGGAGTTGAGATGGCTGTCCTTTTGGACGCGCAGTCGTATCCGATCGAGAATCGGCACGGCCTGGTCACCGACCTCGCGAAATCGGTCGCTCTCCAGGTCGACGCCGAACTGCTCGATCCACCCGAACGCGTCATCACCCGCCACGAGAAGTGGCGGCTGGGCGTGGCCACCCTGCACCGGATCCAGATCTCCGCGGTCCGTGTGCGGCGTACACCCGCGCACGTCCATCGGACACCGTCGTCCGCGGTCGCGGTCGTCCTGCAGAAGCAGGCGGTCCGGCATCACTACCAGAACGGCCGCCACACCGTGACCGCCCCGGGCGAATGCGCCCTGTGGGACTTCGCCACCCCCTTCGAGGTGGGCTGGGACGGCATCGGCGAATCCTGGTGCATCGCGGTGCCGCGGGATCGGCTGGGACTGTCCACCGAAACCCTCGCCGCCGCCACCGGACGGCTGCGGCACAGCCCCCTCCACGATATGGCCGCCGGGCAGATCACCGAGCTCATCGAGGGCGCCGAAGCCCTGGAACGCGACCCGGCCGCGGTCATGGTCGGCCAGTGCTGCGTGGAAATGGTGCGGGCGCTGCTGCTCTCGGCGTCAGGACCCGCCACCGGCGACGAGACTCCCGCGCATCAGCAGGCCGTGGTCCGCGAGGTGCAGAACTATGTGCGCCGCCACCTCAACGATCCGGACCTGCGGGTCGAGCAGATCGCGGCGGCCCACAACATGTCGGCCCGGTACCTGTACCGGCTGTGCGCGACCGCCGGAATCCGCTTGGAGCAGTGGATCATCGGCGAACGCCTCGCCGCGGCCCGCGCCCTGCTGGTGGATCCGGCCCACGGCGGACGCACCATCAGCGCCATCGCCCACACGGTCGGCTTCCGTGACGCCACGCATTTCACTCGCCGGTTCCGGGCGGCGTACGGCATGACCCCGCGCGACTGGCGCTACGCCGCCGCGACCGCCTGAGCGGCTAGCTCACCGACCCGCCGACACCCCGCGCCTCGGCCCGCCATTCGCTCGGGCCGACGCCGTAGGCGGCGCGGAAACGGCGGGTGAAGTGGCTCGCGTCGCGGAATCCGGAAGCGCGCGCGATCCAGCCGATGGTGCGCTCCGCGTGCCGCGGATCGGCGAGCATGCGGCGCGTCAGCTCCAGGCGCTCCCCGATGATCCACTGCTGCATCGACAGCCCCTGATCCGCCCACAGCCGGTACATCCGGCGCACCGAGATGTGGTGCGCGGCGGCGACTTCCGCCGCGGTGAGGTCGCGACGGCGCAGATTCAGGCGCAGGTAGGTCTCCATCTGGCGCAGCAGCAGTGGAGCTGGCAGTCCCGCCCCGATCCCCTCCACCGGCTCGGCCCCGGCCGCCGACAACAGCAGTGCGCGAGTGATATCCACGCCCGCGCGCCCCAGATCGACAGCGCCCGGGTCGTTCTCGATCGTGTCGGCGCGTGCCACCAGATCGGCCATGAATGACGACACCAGCGAGCACAGCGGACTGCGGCGCAGACTCAACGCCGCGCTGCGCACGATGTCGCCCGGCAGCTCCAGCTCGTCCACCGACATGCGCAAGCTCACGCTGATCGAGGCGCCGCGCATCACCGATACGAACGGGTTGTCATGGTCGACAGCCCCGCAATCCCCCGGTGCCAGCGCCTCTTGAATGCCGAAATGCTCGTGGATACGCGTGCCGCCGACCTGTCTGGTCACCGAGAACAGGCCCGCCGGGCTGGTCCGGACATGTTTGGGGGTCCGGAGCACGTCGAGCCCCGTGGTCTCGGCCCGCAAGACTTCCAGCGGCCCGAACAGCCACGATTCCATGCGCCCGTGGGCCCGGCCGCGATCGGCGAAGCGGACGTCGGCGGCGGCCACGGTCTCCGAGGCGACGGCGGCCAGGGCGTCCGCGCGCTCGTGCCGGGCCAATGCCGCGGTATCGAACACGACCGCCATCCACGCCTCCACCAGTTCGATCCGACGACGCGGTGCGGGCACCCCTCGGGATACCCGCACCGCGGTCGGAACAGTAGCAGCAGCAAGTGGGCAGCACACCATCGTGCAGATTGCCCGCCCGCCCTCGGCCACGGTCCACGAATTGCACCGTCAATGCATCAAGATCGATTGCCGCACAGTCTACTTGCGAGACCCCGGCGGGCGCGATGCATGATCAAATCGACGGCTACAGCAAACCGGTGGCGTGGCTTTCGGGCGGACCGGCAGGCCTACCTGACGCACACCCGGCGCACCGGTAGACCCCGGTCCTCGAAGGCCGCCAGCATGGCCTGGCCACGACGCGCGCCCTCGGTGGAGGACGTATTGGCCAGGGCCGGAACGTAGGTCGCCGCACCCACCACCGATTCCGCGACCAGCCCCCAGAAGCGCCGCACGCTCAGCCCGGAGCAGTGCGTCATCGCCTCCTGGATGAGGGTCAGCGCGGGCAAGCAGCGGTGCGCGAGCCAGACGTAGAGCGCCGGCTCGCACGGCAGCGCCACCACACCGTCCTCGCCGACGAGCCGGTCGCCGTCCAGCACACGAATGGTGGTGTCGGACAGACCGGCCCAGTCGATGCCGCCGTCGTTGTCGGTGTGGATCCACAGGTTCTCCAGGCCCGGATCCCAGGCACGGCCCTCCGACACCACCATGGCCATCACCCGGCCCACCACCGCGTGGATCAGCGCGGTGGCCACCACCTCGGCGGCGATGTCGGCATTGCTCATCTCCGCGGCGTGGCGCCGGTACATCAGCTCGATGCGGCCCTCACGGATGCCGTCGGCGAGTCGCCACCATCTGCGTTTGCCCTGGTCGACCATGGCGGCGACGGCGTAGACACGCGGGTGGTCGGGTTGCAGGGCGCGCAGGCGGTGGCAGGCCGTCCCGAAGGCGAGCCTGGAATCGCGCGGCGGGCACACGGTTACGGGTTCGAGCATCGAACCTCCTCATTCATCGACTATTCGGCCAATGTGGGGACCAAAGGCGTGGAGCATGGACAACGCGTACGAGAAGATAGGTTAGGCTTACCAGACTTATCGACCATAGAACGTGTCAGGAGTAGTTCGTCACCGTGCCCGCCGTAGTCACCACCAGACGGCGACGTCTGTCCGGACTTCTCGTTCTAGCCGTGCTCCTGCTCGGCGCGCTGGCCGCCAGCATCGCCCTGGGTACCCGCAATCTGGGACTCGGAACCGTCTACGACGCCCTCACCTGCCCTGGCGGACTGCCGCTTTCGTGCCCGGCCACCGACACCGCCGCCCAGATCGTGCGCGAATTGCGGCTCCCCCGAACCGGACTGGCCCTCATCACCGGACTCGCGCTCGGCATGGCCGGAGCGCTCATCCAGGGCTACACCCGAAACCCCCTCGCCGACGCCGGATTACTCGGCATCAACGCGGGCGCGGCGTTCCTCGCGGCGCTGAGCATCCACCTGCTCGCCCTCACCAGCCCGGCGCAGTACATCTGGTTCGCCTTCGCGGGGGCGCTGCTCGCGGGCGCGGTCGTCTTCGGCATCTCCGCCCTCGGCGGCGGTAAGGCCAGCCCCCTGAGCCTGGTCCTCGCGGGCGCGGCCGTGACCGCGTTCCTGCAGGCCATGACCAATATCGTTGTCCTGCTGGACGGGACGGCCCTCAACACCTACCGCTACTGGGTGGTCGGCGATGTGGCCGGGCACGACGCCACCACCTTCCGGCAGGTCCTGCCGTTCCTCGTGGTCGGCGCGATCCTGGCCCTGACCTGCGCCCCGACCCTGAACCTGCTCGGCCTCGGCGACGACGTGGCCCGCGGTCTCGGCGTCGACATCACCCGCAGCCGCGCCCTCGGCCTGGTCGCCGTCGTCCTGCTCGCGGGCGCGGCCACCGCCGCCGTCGGACCCATCGCCTTCCTCGGCCTGATCGTCCCCCACCTGGCCCGGGCGTTCACCGGCCCCGACTACCGCTGGCTGCTCCCCTACTCGGCGCTGCTCGGCGCGATCGTCCTGCTGCTGGCCGACACCGCGGGCCGATTGATCGCCCGCCCCGGCGAACTCCAGGCCGGAGTCACCCTCGCCGCCCTCGGCGCACCCTTCTTCCTCCTGCTCGTCCGCCGCCGAAAGCTGGTGAGCCTGTGACACTCCCGACACCTCCCAATACCGCCCCCGACGCCGTGAGCTCGGGCGACTCACCGGCAAACCCCGCAGCAGCGGACGGATTGCGGGCGGTTCGACCCGCCGTCCGGGCGGGCGGATTCTCGTCCGTGCTGCGTCCGATGGCGCTGATCACCGTGATCTCGCTGGCGGCCTTGCTGTTCGGATTGTTCGCGCTGGACATCGCGGTGGGCGAGTTCCGGATTCCGGTCGGGCGCGTGCTGGATGTGCTGGGCGGCGGGGGGACTCGGGCGCAGCGGTTCGTGATCATGGATTCGCGGCTGCCCCGCGCGCTGACCGCCGTGGTGGTCGGGGCGGCGCTGGGGCTGGCGGGCGCGGTGACGCAGTCGATTCTGCACAACCCCCTGGCCAGCCCGGATCTGCTCGGGATCACCTCGGGTGCGAGCGTCGGCGCGGTCGCGGTGCTGGTCGGACTCGGCGGGGCCGGGACGGGGACGGCTGCGGCACTCGGAGTTTCGGGGGCGGCGTTGGCGGGCGGGCTGCTGACCGCGGTGCTCATCTACCTGCTGGCCTGGGGACGGACCGCGTCCGGGGACGCCGGGGTGATGGGATTCCGGTTGGTGCTCATCGGCATCGGCGTCAACGCGGCGCTGCTGTCGGTGGTGAGCTGGCTGTTGACGCGGGCGACGCTCACCGACGCCGCGCATGCCCAGCAATGGCTGACCGGGTCGCTGAACATGGCCGACTGGTCGAGCCTGATCCCCGCCTCGATCGGCTTGGGTGTGGCGCTGCTCGTCACCGCCGGGTCGGCGCGCACGCTGGCCGCGCTGCGGTTCGGCACCGACACCACCCGCATTCTGGGCGTCCGCATCCAGACCCAGCAGGCGATCCTCATCGCCGCCGCGGTCGGCTGCACCGCACTGGCGACCGCCGCGGTCGGCCCGCTCGGCTTCGTGGGCCTGGCCGCGCCGCAGATCGCGCGGCGGCTGCTGCGCACACCCGGTGAACCGGTCATCGCGTCCGCGCTGGTCGGGGCCATCGCGGTGGTGGGCGCGGACCTGCTCGCGCGCACCGCGTTTCCGGTGTCGCTGCCCGTCGGTGTGGTCACCGCGGCCGTCGGCGGACCGTTCCTGCTGTATCTGCTCGTTCGCACCAACCGGAAGGCGACACTGTGACTTCGACGTCGGCTCCCGCGACTTCTAAGGTGGCACTGTGACTCTCGCTGCGGAATCCCTCACTCTCGGCTACGGCGAGCGGATCATTGTCGACGGACTCTCGGTCGACATCGAGCCCGGTCTCATCACCACCGTCATCGGCCCCAACGGCTGCGGCAAGTCCACCCTGCTGCGCTCCCTGGGCCGGCTGCTGCGCCCCAAGGCGGGCCGGGTCCTGTTGGACGGCAAGGCCATCGCCACCATGAAGACCAAGGACATCGCCCGCGTGGTCGGCATGCTGCCGCAGACGCCGGTCGCGCCCGAGGGTCTCACCGTCGCCGACCTGGTCGCCCGCGGTCGCCACCCGCACCAGTCCTGGCTGCGGCAGTGGTCCGCCGACGACGAGACCGAAGTGCTGGCCGCGCTCGAACAGACCGGCATCGCGGACCTGGCCGGGCGCACGCTCGACGAGCTCTCCGGCGGCCAGCGCCAGCGCGCGTGGATCTCCATGGCCCTGGCCCAGGGCACCGACATCCTGCTGCTCGACGAGCCGACCACCTACCTCGATCTCACCCACGCCCTCGAGGTGCTGGACCTGGTCGACCGCCTGCACGACGACCTGGGCCGGACCGTGGTCATGGTGCTGCACGACCTGAACCTGGCGATCCGCTACAGCGACCGCCTGATCGTCATGCGCGACGGCCGCATCGAGGCCCAGGGCGCGCCGGCGGACATCATCAATGCCGAGCTGCTGCTGGATGTGTTCAATCTGCGGGCCGAGGTGCTCGAGGATCCGGTGTCCGGGCGGCCCATGATCGTGCCGATCGGCAATCGTCACGTCATCGTATGAGGAATCCCACACCAGCAACCCGCCGGTTACGACGATCTGTAGTACGCATTGCTGTCGTTGCCTCCGTAAGCTGGTGGGATGGCAGGTCTTGGTGAACTCGAGAAAGCGGTCATGGACCAGTTGTGGTCGGCCGACGAACCGCAAACGGTCCGGCAGGTCCATGAAGCCCTCGCTGAGCGTCGTGAACTCGCGTACACCACGGTGATGACCGTTCTACAGCGCTTGGCGAAGAAGAACCTGGTGGTCCAGCAACGCGACGACCGCGCACACCGGTACGCACCCGTGCACACCCGCGACGAACTCGTCGCCAGCCTCATGTTCGACGCCCTGCAGCAGGCGGACGAGGTGGGCAGCCGCCGCGCCGCGCTCGTGCACTTCGTCGAGCAGGTCGGCGCCGACGAGGCTGACGCATTGCGGGCAGCACTCGCTAAGCTCGAAGCCACCGAGGTGGCGCGCAAGGACAAACCCGAGTCCAAATAGCTGTACCCTCGGCCCGAGCCCCACAACGCAGTGAGCTGAGGACATGGACTGGACAGCGCCGGTATTCGCCGGTCTCGCCTTGTTACTGGCGGGACCGGTACCAGCGCTGCTCTCCCGGGCCACCTGGCCCTTCCGCAGTCCCCGTGCCGCTCTGGTGCTCTGGCAGGCAATCGCGCTGGCCGCGGTGCTCAGCGCCTTCGGCTCCGGCCTCGCCATCGCCTCCCGCCTGCTGGTCCCCGGCCCCGACGGCCGGCCGACCACCACCCCCAGCAAGGAAATCGATGTCCTCGGCCTGCCGCTGTGGCTGGGCCTGGTGCTGGTGTTCGCGCTCACCCTGCTGGTCGGGGCGCGGCTGATCTGGTCGGTGATCCGGGTCGGGATCCACACCCGTCGCCGCCGCGCCCGCCACCGCATGCTGGTCGACCTGCTCGATCAGTCCAGCGTGCAACGCAAATCGGCCGATATCCGGGTGCTAGCGGCCACCGAACCGATCGCCTACTGTCTGCCCGGGCTGCGCCGCCGCGTGGTGCTCAGCCAGGGAACGGTCACCAATCTGACCGACGAGGAACTCACCGCCATCGTCAGTCACGAACGCTCGCACCTGCGCGCCCGCCACGACCTGGTGCTGGAAGCCTTCACCGCCGCGCACGAGGCCTTCCCCCGCGTGGTCCGCTCCAAGTCCGCGCTGGACTCGGTGAAACTGCTCATCGAACTACTCGCCGACGACTCCGCGGTCAAGGTCACCGGCCCCACCCCGCTGGCCCGCGCGCTGGTGGCCTGTTCGAATTCACCCGCGCCGCAGGGCGCGATGGCCGCGGGCGGACCCAGCACCCTGATCCGCATCCAGCGCCTCGCCGGTCCCATCGGCGACCTGCGCATCGCCGTCGCCGCCTACCTGGCCGCCGCCGCCATCCTCGTGGTGCCGACCCTCGCCGTCGCGATCCCCTGGCTGGTCGAGGTCAGCCGCCTGGTCAGCCGTGCCTGAACCCGCTCCACCCGCCCGCGAATCCGACTCGGGCGCGGACGGTTCCGCCGTGCCCGCCGAACGCTCCGGCAGCACGCCGAACCCGACATCCATCCGCCGCGGGCCCGCGGCGACGCCGAATCCCGATCCGGAGGCCACCATCCACACCGACCCGACATCCGCACCGACATCCACCGCGGCGCCGACCCGATTCGCGGATCTCGGTCTGCCACCGGTGCTGGTGCAGGCGCTGCGGCGGGGCGGGATGGATACGGCGTTCCCGATTCAGGCCGCGGTCGTTCCCGATATTCTCGCGGGCCGCGACGTGCTGGGCCGGGCCGCGACGGGGTCGGGCAAAACGCTGGCGTTCGGGTTGCCGATGCTGGTGCGGCTGTTCGGTGCGCCGAGCGCCCCCAAGCGGCCGCGTGGTCTGATCCTCGCGCCCACCCGGGAACTGGCGATCCAGATCGAGGCGGCACTGGACGAACCCGCGCTGTCGCTGGGCCTGCGCCTGGCCACCGCGGTCGGCGGGCTCCCGATCAAGAAGCAGGAGGAGCGGCTGGCGCGCGGCGTGGACGTGGTCATCGCGACGCCGGGCCGGTTGACCGACCTGCTCGGGCGGAAAGCGGTGCAGCTGGCCGACATTCGCGTGGTCACCGTCGACGAGGCCGACCACATGGCCGAACTCGGCTTCCTCCCCCAGCTCACGGCGCTGCTGAACAAGGTGCCCGACGACGCGCAGCAGCTGTTGTTCTCGGCGACGCTGGACGAGACCGTCGACGGGCTGGTGCAGAAGTATCTCCGCGATCCCGCCACCCACGCGATCGGCGCGACCACGGGGAACGTGGCGAATACGGCTGCGGCAAGCCGGGATTCAGACGCGCTCGCGGCGGATTCCGCGTCGGGCGCGCATTCGGCGGCGCTGGTCACAGGTTCGGCCACCTCGAGCACGGGAGACAACACACCGGGCACCGGGTCGGCGGCGGACTTGCCGGTTGGCACGGTCACGGGCGACCTCGGGAGAGTCGCCGCGGGACCGACGATCGCGCATTACGCCCTGCACGTCCGGCGACCCGACAAGCGCGCGGTGGTCAGTGAGATCGCCGCGCGGCAAGGCCGGACGCTGCTGTTCGTGCGCACCCAGCACGGAGCCGACAAGCTGGCGCGCAAGCTCCGCGAGATCGGGATCGGCGCGGTCGCCCTGCACGGCGGCAAGGCGCAGAACCAGCGCACTCGCATGCTCGCGGCCTTCGCCGACGGAACCGCCCCGGTGCTGGTCGCCACCGATGTGGCCGCGCGTGGGCTGCACATCGACGACATCTCGCTGGTCGTGCATGTCGATCCGCCCGCGGATCCCAAGGACTACCTGCACCGCACCGGCCGTACCGCCCGAGCGGGCGCGTCGGGCACGGTCGTCACCATCGTCACCCCCGACGACCGCGAGGAGGCGGCCCGGCTGGCGGAGCGCGCCTCGGTGACCCTCACCGACGTCGAGGTGCGCCCTGGTGATCGCCGCCTCGTCGAGATCACGGGAGCCCGCCGCCCGAGCGGCCGTCCGATCGCCGATCCCTCGGCTCCGCCCGCACCCGAGCGGAAGGCCGACAAGGAGCAGCCGCGCTTCCGGCAGCAGCGGCCGCAGGGCGAGAGCCGCGTGCACAACAAGAAGCGCAAGCCGGGCGCGGCCCGCCGTTCGTCCCGATGAGGGCGACACGTTTGTAGGTTCCTACGACACGCGGGCACAAAGGGCACGACCTTTCCGGCAAATCCGACGAGATTGAGATAACTCGGAGCCGGAAAGCAGGCTCGGCAAATTTCTGGCAAACGACAATAGGGCCCGTCGAGTGCCGCAAGAATCGCCCTCTCCATTCCCTGCGGGGAATCGCGCACCAGGCGGCGAACGGCGAGCATCGAGACCATGCCCGAGCGAAACACCCTGCGCTACACCGTGATCACCTCCACCCCGGACGGCGGATCGGCCTTCACCGATGCCGAAATCCCGCTGGCCGATCGGACTCTCGCCGCCGGCGTGCCCGCCATGGCGGTGGGCGCGGTGCCCTCGATCCCCGGCGTGTCCTATCTCCGCAGCGGCGGCTTCGACAGCGCGCCGCATCCGGCACCGACCAGGCAATGGGTGGTCATGTTGCGGGGCGCGATCGAGGTGACCACCACCGACGGCGAGCGCCGGCGGTTCGCACCCGGAGACCTGGTGCTGGCCGAAGACACCGAGGGCCTCGGTCATACGACCGTCGCGGTCGGGGCACCGCCGTTCGAGGCGCTGTTCATCCCCACCTCGTCCTGAACCGACGGGATCAGATCAGGTCGGCGTTGCCGTCGAAGACCTTCGACCGGTATTCGAAACAGTCCATGCGACAGTCTTTTTCAGTCGCCGCAACCCCAGCACGCAGCGGCCGACGAACCACCGGTGGTGCCGCCGGTGGCATCGGTCTTCACGTGCACGGCGATGGCGTCGGCGTGCGCCGGCACGGTGTCGCCGGTGATCTCGATGAGCTGGTTGCCCGCGGCAATCGGAATTTCTTGGCAAGTCGCTGGCGAACGCACAGCATTCAGCTACCATGGTCCAACGTGCAGTTTCTTCCCGGGCAGACCCCGCCCTATGACCTGACCTACGACGACGTCTTCCTCGTCCCCCGCCGGACGGATGTGGCGTCCCGTTTCGATGTCGACCTGTCCACCTCGGACGGGACCGGCACCACCATCCCCCTCGTGGTCGCGAACATGACCGCTGTCGCCGGCCGTCGCATGGCCGAGACCGTGGCCCGCCGCGGCGGCATCGTGGTGCTCCCGCAGGATCTGCCGATCGCCGCGGCGTCCGACACCATCGCCTTCGTCAAGAGCCGCTCGCTCACCGCCGACACCCCCGTCGTGCTGGATCCCGAGCAGTCGGTCTCCGACGCGCTGGCCCTCATCCACAAGCGCGCCCACGGCGCGGTCGTCGTGGTCGAGAACGGCAAGCCGGTCGGCGTCGTCACCGAGGCGGCCTGCGCCGACGTGGACCGCTTCGCCCGGCTGAGCACCGTCGCCAACGACGACTTCGTCTCCGCCCCCGCCGACGCCTCCCCACGCGACGTCTTCGGCCTGCTCGAGGCCCGGCACGCGCACCTCGCGGTGCTGGTCAACCCTGACGGCACCCTCGCGGGCGTGATGACCCGCACCGGCACCATCCGCGCCGGCATCTACACCCCGGCCACCGACTCCGACGGCAAGCTGCGCATCGCCGCGGCCGTCGGCATCAACGGCGACATCCCGGCCAAGGCCAAGGCTCTGGTCGACGCGGGCGCCGACGTGCTGGTCATGGACACCGCGCACGGCCACCAGCAGAAGATGCTGGAGGCGCTGCGCTCGGTCGCCACCCTGGATCTGGGTGTGCCGCTGGTCGCGGGCAATGTGGTCGCCGCCGAGGGCACCCGGGACCTGATCGAGGCGGGCGCGGACATCATCAAGGTCGGTGTCGGCCCCGGCGCCATGTGCACCACCCGCATGATGACCGGCGTCGGCCGCCCGCAGTTCTCGGCCGTCGCCGAATGCGCCGCGGCCGCAGCGGAATTCGGCAAGCACGTGTGGGCCGACGGCGGCGTCCGCCACCCGCGCGACGTGGCCCTGGCGCTGGCCGCCGGCGCCTCGAACGTGATGATCGGCTCCTGGTTCGCGGGCACCTACGAGTCGCCCGGCGACCTGCGTGTCGACCGTGACGGCAACCGCTACAAGGAGTCCTTCGGCATGGCGTCCAAGCGGGCCGTGGCCGCCCGCACCGCCACCGACTCGGCGTTCGACCGGGCCCGCAAGGCGCTGTTCGAGGAGGGCATCTCGTCCTCGCGCATGCGGCTGGATCCCGAGCGTCCCGGTGTCGAGGACCTGATCGACCACATCACCTCCGGTGTGCGCAGCTCCTGCACCTACGCGGGCGCGCGCACCATCGGCGAGTTCCACGAGCGCGCCCTGCTGGGCATCCAGTCGGCCGCCGGTTTCGCCGAGGGCCGTCCGCTGCCCTCCGGTTGGTGATCGTCTCCCGCTAGTACTGCACAGCCCGAACCCGGCGGGTCCGCTCGGATCCGCCGGGTTTCGCGTGTGCGGACCCCCTTTCCGCGTGTCACCGCCGGGTCGGCGCCGGATGATTCCCGGCGACCGTCCACTGTGATACGGCCCCGCTGTGCGGAAACCGGCGAAGCCGCCCGGTAGCATGGCCTGACCGGACCCAGGCACTGGGTATCCGTGGCGTACTCCGCCAGCAACCCCTGCGAAAGGAACCAGTTGTCACCCGCGTCCAAGGGCGCTTCACAGGAGGGCTCCTCTACCGAGCCGGGTGACAAACCCGGCTTCCCCGCAATACCGGCTTCGGAAACGGCCGGGTGGTGCTGACCGTGTCGGTTCTGCTCACCATTCTCAGTCTGCTCGGATTCATCGCTCTGACTGCCGGCACGGCCTTGTTCGTGGCCGCGGAATTCTCGCTCACCGCTCTGGAACGCTCCACCGTGGAGGCCCACGCCCGTGACGGCGACCGTCGGGCCCGGCAGGTGCGCCAGGCGCATCGCACCCTCTCGTTCCAGTTGTCGGGCGCTCAGCTGGGCATCACCATCACCACCCTGATCACCGGTTACATCGCCGAGCCCGTGCTGGCCCGGCTGCTGGAGCCGATGTTGAGCGCGTTCGGGCTGGGCATCGGGACCACGAAGGGCATCTCCCTGGCGCTGGCGCTGATCATCGCGACCTCGCTGTCGATGATCTACGGCGAGCTGGTGCCCAAGAACATCGCCATCGCCTCCCCGCTGGAGACCGCGCGCTGGACCGCGGGCCCGATGATCGCCTTCTCCAGCGTCTTCAAGTGGATGATCAATTTCCTGAACGGGGCCGCCAACTGGGCGGTGCGCCGAATGGGGATCGAACCGGCCGAGGAACTCCGGTCGGCGCGCTCACCGCAGGAATTGGGTTCGCTGGTGCGGACTTCCGCACTGCACGGGGCGCTCGATCAGCGCACCGCGCAGGTGGTGGATCGGTCGCTGCAGTTCGGTGATCGCACCGCGGAGGAGTTGATGACGCCGCGCATGACCATCGAAACCCTCGATCAGGACTGCACTCTCGCCGACCTGATCGACGCCGCGCGCGAAACCGGGTACTCGCGGTTCCCGGTGGTGGACGGCGATCTCGACAACACGCTCGGGTTCGTGCACATCAAGCAGACCTTCGTGCATCCGGTGAAGGACCGCCGCCAGATCACCTTGAAGTCCATCGCGCAGCAGGTGCCCGTGGTGCCGGCCAGCCTGGACGGCGACGAGGTGCTCGAGCGGGTGCGCCGCGACGGCATGCAGGTGGCGCTGGTGGTCGACGAGTACGGCGGCACCGCGGGCATCGTCACCATGGAGGACCTGATCGAGGAGATCCTCGGCGACGTGCGCGACGAGCACGACGAGGAGGAACTCGATGTGCGCCGCACGGCCAACGGCTGGAACTGCTCGGGCCTGATGCGCATCGACGAGGTGTCCCGCACCACCGGATACGACCCGCCCGAGGGTGAATACGAAACCTTGGGTGGCCTGGTCCTGACCCGTCTGGGCCGGATCCCCGAAACCGGCGACGAGGTGCTGCTGCCCGAACCCGGCAACAGCCAGCTCGAGCACACCCACACCCGGGGCGGCTGGATCGCCACGGTCGAGCGCATGGACGGGCGGCGCATCGACCGCGTCCTGATCCGGCCGATCGACGCCGAGGCCCTCGCGATCTGGGAGCAGACTCATGGGTGACCTGTACGCCGTCCTGTTGACGTTCCTGCTGCTGTTGGGCAACGCGTTCTTCGTCGGCGCGGAGTTCGCCTTGATCTCCGCGCGCCGCGACCGGCTCGAAGCGCTTGCGGCGCAGGGCAAGCGCAGCGCCAATACCGTCATCGAGGCGGGCCAGAACCTGTCGATGATGCTGGCGGCGGCGCAGCTGGGCATCACCATCTGCTCGATCCTGCTGGGCCGGGTGGGTGAGCCCGCAGTGGCGCATCTGCTGGAGAAGCCGTTCGATCTGGTGGGCGTGCCGGATTCGCTGCTGCATCCGGTCTCGTTCGCGCTGGCGTTGACGATCGTGGTGATCCTGCACATCTTGCTCGGCGAGATGATTCCGAAGAACATCGCGCTCGCCGGTCCGGAGCGCATGGCGCTGCTGCTGGTTCCGCTGCACCTCATGTGGCTGCGGCTGGCCAAGCCGCTGATCGCGGTCTACAACTTCGCGGCCAATATCTCGCTGCGGGCGTTGCGGATCGAGCCGAAGGACGAGCTGGATTCGACGGTGTCGTCGGACGAGCTGGCCGAGATGTTCGGTGAATCGCGCTCCGAGGGTCTGCTGGACGAGGAGGAGCATCGTCGCCTCACGCAGGCGTTGGGCTCGAGCGACCGGATCGTCGCCGATGTGATGGTGCCGCTGGCCAAGGCCCGCTCGGTGCCGTTGCGCGGCGACGGGACCACCCTCGGTGACATCGAATCCGCTGTCGCCGAGACCGGGTTCTCCCGTTACCCGGTTCGGGCGGACGACGGTTCGCTGGTCGGCTACCTCCACGTCAAGGATGTGCTCGACCTGACCGCCGACGAGGACGCGGGGCCGGGCACCCCGATCCCGCGCACCGATATCCGTCCGCTGCCCACCGTCAGCATGGGCACCACCTTGTTCGAGGCGTTGGCCCGGCTGCGCCGCACCAACTCCCATCTGGGTCGTGCGGTGGACAGTCGCGGCAATACCGTCGGCATCGTGGCGCTGGAGGATCTGGTGGAGGAGTTCGTGGGCACCGTCCGCGACGCCACCCACCGTCTCGCCGAATGATGAACGCCCGCATCGATTGCTCCGTGCTGTCCGGTCCCGCGTGGCGGGACCGGGCGGCCGCCCACCGCGCCCGCGTCGACGCGCTGCTCGGGCCGTACCTCGACCGGCGCGCGGCGGGCACCAAACACCCGGTGATCGACTTCCTGTTCACCTATTACGGCAACAAGCCCGCGCAGCTGAAGCGCTGGCATCCTGGTTTCGGTGTGGCGCTGACCGATGCCGAGGAGTACACGGGGTCTCGCGGCTACCGCCAGATCTCGGTGGACTCCCCCGACGGTCCGCCCGTGACCGGCTGGACCGCCGACCCGGCCTTCCTCGAAAAGCGCCGCGACACGGTCGAATTCGTCGTATCACTGCTCTCCGCGACCGCGGCCCGCCCCGCGCAACTGTCCTGCTTCGGCCTCCACGAGTGGGCCATGGTCTACCGCACCGACGATGTCCGCCACCAGCAGGTCCCCCTCCGTCTGGGCTCCTCCGGCACCGACGCCGTCGTCGAATCCATGCAGATCCGCTGCACCCACTTCGACGCCTTCCGCTTCTTCACCCCCGCGGCCGTCCCCCTCAATATCGAGCCGCTCACCCGCGACTCCCAGATCGCCCGCGAGCAACCCGGCTGCCTCCACGCGAATATGGACATCTACAAGTGGGGCTTCAAGCTGACCCCCTTGATCAGCTCGGATCTGCTGTTCGACGCCTTCGAACTGGCGTGCGCCGCCCGCGAGCTCGACATGAAGGCCAGCCCCTACGACCTGCTGGACTACGGCTACGAGCCCATTCGCATCGAAACACCTTCCGGCAGAGCTGAATACGTGCGCGGCCAAGCCGATATCGCGGCTCGATCGGAACTCCTGCGCACTCGCCTGCTCGACGCCGCCCGACAGCTGCTGAGCAGATAGCCGCGAATGACATCCCGGATTCGATGCGTTTGCAAACAAATGATATTCGTGACCGGTGTGACAGATTAGTCCGGCTTCCGAATGGCGCTGACGTGCACTATTATCAGAAAATCTCGACTGCACGCTGGCCGATTGGCACATTCGACTACAGGTTCGGACGGCTAAGGAATTTGGGGGGCAGGGTTGGATAGGGCACCTGGTCGGCGCATCTGACAGGAATAGTGCCACGTATCCGTCCCAGGTCGGCGGATCGGTCACACTCGTCGTCATCTTCGACAGTTCCTGGTGTCGCCCGCGCGCGCTCACGCCCAATTAGAAGACCGACTGGCATCGTTCACGAACGACGGGGGGATCACGGGGGCTCCGAGGTGCTGCCCCACCTCGAAATGCAGCCCAATAAACGGAATATGCGACATGCCGTTTATTCAGAATGCTCGTTCGGCGACGCACGCAACGGAATCTTTTCGCGATCACGCGAATTCTCGAAGGGTGCGCATCTGCTTTCGACATAGGAGGGGCAAAGCTATGACACGGGATCAAGTCGCCCAAGCGATTATTGCGGAGGGGCAGCGACGCGGAATCAGTCAGCGCGGCATCGTGATCGCACTGGCGACAGGGCTCGTCGAGTCGAACTTGACGATCTACGCGAATCCCGCGGTGCCGGAGTCCATGCAGATCGAACACGATGCCGTGGGGACCGACGGCTACTCGGTGGGCGTGTTCCAGCAACAAATCCGGCAGGGCGACAACGGCGAGTACTGGTGGGCGGATTGCGCGACCTGCATGAACCCGACCACGTCGGCGGGGCTGTTCTACGAGCGGCTCGCGAGGCTGGACTACAACGGTCCGGATTCACCCGGTTCGTATGCCCAAGAAGTGCAGCGGTCGGCATTCCCCGATCGGTACGACGAACGCATGGCCGACGCCCAGGAGATCTATGACCGGCTGGCTTCGGTATCGCCGGGTGGGGTACCGACGGAGAAGGAACTCCCGTACGACAGGTCGATCGTCCCGCAGGAGAGGTTCTTCTGGTGCGGTCCGGCGGCGACCCAGATCGTGTGCAATTCGTGCGGGGTGAATCTCTCCGAGCAATATTTGGCCACCGAGATCGGGACCACCGAGAACGGGACCGATTACGTCGGTTTGATCACTCCGGTGTTGAACAGGATTCTGCCCGCCGCGAAGTATGTCGACACGTACATGCACGATGATCCGCCGACCGGCGCTCAGAAGGATCGATTGTGGAACGACATCGTCAGTTCGATCGACGCCGGCTTCGGTGTGGTCGCGAATATCGATGCCCCGCCGAACAACTACCCGCAAGGCGTCAAGGGTTCGGTATCGCCCGTCTACGGCGGCGGTGAAGTATTCCATTACATCGCGTTGATGGGCTATGACAGCGCGTTCCCGCGTGCGGTGTGGGTCGCCGACAGCGGATTCAGCCCGTACGGGTATTGGATCGGCTTCGATCAGCTCGCGACACTGATCCCGCCGAAGGGCTATACCTCGGCTACCGCGGCCCCGATGCCCACGTTGCCGATCGGAGACGTGTGGATCCAGCTCTTCGGCGACGGCGGCAACAACGCACCCGGAACGGGTTGGCCCCAGCTGGGCGGGCGAACCGTCGTCGACGAATTCGCCGCGATCGGCCAGAAGCTGAAGATCAGCGGCTTCGCGGCTCCCACCGCCGCGGTCAACGTGCCGTTCCCGGTGGGCGTCGACGGTCAGGTCCGCGACGTGTGGATCCAATTCTTCGGCGACGGTGACGACTTCACACCGGGAACGGGATGGCCGCAGCTCGGTGGCCACACCCTCGTCGACGGTGTCGCGGCCATCGGCCAGAAGCTGAAGATCACCGGCTTCGGCGCTCCCACCGGTGCGACCAATGTGCCCTTCCCGACCGGCGCCGGGGGGCAGATCCCCGACGTGTGGATCCAGCTGATGGGTGTGGGCGGCACCGGCTGGCCGCAGTTGGGCGGGCGGACGTTGGTCGACGGCGTGGCCGCCATCGGCCAGAAGCTGGCAATCGACGGCTTCGCGCCTCCTCCCGGCCCACCCCAGGTCTCCTTCCCCTCCCGGATCGCCGACCAGGTCAGGGACCTCGAGATCCAGTTCATGGGCATTACCGGCAATGGATGGGAACAGCTGGGTGGCCACACCCTTGTCGACGGTCTCGCCGAGATCGGAAAGGCGACCAAAACACCCTGACGCGCACGACGTAGTACTGCTCGTGCGAGGCGGCCGTCCGAGGCGGCGGCCGCCCCGCACGAGCGCTGCTATCCGGTGAAACCCACTGTCACTCAGCAGTCATCGCGCGACGTCCTCCCCCATCCACCACGCTTGGAGTTCGTCCTCCTCGTAGTACTCCGGCGGCGGGCGCAGCCCGGAGGGCAACTCGAGTGTCGTCGCTCCCGTCCGCACCGCGATCGCCCGAATCTCCCTGAGCGCGGGCATCTCCCAAGGCTCCTCGGTATAGAAGTCCGGCAGCAGAGCGGTCGGCCCCAACGCGTGCCACGTGCCGATCACCTCGACCTCCCCCTCGGCTTCGGCCGCGACCACGACCTCACGACTCGAGCCACCCGTCCAGTCCCGCCCCGTCCTCATCGTCATCCACCGCGATATCCGCCAGCGCCGTGAATTCCTGCAACCCATCGAAGAACTCACGCCGCCCCCGATAATCCGGATGCTCCTCGATCCCGAACCGAAAGCAGTACCCCCGCCCCAGCAAGATCTCCATCACCCTGAACTGCGTGAACGAACAGTCATACCCACCCTGAAACGAGTACAACTCCCCGATCCAATCCCGAACCCGCCGATCCGCCCCCGGATGCCGAGCATCCAACACCCGAACCGACCGCTCGACCAGATCCTCGATCTCATGCATCGACACGCGCGCGAGACTACCGCCTACGCCATGCCTCACTGCTCGACCAGAAATTAGAACTCGCTCTAGCATGGGGCCGGTATCGCCATAATTGGCGAGTGAAATGGGGAGGGGCGCAACATAACACGATCGACGGGCAGGTTTGACGGCGTTGGTCGCGCCACCAGTCCCCTCCGCATGAGCCCCTCCGGCACCGACGCCGTCGTCGAATCCATGCGGCTCCGCTGCACCCACTTCGACGCCTCGGCCTGGCTTGCGCCGCCCGCGAACTCGACATGAAGGGCGGCCCCTACGACCTCCTCCGCACCCGCCTGCTCGACGCTTCCGCGAGCTCCTCACCACCGAGCACTAGACCGTGTGCCGACCGGTCTCGTTGTTGCGGTGCTCACGAATTACGTTTGTTTACAAACGATCTCGTGATTTTCGGATGAAACAACGCCACCCGTTCGAGCGATTCACTGAGCACGTTGCTGTTGTGTCGATACAGGGGGAGGCCGGCATGATCGAGGTTTCAGCAATCGTCGCCTACCTTGCGGGTGCAGCCGGACTCGCCGGCGGGCGCTGGGTAGATAAGCACTTCGATCTCGCGCTCACAGCACTGACCGACGCCGTGATCCGGAAGATTGGGCGGCAATCTGTCTCACAGCTACGTGAGAACCCCGACAGTGTCAGGGCCCGCAACCAGGTTGCCGATGCGATCACCCGTGAAGCGGCAACCGACGAGAAGTTCGCTCAGGAACTGAGTGACATCCAGCGAAGGCTCGACAGCCTCGACGGACGGTCATGGATCGCACACATCGACAACTCGACGCACACCGTGTCCCAGACCGTGCACACTGGTTTCGCCGTCGGCAGGGACAACCACCAAACCGTCAACAACAACGTCGACATCCCAGACCCTGATGACCTGTCAAGGGCTCCGCACTGGACGCGAGTACTCATCTGGATCGGCTATATCATCGGCTTCTCCGGCTTCTTCTTCATGATGGCCTCGATGAACCACAGCGGCACAGACAGCGACAGACAAACAGGATTCGCGATCTTCGCCGTAGGTGCGGTCATAGTCGCGTTCGCCCAACTCGGAGCACAAACGTCCAAGCCGCGACGGAGAGACCGGCAGTAGCCTCGAGCTTCGATGCGCCCAACGCGACTATGCCGACTCAGCCCGCGCGGTCCCGGGCGTAAGCTCCCGACGATATGACGAAACCTGTGAATCTCGACGGCGGCTTCGGCGCGCTCATCGGTTTGGATATGGTCGAATTCGATCAGCCCGGCGCACGCAGTGTCTGCCGGATCGCCGTCGCCGATCAGCATCTCAACCCGCACGGCGTGCTGCACGGCGGGGCGATGTATTCGATGGCCGACCAGGGCATGGGCGCGGCCGTGTACTGCGTGCTCGCCGAGGGCGAATCCTGCGCCACCATCGAGATCAAAATCGTCTACCTCGCCGCCGTCCGCGACGGCGTCGTCGAATGCGAATCCCGCGTGATCAACCGAGGCCGACGCGTGATCACCCTGGAATCGGAAATCCGAAACGCAGGCCGCCTGGTCGCCAAGGCCCTGGGCACCTACGCCGTCTTCCCCGCTAAAGTGCGCGACTGAGCCCGAGGCTCTTGTCGGACCTAACCGACACCTGCCGCGGCGGGGGTCAGCACATGCCCGACCTCACCCCGTTGCGAGACGTCGACAACCTGCACTTGGCCGCGCCCTCGCGGATTTCGACGCCCAGGCGTGAGACCGGGCCGGGCGTGGTGCCCGGCCCGCTCGGCTAGCCGGGTTCAGCCGCAGGCCGGGGAGGTTTGGTTGGCCAGGGAGAGGAGGTTGCAGATCCAGTCTTTCTGGACTTTCCATTTGCCGTCTTCGGCGACGAAGGGGACGACGGCCTGTTGGGGAGCGCCGCCGCCGATGGCGGCCTGGGCGTCGGCGGTGAGGGTGCCGTTGCCGAGGTCGACGACGTTGGTGACGGTGATGGAGGCGTTGTTCTGCTTGTAGGCCTCGATGATTCGGGTCGGGAGGCTCGGGTCGGCCTGCATGCCCTGCATGAGGTCGAGCTTCTCGGCGTCGGGGACGGCGGGGTCGAGGACCTTCTGCATGGCGGTGTTCAGCTCCGTGGCGGACGGGGCGAGCGGGTATGCCTGTCCGGAGGCCGTTTTCGACGTCGAGGACTTGGCGGGGGTGTGGCCCGGGTGCTTCTCACCACTGCCACATGCCGACAGACCGAGCACGGTCACGACAGCCAACGCCACCACGGCGAGACGTCCACTCAGACGGAGCTTCACTACACATCCTTCACACATTCCGAATACTTCCGTCACACAAGATGACTGGGAGAAGCTCCCGGAACAAGTCGAGGGGGCGCTTTCAGCCCGAACCCTCATGATTGCCGCTGATCATCGCGACCGACCCCGGGTAGGTTGGAGCGGTGGCGGTTGAACGGGAACAGGTCGAGCTTTTCCTCCGCGATCTGGGCGCGGAACAGATTCCGCACCCCGGGGGCACACTGATGACGCATCTCGCGCGGGTCGCCGACCTGCTGGCCCGGTGGGGCGCGGACGCTGATGTCCAGTACGCGGGGCTCTGTCACGCGATGTACGGCACCGACGGATTCGATCGGTCACTGCTCGAGGTGTCGGAGCGGGCGAAGCTGGCCGCCCTGATCGGTTCGCGGGCAGAGGAACTGGTCTACCTTTACGGCAGTTGTGACCGGTCCGCGGTGTACCCGCGGTTGGGCGCGACGCCCACCGTGTTCACCGACCGGTTCACCGGCCGGGAACACGACGTGGACGACGACGCGCTACAGGCGTTCCTGGAGATCACCGCCGCCAACGAACTCGATGTCATGGTGCACAACACCGAGCTCGCCGCTATGCACGGAGCCGCTCTGTATCAGCTGTTCGCGCGAACGGCGGATCATCTGTCGCCGGCGGCCCTGCAAGCGTGGCGAAACCGGTTCGGGCCACGGTGATCCGAGGCGCTTCCGTCGCGGGTGCCGTGCAGAGCCGGAACAGCAGCAGGAACAGGCAGTCGATGAGGAACGGGACTGCCAGGAATGCCACCGCGGGGAACGCGATCAGAAGGAAGCGCAGCCATTCGCGGACTCCGGCACCCGCCATGCGCCCGCCGAAACGGACGGCGGCCCACATCATCCACCGCTGAGGCGTCGAGACACCGCATTCGCGGAGCATGCGCCGGAAGATGCCGTCGGCATCGGAACGGCCGACGGGCGCGACCTCGCACAGGTAGTCGTGCAGGATCGCCGCGCGGGTGTAGGCCCCGTAGCGGGGGATCAGCCAGATCAGGGGCCTGGGGACAGAGGCGAAGTCGGTGATGAAACCGACTGGCACGCTGAAGGTGTCGGCGGCCGCGCGGTAGGTCAGCGGTGCTTGCAATCGCCACCGGAGCGCGTCGACCTCCTCGACGACCACGGCTTGTTCACCGAGGAACGGCATCGAATCCTCCTCGCCACGATGCGGTGCGGTCGGTCATCGCGGCAGCTCCTGGTTCAGAGCGTCGGCGAGCGCTTTGCAGTGGCCCTCGGCGAGGTAGGCGGTGGTGTGGCGGCCGTCGGTGAGGTAGCCCTTCATCCAGGCCAGCGCGCCGCCCCAGTCCTGCCATCGATCGACGTTCCACCACGGCTGCATGCTGCGGTTCGTCGCGGTGTCGATCATGTGCTGCGCCCAGCGCGTGGCGGCTTCGGGGGAACTCAGCGAATAGAACTCGGTCATATCGGCCAAGCTGCGCAAGGGATTTCCCGCCGGGAGCGACGTGATCGGGTCGCCGGCGGCGGCGACCCACCAGGTCGGCAGGCCGGTGTCGCGTTCGCCGGAGATCCCCCAGCCGCCCGGGTCGATACCGACGCAGCGACCGCGCGGACGGGACGGGTCGGCGATCAACGCCACGCCGCGCACATCCAGTTCCGGATGCTGTCCCGCCGAAATCTCGGCCGCGACATCGCCCGCGATCTGCGCGCCCTGCGAATACCCGCCGAGCACAACGGGATTCGGGCTCGCACCGATCGCGCCGAGCAGCGCCTCACGCCCCGCCGCGCGGCTGTCCGCGTAGGTGCCGGGACTGCCGTACTCGGCGGGATAGTCGACGATGCGGGTGGTGAATTCCGCGGGGTCCAGGTCGCGCAGGAACTCCTCGCTGATGTTGTCACCGCCGTGCGGGCAGAATGTGCCGGGCACCATGAGAACGTCGATCATGACCGCACTCCGGTTCGCGCGGTGACGATTCCGCAGGCGGCCGCCAATTCGTCGGGCGACAAACCGTCGGCGCTGTTCATGTCACACGGCCCGAACGGGTCGCAGCCCTCGGGCAGTCCGCCACCCCACCCCTGTCCGTCGGTGTATTGATGCGCGACCTGTCCCGGCAGTTGCGGATCGTTGCCGTAGCCCGCCGCCACCACACGCAATCCCTCGGGCCGGGTGGGCCACATGGATGCGAAGTCGGAGGCATTGGCGTACCCGATGACCCGGCGCGGATCACCGAGCCAGTCGGCGGCCGCCCAATAGGCGCGATTGACCCCGTCGGATTGGTCGCCGGACGGATTGCCGCCCTGTTCGACATCGAGCATCACGATCATCCGCGGGTGCGGTCCCCCCGCCTCGGTGACCATGTCGATGCAGGTCCGCACCGTCTCCTGCCAATTCGGACGCCAGTAGAAATAGACGATGAAGCACGCGAGTCGCCCGGAATCGGCTGCGGCGGTGGCCCATCGATAGTTGTGCGCGAAGTGGTCGTCGCGGAATGTGCCGTCATTGCTGCGAAACGACAGCACTTCGTACGGATAGTCGTCGTTGACGGGCGCCTGAAAAGTGGACACGTCAGCGAACAAGGTGTCGGTCATGAAGTTCTCCCCCAGTACAGATCGGCGGTCTCTCCCACCGCCGATCACGAAGGTAGAACCCGATGCCCCCGATCCACCACGCATTTATTCCGAACCATCGAAAAAGACGCGGTCACACCGCTTTTCCGAGTTTCCGGACCGGACGAATCCGGCGGGGGCCATGCCCGCCGCACCGGTCCCGCGGCGTCAGGAACCGAACCAGCGCCGCCGCCGAGCGGCCGCGAATTCGGCTTTCTCCTCGGCGAATTCGGCGGATGGCCCGAGGAATGGGGCGACGGGCGCTGGGCCGGAGAGGAAGTCCGCTTCGACTTTCCCGACGAGGCCCCCGCCGAACTCGATGTGGCACGTGCCCTGTCCCAGATACCTGCCGTCGCGGGGACTGTCGTGCAGGCGGGCGATGATGTCGGCCGCGACGGTTCGGGCCGCCGTCTCGGCGAATACGCCCGCGCGGGGCACGGGGGCATCGGCGCAGTCGCCCAGTGCGTACACCCCGGGGTAGGGGGTGGCCAGGGTGGCCGCGTCGACATGGATCCAGCCGTCCACTCCCCCGGCGGTCAGCCCGGACACCTGCACGACCTCCGGAACCCGGTGCCGGGGAATGCCGATGAACAGGTCGTAGGGCAGGTCCCCGGCCCGCGTCGACGCGGTGTGCGTCGCCGGGTCCAGGGCACGCACCCGCGTTCCGGGCGTGTACTCGATGCCACGGTCGGCGAGTGCGCCGAGGATCGCGGTATTGGAGCTCGGCGACACCGGAATGGGTGAGTCCATCGGGGTGATCAGTCGCATGCGGGTGGCCTCGCGCAGGTCGCGTCGCACGAGCTCCTCATGGAGCAGCAGCGCGCCTTCGTACGGTGCCGGCGGGCACTTGAACGGGACGCTCAGGATCGACATCAGGATGGTGCCGCCGGTGAAGGCGTCGAGGCGTCGCCGCAGCCGGTGGACGCCCGCGAGCGAGTAGTACTCGTGACCGTCCTCGACGAATCCGGGGGTGGCGGCGCAGTCGTACTCCGCACCCAGCGCGACGACCAGCGTGTCCGGCGCGTACCCACCTCGATCGGTGGTGACCGTGCGGCGGGCGGGGTCGATGGCGGTGACCGTTTCACGCCGGAACTCCACGGCCGGAAGGTCGATGGCGTCATAGGGAGTCCGGACCTCGTCGACGGTGCGCCCCCGGAACAGCACGTCCAGCTTGGCGAAGCCGAAGACGAACCCTTCGGCGCAATCCAGCAAGGTCACCCGGACCTCGTCCGGTACGGACCCGGACAGACCCGCGGCGAGTTCGAGCCCACCGAACCCCGCACCGAGGATCAGAACGGTGTGCATCGTTCGAGTATGCGCCCGATCGCGTCGACCGTGTGCTCAGAATTTGCGGTACATGATTGTCGGCCCGTGACCACCGACGATGACGCAGCCTGGCGGCCTAAGCCGTGACCGGGTGGATCTTCAAGTTGCAGGTGTCGAGGGCCTCGTCCACCACTCGGGTGTCGGTCGAGTTGGGCGGGGTTACTTGGGTTTTGACGACCTTGGATTCAGGTTTGCCGTAGACACCACAGGCCACCGATTCGGCGATGGCTTTGGCGGGGTGACCGGACTTGACGACCACGGTGGGTTCGGGGTCGCCGGAGGGTTGCGGGCTCATGTATCCGGAGGCGGTGCGTTCGGCGTGGATGACCTCACCGGTGGAGGTGGTGAGGTCGAGCCCGGGGTAGCCCTTCAGGGTGCAGGCCTGCGCGGGATTGGCGATGGAGAAGGTGAGGGTGATGCCGTGGTGACTCATCGCCGCGCCCAGCCCGGTGGCGGTGACGTCGACCTGTCCTGGGGCGCAGGCGGCGATCGGGGTGTCTGCTGGCGCGGGGTTCCCGGTGGGGGCAGTGCCGGGGTTTCCGGCACTCGGACTGCCGGCACTGGGTGAGACGGCCGGGGTCGCCGAGCTCGGCTTCGCGGTCGGGGTGGCCCCATCAGTGCAGCCGGTGACGCCCGCGATCACCGTGCAGGCCAAGAGCATCGCGAATCCCGTAGAGCGCATCGCCCACCTCCGTCGTCGAATCATCGCAGCCTTTCAAGATCGACTGGGCGACCGGCTCTGTTAACCGCTGCGGCAACGGGTTTCGGATGCGCGCGACGGACCCGAGCACCCACTGGCAGCGACTGTCACAGACAATTTTCGCTCCAGATCTACCGAGCGGTCAGTTTATGAGTTAGCGTTCGAGATGTAACCGTGACCACATCGCACAGGAACTGTGCCTCCGGTCACTGCCGGTCGAGCACGCGAGAAGACGGGGGTACCGCGATGGGGCGGTTCACGAGTATCCGGCGGTCCAAGCCCGCCGTGGTGCTGGCGGTGACGCTGATGGGGGCGGCCGTGCTGCCCATGCACGGGGCGTCGGCGGATCTGCAGTCCGATATCGCCAATCAGGTGCAGCAGTTCCTCGATGTCGGACGGACGTCGGTGCCGCGCGCCGACTGCGGACCGGACTCGCTGCCGGAAACCGGTATGCAGGGCGATGTTCCGGCCGACGACCGCAACAGCGGGCGCAGCACGCTGGGGTATCGGTGCAATATGTCGTTCGTCGGCGGGTACGTCGGCAAGGGCGCGGGCATCACCTCGACCACCTACGACCACTGCTCCTACACCGGATCGCTGTTCCCGGGCAATATCCTCGGGCCCGCCCAGGGCGTGCAGGTGCTGGACGTGTCGGATCCGGCGAATCCGGTGGAGACCGGCAGCCTCACCGAGCCCGCCATGCTCGCGGGCACCTGGGAGTCGCTCAAGGTCAATGCCGAACGGAAACTGCTGGTGGGCACCGGCGTTCCGGTCGGCATCGGCGCGGGATTCCTGTCGGTGTACGACATCTCCGACTGCGCGCACCCGCGACTGCTGAACCCCGGCCCGGGCACGAATCTGATGATGCCGCTGCCGATCACGACCCACGAGGGCGGCTTCTCCCCCGACGGGCGCACCTATTGGGCCTCGGGCATCGCCCCCGGTTTCGTCAGCGCTGTCGACCTGACCGATCCGACCAACCCGCACGTGATCTGGCAGGGCCTCACCGGCATCGAGGCGCACGGGTTCGGCATCAGCCCGGACGGCAACCGTATGTACCTGTCCGCCCTGGGCGGCTTCACCGTCCTCGACATCAGCGCCGTGCAACGCCGCGACCCGAATCCGCAGGTCCCGCACCTGGGCCGGGTGTTCTGGACCGACGGCTGGGCAACCCAGCACAGCATCCCGGTCACCTACGACGGCAAGCCCTACCTGTTCACTGTCGACGAGGGCGGCGCGGGCGGGGTGAAGCTCATCGACGTCTCCGACGACACCAATCCGTCGGTGGCGGCCAAGCTGAAGCTGGAGATCAACCTGCCGGAGAACCAGGATTCGGCGATGGCCTCGGCAATGGGCGGTTCGGTGTTCTCCTACGACGCCCACTACTGCGCCGCCGACCGCCCCAACGACCCGACCGCCCTGGCCTGCGCCTGGGAGGAGTCCGGCATCCGGGTGTTCGATGTGCGGGATCCGTTCCACGTCAAGGAGATCGCCTACTTCAACCCGCCCGCACGCAAGGGCCGCAACCTGGAGTTGTGGAATTCGCCGCACGCGCTGGCCTCGATCATCGGCGTGCCGGTCATGGAGTTCCCGTCGGCGGCGCGGGCCATGCTGGAGGGCAAGTTCGATCCGAACCAGGCGCTGTCCTCGCGGACCGGCATGCTGGCCTTCGGCGACCTGTCCACCGACTGGTGCTTCTCACCGCCGGAGTGGCACGGCAACCAATTGTGGGCCACCTGCAATGACAACGGCTTCATGGTGCTGCAGCTCGCCGACGACGCGTACACCCCGCCCGCCGACCAGCACTCCGTGGTGGGGTCGTGACGGAAAGTCCCGCACCACTGCGTGATCGAGCACGGCGGCCGCTCTCGATCGCCGTGCTCGCCCTGGCCCTGCTCGCGGCCGGGATGCTGCTGCGGCCGCTGCTGATTCCCGAGAGCCATTCCGCCGCACCGGTTCTCAACCCGGTCGAGATCGGTTTCAGCCAGGACATGTGCGCGCACCACGAGCAGGCCCTGATCATGGTGCAGCGCCTGGATTCCGGGGTCGACCCGACGGTGCGCCAGCTGGCCCAGCAGATCGCCGACGCCCAGCGTCTGGAGATCGGCACCCTGCTCGGCTGGCTGCGCCTGGCCAATGCCGCACCGCAGTCCTCGCATCCGATGACGTGGATGACCACGGATTCGGTGGCGGCGCACGATCATTCGGCGATGGCGGACGGCGCCTCGATGCCCGGGATGGCCACCCAGGCCGAGCTCGACGCCCTCGCCACCGCCCGCGGCAAGGACGCCGAGGTGCTGTTCCTGCAGCTCATGCTGCGTCATCACCGCGGTGGCGTGGCCATGGCGAAGGCGGCCGATCAGCTGGTCGCGTCGGGTCCGGTGAAGGAGTCCGCGCGCGGCATGATCGCCTCGCAGTCGCAGGAAGCGGGCCTGATGACGATCATGCTCGCGCAACGCAATGCCCAACCGCTGTCGTGAGATTCCCGACCGCCCCTCGCGGCCGCGTCGTGTGCTGTACTGACCGCATGATCGAATCCGGTGGGTCGACCGAGATCGTCGACGCGGTGGTCGAGCGGTCGCTGTTGGGCGGGCCGCGCCGGTACACCCGCACCCAGGTCGCCGAACTGTCCGGAGTGCCCGTCGAGCAGGCCCGGAAATTGTGGGTGGCCCTGGGTTTCCCGGCCGCCGCCAGTGACGACGAGGTGGCGTTCACCGACAACGACGTCGCCGCGGTCCGCGCCTTCGCGGCCCTGAGCGCGGCCTCGCTGACCAATGAGCAGAGCCAGGTCGCGGCCGCCCGCACCATGGGCCAGGCGATGGCGCGCCTGGCCGAGTGGCAAGCCGATCTGATCACCCGCGAGGTCGGCGGCCGGCTCGCCGCCGCCAATGGCGCGACACCGGAGGCGAGCCGGGAAGCCACCGCGCACACCATCGCGGTGCTGGCCGAACTGCACGACTACGCCTGGCAGCGGCACCTGGCCGCGGCGCTGAGCCGCGCCCACGAATCCGGTACCGCCACAAGGCCGTTGCTGGTCGGGTTCGCGGACATGGTCGGCTACACCCGGCTGTCGCGGCACCTCGACCCGGACGAGCTCACCGAACTGCTCGACGCCTTCGAGACCACCACCACCGAGGTGATCACCGCCCACGGCGGCTGGGTCATCAAGAACGTCGGCGACGAGGTCATGTTCGCCGCCGAGCACCCCCGCGCCGGCGCGCGCATCGGCCTGGACATGCAACAGGCGATCGCCCGTGCGGCCCAGACGATCCCGGAGATGCCGCAGATCCGCGTCGGCCTGGCCTACGGCCCGGTCCTGACCCGCTTCGGCGACCTCTACGGCACCGTCGTCAATGTCGCCGCCCGCCTCACCGGCGTGGCCCGCCCCGGCACGGTCCTCGCCGACGACGGCGCGGCCGCCCAGCTCGACGCCGACCCCGACCTGACCCTGCGCCACCTGCGCAGCGTCCGCGTGAAAGGCATCTCGCGCCTGCGTTCCCACGTGGTCCGCGAGCGCAAACGCCGCTAGTCCCCGAGCGGCCACCGCACACCTCGCCGGGTGTGAAATGTCACGGGAACGCGTGATCGCGGCCTGGGTATCGTCAGTCGTGATGATCGGCCACGGCGGCCGGGAAAGGCTGGGCCTCCCACGATGACGCAGGCGCAAGCGCTCACCCTTCCCGCGCACATCCACGGCTACCCGCAGATCGTGTTCGGCGGCTACCTCGCGGGCCTGCTGGCCGAGCGGTCCGGCGCGGACACCGTGCGCGTCGACTTCCGGCGCCCGGTCATGGTCGGCACCCCGATCCTGCTGTCGCGTCCCGAGCACGGTCACGCGATCTGCACCGCCACCGACGACACCTTGCTGGTGGAGGCCACGCCCACCACCCTGGCCCTCGACCCGCCGCCCGCCCCGTCGTGGGCGGCGGCGAAATCCGCTGTCGAGCTCAGCCTGTCGGGCGATCGGACGGTCACCGACTGCTACGGCTGCGGGTTGGCCTGCGAACCCGGCCTGGGTCTGCGCTTGTTCCCGTCGGAACTGCCGGGGCACCAGCAGATGGCCGCCACCTGGACTCCCGACGCGCGGCTGGCCGACGAGTCCGGCGAGCTCCCGCCCGAGGTGGTCTGGTCGGCGCTCGACTGCCCCGGCGGGCGCGCCGCGTTCGTGTTCTCCCATATGCGCGGCGGCGCGTTCACCGCCGCGCTCAGCGCGACCCTGCTCCGGCCCGTGTACGCCGGGAACGACTACATCTCCCACGCCTGGGTCATCGCCCGCGAGGGCCGCAAACACACTGTCGGAGTGGCGCTCTCGACCGCGGACGGCGACCTGTGCGCCGTCTCCGAGGCGCTCTGGATCGAACCGCGCCAGGACTGATCGCCACCCCGCTCCACGGAGACAGCGACGGGGCGGGCAAGTCGCCCGCCCCGGCACCGGATCAGAGGTTGCCGACGGTGTGTTCGAGCCGTTCGGCGACCAGCTGACGCGCCTTCTCGCGCAGGATGGGCCGATATCCGCTGGGGTACACCGGATCCGCGGGCGCGTACGCCTTCAGCACCTCCTTGGCCAAGGTGATCTTGTGGACCTCGGTCGGTCCATCCGCGATGGCCATGATCTGCGCGTAGGTCATCATGTCGGTGAACGGCAGGTCGGTGCTGACGCCGATCGCGCCGTGCAGGTGCATGGCCCGCTGGGCGATGTCGTGCATGACCTTCGGCATGGCGACCTTGATGGCGGCGATGTCGTGACGCACCTTGCGGTAGTCCTGCTCCTGGTCGATGCGCCACGCGGTGCGCAGCACCAGCAGCCGGAACTGCTCCATCTCGATCCAGGATTCGGCGATCTTCTCCTGCGTCATCTGCTTGCCGCCGAGATTGCCCTTGCCCATCGGGCGGGACACGGCGCGCTCGCACATCATGTCGAAGGCCTTGCGCACCAACGCGACCGTGCGCATGGCGTGGTGGACGCGGCCGCCGCCGAGACGTGTCTGGGCCACGATGAATCCGAGTCCCTCCGCGCCCAGCAGCGAGTCCGCGGGAATGCGGACATCGGTGAACCGCAGGTGCCCTTCGTGCTCGCTGAAACCGGGCACCGTGAAGTTCTTCACGATCTCCAGGCCCGGGGTGTCGGCGGGCACGATGAACATCGACAGCCGCTGATGCGGCGGCGCGTCCGGGTCGGTCACCGCCATGACGATATGGAAGGTGGCGAATTCGGCGGCGGAGTTGAACCACTTCTCGCCGTTGATGACCCACTCGTCGCCCTCCCGCACCGCGCGGGTCCGGAACGCCGTCGGATCCGACCCGCCGGTCGGCTCGGTCATGACGTAGCAGGACCCGATCTCGCCGTCGAGCAACGGCCGCAGGTACTTCGCCTTCTGCTCGGGCGTGCCGAAGTGCGCGAGGATCTCGGCGTTACCGGAATCCGGCGCCTGACAGCCGAACACCAGCGGCGCCCACTGCGAGGTCCCGAGCACCTCGTTGAGCAGCGCCAGCTTCAACTGCCCGTAGCCGGGGCCCCCGAGTTCGGGCCCCAGGTGGCAGGCCCACAGATGCTGTTCCTTCACCTTCTCCTGCAGCGGCTGCATGAGCGCCCGGATCTCCGGGTCGGTGCGGTCGTACGGGTTCGGGTAGATCAGGTCGAGGGGTTCCACCTCGGTCCGGACGAACTCCGCGACCCAGTCCAGTTTCTTCTGATACTCCGGATCGGTGCCGAAATCCCAAGCCATGGTCAGCCTTTCGTGGTCTTGCGCGGTTGGATGAGCCCGTCCAGGACGGTGGTGCAGAGGATGCCGGCGATCTCGTCGGGCGTGTGCTGCCCGCCTGGCCGGTACCAGAAGGTCACCGAATTGAGCATGCCGAGCACGCCATTGGTGACCACGTGGTCGGCGGTGCGCAGCACGCCCGCCGCGGTGCCCGCGTCGATGACCTGCTGCCACAGGTGCTGGATGCGGTCGCGCAGGTCCTGGAGTTCGCGCGCCCGATCACCGTTGAGCGCGGACACGTCGCGCAGCTGGATGGCGACGGCGGCGCGGTTCGCGATGATCATCACCACGTGCGAGTGGATCAGTCTGCGCAGCTTGGTGACCGGATGGTCGGGACCGTGCGCGATCTGCTCGGCCTCGCCCAGCATGAGCCGGGTGTAGTCGCCGAGGATCTGCCACAGCAGCTCCTCCTTGGACCCGATGTGGTAGTACAGGGCACCGCGCTGCACCCCGGCCCGATCCCCGATCTCGGCGACGCCGGTGCCGTGGAAGCCCTTCTCCGCGAACAACTCCAGCGCGGCGGCCACGATCCGCTCCCGGGTCTCCCCCGGCCCGGCCTCGGAGGCGGGCGGGCGGCCGCGGCGGCGGGCCGGGACGGCGGCGGTCATCGGAATCCACCGTCCAGGGCCAGGGTCGCGCCGGTGCAGTAGGCGGAGGCGTCGGAGGCGAAGAACAGCGCCGCCCCGACGATGTCGGCCGGGACGCCGAGGCGGCCGACCGCGGTGTGCCGCGCCAGTTCGGTGCGCATCTCCGCGGGCCACGCCTTGGCGATATCGGTGTCGAAGGGCCCGCAGCGAATCGTGTTGACCCGCACCGCCGGTCCGTAGGTGTGGACGAAACCCCCGGTCAGCGTCTCGAGCCCGGCCTTGGCGGCCGCGTAGGGCACCGCGAGCGGTTCGGGATGGGCGGCTTCGATCGAAGATATATTCACGATCGATCCCCCGCCCGCCGCCGCCATGCGCGCGCCGATGAGCGCCGAAAGCCGGAACGGCCCCTTCAGATTGGTGGCGATCACCTTGTCGAACATGGCCTCGGAAACCTGGTCCAAGCTGGGATAGAGCAGCGACATCCCCGCGTTGTTGACCAACACGTCGACACGCCCGAACTCCTCATGGGCCGCGTCGGCGAGCGTCTCGCACTGCCCCCAATCGCCCACATTGCAGGCCACGGCCAGGGCGCGCTGCCCTGTGGCGTCGCGCACTTCCCGCGCCAGTTCCTCACACGCGTCGAGCTTGCGGCTGGCGATCACGACATCGGATCCGGCGGCCGCGAACGCCCGCACCATCTCCCGCCCGAGCCCGCGGCTGCCGCCTGTTACCACAGAGACCTTGCCCGACAAGGCTTTTCCCATGAATCGCACCTTCGCGTCGCGCCCCCGGAAAATGTTCCACCCAGTACATTAAATGTACCGATCGATACAAACAACCCCCATCGCCCGAGGCCTCCACCCCGAGGCCGGGGAATAACGCCCCGTACCGGCGAGTAATATGACGGGCGTACTTTTTCACCCGGCTTCTCGAAATGAGGCAGTAGATGACAGAGCGGATTCAGGTCGGCGGGCTGCAGGTTGCCAAGGTGCTCCACGATTTCGTGGAGAACGAGGCCCTCCCCGGCACCGGAGTTGATTCCGCCGCGTTCTGGTCGGGTGCCGAGGCCGTCATCAATGACCTCGCCCCCCGCAACCGCGCACTGCTGGCGGAACGCGACGACATCCAAGCCAAGATCGACGAGTGGCACCGCGCGAACCCGGGCGCAGGCTACGACAAGGCTGCCTACAAGCAGTTCCTCACCGAGATCGGCTATCTCCGTCCCGAACCGGCCGACTTCCAGATCGGTACCGAGAACGTGGACGCCGAAATCGCCACCCAGGCAGGACCGCAGCTGGTCGTGCCGGTGATGAACGCCCGCTTCGCCATCAATGCCGCGAACGCGCGCTGGGGCTCGCTCTACGACGCCCTGTACGGCACCGACGCCATCTCCGAGGCCAACGGCGCGGAGAAGGGCTCGGGCTACAACAAGGTCCGCGGTGACAAGGTCATCGAGTGGGCCCGCAACTTCCTCGACGACGCGGTGCCGCTGATCACCGGCTCGCACGTCGGCTCCACCAAGTACTCGATCGAGGACGGCGAGCTCGTGGTCGGCCTCGAGGACGGCACCGAGATCGGCCTGGCCGACAACGATGTTCTCGTCGGCTACGTGGGCGACCCGGCCAACCCGACTTCGGTGCTGCTGAAGCACAACGGGCTGCACATCGAGATCCAGATCGACCCGTCCTCCCCCATCGGCTCCACCGACACCGCCGGTGTCAAGGACCTGGTGCTGGAGTCCGCGGTCACCACGATCATGGACTTCGAGGACTCGGTCGCGGCCGTGGACGCCGAGGACAAGGTCCTCTGCTACCACAACTGGCTGGGCCTGATGAAGGGCGACCTGGCCGAGACGGTCACCAAGGTCGGCAAGACCTTCACCCGCACCATGAACCCGGACCGCGTCTACACCGCGATCGACGGCGGCGAGCTCGTGCTGCACGGCCGTTCGCTGCTGTTCGTGCGCAACGTCGGTCACCTGATGACCTCCGACGCGATCATCGACGCCCAGGGCAACGAGATCCCCGAGGGCATCATGGACGGCCTGATCACCGTCCTGATCGCCAAGCACGCGCTCGACGCCGCGGGCGACGAGTCCGCGAAGCGCAACACCCGCACCGGCTCGATCTACATCGTGAAGCCGAAGATGCACGGCCCGGACGAGGTGGCCTTCACCAACGAGCTGTTCGGCCGCATCGAAGAGGTCGTGGGCCTGCCGGTCAACACCCTCAAGGTCGGGATCATGGACGAGGAGCGCCGCACCACGGTGAACCTGAAGGCGTCCATCCACGCCGCCAAGGACCGCGTGGTGTTCATCAACACCGGCTTCCTGGACCGCACCGGCGACGAGATCCACACCTCCATGGAGGCCGGGCCGATGGTCCGCAAGGCCGAGATGAAGGGCCAGCAGTGGATCAAGTCCTACGAGGACTGGAACGTCGACACCGGTCTGGCCACCGGCCTGCCCGGCAAGGCGCAGATCGGTAAGGGCATGTGGGCCATGCCGGATCTGATGGCCGAGATGCTCGTCCAGAAGATCGGCCACCCGAAGTCGGGCGCCAACACCGCCTGGGTGCCCTCGCCCACCGCCGCCACCCTGCACGCCACCCACTACCACCTGGTGGACGTGTTCAAGCGGCAGGCCGAGATCGCCAAGGGCGGCCCGCGCGCCACCGTCGACGAGATCCTCGAGATCCCGCTCGCCCCGAACACCGACTGGTCCGCCGAGGAGATCCAGCAGGAGCTGGACAACAACTCGCAGGGCATCCTCGGCTACGTGGTGCGCTGGATCGACCAGGGCGTCGGTTGCTCGAAGGTGCCCGACATCAAGGACATCGGCCTCATGGAGGACCGCGCCACGCTGCGCATCTCCAGCCAGCTGATGGCCAACTGGCTGCGCCACGGCATCGTCACCGAGAAGGACGTCATCGCCTCGCTCGAGCGCATGGCCCCCGTCGTCGACCGCCAGAACGCCGGCGACTCGTCGTACTTCGCCATGGCTCCGGACTTCAACGCCTCCATCGCCTTCCAGGCGGCGAAGGAACTGGTCCTCGAGGGCACCACCCAGCCCAACGGCTACACCGAGCCGATCCTGCACCGCCGCCGCCGTGAGGCCAAGGCGTTCAACAAGAGCGTGTAGGAATCAGCCGCTTCGGCGCATGACAGGGAATCCCCGGTCGACCACGGTCGGCCGGGGATTCCCCCTTTTCCCGGACCTGCCCCTGAAATCCGGGGCGGCCGAGCCAGGTGTGAAAAGCGTTGATTCCAAATATGATCCGGCGATGATCAACTCCTCGCGGATCGCTCGCGCCGGGCTGCTCGGCGCGCCGGCGCTCGCGCTGCCATTGCTGTTGACCCCGACCGCCCATGCCGCCATCGACAATTTCGGCGTCGATTGCGGGACACCCGCCGTGCCCTGCCACGTATCGATCACGACCAAGGGGGCCGACCGGCTCAGCCCGGTGACCTTGACGGTCAACGGCACCGTCATCGGCCAGGACACCCCGTATACCAGCGCGGACGGGCTCAATGGGTTCGCGCAGATCACCTGGACCCCACCGGCCGTGGGCGCGTACACCTTGACGGTCACCCAGGGCGCCTCCTCGCGTTCGGTCAATGTGAGCATCTGCCCGAAGAATCCGTCGACCTATCCCGACATCTCGTTCTCACCGGGATCCGCCGTGTCGAGCGCGTGCGGCATCATCGGCAGCGCCGTGAACTCCGGCTCCGCGTCGGGTTCGGCCGCGGCCGTGCTGCCGATCTTCAGCGGCTCCGCGGGCATGTGATCGCGCTTCGACTTCGTTTGAGCTGCAACGGAATCCCCGGTCGATCCCCGTCGACCGGGGATTCCCCATTTCGGAGCAGGTCGGATACGCTGCGCAGCGTCAATCACCCCGAGCATGAGGATTTATCGATGGGTTCTGCCGTTCTCGAGATCGTCAATGTCATCCTGACCCACGTCAACGCGACCGTGTCGTGGTTCACCTCGGGCTCGGCGGGCCCGATCCCGCTGTAAGACCGCGCGGACGACAGCGCGAACCCCTCCACCGTACGGACGGCGGAGGGGTTCGGGCGTTTTCGGATCAGAGGGCGGCGGAGGCGGTGGCGAATTCGCCGGCGGAAGCCAAGGCGGCGTCCTCCTCGACCTCGTGCGGGGTCAGGCGGCGGCCGGTGTGGCCGAGGCCGAAGCCGGCCAGCAGCGCTGCCACCGCGAAGAAGGCCGCACCCGTCAGGAAGGCGATGCGGTAGGCCTCTTCGGCAGGGAGCGCGATCACCGCACCGTTGGGCAGGGCGTGGCCGAGAGTGTCGCTGGTGAGGATGGTGACGACCAGTGCGCTGCCGATCGCGCCGCCGACGGTGCGCATGATCGAGTTGATCGAGTTGGCGATGCCGGTCTCGTGCGGCGCCACATTGGCGACCAGGAGAGCGGGCATGGCGGCGTAGGCGATCGCGATGGCGGCGTTCGCGATGATCAGTGCGACAACGACTTCCGAGCTGGTCGTGTGCAGCAGCGCCAGGGCGGTGAGCGCGAACAGGCCGATGACGCAGGCGAGCAAGAGGACGTAGCGCGCCCCGATCCGCCCGACCAGGCGGCCGGCGATCGGGCCCATCACGACCGAGACCACCGCACCCGGCAGCATGAAGGCCACGCTGGTGCGCAGTACGGAGGCGTCGAAACCGAAGCCCGCCAGCGCCCGCGGCGTCGCCACGAAGTAGGTCGCCCCGAGGAACACGCTGAACATCGCGAAACCGACGCAGAAGCTGGCCAGATTGGTCACCGCGACCGGGCGATGCGCCAGCAACGAGGTCGCCACCAGCGGCGAACGCAGCTTGGACTGCAGCACCAGGAACCCGGCCAGCACGACCACCGCGGCGATGAACAGTCCGATCACCCGGGCGCTGCCCCAACCCCATTCGTGGCCTTGGGAAATCGGCAGCAGCAAGCAGACCAGACCGACACCGAGGACGGCGGCGCCCACATAGTCGACGCGTCCCCTCTGGCCCGCGCGCCGCGGCAGGGTGAAGAACGCCAGCGCCAGCACCACCACCGTCAGCACGACGCACAGCCAGAAGATGCGACGGTAATCCGCGCCGCCCTGCGTCAGCAGACCCGTGGCCACCAGCGCGACACCGCTGCCCACACCCAGCGTGGACGCGGTGACGGCCAGCGCCCCGGTCAGGCGCTCGGCGGGAAGTTCATGGCGCAGCACGCTGATCGCCAGCGGGAACAGTCCGAAACTGGCCCCCTGCAAGGCCCTTCCGACGATGAGCAGATCGATGCTGTGCGCCGAGGCCGCGATCAAGCTGCCGGCCAGCGTCACCGCCAGCGTCGCCAGGATGACCGGCTTGTGTCCGTAGACATCCCCCAATCGCCCGAGCAGCGGCGTCAGCGCCGAGGCGGCCAGCATGGTCGCGGTCGTGACCCATCCGACGGTGGTCGCCGAGACACCGAGCTGCACACCGATCTGCGGCAGCGCGGGCACCGGCAGGGTCTGGGCCATGGCCAGAAGGAACACGGTGCTGGCCATGGTCAGCACGATCGCGGTCGGCGAGGGGGAACGCCGATGCTCGAGCGGGGAGGTCATTCGTGAAACCCTACGACGGAATCGACACAGTGTCGATTATGATAGACGCCACGTCCATTGCAGGAATGGAACTCGAATAGGGTGAACACATGGCGCAGCAGGGCGGACGCAAGGTGAACCAGACCCGAGTCACGACCGAAGGACTGCGCCGCCGCGGCGCCGTGTCGAAGGGTGATCAGCGCGAGGCCGAGATCCTCGACGCGACCCGCCGACTGCTGACCGAGAAGCCGATGGCCAACTTGACCGTCGACGACATCACCACCGCGACAGGCATTTCGCGCACCAGCTTCTACTTCTATTTCCCGTCCAAACACGCGGTTCTCGCGCGCCTGATGGAGGACGTGAGCGACGGCTACGCCAAGACCCACGTCTGGCTGCCGTCCGCCGGCCCGCAGCGCGAACTCCTGCGCACCCAACTCGCGGGGACGGCCGCGATCTGGCACGACAACAGCACGATCCTGGTCTGCTCACTGGAGGGTTACGACAACAACTACCCGCCACTGACCGAATTCATCGCCACCATCCAGAACCGATTCACCAGCGCGCTGGCCGCCAAGATCGAGCGCGACCGCGCGGCCGGCCTCGCACCCGAGGGCATCGACTCGGCAACGCTGGCGACTCTCGTCACCCTGATGCGCGACGGCCGGCTGTCGCAGTTGTCCGCGGCGCCCCCGAACGAGGTGACTCGCGGCCTCGACGACCTGACCGAAGCGATCCTGCGCCTGATCTACGGCCGACTGGACTGACCCGGCCGACGGATGCCCCCGATGGCGTCTATCAGGACCACGGCCCCGCGCCTGTCCGCCGACCTTGCTGATTCACCTGTGCGCCGGGCAGTGTCATGGCCGGAGCCGATCGGCCGTTTCCGAGTCAGCTGACCACGATGACCGATTTGCCGCGCGAGTGGCCGGCGGCCAGGTGCGTGATGGCGGCGGGCGCCTCGGACAGGGCGTAGGTGCGGTCGATGTGCGGGACGACCGCGCCCGCGGTCGCGAGTTCGGCGAGCGTGACCAGGGCTTCGGGCTTGGGCAGGGCAAGCAGGGCGCGCAGACGCTGCCGCGCGAAGGGCGAGAGCAACTCGGCACGCACCGAACGGCCCAGGCCGCCGAAGAAGCGGCCGCCGCCCTCACCACCGCCGAGCACCAGGGTGCCGGTCTCGGTCAGCAGGGAGCGCAACAACGCCAGCGGGCGGTTTCCGGCCATATCGAGGATGAGGTCGTAACGGCCGCTGAGCTTTTCGGTCCGGTAGTCGATGACGTGATCGGCGCCGAGCCCGGTGACGAAGCGCGCGGACGCGCCCGAGCACACACCGGTCACCGCCGCGCCGTAGTGCTTGGCAAGCTGGACCGCCAGGTGACCGACACCGCCGGAGGCGCCGATGATCAGCACGCGCTGACCGGCTTCGATGCGGCCCGCGTCGCGCAAACCGGTGAGCGCGGTCGTGCCCGAGATCGGCAGCGCCGCAGCCTGTTCGAAGCTCAGGTTTGCGGGCTTGTGTTGCAGCTTGGCCGCGGGGGCGGCGGCGAATTCGGCGAACGAACCGGGGACCGTCCCGAAGACCTCGTCTCCGCGCTCGAATGCGGTGACCTGCGGGCCGACCGCTTCGACGATGCCCGCGACGTCCCAGCCGCGCACCCGCTCCCGAGGTTTGCCGGGGCCCAGCGCGAGCCGGGCGACCAGCGGTTCGCCGGTCATCATGTGCCAGACACTGGGGTCCACACCCGCGGCGCGGACCCGGACGAGAACCCCGTCCGGGCCCGGCTGCGGGGTGGGAATATCACTGTAGGACAACACATCAACGGTGCCGTAGACGTCCTGGGTGATGGCTTTCACGACTCTTCCTCTTCCGGATACTCGAAGATCTCGTCCAGTGGTGCACCGAACACCCGGGCGATCTGGAACGCCATCTCCAGCGACGGTGAGTACTTGCCCTGTTCGATGGCGTTGACGGTCTGCCGGGTCACGCCGAGCCGGTCGGCCAGCTCGGCCTGGGTCATCTCGCCATACGAGAACCGCAGGGCGCGAATGTTGTTGGTGACCTTCGTGGGTTTCACCATGGCCACATCCCCCGCCGGTAGGCGACGAGTTTGGCGGTCGCGCCGACGACCGCGGACAGCGTGAACCCGAGGTAGATGACATTGGCGATCCAGAATCTGTCGCCGTTCGCCAGGGCCAGCACCAGCGCCGCCACCGCCCCGAGTACGACGAAGGCCTGGCCGATATGCGCTCCACGCAGATCGATTTCGCGGTCGCGGTCGTCGCGCCGGTCCCGATCCCGGGATCCGATCGCGACGGCGATACCGGCCACGATCGAGGCCGCGACGGAGCCGCCGATCGCCCACAGCATGGGCGAGACATAGGCGACGTCCACCAACGCGGTCTGCCGCGCCCGCGCCAGCACGACGATCAGGTAGATCGCATACGAGACGACGGCCGCGACACCCAGGATCCAGGTTCGCTTCTCCTCGTAGGGCATGGCATCAGTGTAAAGAAAACACGACACTATGTACAGAATTCTTTACATAGCTGCGAAACAGCCTTCGCCGCAACCGATTCCATCGGCTACTGTCGAAACCATGGCCGATCTCGAAGCCCTGGACCGTATCGAATCGCTCGGTCCGGAATTCTTCGCCGACCCGCACGCCCACTACCGTCGCTGGCGCGAGGACGGCCCGGTGCGGCAGGTGCGATTCCCGGACGGGATCGTGCGGTGGGTCGTGCTGGACTACGCGGCGGGGCGGGCCGCGTTGAACGATCCGCGGTTGCACAAGGCGGCGGCGGTCAACGACGAGCTGCTCAGCCGCAAACGCGGTGCGCCGCCGTCGGATCCGAAGCAGCTGGCGGTCCTCACCCACATGCTGAGCACCGATCCGCCCGGGCATACACGGTTGCGGAAGCTGGTGACCCGGGCGTTCACCCCGCGGCGGGTCGCCGAGCTGGCGCCTCGAATCGAGGAGATCACCGACGGGCTGCTGGACGCGCTGGCGAGCCGGGACGAAGTGGATCTGCTGCGCGAGTTCGCGGAACCGCTGCCGATCACGGTGATCTGCGAGTTGCTGGGAGTGCCGCTCGGGGATCGCGACGATTTTCAGGAGTGGACTCGGGCGCTCGTCGCGGTGGCGGGGCTGGAGGAGAATCGGGCCGGCGCCGCGGCGGCCATGGCGGACTATCTGACCGGGCTGGTGCGGGCGAAACGGGAACGCCCCGAATCGGATCTGCTGTCGGCGCTGGTGCTGCCGGCCGACGACGGCGACACCCTGACCGAGACCGAACTGGTCGGGATGGCCACGCTGCTGTTGATCGCGGGCCACGACACCACCGTGAACCTGATCGCGAACGGCACCCTCGCCCTGCTGCGCAATCCGGAACAGTTGCGCGCCTTGCAGACCGATCCGGAGGCGATTCCTGCCGCCATCGAGGAGTTCCTGCGCTTCGACGGACCGGTGAACATGAGCACCGTCCGCCACACGGCCGAACCGGTCACCATCGCCGGAACCGACATCCCCGCAGGCGAATTCGTCTTCGTCGCACTCCCCGCCGCCAACCGCGACCCGGAGCGCTACCAGGAACCCGACGCCCTGGACCCGACCCGCGACACCGGCGGCCATCTGGCCTTCGGCCACGGCATCCACTTCTGCGTCGGCGCTCCCCTGGCCCGGCTGGAAGCGCGAGTCGCCTTCTCGGCCTTGCTCTCCCGATTCCCGGATCTGCGGCTGGCGCGGCCGGCACAGGAGCTGGAATGGCATCCGAGCACCCTCATGCACGGGTTGAAGGAGCTTCCCGTCCAGCTCTAGACGGGTCCATAGGCGGCCGCGCGGATCGGGGATTTCCGCGCGACTCGCCCATCGCCGAAGCGACGAGCATCACAAAACTGGTCGGTCGACCATAGTTAATGAGCGGCGAATGACGAGGCCGGGCGAGAAAACATCGCGGTCCATGCGCGACAGAACAAACCGAGTGGTCACCTTTCGATAAAACTTCACCTTCCGAAACCGTTCGATGCGCTAACGTCACTCAGGCCGTACTGGTGGGACCGCATTTTCGGACGATGTGGAGGTGTCGCAAGAATGGTCGGGACAGCAACGCCGCCGAGGGAAAGCCAGCGCTTCGCTGCATGGTTCGACGCGGTCAAGCAAGCCCCGCCACAATCAATATTATTTGCTATTGGTTTGCTGTCTTTAATACCGGCGCTCCTGACCAGCGGTCCCATTCTGGCGGCCATCGCGATCTGGTACCACAGCAGCCGCAGTCTCGAGGCCAGCGCGACGCTGTTCTTCGCGACGCTGATCCTGATGGCGATGTTCGCTGTCTCGGCGCTGTCTCTCGGCGCGGCCTGGCGCCGCAGCCGCACCACCCCGATGCCGGCCGACGTGCAGGGTTGACCCCGCCGCGAAGAGAACGAGCTGCCTCATGACCGTAGTGATTGTTCCTTCCGCTCCCCGCCCGATCGCGCTGCCGCCCTACCGGCGGATCACGCTCAGCTTCCAAGCCGAGCAGACCCGATTGCGCGACACCGCCTCGCGGCTCGCCCTCCTGTGCCACCGCCGCTGGCTGGGCCGCTCCGACTTCGACATGTTCCCGCCGCTGCACCGCTGGGGCGCGGTCCCCACTCTGCCGTTGCCGCAGGGACTTCCGACGCCGCACAGCCTGATCAGCGCGGCGGCCCAGGGCGCGCGGCTGGCCGCGGCCACCCCGGTCGAATTCCTGGCCGCCGCGATCATGCTGTCCACCGGCTGCCCGGCGGCCGCGACCACCGACCCCCTCGCTCCCACGCCGGGACCGAGCCTGACCGCGCAACCGCTGAGCCTGTCGATCCTGGCCATGGACGAGGACGATGCCGCCCTGGCCGTCGACCTCGCCGTCACGGCCATCGCCGTCTCCGGCGGGCGGGTCTCGCAGCGGCACGAGGACTGGATTCCCCTCGACGAGGAGCTGCCCAAGCACACCGGGACCCACGGCTCGGTCGCCGGTCCGGCACCCGCCGCCTGATATCGCACGACCACCGCGCGCCGCGTCAGAGCCCGAAGACGCGACGCGCGTTGCCGTCCAGATACAGCTCGCGGGTCTCGTCGTCCAGGCCCAGCGCGTCCAGACCGTCGAGAGCGTGCTGGGGCAGGATCATCGGATAGTTGGTGCCGAACAGCACCTTGCGCCGCCCGCTCGCGGACTTCAGATACGAGACGAGTTCGGGCGGCAGCCTTTTCGTGGTGTAGGCCGAGGTGTCGATCACCACGTTCTCGTGTTTGCGGGCCACCGCGATCATCTCCTCGGTCCACGGATAGCCGACATGACCACACACGATGGTCAGCTCCGGGAAATCCAGGGCGACGCGGTCGATATAGGGAATCGGGCGGCCCGGCTCCGAGGGCCGCAGCGGACCGGTGTGCCCGACCTGCGTGCAGAACGGGATCCCGAGGTCCACGCAGGCGGCGTAGAGCGGATAGAAGCGGGCGTCGGTCGGCGGCACCTCCCACAGCCACGGCAGCACGCGGACCGCCGCGAAGGCCTCGTCGCGCACCCGATGCCGCAGCTCACGCACCGATTCCATGGGTTTCCGCAGGTCCACCGAGGCCACGGCGGTCAGGCGGTCCGGGGCCTCGGCCACCCACGCGGCGACCTCGTCATTGGAGATGAGCGTGCCCTCCGGCGCGCACCACGCCGAGATGAGCGCCCGGTCGATGCCGCCCGCGTCCATGGCCGCCAGCGTCGCCTTCAACGGGATCTCGCCGGTGGGAATCGCTCCCCCGGTCCACCGTCGCAGCGAATCGAAGATGTCGCGCGCGAGAAACCGCTCCGTCGGATGCTGAGCCCAAGCGTCGATCGTCACCTTTCCAGTGTGGGGAACAAACGGCCGTCGCGGATCGTTCTCCATGCACCGGGGGCGGAAAAAATCAGCCGACAACGCAGCGTCGTTGTGCCACCATGTGATTCATCGAAGATCAGCCGACCGACACGGTCGTGACCAGCAGGAAGGGGGAGACGGCTTTGAATCCGAGTATCGACGAACAGTACCGGGACTTCGGCCGTCTCCGGGCCCATTCGTAACCGGCCGACCCCCTTCTTCTGTTCGATCCCTTTCACGAAACATGGTGACCCCCATGCTGTTCCGTCATGCCGAAGACCCGGAGATAACCACCGACAATTGGATACACGCCGGAGTGCTGCTGCTCAACGCCTCCTACGAGGCGCTGACCACGATCCGCGCCGAGCGCGCGGTGGTGCTGCTGCTCGGCGGGGCCGCCGAGACCGTCGCCGAACGGCAGCCGCACTTCCCGATCCGCTCGCGGCACGTGGAGGTGGCGCTGCCGGAGACCATCCGGCTCACCCGCTACATCTACCTCGAGCACCGGATCCTGACGCACGACGACGACAGCCGCGCCACCCTCCCGGCGGTGCTGCGCCGCGACCGGTACCGCTGCGGGTACTGCTCCGGCTGGGCTCGCACCGTGGACCACATCCGCCCGCGGTCGAGGGGCGGGCCCAATACCTGGGCCAACCTCATCGCCGCGTGCGGTCCCTGCAATACGTACAAGGCGGACCGGACTCCCGCGGAGGCCGGCATGCGCCTGCTGTGGGAGCCCAAGGCCCCCAATGACAGAGAGCGGGCCCAGCGCCAGATCTGGAAGGAACTGGCGGCTTCCTGACTCGAGGAACGACACACAGCCATCACGCGTGATCGGACATGAAAGGAGCGAGATCCGATGACGAACATTGCACTGCAGGAGCAGACCCTGGCGGATCTGCTCCCCATCTCCGACTCGAAGGACTACTGGGCGCGCGCGGCCTGCAAGGGTGACCCGAACCACGAGGCGTGGTTCCCGTACCCGTCGCAGGACTTCGACTACGCCCGCGGCATCTGCGCGGGCTGCCCGATCCGCCGTGACTGCGGTGACTTCGCGGCCCGCACCGGCCAGTCCGGCGTCTGGGGCGGGCACGAGTACGACCGGGGCAAGATGATCCGCGACTAGCCCAACTCTCGGGACTCTCAGGGCTTCGCCCCCGAACCCCCGGGGACTGCGGGGGCTCTGCCCCTGAACCCCCGATGTGGGAGTTGGTAGCACGGGCGGTCACCTCGCCAGAACGGGGTGGCCGCCCGTTCTCGTGCCGGTCGGGATGGGCGTTACCGGCTGGAACAGGTGGGGTGGTGGGCGTCAACATAGGATGGGCGCTCGTGGGTACTCATCGCGCCGCGGGCGGGTCACGAGGTGTCAGCAAAGGACCGGTTATCGCAGTCGTCGCGGTGATTGTCTTAGTGCTGGCGGTCGTCGGCTGGGCCTGGTTGTCGAATCGGTCGAAGGAGAAGGACAGCCGGGCCGCGTCGTCGTGTGTGGAGGGGACCGCCACGCTGGCGGTGACCGTCGATCCGGACATTCTGACGCCGGTGAAGGCCGCCGCGGATCGGTTCAATGCCACCGCGCCGCATGTTCGCGATCACTGCGCGCAGGTGGCGGTGACCGCGCAGCCGTCGGCGGCGATGGTGGCGGCGTTCGTCGCGAACAAGTGGGACCCGGCCTTGGGTCCGCAGCCCGCGCTCTGGATTCCGCAGTCCTCGCGATCGGTCGAGCAGATGCGGGTGCCGGGTTTGATCGCGGGCACACCGGCCCCGGTCGCGGTGAGCCCGGTGGTGCTTGCCGTGCCCGAGGAATTGCGCCAAGCCCTCGATACCTCGAAGGTGCACTGGGCGGATCTGGCCAGGCTGCAGACCGGTTCGCTGGCCGATGCCGGGCTGCCCGCGTGGGGCAAGCTGCGCCTGGCCATGCCCGGAGGTGACACGACGGTCGCCGTCGCGGCCGCGGTCGGGTCGGGCGTCTCCGGTACCGATCCGCTCGACGAGAAGGCGGTCGCCACCGGACAGGTCGTCTCCGCGATCTCCGGTCTGGCCGCGAGCGCGCCCGCCGTGAAGGACGCTTCCGGTGCGCTCGCCGATCTGGCCGGCGCGGCAGACGCCGCCGGGCCGGTGCACGCCGTGCCCGCCACCGAACAACAGATTCGCGCCCACGCGGGACTGACCGCCTACCGTCCCGACAACGCGGGCCCGGTGGCCGATTTCCCCGCCGCACAGCTCACCGGCCCCTGGGTCGACCAGACCCAGAACCTCATCGCGGGCCTGTTCTCCGACTTCCTGCGCGCCCCCGACCAGTCGAAACTGTTCACCGACAACGGTTTCGGCGCGGCCGCCCCCGCGACCACGAAGGCGCCGTCGAAGGCCGTCCTGGACAAGGTGAATCAGATCCTGGCCCACCCGGTGCTGGGCGTGCAGGCGACCGTCCTGCTCGACGTCTCCTCCTCCATGTCCACCACCGAGGGCTTCGGCACCCGGCTCGGCAATGCCGTGGCCGCGCTGTCGTCCACGATGACCGTGATGCCACCGGAGTTCGGGCTCGGCGTGTGGGAGTACTCCAAGAGCCTCGACGGCGCGAACGCGCACAAGGTGCTGACCCCGACCGCGCCGCTGACCGACGCCCAGCGCAACGCCCTCGCCCAGGGCCTGACCACGGTGACCGCGAGCCAGTCCAAGCAGGACCGCACGTACCCCACTCTGGAGGCGGCCTACAAGAGCGTGCTCGCCAACTACGCCGCCGCGCGCACCAATTCGATCCTGCTCATCACCGACGGCCCCGAGGATGACTCCCCCGTCACCGGTGACCAGCTGCTCGCCGATATCGCCGCCGCGACCGATCCGGCGCATCCGGTGCGCATCGACGTGATCGTGGTCGGCGGCGCGGGAACCCAGACCCTGCAAACGCTCACCCAGCGCACCGGCGGCACCTACACGAAGGTCAACACCACCGCGGATCTGCCGTTCGGCACGGCGGTCTCGCAGGCGCTGACGACGCCCTGACCCAGCGGGCGGATCCGGGCCGAGCAACAGCACGGCAACACATGGCCGTAATGTCCGGATCCGCCAGCTAATTCGTGGCATATTCGGCGGATGGCACACAGTACGGGTCCCGAACCCACATTGAAGCAGGGCCTGGCCGCCGGAACGACCATCGGTGCCGGCATTCTGCTGCTCGTAATCGGCGTGCTCTCGGTCCTGCAGGGCATTTCCGCGGTGGCGTCGGACGATCTGCTGGTCGTCGGCTACGACTACATCTACAAGCTGAACACCACCGGCTGGGGCTGGATCCACATCGGTGTCGGCATCGTCCAGATCATCGTGTCGATCGGCCTGTTGAAGGGCTCCACCTGGGGCCGCACCGCCGCCCTCGTGCTGGCGGCGCTGTCCATCGTGGAGAACTTCCTCTGGATCCCCTACTACCCGGCCTGGTCGCTCCTCATCATCGCCCTCGACGTCGTGGTGATCTGGGCGATCTCCACCTACAAGCCGGTCCACGCCTGACCCGTTTCACCTTGCGCCACAACGACGAGCGCCCCATCGGTTCGGTAAACCGATGGGGCGCTTGCCTGTTCAGCTGGGGCGGATCACTCCGCGTCGGCGTAGGAGTCCATCGGCGGGCAGGAGCAGACCAGGTTGCGGTCGCCGTAGGCGCCGTCGATGCGACGGACGGACGGCCAGACCTTGGCGCGGGTGTGCTTGACGCCCATCGGGTAGACGGCGGTCTCGCGGGTGTAGGGGTGGTTCCAGTCGCCGACCAGGCATTCGGCGGTGTGGGGGGCGCCGCGCAGCGGGTTGTCCTCGACGGGCCAGACGCCGGCTTCGACCTGGTCGATCTCGCCCTTGATGGCGATCATGGCCTCGATGAAAGCGTCGAGTTCTTCGAGGTTCTCGCTCTCGGTGGGCTCCACCATGAGGGTGCCGGCGACGGGGAAGCTCATGGTGGGGGCGTGGAAGCCGTAGTCGGCCAGGCGCTTGGCGACGTCGTCGACGGTGACGCCGGTGCGCTTGGTGATCTCGCGCAGGTCGAGGATGCACTCGTGGGCGACCATGCCGTTGTCGCCGGTGTAGAGGACCGGGAAGTGCGGGTCCAGCTTGCGCGCAATGTAATTGGCCGACGCGATGGCGGTGAGGGTGGCGCGGCGCAGGCCGTCGGCGCCCATCATGCGGATGTAGGCCCAGGTGATCGGGAGGATCGACGCCGAACCGTACATGGCCGCCGACACCGCGTGCGAGCCCTTCACCAGCGGGTCGCCGGGCAGGTACTGGGCCAGGTGCTCGCGCACCGCGACCGGGCCGACGCCGGGACCGCCGCCGCCGTGCGGGATGCAGAAGGTCTTGTGCAGGTTCAGGTGGCTGACGTCGCCGCCGAACTTGCCCGGACGGGCCAGGCCGACCAGGGCGTTGAGGTTCGCGCCGTCGACGTACACCTGGCCGCCCGCCTCGTGCACCAGGCCGCACAGCTCGGCCACCTCGTGCTCGTACACGCCGTGCGTGGACGGGTAGGTGATCATGATGCAGGCCAGCCGCTCGGCGTGGTCGGCGATCTTGGCGCGCAGGTCGTCGAGGTCGATATCACCGTTGGGGCTGGTCTTGACGATCTCCACCCGCATGCCGACCATGGCCGCGGAGGCGGCGTTGGTGCCGTGCGCGCTGGACGGGATCAGGCACGTATCCCGGTGGGAGTCACCACGATCCAGGTGGTAGCGGCGGATCGCGAGCAGGCCAGCGTACTCGCCCTGGCTACCGGCGTTGGGCTGCAAGGAAACCCGGTCGTAGCCGGTGACCGCGCACAGCCAGCCCTCGAGGTCCTCGATCAGCTTGATCAGGCCGGGCGCGTCCTCGACCGGCGCGTACGGGTGGACCCGGTTGAAGCCGGGCCAGGTGATGGCCTCCATCTCGGCGGCCGCGTTGAGCTTCATGGTGCAGGAGCCGAGCGGAATCATGCTGCGGTCCAACGCGATGTCCTTGTCCGAGAGCGCGCGCAGGTAGCGAAGCATGGCGGTCTCGGTGCGGTACTTGGTGAACGCGGGCGCGGTCAGGTATTCGGAGGTGCGGACCTCGATGTGCGGGCGCTGCTTGCCGTGGAACAGCGCGCCCTCGGGACCGACCGGAACCTCCGCGCCGAAGCAGTCGAGCACCGCGACCACGTGGGTGTCGGTGGTGACCTCGTCGCAGGCGACGGCCACGTGGTCGGCGTCGACGAGACGCAGGTTGATGCCCTCGCCCTTCGCCTTGGCCACGATGGATTCCGCGCCGCCGGGCACGTTCACCAGGACGGTGTCGAAGTAGGTCTGGTGCACCACCGCGTCGCCGAGACCGGCGGCCAGCCACTGCGCGTGCCCGTGCACGCGGCGCGCGATCGACCGCAGCCCGTCGGCGCCGTGGTAGGAGGCGTACATGCCGGCCAGGATGGCCAGCAGCACCTGCGCGGTGCAGATGTTGGAGGTCGCCTTCTCGCGGCGGATGTGCTGCTCACGGGTCTGCAGCGCGAGCCGGTAGGCCAGGTTGCCGTCGGCGTCGACGGAGACGCCCACCAGACGGCCGGGCAGCTGCCGCGCGTGCGCGGTGTGCACGGCGAGGTAGCCCGCGTGCGGTCCGCCGAAGCCCAGCGGCACGCCGAAGCGCTGCGTGGTGCCGAAGCAGGCGTCCGCGCCCTGCTCGCCGGGCGGGGTGACGAGGGTCAGCGCGAGCAGGTCCGCGCCCACCGCGACCAGCGCGCCGCGCTCGTGGGCGGCGTCGATGACCGGGGCCCAGTCCACGATCCGGCCGGACGCGCCCGGCTGCTGCACGATGACGCCGAAGAAGTCGCCCTCGGGCAGCCCGCCCTCGGCCAGGTCGGCCTCCACGATCTCGATGCCCAGCGGCTCGGCGCGGGTGTAGAGCAGGGTGCGGGTCTGCGGGAACAGGTCGGTGTCGATGAGCAGCCGCTCGGACTTGGACTTGCGGTTGGCCCGCTGCAGCAGGGTCATGGCCTCGGCGGCGGCGGTGGCCTCGTCGAGCATGGACGCGTTGGCGACCTCCATGCCGGTGAGGTCGCCGACCATGGTCTGGAAGTTGAGCAGCGCCTCGAGGCGGCCCTGGCTGATCTCGGGCTGGTAGGGCGTGTAGGCGGTGTACCAGGCCGGGTTCTCGACGAGGTTGCGCAGCAGCACCGGTGGGGTGAGGGTGTCGTAGTACCCGAGCCCGATCATGGAGGTGGCGACGGTGTTCGAATTGGCCAGTGCCGCAAGCTCGGCCAGCGCGTCGTGTTCGGAGACGGCGTCGGGCAGCACGGTGAGGCCATTGCCCTCGGGGGCGTCCAGGATGCTGGCGGGCACGGCCCTGGTGGCGAGTTCGTCCAGCGACTCGACGCCCACGGTCTCGAGGATGCGGCCGGTTTCGCCGCTGTCGGGGCCGATGTGGCGGTCGGCGAAGGATCGAGTCCAGATCACGGCTGCTCCAAGGGGTGGGCGGGGGTCGACCATGGGGTCGACGTGTCGTCTGCCCTCCCCCTCTGTCCTCGATGCCTGAGAGATTCGGACCCCGGCCTGGCGACCGGTGACCTTTCACCATGGGCGGACGGCACGCGGCCATCACTTTCCAGAGGCGTCGAAACTCCGCACGGTCCCTTGTGCCTGAGAGATTGACGGGGAGGTGCTGCTCCTTCGGCGTCCGAGACTATCCCCGGAACTCTCCCGCACGGCTGCGACGCACTGTCAGTCTAAGCGGCCGCAGGTTACAAGAATGTTGCCGACCGGACTAACCGGTCTTGCTCATCCGCGCCTTGCGCCGGAACGAGAGCTCGTCCTCGGGGCGATCCGTGGCGGACGCGGTCTCCGCGCGCTCGGCCGGGAAGTTGGCGATCGCTCCGGTGAGTTCGCGCATGGCGCCGCTCACGGCGATGCCGAACACACCCTGGCCACCCTGCAGTAAATCGACCACCTCTTCGGCGGAGGAGCATTCGTAGACCGTGGTCCCGTCGCTGAACAGGGTGATTCCGGCGAGATCCTCGACACCGCGGCTGCGCAGGTGGTCCACGGCGATGCGGATGTTCTGTAGCGAGATACCCGCGTCGAGCAGCCGCTTGACGATCTTGAGGACCAGGATGTCCTTGAACGAGTACAGCCGCTGGCTGCCGGATCCGGTGGCGCTTCGGATGGAGGGGACGACCAGTCCGGTGCGGGCCCAGTAGTCGAGCTGCCGGTAAGTGATTCCGGCCACCTGGCACGCGCTGGGCACGCGGTAACCGACGAGTTCGTCGGGCACAGTGTCATCGGGGAACAGCCCTGGCTGCACCACATCGCGAGGTTGCGGTTGATCTCCCACTGACTTACTCCCTTACTGCGCGCCTATCAGGGCTGGGCTCTTGATCGACTCTGGAGCGTTGGCCTAACAATCGAGGCTACTCCCCTGATTGTGGCCGCAAAATCGGCACCGTTAAAGCATGGCCGAGCGCGTGTTTCTCACCCTAAAGCTGAGGTAGAGACTAGGAAATGTCTCATTTCGGATGCTTTGCCCGGTCAAGAGTTGGTCAGCTGTCCGTGGCCTTGAAATCGTCCGGCGATACCGATTCGAGAAACTCCTTGAACTTCTCGACTTCGTCCTCGCGCTCGTCGGGCATGACCAGTCCGGCCTCCTCGAGCACCGGCTCCTCGGCATAGATCGGGCAGCCCACCCGCAACGCGATGGCGACCGAGTCCGAGGGCCGCGCGGAGATGCGCAGATCGTTCTCGAAGACCAGGTCGGCGTAGAAGGTGCCCTCCTGCAGATCTACGATCCGCACCTCTTTGAGGGTGTGACCCAGCTCCTTGATCAGGATCTTGATCAGGTCGTGGGTGAGCGGGCGGATGGGCGTGACGCCCTCCTGCTCCAGCACGATCGCGGTGGCCTCGGCCTGCCCGATCCAGATCGGCAGGTACCGGTCCCCGGACACCTCACGCAGCAGCAGCACGGGCTGATTCTGTGGCTGTTCGACACGGATGCCGATCACACGCATTTCGCTCATCGCACTGCCTCCCAGATCCTCACCAGGCCGCCCAACCCGGCTGTATTACCGAGTCTAGGCGAAGAATTCAGCCGCCGAGGGAAGCGCGCACCGAGGTCTTCACGAGGCAGGTGTGCAGCGTCAGCGACAGTGCGGCCAATTCCCGGACCGTCTCCTCGGCGCGAGCGCGGGCATCGGCGTCGCGACTCTTGGCGATCGGCGCGGCGATCTGGGCCACCATGGCGGCCTCACGGTCCGCGGCCAGCTTGAAGGCGCGCAGATGCCTTGCCTCCAAACCGAATTCGCTCAGCGCCTTGGCGGTGCGAGCGAGCGTGACGGCGTCGCCGTCGAAGTACCCGGCGGCGCCGGGGGTGATCAGGTTGGCCCGGATCAGTTCGGTGAGGAACTTCTCGTCGATGCCGGCCTGATCGAGCAGATCCGCCCGGGTGATCCGGATTTCGTGATCGAACCGGAGTTCCTCGGGCGACACCTCACCGGGCACGGCGTTCAACCGGCGTAGCCGGCCGCTCCCGTTGCCGGACAAGGCATCCGGGGTTTCCGGGATGCCTCGGGATTCGGGCACGATGCCTCCCACGGCGTTCGCCCGGGCCCGCGCTTCCCGGACTCCGAGCGTCGCCGCCCCACTGTCGATCGCTTCGAGCTGTTCCTTGATCACCTTCAACGGCAGGTACTGGTCCCGCTGCGCGGTCAGCACGAAGCGCAGGCGCTCGACATCCGCCACATGGAAGCGGCGGTATCCCGAGGGCGTGCGCTCCGGGCTGATCAGGCCCTCCGATTCCAGGAATCGGATCTTGGAGATGGTGATGTCCGGAAAATCCGGACGCAGGAGATCCAGCACGGAGCCGATCGACATGCCTCCGCGCGTCCACTGCGCTGCGCCAGTCATTCCGCTCGGTCCTATAGCGCCGAGTCGCTCGTCGCCGGTCGCGGACCCGTCAGGAAGACCAGACGGAACTTGCCGATCTGGACCTCGTCGCCGTTCTGCAGCTCCGAGGAGTCCACCGGCTCACGGTTGACGTAGGTGCCGTTGAGGCTGCCCACATCGACGACCTGGAAGGTGTCGTCGTCCTGGCGGAATTCCGCGTGGCGACGGCTGACCGTGACATCGTCCAGGAAGATGTCGCTGTCGGGATGGCGTCCCGCCGAGGTGGTCGGCTGGTCGAGCAGGAAGCGCGAACCGGCGTTCGGACCACGCTTGACCACCAGCAGGGCCGCGCCCGCGGGCAGACCCTCCACCCCCTGCACCGGCTGCTCGCCGGTCTGCTCGGTGCGCGACGTGTCGACCTCGTTCAGGAAGTCGGCACGGAACACCGAAGTGGTCTCTGCTGCCGTTTCCTGGTAACCCGGGTCCTTGTTCTCGCTCACCCTTGCTCTCCTCCTCGAACCGAATAATCCATGCAAGCAATTGATGCCCTCAGCGATGCGGCGCTCCGGCCGCTCCCCGCCTCGGGTGGGTTCCGGAAATTCCGGGGCACCGGCTGCGCGCACTTCTGTTGGCATTGACCGTACCCTGCCAGGGCGTACCCGTGCAGGTAGAACTGTGAAGGCTGCTTCAGCCTCCGATAACTCCTTGATAACCTGCGGCATCGAGGAGCTCGCCGAGCGCCGCGTCGAGGGCTTCGGCCGAGTCCGTCTCGATGTCGAACAGCCAGCCGTCACCGTAGGCGTCGGAGTTGACCGTCTCGGGCTCGGCGTCCAGAAGCTCGTTCACCGCAACGACTTTGCCCGACAGCGGCGCGTAGATGTCGGACACGCTCTTGGTGGATTCGATCTCGGCGATGCTGTCGCCGGACTTGACCTCGGAGTCCACCGCGGGCAGCTGCACGAACACGACGTCACCCAACTGCGACTGCGCGTAATCGGTGATGCCCACCCGCACCCGGGTCGGACCCACCTTGCTCACCCACTCGTGCTCCTCGGAGTAGCGCAAATCCTCGGGTACTGCGGTCACTGGCAGTGTCCTTTCAACGGGCGGTTCCTCTCGGGATCGTCGTCGATCCGTCCGCCGCACACCCTATCGGGAGTGATCATGGTGTGGCACGGGCGGTATCGCTCGGGCCACGGCGAGGGCTTTGCCGAGGTACAGGATTCCGGTCCAGACGTAGACCGCCGTGCCCCAGATCAAGAATGCCCCACCGAAGGCACGGCCGAAACCCGCGGCGGCCCAGTCCATCTGCCCGGCCAGCAGCCAGGGCAGCGCCGACATGAGCGCGAAGGTGGCGGCCTTGCCCAGGTAGATGACCTCGGGCGGGGGCAGGTCGCGGCGCTTGTAGATGCCCAGGGTGAGGGTCAGGATGCCGTCGCGGGCGACCAGGATCAGCACCACCCACCAGGGCAGGATGCCGCGAATCAGGAAGCCGCCCAGCGTCGCCAGCAGGTAGAGCCGGTCAACCAGGGGATCCAGGATCGCGCCCAATTTGGACGACTGATCCAACAGCCGGGCCAGCTTGCCGTCGAGGAAGTCGGTGAAACCACTGGCGACCAGCAGCGCGAAGGCCCAGCCGTCGGCCTTCTCGACCAGCAGCAGCCACAGGAACACCGGTACGCCGATCAGCCGCACCAAGCTGAGCACATTGGGCACGGTCAGGATGCGGTCGCTGTACACCGGTTCGGCGTTCCGCTCGGTTGTCACAGTCCCCGTCCTACCCCAATCGGCGCGCCATCACCATCCGGGCACGCCGCCGCGCCGGACGCGAACCTACTCCGTGAGAGAGTTGTGTGCAATCCTTCTCACATCTGGTTGGGACCGCGAGAGGAAAGACCATGCCCGACTTCGACTATGACGTCGTCGTGATCGGCTCCGGCTTCGGGGGCAGCGTCAGCGCGCTGCGCCTGAGCGAGAAGGGCTACCGGGTGGCCGTACTGGAATCCGGCCGCCGCTGGAACGCCGAGGACATCCCCAAGACGAACTGGAATGTGCGCAAGGCGATCTGGGCCCCGCGGCTGGGCCTGACCGGCACCCAGCGGATCAGCGTGCTGGGCAAGTGCGCGGTGTTCTCGGCGGCGGGCGTGGGCGGCGGGTCGCTGATCTACGGCAATACCCTCTACGAGCCGCTCCCGGCCTTCTACACCGACCGCCAGTGGGCCCACATCACCGACTGGCGCTCCGAGCTCGCGCCCTACTACGACCAGGCCCAGCGCATGCTCGGCGTGACCGAGAACCCGCGCATGACCCCGGCCGACGACGTGATCCGTTCGGTGGCAGCCGATCTGGGCGTGAGCGACACCTTCCACCCCACCCGGGTCGGCGTGTTCTTCAACGAGGCCGCCCCCGGCGAGGAGGTCGAGGACCCCTACTTCGGCGGCGCGGGCCCGCGGCGCAGGGGCTGCATCCACTGCGCGCGCTGCTTCACCGGCTGCCCGCACAACGCCAAGAACACCACCCCCAAGAACTACCTGTACCTGGCCGAGCAGACCGGCGCCCACGTGTTCGAACTCACCACGGCCACCAAGGTGCGGCCCATGACCGGCGGCGGCTACGCCATCGAGACACAGCGCTCGGACCGCTGGGTCCGCAAGGGCCGCAAGGTGTTCACCGCCGAGCAGGTGGTGTTCGCGGCGGCCGCGCTGGGCACCCAGAAGCTGCTGCACAAGATGCGGGACGAGGGCGTGCTGCCGAACCTGTCGCCGCGGCTGGGCGAGCTGACCCGCTCCAACTCCGAGGCGATTCTCAATGTGGTGAGCAAGTCCCGCGACGATTTCGCCGAGGGCATCGCCATCACCTCCTCCATCCACCCCGAACCCGACACCCACGTGGAGGTCTGTCACTACGGCAAGGGACAGAACGGCCTGTTCCCGCTGTCGGTGCCGATCGTCGACGGCGGCGCGTTCCGGTTCCTGCGCTTCCTGCTGGCCATGCTGCTGCATCCGGTGGTGTTCGCGCGCAGCCTCAACGCGCGGCGGGCCTCGGAGCGCTCGGTCATCCTGCTGGTGATGCAGTCGCTGGACAATTCGCTGACCTCGTTCCGGCGCTGGGGGCAGCTGAAGACGAAACAGGGTATGGGCAAGCCGAATCCGACCTGGATCCCCTTGGCCCACGAGGTCGGCCGCCGCTTCGGCGAGCACGTCGACGGCGATGTGCAGATGCTGGCGATGGACGTGTTCAACATTCCCGCCACCGCGCACTACATCGGCGGCTGCGTCATCGGTGAGGGGCCGGAAAGCGGTGTGGTGGACCCGTATCAGCGTGTGTTCGGTCATCCGGGCCTGCACGTGGCCGACGGTTCGGCGGTCACGGCGAACCTGGGCGTGAACCCGTCGCTGACCATCACCGCGCAGGCCGAGCGCGCAATGGCGTTCTGGCCCAACCGAAACGACGTCGATCCGCGACCGCCGCTGGGCGCGGCGTACCGTCGGATCAGCCCGGTCGCACCGAAGTCGGCGGCGGTGCCGGAGTTCGCTCCGGGCGCGTTGCGGCTGCCGATTTTCCCGGCGGACCACCGGAACTGAGCGCGGCGGCGCGCCCGGCGGTAGTTTGGGGCGTTGTGCCCGTACCATTCGCGGTACCGATCCGACGAGGAAGGTGAGAGCCGATGCTCGTCCGTGTGCAGAACGCCGCCGGCACGCACGCCGAGAGGGTGCTGATCGACTGGCTGCGAACCTGGAAGGGCAGCACCGACCCCCAGGGTGTCGCGACCGTCAATTGCACTCTGTTCCACGGAGATAAGCTGCATCCCTTCGACGCGGTGGTGTGGACGCCGACCAGCTGCGTGGTGATCGAGGCCGAGGCGCTGGGCGAGCGTCTCGACGGCGAGCTGCAGGTGCCGGTCAACGGCCCGTGGCGGGTCGGAGACCGGATCGTCACCTTCGAGGGCGGCGACAAGCGCAGCCCCCTGGACAAGTCCCGCGATCACACCTTCGCATTGCAGACCTGGCTGGCCGAGCGGGGACTCGGGCAGCGGGTCATCCACGGCATCGTGCTCGTGGTGCCGCCGCCGGGGTCGAATCTGAAGGTCACCCAATTGTGGAACGACCCGAGCTTCCAGGTGCTGCTGGGCGACGAGCGGCGGCTGCGCGACCACTTCACGGGTCTGCTGTCGCGGGGGCGCCCGCAGTGGTCGGCCAATGACGTGGCGTGGGCGTTCCGCGGCCTGGGGATCCTGCCGTATCTGCCCGCTCCGCAGGATCTGCTGAACGAGGGCTTCCTGGGCCCGGTCGATCCGACCCTGTGGCACGGCGGCCCCCAGCAGGCGCAGGCCGAGGCGTACGCCCTGGAGCAGGCCCGCTTGGAGCAGGAGCACGCCTCGGCGGGCCGCGGTTTCGTCATGCCCTCGCCGTGGTTCAGCCCGTGGAAGCTCTATCCGCGCCGCAGCGACCGGATCGAGGTGGGGCGCGGGGCCATGCGGGTGATGCTCACCCTGGGCTTCGTCATCGCGGCGCTGTGGGTGGTCTGGTTCATTCTGGCGGGGGCGGCGTCGCTGTTCTAGCCGCCCGCCCCGCGGTGGTTGCCGCGAGGTAGCGGCACGGCAGGTAGAGGGCCGTCACGAGCGCCACGGCGGCCGCGGTGCCGCCGACCACATCGGTCGGATGGTGGTATCCGAGACCGACCATGCCGATCATGACGGCGGGCAGCACCACCGCCATGACGACCACCGTGCCCCGGCGCACCCGCGCGGATTCGGTCACGAGCGCGAACGCGGTCACCACGGCGACCAACTGCACGGTGTGCCCGCTCGGGTAGGCCAGATAGTGCTCGAGCTTGCGTTCCCAGAACGGTTTGAGCGCATAGGTATTGACCGCCACCACCAGTTCCGGGGCGATCAGCGCGAAGCCAGCCTGCCACCACAGCCGCTGGTAGGCCAGCCACGCGGCGGACACGGCCAGCAGGGTCAGCACGACGGGACTGTTACTGGGGAACACCAGCACTCGGTACACCCAGGTGTGGGCGTCGAGCGCCGAGTGGATGCCGTTCTCGAGGGTCAGGTCCGCGCTCGTGGAGCCGCCGCCGGACGGAAAGGTCAGCGGCACAAGCAGGGTGACGATCACCCCCGCCAGGATCACGGCGGACAGGGTGGCCGGGTGGGGCCGGGCCGCCGGGAGCTCGGGGACGGGGGTGGTCGGTCTGCTCACGTCTGCACGATAGCGTCCGCGCTCATTCCCGCAGCGCGGCCCGTTCCAGCAGCGGCCGCGACAGGGGCGGGGCCCACCAGTTCGCGGTGCCCATGACCCGCATGAACGCCAGGACCAGCACCATGCGCACCAGGGTGGCGTCCATCAGCACGGCCAGCGCCAGCCCCAGGCCCAGCATTGCTGACGCCGTCGTGGGTGCCGGTGAATTCGTCGGCGAGGTCGCGGGCCGCGCCGGGCGAGACGTTCTCGTCGCCGCGCACATTGGCCACGATCAGCCCGATCCGGCCGTCGGTGCTCAGCAGCGCCGTGGACAGCGTCGGCTCGGTCCACGGCGAGACCGCCTTGGAGATGCGCGAGTCGCCCTTGAGCCGTTGTGCGATGTCCTTGCCGCGGGCGGCGGTCGCGGGATCGGGTGCGCCGCCGGGTGATTCGACGGTGAGCACTACGACAGCATGTAGTAGAGGCGAGCGTGGGCAACCTCTCAACGAGGCGGCGCCGGGGAAAGGTTCAGTGCGGCAGGCCGGTTCAGCCCAGCCATGCTGTTGTCAGCCCAGCATCGCCGCGCGCAGCAGACCCTCCGGCACACCCAGGCCCTCGACCAGCGTGAGCGCCTGCGGCCGTAGCCGATCCACGAGTTCGTTCACCCCGCGCCGCACCGACTTGGCCCGCTCCACCGACATGAACCGGTGCATGATGTACCAGGCCTGATGCTGCTCGATGGCCGAGTACACGAACAGATCGCAGACGGTGTCGGCCAGCGCCCGCGCCTCCGGATCCTCGATGGCGGCGATGCCGTCGATGAAGGCCTCCAGCACCAAGCGCTCGATGTGGGCCGTCCCCGCGGCCAGGATGTGATCCTGCGCGTTGTTGAAGGCCTCGAACGGCCCGGTCTCCTTCGCGCGGGCACGCAACCGGTGTCCGGCCGTCCGGACCAGGTAGTCCTCGCGGTCGGCGAACAGCTGCAACTGAATCGAGCGCCGCGACAGGTCGCCCTCGTCGACGGTGTCGTCGCCGCGGTCGCGCAGACGCTGAATCATCTGGCGCACACCGGATCGCTCGCGCACCACGTCGCGGGCCATGGTGGCGGCGAACTTCACCCAGCCGAGCGCGTCGAGATCGCGGACCTCGTCGGCGTAGGCGGTCAGCAGATCCTTGGCGACCAGCTGGGTCAAGACGACATTGTCGCCTTCGAACGTCGTGAACACGTCGGTATCGGCCTTGAGGCCGACCAGGCGGTTCTCGGTGAGATAGCCCGCGCCGCCGCAGGCTTCGCGACACTCCTGAATGGCGGCGGTGGCGAAGCGCGTCTGCGCCACCTTGAGTCCGGCGGCCCGGTTCTCCAGCGCGCGCCGAGCCTGCGGGTCGGTCTCCTGCCCGGTCTGCACCAGATGCATGCGGTACACGAGGTCGTTCTGCGCGAAAGCCAGTGCGTAGGAGCGGGCTACCAGCGGCAGCAGGCGGCGCTGATGACTGCGGTAGTCCATCAGCACCGTCTCCTCGCCGGTGTCGGGGTCGGCGAACTGCCGGCGCTGCTCGCCGTAGCGGACCGCGATGCTCAGCGCGACCCGGGCCGCGGCGGCCGCCGCGCCGCCGACGCTGACCCGCCCGCGCACCAGGGTGCCCAGGGTGGTGAAGAAGCGGCGGCTGGGGTTCTCGATCTCGGAGCTGTAGGTGCCGTCCTCGGCCACGTCGGCATACCGGTTGAGCAGGTTCTCGCGCGGAATCCGGACCTGGTCGAACAGGATTCGGCCATTGTCGACGCCGGGCAGGCCGCCCTTGTAGCCGCAGTCGGAGGTGGTCACGCCGGGCAGGTCGCCGCCCGCCTCGTCGCGGATGGGAACCAGGAAGCAGTGCACGCCCTGGCTCTGCCCGCCGGTGATCAGCTGCGCGAAAACCGCTGCCATGCGGGCGTGTTCGGCCGCGCCGCCGATGTAGTCCTTGCGCGCCGAGGGAGTCGGGCTGTGCACCACGAACTCCCGGGTGGCCGGGTCGTAGGTGGCGGTGGTCTCCAGGTTGGCGACATCGCTGCCGTGACCGGTCTCGGTCATGGCGAAACAGCCGAGCAGTCGCAGCGGGATCAGCTCGTCGAGGTACTCGCGGTGCCGCTCGGTGCCGAGGTTCTCGACCGCGCCGCCGAAAAGCCCCCACTGCACACCGCTTTTCACCCACAGCGACAGATCGGTGTAGGCGAGCATCTCGAGCGCTGTGACGACCCCGCCCGCGTCACCGGGGGTGCCGTCGGCGTGGCGGAAGCCGGATTCGACCCAGCCGAAGGAGGAGACCAGCCCCATCTGCTCCAGCACACGTGCCCGCGCAGCTTTCAGATCGAGGCTCGGATCGCCGAACAGGCGGTCGTCGTCGAGGACTGCGCGGGCCCGTTGGCGAACCTCCCGCCAGGGGCCGTCGAGTGCCGTGCGTAGCTCTTCGGAGATCGAAACGCCGCTCGTCGCGATACCCAAAACACTACTGCCACGGCTGTGCTCATCCAGGTGATCTGGATCGCCCGTGTACGTTTCTTACTGTGAGCAATGAGGTGGCCGTCGAGTCGCCGGGTCTGCCCGCGGGGCTGCGCACCCGGTGGTGGCGCCGCCTGCTCACCACCGTCTCCGATCACGTCGTCGCTGATCAGCGCGCCACCGTGGACACCGTCGTGGAGGCGCCCGCCCCGGTCCAGCCGATCGATCTCACCGACGACGCGACCGTGACCGAGGTGCTGGATCTGGCCGAGCGGGTCGGGGAAGTCGTGCTGGCCTCGGGCACGGCGGTGATGGACACCACCACCCAGATCGAGTTCATCGCCGCCACCTACGGGCTGTCCAACTGCGATATCGACGTCACCTACAACTCGATCCGTATCTCCGCCGACCGCGGCACCCGGCTGCCGCCGGCCACCACAATGCGGGTCGTGCACTACCGGTCGCTCGACTTCACCCGGCTCGCCGCGGTGGACCGGCTGACCCGGCGCATCCGCAGCGAACTGGTGCCGCCACAGGACGCGCTGTCCGCTCTCGACGAGATCACCTCCGCGCCGCACCCGTACCCGCGGTGGTCGGCGACGCTGGGCTGGGCGCTGATGGCGGCGGCCGTGGCGCTGTTGCTCAACGGCGGCTGGCTGATCGGGCTGCTGAGTTTCGTGACCACCATGCTCATCGACCGCACCAACCGGCTGCTGAACCGGCGCGGGCTGCCGTTCTTCTTCCAGCACATGATGGGCGGTGTCATCGCCGCGACGCCCGCGGTACTGGTGTCCACCTTCGCGTCCGGGTTGCATCTGGACCCGGCGCTGATCATCGCGGCCGGAATCGCGGTGCTGCTGGCCGGTTTACAACTGGTAGGCGCGGTGGAGGACGCGATCACCGGGGCGCCGGTGACCGCGTCGGCGCGCATGCTGGAAGTGATCATGATGACCGTCGGGATCATCGGCGGGATCGCGCTCACGCTGCGGGTGGCGGAGGTGTTCGAGGCGACGGTCCCGACGGTCGAGATGATCTCGACCCGCGACCTGACCAATCTGCCGCTCAAGCTGTTCGCGGGTGCGGTGACCGCCGGCGCGTTCGCGCTGGCCTGTTATGCCGAGCAGCGGGCGCTCGCGGCGGCCGCGTTCAGCGGTGGCGCGGCGACCGTGGTCTATCTGCTGGCCCAGCATTTCGGGTTCGGGCCGGTCGTCTCGTCGGGTGTGGCCGCCACCGTGGTGGGTCTGGCCGGTGGTCTGCTCGCCCGGCGCGCGCTGACGCCCCCACTGGTGGTGGCGGTCGCGGGCATCACTCCCCTGCTGCCGGGTCTGAAGGTCTATCGCGGCCTGTACGCGTTGCTCAATGACGAACTGCTGATCGGGCTGAACCAATTGTTCAGCGCGTTCGCGGTCGGTCTGGCGCTGGCCGCCGGCGTCACCCTGGGTGAATGGATGGCCCGTGACCTGCGGCGTCCGCGCATCATCCGGCGCATGGGCTCGTTGCGCCGCCCCCGGCTCGCGGCCGGTTGATTCGCGACCTCGATAAATACCTTTCATCTATCATGAAATCACGTTTCGTGTAATTCTAATTGTATTGCCAGACAAGGCTTTTAATTAATTCTGATCATGCCTGTTACCGTGCAGTATGACCACGAGCCGCCGCCCGCGCGAACGCGATGTCTTCGCGCTATGGGGACAACTCGTCGCCCGCTATCGCTTCCTCGTTCTGGCCGCGGTCGCGGCCGCCCTGCTGGCCCTCGGCGCGTACTCACTGGGGTTCGAGGGTCGCCTCAGCGCGGGTGGTCTGGACGACCCGAATTCGGAGTCGGTGCAGGCCGCGGAGCTGGCGGCGGGCGCGTTCGGGCCGAACCACGCCGCGGACATGGTCATCATCTATCACTTCCCCGACGGGACGACGGTCGACGACCCGACCGTGAATCAACCGGTGGTGGACAGTCTCAACAGCCTCACCACGCGGTTCCCCGACGCGGTGCAGGCGGTCAACGCCACCTACTGGCCCGGGGTGACCACGACCCTGGGCTCGCAGTCGGGCCTGGCCACCAAGGACAAGACGCGCGCGGTCGCCTCCATCGCCCTCAAGGGTGAGACCGGTGATGCGCTGTCGGCGCACTACGTGCAGGTGAAGAACGCGTTCGCGGTGCCGGGCATCGATGTGAAGGTCGGTGGGCTGCAACCCATCGGGACCGCGCTGACCGACACCATCTCCGCCGACACCCATCGCATGGAATTGCTGGCGATCCCGGCGGTCGCGATTCTGTTGTTCTTCATCTTCGGCGGCGTGGTCGCGGCGGCGCTGCCGCTCATGATCGGTGTGCTCACGATTCTGGGCGCGAACGGCATCGTGCGGGGGATCACCAATATCGCCGAGGTGAATTCGTTCGTCGCTCCGGTCGTTTCGATGATCGGGCTCGGCTTGGCCATCGACTACGCGTTGTTCATAGTGAGCCGCTTCCGCGAAGAGGTGGCCGCCGGGTACGACACCCCGACTGCGGTGCGGCGTTCGGTGACCACCGCGGGCCGCACGGTGGTGTTCTCGGCGACCATGATCGTTGCGAGTCTGGCCGGAATGCTGCTGTTCCCGCAGGGTTTCCTGAAGTCCATCGCCTACGGCGCGATCGCCACGGTCAGCCTGGCCGCGTTCACGGCGGTCACGATCCTGCCGGCGATGCTGGCGATCCTGGGCCCGCGGGTGAACGCCCTGGGCATCGAGCGCTTCCGGCGTGCCGACGCGGCCCGCGATGTGGAGCAGAGTTTCTGGGGCCGCTGCACCTCCTGGGTGATGCGGCATCCGCGCAAGATCACCGCGCTGCTGATCCTCGGCCTGCTGGTGCTCATCCTGCCGGTGCGCAATATCGCCTTCGGCGGTTTCAGCGAGAAGTATCTGCCGCCGGACAATGCGGTGCGGGTGGCCCAGCACGAGATCGACACCTATTTCCCGCTGCGCAAATCCGACCCGATCGAATTGATCATCGTCACCGGCGACAGCACCGAGGTGGGCCCGTTGGTCGAGCGGGCGAGCTTCGCCCCCGGTCTGCTGCCCTCTGGTTTCGAGATCCCGACCCGGTCCCAGACCGATCCGACGATCTACAAGACCCAGGCGTATCTGGTCGATTCCAGTAAGTACGACAAGACGATCGACTTCCTGCGCAATCTGGAGACCGCCGACGGCACCACCCTCATGGTGTCCGGCGTCCCCACGGTCCAGCACGACACCATCGCCGCGCTGCTGAACCGTCTCCCCCTGATGATCGCGCTGGTCCTGGCCGCGACCACGATCCTGATGTTCCTGACCTTCGGCTCCCTGGTGCTGCCGCTGAAGGCCGCGTTGATGAGCGTGCTGGGCCTGGGCTCCACCCTCGGCATCCTCACCTGGATCTTCACCGAGGGTCACGGCGCGACGCTGCTCAACTTCACGCCGCAGCCGATTCAGGCGAACATCCTGTTCCTCATCATCGCCATCATCTACGGCCTCTCCACCGACTACGAGGTCTTCCTCCTGTCGCGCATGGTCGAGGCCCGCGCCCGGGGCGCGAGCACCGAGGAGGCGATCCGCTCCGGCACCGCCCACACCGGTCGCATCATCACCGCGGCGGCGCTGATCCTGTTGGTCGTCACCGGCGCGTTCGCCTTCTCCGACCTGGTCCTCATGCAGTACATCGCCTACGGCATGATCGCGGCCCTGATCATCGACGCCACCGTCCTGCGCATGATGCTGGTCCCGGCGGTCATGAAGCTGTTGGGCGACCGCTGCTGGTGGGCCCCGGCCTGGATGAAGCGCATTCAGCAGCGCATCGGCCTGAGCGAACCCATCCTCGACGACGAGCGCGCCCCCGCCGAGCCCCCGGTGGCCGACATGGTCGGCGCGGCAGGAGGTTCGCGCCTCAGCGTCTGACGCTGACCTTTTCGGCCACACCCGACGTTCGCTAACAAACTATCCATTCGATAGACACGGTGTCAGCTAGGCTCCCGGCTGTCCCGGCCCGGTGTTGTACGCACCGGCGGGTGCCGGGGCGTCTATCGAAGGGAACACCCATGATTCGACCTCGTACGATCGGCGCGACCGTGGTACTGGCCGCCGCCTTGACCTTCGGGGTTTCGCCCGGCCTGGCGCTCGCGGTCGATCCGCCGGTCGCGACCGCCAATGTCCTGCTCGATCCGGCCGCGCGCTCGCTGAACCTGTCCGGTGTGCAGAACGCCCGCGACGCGGGCGGGTACCGGACCACAGACGGTCACAGCGTCCGCACCGGTGTGGTATTCCGCACCGCCGCACTGAGTTCGGCGACCACCGCTGACGTCGCGTCGCTGGCCGCGCACAATGTGGTCTCGGTGCACGATCTGCGCACCGGCTACGAGCAGTTGCTCGCGGGCTCGGACAAGATCCCCGCCGGAGCGGCCGAGCACCATGACGACGTCCTGGGCGGGCTCTCGCCGATATCGGGGCTGAGCACGGCGTCGTCGGCGGCGAACGCGTATCCGCAGTTCATCACCGCTCCGGGCGCGAACGCCGGCTTCGCCGACGTGATCCGCGACATCGCCTACAACAACGGCGGAGTCCTGTTCCACTGCACGGCGGGCAAGGACCGCACCGGCTGGGCGGGCGCGGTGCTGCTGACCCTGCTGGGGGTCGACAAGGACACCGTGTACTACGACTTCATGCTGTCCAGCTACTACCGCGACGCCGCCCCCGGCGACGTGAACAACGGCGTGACCACCGCCGAGCTCGACTCGGCCTTCGCCCAGGCGAACAAGTCCTACGGCAGCTTCGCCAACTACGTGAGCAACGGCCTCGGGCTGACCGCGGCCGATATCGCCGCGCTCAAGGCCAAGATGCTGGCCTGACCGCGGCGACCGACCAGTGGCCCGTAACCGGATCGGTTGCGGGCCACCATGGTTCCTGACGCCAGGGTCAGCGCGCCACGAGGCCGATGCCGCGGCCGATATCGGCCAGGGTGGAGTCGAAGAGCACGTCGGGGTGCGAGATCTGGATCGGGTAGTTGCCGAAGACCTCGAGGGTGACGTGGCCGTAGAGGCGCGCCCAGAACTGGATCATGACGTAGCTGACGCCCAGGTCGAGTTTCTCGGCGGGGAACTTCTGGCCCGAATCCGCCAGCACGCGAAGCAGTTCCGTCTGGAAGGTGATCAGGTCGTCGCGCAGTTCCGGCGGGATCAGCTCGGTGGGGGTGGTCACGACCTGGTAGTCGGTGAGCAGGCGGCCCGCGGCCCCGAGGAAGATGCGGCCGACCGGTTCGCCGAATTGCTGCATGGCGCTGGTGATTCCGGCGGTGACCGGGGAGGCGAAGACCAGGGTGAATTCGCGCGAGTGGGTCAGCGCCCAGCGGCGGAAGCCGCGGCAGATGGCGAAGAAGCGGACCCCGGCGTCGTCGGGGAGACCCTCGACCGACGCCTCGAGATCCTTGGCCAGGTCGAGGCAGACATCGGTGCGGACGGCCGCGACCAGGTCGTCGCGCGATTCGTAATAGCGGTACAGCGCGGGGGCGGTGATGCCCAGTTCACGGGCGATGGCCCGGAGCGTGATCGCGTCCGGGCCGTGGTCGACCAGTAGTGACCGCGCGACGCGGCGGATATCGGCGTCGCTGACCGCCGGCGCTCGTCCGCGTCGGCGAGGTTCACTCATGGTTGACTCCAATGTAGAAACGAGCAGGGCCCCGGATGGGGTATCAAAAGTTACCGCGTCCGGGGCCCGATCGCTCACTCGTAGGCGACTTCCCAGCTCTTGATGCCGTTCAGCCAGCTGGAGCGCAGGCGAACCGGCTCCGAGACCTGACGCAGGTTCGGCATCACGTCGGCGATCGCGTTGAAGATCAGATCCAGCTGCAGGCGGGCCAGGTTGGCGCCCACGCAGTAGTGGGTGCCGGTGCCGCCGAAGCCGACGTGCGGGTTCGGGTTGCGCAGCACGTTGAACTGCTTCGGGTTCTCGAAGTGCTTCTCATCGAAGTTGGCCGCGCTGTAGAACATTCCGATGCGCTGCCCCTTCTTGATCGAGGCGCCGGACAGCTCGAGGTCCTCGGTCGCGGTGCGCTGGAAGGCGATGACCGGGGTGGCCCAGCGGACGATCTCGTCGGGAGCGGTGCGCGGACGCTGCTCCTTGTAGATCTCCCACTGATCCGGGTTGTCCACGAACGCCTTCATGCCGTGCGTGGTGGCATTGCGGGTGGTCTCGTTGCCGGCCACCGACAGCAGGATCATGAACCAGGCGAACTCGTCCGAGGCCATGGACTCGCCCTCGAGGTCCGCCTGCAGCAGGGTGGAGGCGATGTCGTCCATCGGGCAGGCGCGCTTCTGCTCGGCGAGGTTGTAGGTGTAGCCCATGACCTCGGCGGTGGCGACCTTGTGGTCACCGTCGAACTCGGGGTCCTCGTAGCCGATCATCTGGTTGGACCAGTCGAAGATCTTGCGGCGGTCTTCCTGCGGGATGCCGATGAGCTCGGCGATGGCCTGCAGCGGCAGCTCGCAGGCGACCTGCTCGACGAAGTTGCCAGAACCGTTCTTCTTGGCCTCGTGCACGATTCGCTCGGCGCGCTCGCGCAGGGCGTTGCGCAGCGACTCGACCGCGCGCGGGGTGAAGCCCTTGGAGATGATGCGGCGCAGCTTGGTGTGCTTGGGCGGGTCCATGTTCAGCAGCAGGTAGCGCTGCACCTCGATCTCTTCGCGGGCGATGTCGCCGTAGAAGCGGATGACCGAGGTGTTCTCCTCGGAGGAGAACTGCTCGGGGTTCTTGGAGATCTCCTTGATGTCATCCATCTGGGAGATCGCCCAGTAGCCGCCGTCGTCGAAGCCGGTCAGGCCATCGGCCTGCGGCACCCAGAACGGAGCGGCTTGCTTGCGAAGAGCTGCGAACTCCTCGACCGGCAGGCGCTCGGCCAGCAGGTCGGGGTTGGTGAAGTCGAAACCGTTGGGAATGGACGGCGCGGACACGGAACCTCCTTTGGAACACGTTCGACGTCGAGTGAACCACACCACAGGCCGGTTTGTGAACACGTATTACTAAATAGCGTTCATTTGATCTGTCACCAGTTCGGCCCGATGCCGTAGACCTGGCGATATTCCCGGTCGAACGTGCGACGACCGAGCAGCCGCCACGCCAGGCGCGCGGCCCTCGGGAGCTCCGCGAGAACCTTGCGCCGATCGGGCGCGGAGGCGGCGTGCAGGAGGAAGCCGAGGAAGACCAGCTGGCGATCCTTGGGCATGTGCGCGCGGCCGCGTTCGCCGAGCGCCCGCCACTCCGGCACGGTCATGACCTGCTCGACGACCGACAGGATGTGAGTCTCCTCCTCGGCGAGGTGCTCGTCCAACGCGGCCGCGAGGGCGGCGGCGGTGGCGGCGAACCGGTCTCGCGCGGCGGGGTCGGCGGCGGTGGCGAACTCGGCGGCGTCGCGCTGCGCGCGGGCCGAGAGTTCGGCGATGCGTTCGTGCTGCTCCTCGAGGCGCAGGACGAGGTTGGCGGCCATGGGGGCGCGTTCGAGCAGCAGCGGCCACATCAGTTCGTCCTCGCCGGTGTGATGGCTGTGCAGCCCGGTGCCCAGCTCGGCGAGGAAGTCGGCGAGGACGCGGGCGCGCTCGACATCGCCCGGGGCGACGGCCGCCGCCAGGGCGGGCAGGGCGCGGAAGTGGCGGCGAAAGGCGTTGTGCACGACCACCATGTCGTAGGTGTCGGGCCGGGCCTGCGCGATGTCGGTGCTCATGGCTGCTCCTGTCGAAGTCGGTGATTGCGACGAGAGTGCTTCGGCGCGCTTGGAATCGACTCGAGGCGGACTTGGGGGCGGCCGTCCTAGACTTACGCGATCATGGTTCGGATTCGGGTACTCGGCGCACTGACCGCGACCGGCGAGCGCGGGGAACTCGATCTCGGCGGGCCGCGGCAACGCGGGGTGCTGGCACGACTGCTGGTCGCCGGGGGCGATGTGGTGCCGGTCGATCGGTTGATCGATGACCTGTGGCGCGGCGAGCCGCCGCCCCGGGCGCTGGGTTCGCTCCAGGCTTACGTCTCCAATCTGCGGCGGCTGCTGGAACCGGATCGCGCGCCACGGACACCGGCGACGGTGCTGATCAGCCGAGCTCCCGGATACGCGCTGCGACTCGACACCACCGAGGTGGACGCGTGGGCGTTCGGCGCCGACCTGGACGCGGCGGCACGACTGGACGATCCGCGCGAACGGCGGCGCGCGCTCGAGCGGGCGCTGGCCGCGTGGCAGGGACCGGCGTACGGGGCGTTCGCGCAGGAGTCCTGGGCGAACGCGGAGGCCGTGCGACTCGAGGAGCTGCGGCTCAGCGCGCGCGAACAGCTCGCGGTGGCGCTGCTCGAACAGGACGAGCCGGCGTTGGCGGCGGCCGAGGCCGAGGTGCTGTGCCGGGAGCATCCGTTGCGGGAGGAGGCGTGGCGGCTCACCGCGCTGGCCCGGTATCGCGCGGGCCGTCAGGCCGACGCGCTCGCGGCGCTGCGGCAGGCGCGCGAGGTGCTCGCCGAGGAGTTGGGCATCGATCCGGGACCGGCCCTGGCCCGGCTCGAAGCCGACATCCTGGCCCAGCGAATCCCGGTGCAGGAGCAGGTGATCGCCGTTCCCGCGCCGCCGCGCGATCCGGTTCCGGGTCGGGCGGTCCCCGAGTTCCTCGGGCGTGCAACCGAACTCGCGTCCCTGCATGCGGCGGCCGCAGCCCCCGGTCCGCGGACGGCGACCGTGGTGGGTGAGGCGGGCAGTGGCAAGTCCTCGCTGCTGCGCCGACTGCGCGACGACCTGCGGGACTCGGGTTATCGCGTGGTGCTGGGTCATTGCCCCGAGGACGAGGCCGCGCCCTCGGCGTGGCCCTGGGTCGAGATCCTGCGCGCCCTGGCCGCCGAGCACGACCCCGCCGGGCTCGCGCCCGCACTCGCTCCCCTGCTCACCGACGCCGCGGGCGCACCCGAGACCGACCGCGCGCACGGCCGGTTCCTGCTGCACCGGGCGGTGTGCGACTACCTGACCGCCGTCGCGGCCGAGGGACCGCTGGCGATTCTCTTCGACGACGTGCATCGCTGTGATGCCGAGACCGCGGCCCTGCTCGCCGCCGCGGCCACCCGGGCGCCGGTGTTCGTCGTGATCGGCTTCCGGCCCGACGAGGCGCCGCCCGCGCTGACCCAAGCCCTGGCCGGTCTCGCGACCACGATCCGGGCGCGAATCCAGTTGCGCGGTCTGGGCCTCGAGGACAGCGCCCGGCTCGTCACCGCGCTGACCGGGAGCGCCCCGGCGGACTCGGTGCTGGCGACCCTGCACGAACGCACCGGCGGCAACCCCTTCTACCTCACCGAGACCGCGCGGCTGCTGCGCAGCGAGGGCGAGCTGGTCGCCGCGTCGGAGGTTCCCGAGGGCGTGCGAGATGTGCTGCGCCGCAGACTGTCCCGATTGCCGGAGACCGATGTGGCGTTGCTGCGCCTGGCGGCGGTGATCGGCCGGGAGTTCGATCTCTCGGTGTTGCTGCGGGCCGCGGAGGTGGGTGAGGAGGACGTGCTCAACGCGGTCGAGGCGGGCAGCGTGGCGGGTCTGCTCGACGAACCCGCCAGCGGCCGTGCCCGTTTCACCCACGTCCTGGTCCGCGACACCCTGCTCGGGGATCTGTCGCGGGTGCGCCGCGATCGCTGGCATCGCCGGATCGGGGCCGCGCTCGAGGAGATCGCTCCGGACGATCTGACCGCTCTTGCGCATCATTTCGGCGAATCGGTGACCCCGGAGACGGCGCGGCGGGCTGCCCGCTACGCGGTGGCGGCGGCCGACCGCGCCGAGCGGCGATTCGCCTACGACGTCGCCGCGACCGGTTACGAACGCGCGGTGGCCGCGCTGGAGCGACTCCCCCGCGACGAGACGGTCGACGAACGAGTCGCGTTGCTGGGCAGGGCCGGTCACGATCACCTCTCCGCCGGGTCCGCTCTGGCCGCACGCGCCGCCCGTGACCGCGCGGTGCGGCTGGCCGAGGACGCCGATCGGCCGGACCTGGTGGTGCGGGCCTTCACCGCCTGGGATGCACCGACCCCGTGGATGAACCGTCAATACGGCGTTGTCGAGCACCCGATCGTCGCCCGGTTGGAGAACGCGCTGCGCTTGCCCGGCCTGTCCCCGGCGGATCGCTGCCGATTGCTGGTGGCGCTGGTCGACGAGATCGGCGGCGAGGCAGGCGAACAGGCGAGCCCGGCGGCGGCCGAGGCCGAGGCGATCGCCCGTGAACTGGGCGACGACACCCTGCTCGCACCGGTGCTACAGGCCCGGGCTTCGTTGTACGACAAGCCGGATCGCGGCGCGCTGGGCGCCGAGCTGATCGAGATCGGGCGGCGTACAGGCGATCACACGTATCAGCTGCTGGGCCACACCATCGCGCTGCAAGCTGCCGCCTCCGCCGGGGACCTGGCCGCGGCCCGCGAGCATCTCGAGGCGACCACGGTGACGGCCGACCGCTACCAGTGGCGGCAGGCTCAGCTGGCCAACGCGATGGCGCGCGGGCTGCTGGCGCTGGCCGCCGGTGACCCCGACGACGCCGAGCGCCATTACCTGCGCGCCGGTGAATTGCTCGCCGGCGCGGGCATTCTCAATGCGGACGGCATCGTGCTGATGGCCATTTTCACGGTCTATCTGGGCCGCGAGCGGCTGGGCGAGCTGGCGCCGGTGATCACGACGTTCGTCGAGCAGGCCGACGCGGTGTCGTTGGACGCCGTCGTCGACTTCCATGCGCTCGTCCTGCTCGCCGCCGGTGATCGCGCGGCGGCCGAATCGCTGTGGCGCCGAGCGCAACCGATCCGCCACGACCGGTTCCGCTCGTTCTTCCTCACCCTGCGCGGCATGGTGGTCGCGGAATTGGGCACGCCACAGGAGGCGCACGAGACCTACACCGACCTGCTGGTCTACCGGGGTCGACTGGGTGGCGCGGACACCGGCGCGTATGTCGTCGGTCCCGTCGACGCCGTGCTCGGCGATCTGGCGGCCCGCCGTGGCGAAGCCGCCCTGGCCGCCGAGCACCACCGCGCCGCCCTCGATATCGGCCGGGCGTGCGGAAACCCCACCTGGGTGACCGCCGCCAGGGCGCGCCTCCGCCACTGACCGGTCACTGGTCGTCTACTAGTGGGTGGCTCGATCGTTGTTCCCGACCGTCCCACCGACCCGAGGAGCCCGCCGTGCCCGACCTCCACCGCACCGCCACCGAGCTGTTCCTGAAGACCTCGACCACCCTGCACCGCCGCCTGATCGACGTCACCGCCGGCAAACTCGGCACCCGCTTCAAGAACATGCCCACCCTCACCCTCACCACCACCGGCCGTCGCACCGGCCGATCCCGCACCGTCGTCCTGACCGTCCCGATCGTCGACGGCCCCCGCTACCTGATCGTCGCCTCCCGAGGCGGCGACGAAATCTCCCCCGCCTGGTTCCACAACCTGTCTGCCAACCCCTCGGTGGACGTGTCCTTCCAGCACGGCCCGTCCCAGCCCATGACCGCCCGAGTCCTCCCCGCCGCCGAACGCGAAGCCCGCTGGCCCCAAATCCTCCAGGCCTACCCCGGCTACGAGACCTACCAGAACCGCACCACCCGAGTGATCCCCGTCGTCGAACTGTCCCCGCGCACCGGCCACTGAACCGCGTTCAACGGCACAGTGATTCGCTGAACATGACGCTCGGCGATCTGCGAACGAGGTCATCGGCGGGTCGGGAAGCCGTGGTGGCGGGCAGCGGCCGTGATGGTCAGGGCGAGGGCCAGCAACGCCAGGGCCGACCAGGGCAGAGAGCCCGGGCCGGTGTGGTCGAGCAAGACGCCGCCGGCAAACGCTGCGGCGGCGATGCCGAGGTTCCAGCAGGTGACCAAGAGGGACTGAGCAAGATCGGCGGCCGTGCCCGCGGCGTCGGCGACGGCGGTCTGCAGCAGGGTGGCGGCGAGTCCTTCGGCGGTCAGCTGACGCGGGCGGTGACGGCACGGTACGGGGAGCAGGTGCTCGGCGCTGCTGGTGCCGGTGGTGCGCTGGGGCGACGACCGGACTCTGCCCGGGGAATCGGTGCTGGAACGCGACGAGGAACTGCTCGACCGCCTCCCGGCCGCCGACCGCGAGCTCTTCGGCTGCGTCATGGCCCACCTGGACAAGCCCGGGTGGGAGCTGTTCGAGCGATACGTGCTGCCCGGCTGGCGGGCCCACGACAAGGCCCTGCTCGACCACTACCCCCGGATGGCCGCGACGGTGCTCGATGCCGCCGGGCACAACCCACAGGTGGAGCGCGCCGAGACGGTACGGGCCCTGGTCGGGCACTGGCTCGACGGAATCACGCGCCCCTGCTGAACATTTCGGCGATCGCGTACCGACACCTAGCGTCCCTCGGTCGAATCAACGGTCACGATCGCTCAACGGCACAGGGATTCGATGAACGCCGAGAAGCCGGGGAACTCGTCGCGGGCATCGGCCACGATCTGTGCGGTCGGACGGCCTGCCCCCGGCGCGTGACGCTCGGCGATGGCACGGAACTCGTCGTTCGGCTCGGTGTCGATACTCGGGTAGAGGTACGCCTCCGCCGGCCCCGAGCCGTTGGCGAAGATCCAGAGCAGATCGCCGAGATTCCGTGCGATCACACCCGTTTCACCCTCGGAGCCGACGTAGACGACGGGCTGGTCGGCGAGCGGCGCATCCGGCCGGATCAGCCAGCAGCCGGCGTAGTCTCCGGCGCCGGTGGAACCGAAGAACCGGAATTCGCCACCGTCGACCTCGTCGTTGCCCGTCCAGAGCCGGAACCACCACGCCGTACGGTCGGGCGCTTCGAATTGCTCATACGGTTCGAAGTCGCAGCCGGTGGTTTCGTCGGTCTCCTCGTCCCAGTTCCACTCGAATCCGATGGCGAAAACCTCCGCCAGGGCAGGGGGCAGGGTCAGGTCTGCGATATCGGGCACTGCGACAGCATATTTCGCGGCGCGAGGGTCCTTCATTCCGAACCGTCGAGCGCACCTCCGATCACGCCGGCTGTGAAGGCATCCCACTCCCCGGCGCTGAACACGAGGGCCGGGCCGGTCGGGTTCTTGGAGTCACGGACTCCGACCCGACCTGCGGCAAAGAACGCGACCTCCACGCACTGGGATCCGGTTTCGCTGTAACTGCTCTTGAACCAGCGGCCCTCGGTCGAATCAACGGTCACGATCGAACTCCCTTGCTACCTGGCGGATCAGATCTCTGGTTCGTACTTCATCCAGGGTTTCGGCCCGGATGGCCTGGGTCAACTCGACGTAGCGTTCGACGTCCTCGCGCCTCTCGACGTACAAGTCACTGGTCAGCCGGCCCTCGACGTAGACGATCGGCGGCTCGATCTGGGTGTTCCTTGCGTCGACACCGAAATCCAGCAGCACGAACGGACCGTGTTGGAAACCCCACATGTACCCGGACGTGTACGGCTGAACCCGCACGGTCACATTCGGCCGGGTGCTCGCGTCGGCGAGATGCTGTAGCTGCGCAGCCATGACACGCTTGCCGCCGACTACGCGACGCAGCGCCGCTTCGTGCAGCAGCACTTCGACAGTGAGCGGATTGGCCTTGCGGGTCACGATGATCTGACGTTTCGACCGAATCTCCACACGTCGCTGGATGTCTTCCTCGTTCTCGAAGCCAGGGAAGGAACGGAAGACCGCGCGCGCATAGTCGGCGGTTTGCAGGAGCCCGGGTATCTGCTCCTGGTAGGTGATCAGGCGTCGGGCGGATCGTTCCATGCCGACATACATGTTGAACGCGTCGCTGAAAAGCCCACCGAGGGAGAAGATCCCACCCTCGTCCTTGGCGGTGGCCGCACGGAAGGCCAGACCAACCGCCCGCTCGGTGTCGTTGGCGTCCACCTCGTAGAGCATGCACAGCTCTCGCACATCCTGCCGTCGCGGCTTGACCGTGCGCCCCGTCTCCAATCGCTGTAATGCGTTGAAGCTGAGCTGAACCTGGACTGCCGCCTGCTCGAGGGTCAAGCCCGTGGCCTGACGGCGTTCACGCAGGAATCTGCCCAGTTGCCGCCGCAAGAGGGTCGGCGATACGTCCTCCACCATGGCTGCTCCCCTGAAAAGTGAATACAGCTGACAACGGAATCCGAATGTTGATACACGGCCGATCTGGTTCTTGCCGTGGGGTTTCAGACTAGCTGATCTGAATATTCAGATTCTCCGCTTTCAGAATCGCCCCCGGTGGTGTCCTGGTCACAGCGACGACACGGAGGCAGGTGACTATGTCCAGCGACAACCAGTGGTCGGTGCAGGCGATCATCGACCGCATCGAACGCGAGAAGCGGCAGACCGTAGTGGGCGACCGAGCGACCGAGGAGCCCGCGGTGGCCGGGTATTCGGTGCGTGGATTGTGGTCGTGCTACTCCGATCCCGGCAAACTGACTGCCGCACAGGCACATACGATGATGCAACTACACCTCGGGTGCGGGGTTGACACCTGTCTGGTGCGATCGCGTGCACGAGACTTCTGCGGACCTATTCCATCAAGGCAAGGCATGCCTTACTTGACCCAAACCCTCTCCACGCCAGCAGATCTCAAGATCACCCGCCGCATCGGCCATGGCAGGGCCTACCGCTGCGGCGAGTGATGTTGAAGCCCGCCGCGGCATCGGGGTAGCGGGCTGGTCGCGGCGCCGAGGGCTACCTGCGACCCGCCATCGAGATGCCCTGCTACCCGCCGTGGGGGTGTGACCCCGTTGCCGAATGGGGCACCAGGGTGGTGGCGAAATCTTAAGGACTGCGACAGATGCCCCAGGTCAGTCGACTATCCCCGTTCGGGTGACGCGATCTGAAGCTTCGCCAAGTGCGATAGGCGTTCTCTGGGCAGCACCGCCACTGCTTTACCTCGATCTTGAGGTCGCACTACGCTTTACGCGCAGTTAAGTCATTCGAGCCAGGACCATCCAGTAGGCTGACTCGGTGTCCCTGACCGGAATTGCTAGTGCACGACAGAAGTTAAAGCGCGCACTCCACCACATCGATGACCTGGACAGTGCGATCGCTTCGTATCAAGAAGACGGCGCGTGCACCTACAAGATGGTGGTCGTCAAGGAGAGCACATCCACGGATCGGGACGTCAAGTGCCACGCCATCGTGACTGACGTCAAAGAGGTTCCAGAGGAGTGGCCACTCATCGCTGGCGACGCGCTGACGAATCTGCGTGCAGCACTCGATCATTCGGTCTACGGTCTGATCCGGCAGTTCCCAACCGCAAAGACACAGCCGGTCGATAGAAAGACCAAACTCCCAAAGCAAGTCGACCCGATCCCGGGCTATCCGCAAGCCACCGCGGTGATGGTGGCTGCGCAGCCATACGAGAGTGCCGATCCTCACATGCATGAACTCGGGATCCTGTTCGAACTCGTCAACGAGGACAAGCATCGAAAGATCCTGATCGCCAATGGATGCAAGCTTGATCTCGCTCTTCGCTTCGCTGGCGACTTTGAGATCCAGGAACAGCCGATCCCATCGCTATACAACTCAGAGCTGTCAGTCGGGTCAGTTATCGGGATCTACACCCTTCATCCCACTACGCCTGATGCAACGAGGGCGAAGATTGATTACGTCACCAAGCCGGTCTTTACGTCAGTTATCGATATTCCGGGCACAGAGAATCCCGAAAACCCGGGCACACCGAATCACGACGACGTCGTGCAGGTGCTCCGCCGCCTTCACACGTTTGTCAGCAAGCTGATAGATGATCTCGACGCTGCCGGGCTCCCATAGCACCTAGGCTCATGGCGTCGCGAGCACGCCCTTGGTAACCAGTCAAAACTGATTGCCGTCATTAGAGGCGACATAGGTGTCGGTGTTGAAGTAGTGGTCTGGTCTAGTCAGGCTGCGGGTACGACTCCGCTCATTGAATGGCCGCCGTGAACTAGCTGGCCTACGCAGACCTGTAGGCGGGCGTCTCAACCCAGCGGGAGCACTCGTCCGCAACGTCCTGCCGCCTGCACAGCATGAATCCGGCTAGGCGATGGACTTTCACCTCGGCGACCTGCGAATGCACTGGCCCCACTGCGACATCATGCAGGCGAAGCCGATCGACGGTCGTCTCAGTATGAATATCATAGAGCTCCTCGTAGTACCGCGTAGAGCCAATCACCCGCGACCGAACTGTGGCATATACGAGCGTCACGGGAGGCAGAGCATCCGCGCGATGATCCTGCCAAGCCTTATGATCCTCCACGCGAATGAAGCCGCCCTTTACCTGCACCTGGTAGCCCATCCACTCATCGAAATAATAGACGGGCTCCTCGTCCGCGCCTCGCACGAAAGGAAACACCGTGATAATAATGGGTATTAGAAATATAAGACCAAGAAGCGTCAGGTTTACAAATACAGAGCCCATACTGAGACGCGCCCTCCTCCTTGCCAGGATAATGCGCAATCGCCGACGAACCACCGGCCGCTGTCGATATTTTGCAAGAACCAGGGGCTCAATCCGGTGCCACCAGTACACCGCACCTGCCGCAACCATCGGTATAATCGCAAACCCAAGGGTCACAAATCGATTCCAAATCCCATCGGTAAGTAGGCTAAATAACATCACCGACAGTCCAATTATCAAGGTGTACGTCGAAATGGATCGGACCGACCTAGTCGTCCACCGCGCAGCAGCCAGAAGCAGGTTGACGGCGGACCACAACGCGATCCCGAATCCCACTAAAGAGACGAGATAGAATATAGGTGAAACGGCGACATCACCTATCACACCATACATTTCCACCCCTTCACGCCAAGCGCTCGCCGCCTTGACCTGATAGAGGATCATCAGACTAAATAAAAGAAGAAACACAGAAAAGATGATCGGAAGAGTCTTCGCTTTGCGCTGCGAATCGATTTGCAGAGCAATCTTCACTCGTTCCTTCTGATAGGCCCAGAAGCCCTGCAACCTGGCCCTGTTGAGCTGCTCCATCCTCTGAATCTCACGATGGATCGCATCGTTGAGTATCGCCTTGTCCGGATCGCTCATCGAGGTGCTCGTGTCCTCCGCAGCCTTCAGCAAGGCCTGCAGCACCTCGAAGGGCTGCTTTCGCGCATTTCGGACGCTAAACGACCCCGCAACGATCGCCGCCAGAACGGTCCCTACCCCACCAAGGAGGATCTGCCACCACGCAGTCACAGGCAGCATCTTCCCAGAGCCAAGCCGCGACCGATACGAAAACAGCCCTGGACAAAGCGCGTCGAAATACAACAGCTGGCAAGGCATCCGAGGTCCGGCTCCTCCTCGCACTGCCGAGCTGGCAGGACCTGCTACCTGCGGCGGATTTCTACGCCGCGGACTTCAGCCCCTTCCACCGGAAACACGGATCCACCTGCCGTCCAGCGATTTCCCGATTACTGGCGTGGACTTCCTTCCACAGCGACCTCAACGGCAGCTGCACGGAGGCGGGCACTGCCAAGCAGACGCTGGATTAGCAGCTCGATGTTGGCGCCGGTCAACTTGAGCTCTCGGTCGCCGCGCCGAACTCCGCGTCGAGCCGATCGCCGTGCGCAGTTCACCGACCTCTTCGGCGATCAACCGCAGCGCGAGGTCAACGTCCTCGTCCGCCGGCCAGCCGGGAGCGTCCCGCATCGCGACACCGGTCGCCGAACTCGACGACGTCACTCCAAATCATCATCAGGCCACCGCTTTCGTGGATTCGAGGTCCGCGTATGTAGCGGCGGAGTGACGCGGACCCAACCCAGGAGTGCGATTCTGGCTCCCACGTAACGTAAGGCGACCTGTTCTACCAGACCAAGGCAGACCCCAAAACATTCCGGATGGCCTGTACCACAACTCATCTCATATCAGCATGATCGAGAACCCAGCCGGGGAAGACTGCAGGGATTCTAGGATGAAGCCATCCGAGTTGGCGACTGTGTGGGGATGACTGTGGATCCTGTTGTGGTGGAGGCCGGTACGGCCGTGGTGAAGCTGATGGCAACCGACGTGTGGTCGGGCGCGAAGAATGTTGTGGTCGGCTGGTGGCGCAAACATCATCCGGAGCAAGCCGAGCAGGTCGGCGCCGAGCTCGACCAGCTGCACGACGAGGTCATCGACGCTGAGATCGACGACGACACGCGTGACGCCTTGGCCGGAGAGTGGCGGCTGCGGTTCAAGCGACTACTCGCCACCGATCCAGCCCTGGCCGCCGAACTACGGCACCTGCTGGCCGAGGAGCTGGCACCGATGCTGGCCGGCACGAACCAGACCGCAACGCTCACCCAGACGGCCACAGTCAAGGGCAGCCGCAACACCACCATCCAGGGCCGGTGGTGACGTGTACCGGCCCTCGAATCCGTGACCGGCGAAGGTGACAAGGAACCGGTCGAAACCGGTGTGCCAGCGGGTCTCAAGGTAAGCCAGTCGGTGTCGGTGTCTGGGGCCGGTAACCGCATCACCCAAGCTGGCCGGGACGTGGTGGAAGTGACTCTGCCACCCGAAACACTGACGCCGGTGGCCGAGGTCGATGCCCCACTCAAGCTGGTCAATCTGCCCCTGCTGCCAGCGCGGTTCGTGGGCCGCACAGCGGAGCTGGACCGCCTGGATCAGGCGCTGGCCGAGGCGCCGCAGGTGGTGGTGGCCGCGGTACACGGGCTGGGCGGGATCGGTAAATCCACGCTGGTGGCCCAGTGGGCTGACACTCGCGCGCACGGGTTGACACCGATCTGGTGGATCACCGCCGCCAGTCCGGCCGCGGTGGAGGAAGGGCTGGCGGATCTGGCGGAGGCGCTGCAGCCGGCGCTGGTTCGGGTGCTGGCGGTGGAACAGCTGGCCGAGCGGGCGTTGCAGTGGCTGGCCAGCCACGACCGGTGGCTGCTGGTCCTCGACAATGTCGCCGACCCGCACGATATCCAGGGTGTGCTTGCCCGCACCCGCCACACCAGCGGCCGAGTCATCGTCACCAGCCGGATGGCCGCTGGCTGGCAGCACGCTGCCACCGTGCTGCAGGTCGACGTGCTGACGCCTAGGGAATCCCTCGAACTGTTCACCGGCATCCTCACCACCAGCGGTAGCGGTGCGCGGCGGGAGCTCGACGGCGCGGTCGAGGTGTGCGACGTGCTCGGGCATCTGCCGCTGGCGGTCGAGCAGGCTGCTGCGTATCTGGCGCAGAACCCGATCACCAGCCCGCAGGCCTACCTGGCGCTGTTGAGCGAGTACCCGGCCGCGATGTACGCCCGCGGAGGCGTGGCTACCAAGTCGGAGCGCACGGTCGCACGAGTGTGGCAGGTGAGCCTGGACCGCATCGCCGCCACCGAACCGTTCGCGGTCGAGGCACTGGCGATACTGGCCTGGTACGCCCCCGACAGCATCCCCGCCAGCCTGCTCGACGGGCTAGCCGACCCCCCGCGGTGAACGCCGCGCTCGGGGTCCTGACCGCGTACAACATGATCACCCTCGACCCCGGCACCGGCACCGGCACCGGCACCGGCACCGGCACCGACACAATAGCGATCCACCGGCTCGTGCAAGCGGTCACCCGCAACCCCGGCGCGCACCACACTCAGACCGCGGTCGACCAGGCCCGCGACCGTGCCACTGAAGCCCTGAACACCGCTCTACCCGCCCAGTCGGAAGATCCCACCACCTGGCCGGTGTGGCGGGCGCTGCTGCCTCACGCCGAAGCCTTAGCCGGCCACACCCGCCCTGCCAGCGACACCACCACCACCGCGGCCCTGCTCACCAAGGTGGCGATGTTCCTCGGAGGCCAAGGTTTGCCTACCCGCGCGATCCCGCTATACGAGCGGACCCTCTCCGACTTCGAGCGGGTGCTCGGCAGCCACCACCCCGACACCCTCACCTCCCGCAACAACCTCGCCTACGCTTATGTGTCGGTGGGGCGGCATGGCGAGGCGATCCGGTCGTATGAGCGGACCCTCCCCGACTTTGAGCGGGTGCTCGGCAGCGACCACCCCGACACCCTCACCTCCCTCAACAACCTCGCCAGCGCCTACGAGTCCGCGGGCCGGTCGTCCGAGGCGATCCCACTGTTCGAGCGAACCCTTGCCGACCGCGAGCGGATGCTCGGCAGCGACCACCCCGACACCATGGCGTCCCGTAGCAACCTCGCTTACGCCTACCGGTCTGCGGGCCGGTCGTCCGAGGCGATCGCGCGATACGAGCGGACCCTCGCTGACCGCGAGCGGGTGCTCGGCAGCGACCACCCCGACACCATGGCCTCCCGCAACAACCTCGCCTACGCCTACCGGTCCGCGGGGCGGCTGGCCGAGGCGATTCCGCTGTTGGAGCGGGCCCTCGCCGACAGTGAGCGAATCCTTGGACCGGACCACCCGATCACTCAGGTCATCCGTGGCAATCTGACATCGCTCGGCGACGAGGAAATGCCCTCGCCGTAACGCTGGTCGACCGGCGGCGGCCTCCCCTCCTAAACTTTTGGCAATCTGGGGGAGAGCTGCGCCCGACAGTCCACGCGCCCGGCCACACGTGCCGGATTCGGGCCCGATCTTGAGTTCTCGGCAGTTCTTCACCCGAGCTCTAGAGCCCCAGCCTCACACTCACGGTCGTCGGCCTTCAACTCGCGCGCACGTGGGTCGAAAACACTCTGAAAATGCACTTCCGGATGTCCTGCAGGACACCAGGTTCCGGCAGCCCGCTGCCGCTGGGCGAATCCAACTGGCCGCAGCATGACACAGACCAATCCAGAAGTGCGATCCTGGCGTCCACGTGACATGCGTCGGTGTCTTTCACCAAGCTAAGGCATACCTTAGACATTCCGGATTGCCCACACCACAACTCATCTCACATCGCCGTGAGCGTGCGCGGCCGCCGGCCATACGTCGGCCTGCCCGCCCGGGCGGGGTGATCAGCATTCGAGATCTGCACGCAATCGAGCGAGATAGCTGCGAAGGGCGCGGGTATCTGGGTCATCGACTCCAAGCAACCGCTCATGCTCAGCCAGATTCCGCTCAAATTGCGATATCGCCTCCTCCGTCCTACCCGCTTCCAGATAGCCCTTAGCGAGGCAATTGCGAGAGGCCAGGGTATGGGGGTGGTCAACACCAAGCACTCGCTCGCGGTCGGCAAGGGTCCGCTCGGACAGCGGGATCGACTCTTCCGCACGTTTTGCCGTCTGGAGGGCGATCACAAGGTTGCCGCGGACGGCCAGCGTAACTGGGTGGTCGGCACCTTGTACTCGCTCAGAATCGGCGAGGGTCCGCTCAAACAGCAGGACCGCCTCGTCGATTCTCCCAGCCCTCTGGACGGCGCCCGCGAGATTGTTGCGGGAAATCAAGGTATCGGGGTGATCGACACCAAGCACCCGAGCTCGGTCCGCAACTGTTCGTTCAAGCAGCTGCATCGCCTCTTCCTCTCGCCCAGCATCGCCGTACGAGACAGCCAAATTGTTGCGGCAAGCGAGGCTGTCGGGGTGGTCCACACCAAGTAGCCGCTCACGGTCGACGAGTGCACGCTCAAGCAACAGGATCGCATCCTCCGGTCGCCCAGCCTCCCGGTAAGCAACGGCAAGATTGTTGCGTGTGGTGAGGGTGTTGGCGTGGGTGTCGCCGAGGATGTGTTCACGGTCCGCGAGGACGCACTCGAATAGCAGAATCGCCTCCTCCAGCCGCCTCGCCTTCTGGAGGGCGCTGGCGAGGTCGCAACGGGTAGTCAGGGTATCGGGGTGGTCGATTCCTTGTACCCGCTCACGGTCCGCGAGGACACGCTCGAACAACAGGATCGCCTCATCGACCCGCCCCACCCGTTCGAGCGCGCCAGCGAGATTGCCGCGTGAAGTCCAAGAATCGCGGTGGTCAGCACCTTGTGCCCGCTCAGTATCAATGAGGGTGCGTTCGAGCAGTGGGATAGCTCGCTCAACTTGTCCCCTATCTCGATAGGCCAAGGCAAGCTCGTCTCTGCAAATAGCCGTTACAACCCCGTGGGCCCCAAAGACTTTTTCGGCAGAGCGAAGAAGAACATGTGCGAGCGGGATCGCGCGTTGCGGGTCAGCTGCGAAAATCAGTTGTGATGTAGCCCATTTGAGGCTCAGCAGACTCCTCTCGGCAAGCGAAGTAGGTCGCTGCCGTCGCGCAAACCATCGTCGTGTTGCTTCTTTAGCCGTGAGGTCAGGGACACCATAGGCGTGGATTGCCTCGATTTGGTCGACTAAGTGAGCGCCCTCCGCACGACGCAGCCATCCTTGGCTGCCGTCGAACAAGTGTGGTTCGAGCATGTCCAGAGCGTTGCGTATCAACTCTGTGGTGCCATGGTGGTCACGGGCTTCCTCAAGTAGCACACGGGCGGTCAGCCGGTGGGCGAGTAGGGCTTCGGTGGTCGCGGACCAGGTGAGCAGCGAACGTCGCGTGCAATGACTGATGGCGGCATCGACGAACTGGTTCAGAAGCGGATCTGGATGGACGAGGAGGTTCCTGTTGATACCCGCCGGCGACAACAGCGCGAACAACCCAAGCAGCCACGCGACCGTGGAATCGAGTTCCCTTATACCCGTGGGGGTTTGAGCGGAACGGATGGCTAACAACAGCGCCTGATCCACAGAGAACGGATACTCGTGGCCCTCACGACGCTTCAATGCCAACGGTAACGGCTGGTCACGAAGCCGCTGCAGGTAGGCGTGGTAATTCAGGCGAGGCGCATTGGGCGGAGCGATCGACGCAGCTGCGGCTGCCAACGCCAGCGGCAGGTAGCCGAGTTCGCAGGCGAGCGCCTCCTCTCCGGTCGGGTCGTCAGTGATACCAGTAGCTTCTCGCAGGTAGGTGTGTGCTTGATCGGGTGTGTAGCCGGTACCCGCGTCGACCACGACCGTGGTCAGCCCAGCCATCGCCTGGTTGGTTGTGGTAATCACCACCCGGGTACCGCCATCGACCGGAATCACCGCGCGCAGCAACTCGACGTCTTCAGCGTTGTCGAGCACCAGCAGATGTCGATCCTCACTGGAGGACAAATAGTCACGCAACAGACGTGCCGATTCGACAGTGTCGCCATCGGGAGCAGCGACCTCGAGACGATCAGCTAGGCCAGCCAACCCGGTGTAGAGAGTTTCCGGGGCTTCGGCGTTAATCCACCCCACCAGACCCTCCCGCCGGGCGAGGACCCGGCGAGCGTAGGCGGCTGCCAGATGAGTCTTTCCAGCACCACGCATACCAGTCACTACCACTGCTATTCGGTCACCACCCAACCCAGTTTCCAGCGCTTCGACTTGATCCCGCTCAACGAAATGCGCCGGCTTCTGAGGAATCAGGCCAGACGCTCCTACCCTCAAACCCGCCAGAGGTGAAGACGAAGCCTGGACAGGCTGTCCACCAGACTGGTTGTAGGTGATATTCAGATCGCCACCCGCCGTGGCCTTCCCGATCGAGGTGGAAGGCCTCAGCGTCGCTGGTCGGCGGACGACGCTCATGGGTGTGAGGCATCACCACGGCCGGACTCAATGTCTCGGAACTCCATGTCCCCACCTGAACGGGCCCTGTGGATCCGAAATCCCCCATGCGAACGAATCTTCCCAAACCGCAGATTCTTTCCCGCCCTGACCTTCCCCAGCTCGAAATCACCCCCCACATCAGAGGGCGCCGACGACTGACTGTGCTGAGCCCACAGCGAAACCCCGAACACACACACCGTCAGCGCCCCGACCGCCACCCACACCCACCCTGGATGAGCATCACTGGTCGCGAGGTTGATCACCACCGCCAAAGAAGAATTCACTGCTGCAGCAACCGCGGTATGCAAACCCGCCCTTGACAACGTCTGACCCCAACTCACGCCCATCCTCCATCCGACGACGACTGAACCTGCCCAGTCCACCGATCCTCACAGGACGGACCCGAGAAGACCAGAAGACACCACATACTTCCCTGACCATGCATTCTCAGTTACATGTGAAGAAACACAGCACATTCCACATCCCGGACGGTTACTCGGAGTCGCTGCCGCCTATAGCTACCAACCAGCCCAGAAGTGCTATTTGGCCGTCCACGTGACATCTGCCGACCTGTTTCACCAAGCCAAGGCATGCCTAACACAGTCAGACGCCCTCTATCAAATTCCGCTGATATCAATAGATCTCGGCTCAAGCACTGGCCACGAGATACTCTGACATGGGCGGCAATTGGATCAGAGCCGCGTTGGGGGAGGTATCCCGTGGGGACAGCGACCATCGCTGCGGTCGCGGCGCTACTCGGCGTTGCTTTGGGGCGATTGTGGGACGCGCGAGCTGAAGCCACACGCTGGCGTCGCGACCAGACGATGGCCGCCTACCAGAGATTGTCAGAAGCGTTCCGTGCCAGCTACGACGACATCCAGACCATCGCGTTCGCCGACCCGACCGACTCTGATTACGCCATCACCGTGCGGGCCGTTCTCACGACCGGAAACCACCGATGGCACGCTGCCGCCACCGCCGTCTGGATCCACGGCGCTCCGGCCACCATCGCCGCCGCGGCAGCCCTGGGTCGCGAGTTGACCGTTCTTCATACCGACGCGGTTTCAACGAGGTTCACTACCGCGCGATGGGCTCTTGCTCGTGTCCCAGCTCGCCGGGCCTTCGAGACGTACCTCGGCGCGGTCCGGCAGGCCTTGCACCTCACGCCTGTGCCGGACGCCTTCTACGATGATGGCCCGCCAGAACCGGGAACAACATAGGCCAGAAACCGGACAGGAAGTTTGCTACTGGTTCTCAAGCCAGTCCCATAGCAGCTGCTCGACCTTGTCCACGTCCGTCACGGTCGTAGAGCGATGGAGCAGGCCAGCCGCGTGGCTGGGTCCTGTCAGCCGACGACGAGCGTGCGCTTACTAGTTGCGCATGTTCGCCTGCCCTGCCGAGTACCGCTATCTGAGATGCTCAAGGAACCTTTGGAGTATTGAAGCTTACGAGCTTTCGACCGACTCTCCATGGCGGCTTACCCGACTTGCGGCACTCGCACCACGACAATGCCTGCGACGTTTTCAGGCATGTCCGATGCCAGGCGATCCTCATCGGTGTCCCCCGCCATAATGTCGAGGACATAGGGGGGCGGCGTCTGCTGCAGGGGATTGAGCGTGTGCTCGAAGTACCTCACACCCCAGTGCCCAGTGTCGTCGGGGAGGTCGCCAAAGACCGAGCCGAGCCGATCATGGTCGCCATCGTGCTCGCTTGCGACACTTGTTGACACTGCGGCGAACTCGCCAACGCGAGCCTTCAACACTGTGTCGATCATGGAACGAGAAACTGCTCGCGTTCCGTCCTGCTGGTACCGCAGGAAGTCTGAGAGTTCCGCTGGGAGCTGATTCTTGAGCACGGGTGTCAGCGGTGCGCTGGCTGGGTAGCCCGTCCAAAGGTCCTCCAGTGCCACAGACGACCTATAAGTCGACGCCGCGTCACAGACGAGCCGTTCATCTGCAAGCAGAGCTGGCATCAGGGAGACGGTGCGCTTGATGCAATCGATGCAGCGCCTGCGCCGGTGAGTGTCCGCGCAGTGCTCCCACCTCCGGTAGTCACCGGTCCCAAGGTAAAGCGCATATACAGGTAGGAGGCCCAGCCTCTCTGCAGCGGAACGAAGCACCTCGCGTTGTGAGCGCGCCGCGCCCTTCGTTGTGTAGCCGAAGTCGAAGTTCCACGCGCTGCTCGTCACGGTCACTCGCTTCGCCTGAACGAGCATTCCATAAGCGCTCGCGCTATCCACCCACCACCACACCCAGTCGGCACCACTGAGAGCTTCGGCCCGCTGAGTGAATGGAACGACGTCAACTGCCGGCGAGGTGTGAGCTGTCACGATCTCGGTGATCGTCGTTTCGTTCCACCGCAGACGCGCCCGCTCACACGCCGCCATGTGCCGAACGGCTTGGATACGAGCCTGTCTAAACGCTTTCGCGACCGCTGTCATGGTCTCATCCTCCTACGCGGCATCGGTGCCTAGGGCGGAAGGTCTTCGGTGGTGGTTGTATTCGTCCTTCCAGTTAGGGATCACGACCCTCGCTTGGGTCAGGGACCAGACGCTGTTGATACTGAGGCATCCGTCGCGCAGGCGGCTGTTAAACGACCCAATGTAGCTGTTTCGCCAAGGCTGACCTTGTGGGAGAAACGCCAGCCTGACGCGTTCCCCGGCCCGGTCCGCCATCGCCGCGGGCCACCAATTCAGGTCCATAATCGAACACACATCGGTGTGATCTCAGTGGGTCAGCGCAACACTGGGTTTGGTCTGGTGGACCGGGATGTGATGCGCGTCCAGAAGTGCGATTCCAACGTCCACGTGACCTACCTCGACCTGTTCCACCAAGCCAAGGAAGACCTAACTTCACTGAGATATCTTCTACCGCAGCTGATCTCAGTGTCCAGCATGGCCGCCCAGAGCCCTGTCGCCCGTACCCGAATCTGGGATTGCTACACATACCGCCCGGCTAGCGGTCCCCCAAGTTCGGATCGGACTGCGAACTTGAGACGGAGCGCCATTCCACACCGTCGCGTCCGGGCGATACATGCGATGTCAACTAGCCTCAAGACCCCGACGCAACTCGACGACATCACCGCAGATCGAGAGCATATCGGCGTCATTGCGGGCCTGCCCCATACTCGGAACTCCCGCCCCGCGGAAAACGTGCTCGCCGGTACGGAAACTCAGGTTCTCGATCAGCACGAACCCATAGCGGTCGAATCCGGAGCTGTACAAGCCGTCTTCGCCGCGTGGATAGTTGGCGAACTTCTCAACGTTGTATCGCGGATCCAGCAGGTGGACAAAGGCTTTCTCGGCGTCTGCAACGACAGCTTTACGCATCACCGACCATTCGGTATCGGTGATCAGCGCGCTGCCTTCGGTCCAGTCGCGCATCACCAGCGGCGCGACCTCGAAGGCGAACAGCACCAGTTCGTCGGTTACCCGGGCTCCCGGCCGCCTCTGGTATTCGTTTGACAGGATCCGCTGGCGGGTCGCGTGCGCGCCGGCAAATAGACGTTCGAAGGTGTTGGTGCGCTTGGCAATGCCGACATAGAGCAACTCGTAGGTACCGAACTCGTGGAACCTATCGAACCCGTAGATGCCCTGCTTGTGATGGCTTCGATCCCAGATCAGTTTCTCCGTAGTGAACCACTCGAACGGCTCCGGGTCCTCGGTGTCGATCTGCTCGCTGGAAGCTGCATACACCTTGATGACCTTCGCGTCGAAACGGACGCTGAGATCCTCAGGAACACGGCCAAGGCTGAGCATTGCCATGAGGATGATGTCAAGGACGACCTCGTCGTGCAGGTCCTCGCCGGCATCGATACGAACTCGAAGTTGACCGGACACATCATCGCCGCTGAACTCGGTGAACCGCGCTTCCGCTCGGGCTCCGATCATGTAGAAGTCGCTTCTGCGTAGACGCTCTGCGACTGCCGGATCGGATTTCACCCACTCGGCTTCCTGATTGCTGACCGGCGGATACACCAGGCGCAGGGTGTTGAGCATGACATTCAGGGCGGCCATCGGCACAGGTTACCCAGCAGGACTGACGAGAGTTTGCTTCACAACGGAAACGCATCGGAAAGTCGCCGCCGGTCTCATCCACTTCGGGACTATTAGTGCGATTCTGGCGTCCACGTGACGCCCTCGTGGCGGCGGGACGGATGGTGCTCGACAAACGGGCCGTTCGGTCCCCCGCTGAGGCGAGGCGTTCGTTGTCGACGATCGTGCGAGCGGCGATAGTGGGCTACGGTGCACTGTTTTTGGGTGGTCACCATGCCTTGCGATGACTTCGATGCAATCGAGATTCAGGTCATCCAGGATGTTCTCGACATTGTCGAGGCACGGCTGCGTGAAGGTGAACGGTGCGGCCGGCGGTTGACCGTTCCACGGTCGCGGGTTCATGCCGCCATGTTGCATGCCGTGATCGCCAGCGCGCGGGAGTCCTACGGATGCCGCGCCACGCTGGACCGCGCCGGGATTCTCGACGCGATTTTCGACGGTGTCGAGTCCACCTCTGCGACGAACGCCATGGACCCGGTCGACTCAGCCATCCAGCGGCACATGGTCAATACGAACTGAGCGTTCGTCGAGCGGACCCACTCTGGTTGCCGCTGTTCGACCTTCAGGGATTGGTCACGCGTTCCAGGGAGTCCAGGCGTAGGGCCTCGTCCGTGATGCCGACCAGGAGGACCGGGTCGAAGCGGGCGACGGTGTCCAGCACCGAGGACCAGGGGGCGACGCTCCAGGCTTCGGCGAGGAGGCGGCGGATGCGGCGGCGGGCGAAGCCCTGGGTGGCGGGCGGTACGTCGGGGTAGGTGCGGACCAGGGTGTCGGCGATGCGGGTGAGGAGGTGGCCGCGGATTTCGCGGGTGGTGCCGCGGGCGAGGTCGACTGCCTGGTCGAGGGCGCCGATCGTGAGGGCGGCGTCGACGAGGCGGGCGGCGGCGCGGTCGCGGGTCTCGGCCGGGGGGAGTTGGGAGAGGAGTTCGGTGGCGGATGCGAGCGCGGTCTTCGAGCGTTCCGAGCGGTCGCCGTCGGCGAGGGCCGGGATCGCTTGTGCCATGGCGTGGATTCGTTCTCCGGTCACCGGAATCGAGTGGCGGCGGGTGAGCACGTTGGGTTCGCGGCCCGCTTTCACCTGGGCGGCCAGGATCTCTCGGTAGGCGATGGATCGGGCGAGGTCGCCGGTGAGTTGTTCGGCGACCTCCAGCGCCCGGTCCACCGTGCCGGCGCGGGCGGTCGAGCCGGCGAGCATGGACAGCACGCGTTCTTCGCCGAGCGGGGTCATCCATCGGGTCGCAAGGAGACTGGTCACCGCGTCGGCATCGCCGAGGGCCGCGGAGAACAGGGCGCTGATCACACGATTCGTCAGCAGGTCGGGTGAATCGCGTGCGGTGGCGTCTCTTTCGGCCTCGTCGTGCACTCGGGCGGTGACCAAGGCGGCGAGGTCGCCGCTGCCGTCCTCGACGACGGTTCGCAGCGCGATCGCGATCTGCTCGGCATCGTCGAGCAGCTCCGCGACGGTGGCGGGTTCACTCCAGATCGCCGCGCCCGCACGGATTCGCGAGGTCAGCCAGACCGGGAGCAGGGTGATCCCGTCGATCAGCTCGCGAGCCATTTCGAGCTGCCCGATGTCGGCGAGCAGCACCGCGAGGCCGCCGAGCCCTGGAGCCAGACCGTCGACCGGATCGAGCGAGCCGTGATACATCACGACGAGGTGGTCGATCAGATCGCGCACCCGCTCGACCGCCGCATCGGCCAGCAGCGCGCTAACGAGCGCGGCCAGCGGCGTGCTCGGCCGCGGACCCGCGGTGCCGCCGAGCCAGTCGGTGGCGAAGACCGTGGTGAGGAATGACCGGTCGGTCCGCAGGTAGCCGCCGTTCGGCAGCGTGGTGCCGACGCGCATGGCGCTCATCGCTCGTTCGAGGAAGACGCCTCTGCTGGTTGCGGATTCGGATGAATGCGTCGCGAGATAGGTGAAGGCGAGGATCCGGTGGTCGTCGCCGTCGATCCGGTCGGCGATCGCGACAGCGCGGGTCATCTCGCCCGCGACGGCCAGCGCCCGCATCATCGTGTACAGGACCAGGTCGCGTTCGCGCGGGTCGATGCTCTGGTACGCGCGGAGTTCGATCTCGGTGACGAGCCGCCGGGCATCGGCCGTCCGATCCGCCGCGAGCAGGGCGGTCAGCGCGCGGACCGCCACCTCGAGTCCGCCTGTCCCCCGGGTGAATCGGCGAGCCAGCACGACCACTCGATCGGCTTCCCCCAACGCGACGAGGCACTCGGCCAGCTGCACGACCGCGGCCTCGATATGACCCCACGGGTAGTCGGAGATGCCACTGATCGCGTCGTTGAACGCGGTCTCGAACCCGGTGTCCGACGCCTCCAGCTGGGCGAGCCAGGCCTCGATGTCGACCAGCACGGCGTCGGTCTCCGCGCGCAGTACCTCGCCGAATCCGGCCGCGACGAGATCGTCGGCGACGGCGGCCAGCATGTGCGATCGGACCACCTTGCTGCTGATCGGCGCGAGCTCCGACCGGATCGACCGCACGTGCGGGGCTGCCGATTCGGTGTCGCCCTGCGAGACGAAGGAACGGGCGATCGCAGCCAGGGCGATCACCCGCACCCCGACGGATTCGGTGGCGCCGCTCAGCTCTTCGACGCGGTCGTGATCGTCGAGCGCCGCGTAGGCGCGCACCGCGGGCCGTAGGATCTCGTCGCGTTCCGCGGTGCGCGCCCACACCACGTGGCGGTCGATCTCGGTCTTCGCGGCCTCGATCGCCTCGTGAGAGCCGATCGACCGCCAGGCCGGAATCAGCTGCGCGAGCACCCGAACCCGTTCCACGGGTGTGGTGATCTCGTCGGCCAGCAGTTCGGCGCTCTCGATATCGGGGACTGCGATGAGGGCGTCGACCAGGCGAGCGAGGTCCGCGTCGCGCACGATGGAGGTCTCCGACTCCCGCAGCGAGTCGATCACGGCCCGATTGTGTGGCGGATCGTCGCGGAGAAACTGAGTCGAGGCGACGCCGATCCGGGCGCGCAGGCGGCGGTGCGGGTCCAGCAGGCCGTCCGCCAGGCTTCGCGCGCGCACGAGTTCACCCATGTCGGCCAGTGCCGCGGGCAATTTCGCGGGAATGTCGCGTCCGCGCCGGGTCAGCCGGTGCCGCCGCAGGGCGAGTTCGCCGACGGCGACCAGGTCCGGATCCCGCTGTTCGAGCCAGACACCCGATACGGTCGCGATCTCGGTCCGCGCGATCTGGTCGCTGCCGGAGAGCAGCAGCAGCCGATCGTGGCGGGCGGTGTCGAGCGCGAGTTCGGTCATCCGCACCATGTCGCCGTGCCTGCGCAGCATCGAGAAGTATCGCGTCAGCAGATAGGTCGGCGTCTCCACCGGCCACCCGCGGTCGCGGAAGCGGTCGGCCCAGGCGTGGAAGCGGTTTCGGTATTCCGCGAGCAGCGCGCGCCCCAGCGTCGCTTCGGCCTCACGTTGCAGGGTCTCGTGCGCGAGCAGGTACACGTGGTCGGACCCGAACCGGCTGGTCCGGACCCGGAAGGTGCGCCCGGTGACGCCCGAGAGAATGGTCTCGATGCGGAACGGCGGCCACCCGGTCAGATCCTCGAGCTCGGCGCGGGTCAGCCCGCGCGCGGCCGTCACCAATCCGAGAATCTGCTGGTCCGCGTCGGAGCGTTCCAGAATCCCCCGCAGTTCCAGCTGCGCGGCGTCGCGGATGTCGAAGGCTTTGGCCGACGGTCCGAGTTCGCGGCGGCGGCAGTGCCGGAGCGGATGGTTGGCGGGAACATCCAGCGGGAGGGTGGGATTCGGCCGCCCGGAGACCAGGACCCGCAGGCCGGGTCCGGGGTTCTTCGGCAGCAGCGAGGCGATGCTGGTCCGCCCGCGATCCTCGTCGAGCCCGTCCACCAGCAGCACGATCCGATGCCCGAGCTCCGCGGCCCGTTCGCCGGCCAGCGCGAGCATATGGCGGCGCAGCCCGTCCCGGCTCCCGGTCGCGCTGGCCACGGTGGCGGCCTGATCCGGCAGCAGGGCCGAGAGCTGTTCCAGCACAGCGTCGGTGAACGCCCGATGATCGTCCTGGTCGGCCATGCGCGAGGTTATGAAGAAGGCCACCACCCGTACCCGCGGCGGCGGATTCAGGGCGAACCAGGACATCAGGGCCGTCTTGCCCGCCCACGGTCCGGCCCGCCACCACAGGTACGCCCCGTCGCCGGTACAGAAGTCGGCGAGCTCGGCCAACTCCGCGTCGCGATCGGACAGGCCCTCCGCGGGCGCGATGTCGCGGATCGTCGCCCGGTACGGGGTATCGCCGATACCGGGGAGCGCGGCGGGTTCGGTGCGACCGGTCCATGCGGGATTGGCGGCCAGCGCGATTCGCCCCGCCGTGCCCCGCTCCAGCGCTTTCGGTTTCGGCATGTTCGCGGCGGGCAGCCGCGTGCGAAGCTCGCGAAACAGGACGGTCATGGTGAGGTACCGCTCGGCTGTCGGCACCCCGGCGCGCAGGGTGTCGAGCATCATGCCGGTGAAGGCGGTGCGGCCGCCGCCTCCGGTGGCCCGCGCGAACTTGGTCTTCTCGTCGGTGGCGGTGAGGACGAACGCGCCGTCGATATCGGTGGCCTCCCGCAACGGCTCGCCCTCCCCGGCGAGAACGTCACGGCCGAAGGCTCTTCCGCTGTGGCAGCAGTCGAGGATCACGACGACGGGACCGCGCGCGTTGGACCTGATCCGCGACCGCAGCACCGGATACGGCAGCGCGGTGACGTCGGCGTCGGCCGAGCGCGAACCCGTGTGGGTCAGATGCAACTGGTTGTCGACCGCGACCCCGTGGCCGACGTAGTAGACGAGCAGCAGCCCGGTCGCGGCGCGAGCGGCGGCGGTGACCCGGGCCGCGATGGTCGTACTGTCCCCCGGATCGAGAACCACATCGATGTGATCCGCGGGCAGTCCTGTTTCACCGCGCAGGAATTCGGCGAAGTCGAGCAGGCTGCGCTCCACCTCGGGGAAGGACTCGAAGCCCGAATCCGGAGCGTAGCGCGCGGTTCCGATGAGGATCGCGCGCGCGGCGACCGGATCTGGAAGCGTCATCCTCCCCTGTCCTTCCCCCGAACGTCACTGTTCCAGAGAGTCTGCCACGGGTTGCGGACGAAAGGCGCGCACCGCTGGATGCGATGCGCGCCTTATATATTGGTCGCTTGCCTCAGTACGCGCCCTCGCCGCGGGTCACCGCGCCGATCGTCTTCGCGATCAGCAGCAGATCCAGCACCATGGACCAGTTCTCGACATAGGACAGGTCCAGGCGCATGGCGTCCTCGGGCGTGAGGTCGGAGCGGCCGCTCACCTGCCACAGCCCGGTGACGCCCGGCTTCACCAGCAGACGCCGTCGCATGACGCCGTCATAGGAGTCCACCTCCCGCTGCACCTGCGGCCGGGGGCCGACGATGCTCATCTCACCGCGCAGCACATTGAAGAACTGCGGCAGTTCGTCGAGGGAGTACTTGCGGATCACCTTGCCGACGGTGGTGACGCGCGGATCGTCGCGGACCTTGAAGAACAGCGGGTTGCCGCCATTGCTGTCGATGAGCGCGTTGATGTGCGATTCGGCGTCGACGTACATGCTGCGGAACTTGATCATTCGGAACGGTTGCCCGTCCCGGCCGATCCGCTCGGACAGGTAGAAGATCGGGCCCCGGCTGGACAGCTTCACCGCGAGCGCGATCAGGGCCAGCGCGGGTGCGATGGCCAGCACGGCGGCAACGGCGAAGCAGAAGTCGAACACGCCCTTGCGAATCGACTTCGCCCGGTCGTATTGCGGCTTCTCCACGTGCAGCATCGGCATGGACGCGACCACCCGGTGGGTGAGCCGGGTGCCCGCGATGTCGACCAGTCCGGGCGTGACGATCAGCTCGGCCCCGAGTTCGTCGAGCTCCCATGCCATGCGGCGGAAGTCGGCGGGCCCGAGATTGTCCGTAGCGGTCACCGCGACGGTGTCCGCCCCGGTGCGCCGCACGGCGTCGATGACATCGTGATCGCCTGCGACCACGGGGATTTCCCGGCCGCCGACCTCGAGCACCGATTCCGCCAGCTGCGCCTCGGCGCGGGTGCAGACCCCGATCACCTGATAGCCGGAGTCACGGTCCAGGGAGAAGGCCGACACCATCGCTCGCGCCGCCTCGGGACTACCGACCACGAGCATGGCGGTGCGGTAGGCGCCGCGAGCGCGCCGGCCCGCGACCCAGCGCCGCCAGATCCGCCGTTCCACCATGAGCAACACCATGCCGAGCGGCAGGGCGATGGCGAGGTATCCGCGAGCGATATCCACGCGCAGCAGCAGCGAAACAATAGCTATTCCACCGAAGAGCTTGAGTGACGCGGACACAACGCGACGGTATTCCTCTGTGCCACTGCCGATTACGCGCGGAGAGCGGGTACCGCTGAGCGCCAGCGTCACCGACCAGGCGAGCGCGAGCACGGCGGACACCATGGTGTAGCGAACCTCGAGCGGCAGTTGGGATGCCAACGGGGGCTCCGCACCGGATCCGCCGAAACGAATCCACTGGGCGAAACCGACGGATAGGATTAATACGCAAAGGTCGCTGATAAATAGCCGACTGGCGTAATCTGCTTGCCAGCGTTCACGATCCGAGCGCGGCTCGGGACGCGGCGGCCGGTGCACGCGCACGGCGCGACCGGCAGAAATTTCATAAGACATGAAACGAACGCACCTCCCCCACGGGAGAACTCGGTTCCGATCCCCGCTGATCAGTTCCACGACCAGGCTGACGCCGGTTTCCCAAGGGCTTTCAGACCATGACAACCGATGATGCCGTCGAGTCTTTCGGCGGCCAGAAGGCGAATGTTACACACCCCGGATGTCATACACCCCCAATCTCGTACGGCCTCAACGTTTCCGGAAAGTAACGGGTAGGAACCTGACCGGTTCCCCCCATCGATCCCCCTATTTCCCCTATTCGCAAAATCGCAGGTTGAACTACGCAAGCCACACGGTGTGAGCTGGTCGAAACCCTTGCAGCGCAAGGCCCGACGGTTTGCCGTCCGGACGCCCGGTTCTGCGGGTCGCAAATTTACAGTTGTTTTGGCACTATCCGTCCGTCGTCGGGCCCCGAAGCACCGCGCAATCCTGTTGTAACGTAAGGCCGGACCGAGCCGACCCACTGGTCATCCGGTGCTGCGCGGGCAGCCCCGGACTCGGTGAAAGATGGGGAAAACTTCGTGCAATGCCGTCTTTGCGATTCGAATCGATTGCTCAGCGTTCTTGATCTGGGTGCCACGCCGCCCTGCGAGAAATTTCTCACCGCCGACGAGCTGGACCTGCCCGAAGCGACATATCCGCTGCACCTGCGGCTCTGCGAAAACTGTCTGCTGCTACAGATTCCGGCGCTGATCACCCCGGAAGAGACATTCACCGAATACGCCTACTTTTCGTCGTTTTCCGACAGCTGGGTCCGGCACGCAAAACTCTTCGTGGACCAGGCTATCGAACAGCTAAAACTGAACAACAATTGTTTCATAATTGAGGTGGCGAGCAACGACGGCTATCTCCTGCAGCACGCGGTGGCCGCCGGCATCCCCTGTCTGGGCATCGAGCCATCGGTGAATGTCGGTGCGGCAGCACGGAACAAAGGCGTACCAACCGAAACGGGCTTCCTCGACGAGGAGCTGGCCGCCCGCGTGGTGGCCGAGCGCGGACCGGCGAATCTGGTGGTGGCCAATAATGTCTATGCCCATATCCCGGATCTGCTCGGCTTCACCCGCTCGCTGCGCGCGCTCATGGCCGACGACGGCTGGCTGTCGATCGAGGTGCACCACGCCCTGAACCTGGTGGCGCTGGCCCAGTTCGACACCATCTATCACGAGCACTTCCAGTACTACACACTGCTGTCCGCCCAGCGTGCCCTGGCCACCGCCGGGCTCGAGGTGGTCGACTGCGAGCTGATCGGCACACACGGTGGCTCCCTGCGCATCTGGGCTCGACCGCAGGGTGTGGGCACCCCCACCGATCGGGTCGCCGAGGTCCTGCGCCTCGAGGCCGACGCCGGGCTGCACGAGATCGCCGGCTACCTGGAGCTGCGCCCCGACACCGAGCGGGTGCGCCAGGACCTGCTGCGATTCCTGTTGGACGCCAAGGCCTCCGGCAAGCGGGTCGTCGGCTACGGCGCCCCCGGCAAGGGCAACACCCTCCTCAACTACTGCGGCATCCGGACCGACCTGCTGGAGTACACGGTCGACCGCAACCCCTACAAGCACGGGCGGTTCACGCCCGGCACCCGCATCCCGATACACGAACCGGAGCGGATCGACGCCGATCGCCCCGAGGTGGTGCTGGTGCTGCCGTGGAATCTCGAGCGCGAGATCACCACGCAACTGCGTCACGTCCTCGAGCGGGGCGGCGAGATCGTCTACCCGCTCCCCCATCTTCATCATGCGACGCTCGACGACGCCGCCGCATCCACACCTGCCGAAAGGTAAAGCTCGTGAAGGTCGTACTGTTCTGCGGCGGTTACGGCATGCGCATGCGCAACGGAACCGAGGACGTCATCCCCAAGCCCATGCAGATGGTGGGCCCGCGCCCGCTGATCTGGCACGTGATGCGCTACTACGCGCACTTCGGGCACAAGGACTTCGTGCTGTGCCTGGGCTACGGCGCCACCCACATCAAGAACTTCTTCCTCACCTATCAGGAGTCGGTGTCCAACGACTTCGTCATCCGCGGCGGCAAGGTGGAGCTGCTGCAGTCCGACATCAGCGACTGGACCATCACCTTCGTCGACACCGGGGTGGAGTCGCCGATCGGCGAGCGGCTGCGCCGGGTGCGCGGCCACCTCGAGGGCGAGCCGTACTTCCTGGCCAACTACGCCGATGTGCTGACCGACGCCCCGCTGGACGAGATGATCGGGCAGTTCCAGGATTCCGGGGCGGCCGCGTCGATGATGATCGTGCCGCCGCAGTCCTCCTTCCACTGCGTGGACGTGAACTCCGCGGGCGAGGTCAAGAACATCACCCCGGTCTCGCAGCTGCCGATCTGGGAGAACGGCGGCTACTTCGTGCTGACCCAGGAGATCTTCGATCACCTGCCGCCCGGCGGGGACCTGGTGGAGGACGCCTGCGGCGCGCTGGCCGGGCAGGGCCGGCTGTTCGGGTATCAGCATCACGGCTTCTGGAAGCCGGCCGACACCTTCAAGGAGCGCGCCGAGCTCGACACCGGCTACCAGCAGGGCGATCGCCCGTGGATGGTGTGGGAGCGTCCCGGCGCATGATCGGCTTCGACACCGGCGCGATCACCGAGATCGCGCTACTGGCCGCGCATTGCGACGATCTGGCCATCGGAATGGGCGGCACCCTGCTGACGCTGGCGCAGGCGCGGCCGGGCCTGCGAGTGCGGGCGCTGGTGCTGACCGGCGCGGGCACCGAGCGGGCCGACGAAGAGCGTGCCGCGCTCGAATCCTTTTGTCCCGGAGCGGAACTCGAACTCGCCATTCTCGACATCCCCGACGGCTACGCCCCCGCGCACTGGGCGCAAGCCAAGCAGGCGGTTGCCGCGCTGGCCCGCGGCTCCGCGGCGCAGGTGGTCTTCGCGCCGCATCGCGGCGACGCCCACCAGGACCACCGGCTGCTGGCCGAGCTGGCCCCCACGGAATTTCGTGACCATCTGGTGCTCGGCTACGAAATACTCAAGTGGGAGAACGACACTCCGCAGCCCGTGGTGTTCCATCCACTCGCCGAGGGGCTGGCCGAGATCAAGGCCGCCCTGTTGCTGAAACACTATCCCTCGCAACACAATCGGGACTGGTTCGATGAGCAGTCCTTCCTGGCCCTCTCGCGGCTGCGCGGGGTGCAGTGCCGCGCCCGGCACGCCGAGGCGTTTCTGCTCGAGAAGGCCGTCATCACTTTCGGAGGTGCGTAGTCATGCGGGTGCTCGTCACCGGACATCAGGGGTATCTGGGGACGGTCATGGTGCCGTTCCTGCACCAGGCCGGGCACGATGTGACCGGTTTGGACATCGGCTATTTCGCGGACTGCGTGCTCGGCGACGCTCCGCCCCCGCCGCCGGCCCTCGCGGTGGATCTGCGCGAGGTGACCGTCGATCAGCTCGCCGGGTTCGACGCGGTAGTGCATCTCGCGGCGCTGTCGAACGACCCGCTGGGCGCGCTGGCGCCGCGGATCACCTACGACATCAACCATCACGCGTCGGTGCGGCTGGCCCGGTTGGCCAAGGAGGCCGGGGTGCGCCGGTTCCTCTACGCCTCCACGTGTTCGGTGTACGGCGCGGCCGGTGACGGCCTGGTGACCGAGGACGCGCCGCTGCGTCCGCTCACCCCGTACGCCGAGTCCAAGGTGCGGGTCGAGGACGATGTGGCCGCCATCGCCGACTCCGGCTTCTCGCCGGTGTTCCTGCGCAATGCCACCGCCTTCGGCTTCTCACCGCGACTGCGCGCCGACATCGTGCTCAACAACCTGGTCGGGTACGCGGTGCTGACCGGCGAGGTGAAGGTGCTCTCCGACGGCACGCCGTGGCGGCCGCTGGTGCACGCGCAGGACATCGCGCTCGCCTTCGCCACCTGCCTGGACGCCCCGATCGAGGCCGTGCACTGCCGCGCCTACAACGTGGGGACCGAGACGAACAATCTGACGGTCGCGGAGATCGCGCGGGCGGTGGTCGACGTGGTCCCGGAGTCCACGCTGGCCATCACCGGCGAGAGCGGCGCGGATCCGCGCTCCTACCGCGTCGACTTCGGGTACGCCCGCAAGGAACTGGGCTTCGAGGCGCGCTGGAGCATTCCCGACGGCGCGGCCGAGCTGTATCGCGAGTACACCGCGCGCGGGCTCACCTCGGAGGCCTTCTTCCAGCGCTTCACGCGCCTGGCGCACCTGACGTCGCTGAAGGACGCCGGGGTGCTCGACGACGAACTGCGCCGGATCAGGACCGGGGTGTGAACTGATGGGCGGCGAGCAACTCGCGCCACGATCCCGCACCCGCGTCCCGCTCCGACACCACCGTGACCGGCTGCGGCCAGGCGATGGCCAGGTCGGGATCGTCGTAGGCGACACCCAGGTCCTCGGCCGGGTCGTGCGGGCGGTCGATGCGGTAGCAGACGTCGGCCACCTCGGTGAGGGCCTGGAATCCGTGCAGGAAGCCCGGCGGCACGTAGAGGTGCCGGAAGTCGTCGTCGTCCAGCAGGAAAGCCTGCCGCACACCGAAGGTCGGCGATTCGGGCCGGATGTCGACGAGCACGTCGTGCACGGCGCCGTGCGCGCACCGCACCAGCTTGGCCTCACCGCGGCCGGAGCGCCCGTGCATTCCGCGCACCACACCCCGGCGCGAGCGCGACTGGGAGTCCTGCACGAAGCTCGCGGCCAGGCCCGGCCGGCCCAGGTGCGCGTCGAATTCCTCGGCGTCGAAGGTGCGGGTGAACAGGCCGCGATCGTCGCGGAACGGTTGCGGGGTCAGCAGCAGGACGTCGGCGAGGTCGGTCGCTTCGATACGCACCAGGCCATGCTGCCATGAGCGGGACGGCGGCGGAGGCCGTGCGGACGGAACCTGCCCGGGGGTGCCGCGGCTGCGGGCACGGGCCGCTGGTGCGGGTGCTCGATCTCGGGAAAATGCCTGCGGCGGACGACTTTCCGAGTCTGGACTCGATGTCCGGCGGCGACGAGGCAGCGCATCCGCTGGCCATGGACCTGTGCGCCGGCTGCGGGCTGGCGCAGCTCGCCGAGGACGACACGGTCACCGCCGAACCGCGCGGCGTGGAACCGCGGGCGCTGCGGGATCAGGCCGCGGACGCGGTGTCCCGGGTGGCCGCCGGGGGCTGGTTGCCCGGCGGCGGCACCGTGCGCGAGTTCGGCAGCCCGCACGGCGGCAGCTGGCTGCCGCTGCTGACCGACCGCGGCTACTCCGTCACCGAGGACCCCGCCGACGTGGTGATCGACTGCTTCGGCATCATGCACGAACCCGATCAGCGCGCGGCCTTCGCGCGGCGGGCGGCGGCCGTCGCGCCGGGCGGGGTGCTGCTGATGCAGTTCCACTCGCTGTGCGCGATCGTCGATCAGGGGCAGTGGAACGCGTTGCGGCACGGGCATTTCGCCTACTACTCGATGGACTCGCTGCGGGCCTTGCTGCGGTCGGCGGGCCTGGCGGCGGTGACGGCGTGGGAGTTCGAGCTCTACGGCGGCACCGTCCTGGTGGCCGCGGTCCACGCCCCCGCCGACGCCGATCCGACGATCGCCCGGATCCGCGTCGCGGAGGCGGCGGTCGCGGACCCGGCCGTGGTGCGCGGACTCCAGTCGGCCGCCGATGAGCAGGCACGGGCCCTGCGTGCCTGGCTGGAATCGGAGAACGCTTCCGGCAGCACCGTTTACGCCTACGGGGCGGCCTCCCGCGCGGTCGCCCTGCTCCATCTCGCGGGCGCGCACCGCGGACTGCTGGCCGGGGTGGCCGACGCCTCCCCGGGCAAGCAGGGCCGCCGCATGCCCGGAACCGACATCCCGATCCTGTCGCCCGCCGAACTCGTTGCGGCGCAACCGGATCGGGTCCTGCTGACGCTGCCGGACCTGCTCCCCGAGGTTTCCTCCCGGTGGCCCGAACTCGACGGGAAGTGGGTGATCGACGTGCGGGAATCGCTATGAAACCCAGCAACTCTCGTCCGGCGGCGGCCTGAGGGGCGCCGCGCACGCGACACGTCGGTCAGTGAGCGCGATCATGCGATCGCGGCCGCACGCAGGGTAATCGAGTGGGATAGTCTCAGCGTGGGGTAGATCACCGGCCGAGGGGGACGGGTGGACGTTCACCCGTGCCCCTGAGTGCACAGGGGAATCATCAAGCGAGCGTACGCAATTACGCAGCAATACCTGATGAGGGAATGAGAAGTATCATGCGCAACACCAAGTCCGTGCTTTCGCGCACCGCGGCCGTGGCGGTCGCGAGCACCATCGGCGTCGTCCTGAGCGGCGGCGCGTCCGACGCCGCCATCGACGGCAACAATTCCGTCGTCGATCAGCAGGGCCGGACCGTCGAGGCCCTGTCGGCGGACACCCGTATCGATTTCGTGCCGCCCCTCGACGGCAATCCGCTGACCCGCGAGTGGTTCCACAGCGGCAAGGCCTGTTTCAAGGTGGCCCTGCCCTCCGGCGATCCGTGGAGCGGCCACCTCACCATGGGCTACCAGGTGGGTTACCCGGCCACCCTGTCCGGCAAGATCTCGTTCCAGTACCAGACCCCGGGCCTCGAACTCGAGATCGGCGGGGACGGCCCCAAGCTCGACATCTACAACTTGATCCCGACGCTGGGCATGCAGCTCGATGTCGGTTTCGGCCCGGGCATCCAGTCGGTCGACGTGGCTGGCGGCGATGTCTCCGGGTCCGACGGCTGCATCATGATGTCCGGCTTCCACGGCACCGTGACCGGCGTGCTGGGCACCACCACCATCCGCCCGTTCGTGCGCTTGATCAGCAGCGCCGGCGACACCGTGGTGGCCTACGGCCCGCTGGCCCGCATCTGATTCCCCGGGTCCGGGCGGTCTCGCGCTTCGCGACCGCCCGGATCCGCGGAGCGGATCATGGTGCGGCACACCGTTGTCCGCGCGCCTTGCCCTCGCTCAGTGCAGGAGATCGGGGCGGCGCAGCGCGGTCGCGACGGTGCGCACCCGGAGGCGTTCGGCGGCGGCGCGGGCCAACCGCCAGTCCCCGCCGAGCACCGCGCCGCGGCCCACGTATTCCGGGTATTCGGACCCCAGCCGGTGGTGGAAGCGCAGCATCTCGGTGAGCTTGCTGACCGTCGAGGTCTGGCTGCACAGGTTGAAGCTCGAATTGCGCCAGGCCGCCAGGATTTCCGCCGTGCCGAAGAAGTCCCCGAAGGCGCTGACGCGGGCGAACAGGTCCACGTCCATGGGGAAGACCAGGTCGCCGCGGAAGCCGCCGACCCGGTCGAAGTCCTGACGGCGGAAGACGGCGGCGGCGGTGGGCCCGAAGTCGGCGGGGCCGCGGTGCACGATGGTGCGCATAAGGGCGCGGGCGTCGCGGCGACCCAGTAGATCGGGCAGACCCAGATCGCTCTCCTCGACGCGGCCGTTCTCGTCGATGACCTGGAATTTCGAGGAGCAGATGGCGATGCCGTTGTCACCCATGATCTCCAGCTGCTTGTCCAGCGAGCCGGGCAGCAGGATGTCGTCGGCGCAGACGACCTTGACGAAGCGGCCCGAGGTCAGCGAGACGGCCTTGTTCCAGTTCTCGCCGATGGGCAGGGTTTCCTGATTGCGGTGGATGACCACCCGCGGGTCGTCGAAGGACTTCGCGATTGCGCCGGTGTCGTCGGTGCTGGCATTGTCCAGGACGACGACCTCGATGTCGGTGTCCTGGTCCAGAATCGAGCGCAGCGTGGTCTCCAGGGTGCGGCCGGAATTGTAGGCCGGGACGCACACCGAAAGGTTCTTCATCATTCCCCCTGAACTGGTTCGGCCGGTTCGCCGGGTGAGCCCTCACCTCCCGCCACGAGCCGGAACACCCGATCCAGGCCCGCACGGCCGGCGTCGATCTGCTCAACTGCCTTCTGCTGCAGGGTATCCCGCAGCTCCGGCGCGGACTCCCACAACTGGCGAATCGCACGTGTCAACTCGGCGTCGAGATTGTCCACGTCCAGGTGCACGATGCGCAGTCCGGCGGCGGTGTCGGCGTCGAACATGTCGGCCAACCCATAGAATTTGTCGTCGTAGTACTGCGAGGCCGTTACAGCCACGGCCGGAATACCCTGGGACAGCGCGAAAACCGCGAGGTGGTAGGCGCTGGTCACCAGGACCCGGCAGCGTGAGACCTGTCGCGCCACGTCCTGGGCGGTGCCCGCGCGGCCGATGACGGGCCGGGTGCGGGCGGCGCCCTCGAGCAGCGGCAGCGTGTGGCGGCGGTCCTCGTCGTCGTATTCGGAGATGATGAGCGGGGCCAGCGCGGTGTGCAGGGCGGCGGCCTCGCGGCGCAGCACCTCGCCGAGGGTGTCGCGGGCCGAGTCGGTCACCTTGGAGTAGTCCGAGATGCGCAGGCACAGGCCCAGATCGGTGCCGATGCCCGGGCGGCGCAGCCGGTAGGAGAACTCCACCGCGTCGTCGCCGGTGACCAGGATCTTGTCCTCGGGCACGCCGAGCTCGGCCAGCAGTTTGGGCCCGCGCCGACCCTCGCGCAGGGCGATGAGATCCGCCCCCGGCAGCACCTCGGCCGCGCGGCGCAGCAGGTCGGCGTCGCGCATGGGGCCCAGCCCCTGCCCGATCATGACGTTCGGAATGCCGTGGCGCTGCGCGGCTTCGAGCAGGTTGAGGGTGCGATGCGCCTGGTACAGGTCGACATCGGTCATATAGCCGCCGCCCTGCGCGATGACCAGGTCCGCTCCGGCCAGCGCGGCGGGCACCGGCGGCAGTTCCGGAATGCCGGTCGGTTCGGGCTCGGGCTCTCCGGTGGCGAGCGCGTGAACTTCCTTGCGCGCCCAGTTCTTCACACCGCGCAGATAGTGTTTGGGCACCTCGGTGGCCGATCGCCAGCGCAGCGCCGCCGGGCCGAGCACGTGCACTCCGGCGGTCTCCCCGAGCCGTCCCGCGAGCCCGTCGCGCCCCCACGGCCCGCCCGCGTGCGCCACCACCGGCTCGGCCTGCGGCAGCACCCCGCGCAGGATGTGCGGCTCGTCGGTCAGCATGCCGATGCGGGCGTGCGGCCAGTGTTCCCGCAGTCGTTCCACGGTCATCACCATCATGGCGATGTCACCGCGATTGCGGAGCCAGTACTCGCCGTTGTCCACGAGCACCTTCAACGTCCCGGCACCATCCCCCGCGCCAGAGTTCCCCACGCGATTCCTTCCGACGCCCGTTCCGAGCACGAATCCGGTGCGAATCTATCGCACGACCAGGCCTTCGCGCTACACGAACGCAGCGCCCGCGCAGCGCGAAATCGATTCGCCCGCAAGATCATAACTGGGCGCACGACCATTTAGATCAGCTCGGAAACAGGGGGCTGACCCACTTGCTGCACAGCCACTTTCCGTCCGCGTAATCCATCGACATGGTGATGTTCTGGTGCTTGGCCTTGTCGGGGGTGTTCTTGGTGGCGGCGGTCAGCTCGGTGATGTCCACCGCCAGCTCGTAGTGGGTTCCGCCGCCGGAGGTCACCGTGCACGCCGCGGTGTCGGACCAGGTGTGCTCGGCGTCGTTCTCGAGCAGCAGCCGGATGGTCGGCAACAGCGTCTGGGCCTGCGACTTCCACTGGCCGGTCGCGCCCGCGATCACCTTGGCCTGCCAGCCGTCGCCATTGCTGTAGTCGTAGGAGCTCATGAGCTTGCCGTAGTCACAGGCTGCTTGGACCGCGGCCTCCTTGGACGCGTCCGCGGGCACCGGCGTCTCACCGATCGAGCTGCCACCGCCGGTGGCCACGGAACGGAACGCGCCGGTGCCGAATCCGAGGCCGACGCCACCGGCCACCACGAGCGCGACGGCGAAGGCCGCGATCAGCCGCTTCCGACCGCGACTCGGGGCGGGCGCACCCGTCGCGAACCGATGTGGGGCGCCATCCATTTGATGCGGTCCGCTGCCGCCCACGATCGGATAGTGCGGTCCCGACCGCGCACCGAGCTGGGTCGGCAGCTGCTCGAACCGCTCCCGCGTCGACCCGGGCTGTCCGATCGGGCTGGGCTGAGTCGTCGCCCCGGTGAAGGTGACGGGAACCTCTTGCCGCACCCACGGCCCGTGCGCCGTGCCGGTGGCGGTCAGCGCCGCCTCGGCCGCGGCGGCCAGTTCACCGCAGCTGCCGAAGCGGTGGTCGCGGTTCTTCGCCAGCGCGCGTTCGATGACCGCGTCGAAAGCCGGGGGCACGGTGCCGTGCACCTGGCTCGGCCGCGGAATCGGCGCGCCCAGGTGGGCCGCGACCAGCTGCGCGGTGCTCTCCCCCGGATACGGCAGCTGTCCGGTGAGCATGTGGAACAGCGTGCAGCCCAACGCGTACACGTCGGCGCGGTGGTCGGTGTCGCCGCGCAGCTCGAACTGTTCGGGGGCGGCGTACTGGAAGCTGGCGTACATCTCACCGGTGCGGGTGAGCGTACTGGTGTGGTCGACCGCCTTGGCAATCCCGAAATCGGCCAGGAAGACCTGCTGTTCGGTCCCCCAGGCCAGCAGGATGTTGGCCGGTTTCACGTCGCGGTGCAGCACACCCGATCGATGCGCGTGGTCCAGCGCCCGCGCGGTCTCGCCGATGATCCGCACCGCGTGGTCGGGCCGCACCGGGCCGTCGCGCAGGATGGCCGCCGCGTCGGTGCCCTCGACGTACTGCATGGCCATCCAGAGCCGGTGGTCGTCGTTGCCGCGCGCGTACATCGCGACGATGTTCGGATGCGACAGCCGCGCGGCGGTATCGGCTTCCCGCAGGAAGCGGGCCCGGACCTCGGGATCGTCGGCCTTGCCCGCGGCCAGCAGTTTCAGCGCGACCGATCGGGGCAGATCGCGGTCCGTGGCGAGGTACACCTCGCCCATTCCGCCGACGCCGAGCAGCCGTTCGATGGTGTACCCCGCGAATACCTGCCCTTGCGCGAGTGTGCGCCCCACAGCCTGCCTGCCCTCTCCGACCACATCATTCCCGCCGATCACCGTAACCCAGATCTCGTTCGGCGACGCGCGCGTTAATCACCCGGGACGCTTTTCCGGATGGAAACGAATTACTTATTCTGTGTCACAACATAATTCGGAATTCGTTCCGGCCCGCCCCGGCGCGACTTGATCTTTCTCGCCATACGGACTGGTCAGTCGCAGGATAGCCGTTCGTTAGCCCTCCTCCACCCCCGGATTGGCATACACTTGCGCTGCAAGGGCGTTCGGATCGGGATGTCGGTCCAATGTGGGTGACGGACCCGGGGGTGAGGGTTTTGACACGGCCCATTCGGGTGTTCATGACGGGGTCGGAGTGGTTCACGGCCGCTCACGGGGGACTGAATCGGTACTTCACCGATCTCTACGAGGCACTCGCCCGCGACAGCGGAATAACGCTCAGCGCAAGAGCTTTCGGCGATGCCCCGGCCGGGGCGCGCTCCTGGGGACCGACGGGCGGCTCCACCCTCGATCGCGCCCGCACCGCCTTCCTGGATCGGGACGCGCTCACCCGCGACACCGTGATCGACCGGCACTTCTGCCTGTACGGTCCGGCAGCGGTGCGGAACCCGCTGGTGGTCCATTTCCACGGACCGTGGGCCGCCGAGAGCCGCATGGCGGGCGAGGGCCCGCGCGCGGTCCGGGCCAAGTACCTCGTCGAGCGGGTGCGGTACGCCCGCGCGGACCGATTCATCGTGCTGTCCGACCATTTCCGGCGTTTGCTGGTCGGCGACTACGGCATCCGGGCGGACAAGGTCCGGGTGATTCCGCCGGGCGTCGATCTGGACCGCTTCACCGCCACCGAGCCGGACGCGAACTCCGGGATCGTGCTGTGCGTGCGGCGGCTGGAGAAGCGCATGGGCATCGACGTCCTGCTCCGCGCCTGGTCCGCGGTCGCCACCCGGCATCCGGACGCGCGGCTGGTGATCGTCGGAACCGGTACCGCCGAGGCCGAATTGCGGGAACAGGCGGCGAGCCTGTTCGGCGACGACGCGCACTCCCCCGTCCGGTTCACCGGCACGGTGTCGGACGCGGAACTCACCGACCTCTACACTCGGGCCGATCTCACCGTGGTGCCGTCACTGGCCCTCGAGGGCTTCGGCCTCATCGCCCTCGAATCCCTCGCCGCCGGACGCCCGCCCGTCGTCTCCGACTGCGGCGGCCTGCCGGACTCGGTCCGGGAGCTCGATCCCTCGCTCATCGTCCCGCCGGGCGATGCCGAAGCGCTCGCCGCCCGGCTGGTCGCGGCCCTGGACGGGGTGCGACCGGACCCGAAACAGTGTCGCGCCCATGCGGAGACCTTCTCCTGGGCCGTCGCGGCCCGGCGGCACCGTGACCTGTATACGGAGCTCACCGCGCGATGACCCTGAAGGCCGTCTTCCTGGCACACACCGCCGCCCCCTCGGGGGCCGAACTGGCGACCCTGCGCCTGGTCTCGGCCATGCCGGCCGGTCGCACCGCCGTGGTGTACACCGAGGACGGCCCGATGCTGCGGCTGATGGCCGAGCGCGGTATCGAAACCCGCGTCGTACGCAATGGTTTCGACTCCCGCGCCATGACCATCGACAACGCCGGGGTCCGCAGCCTGCTGGTCGGCGCGACGGGCCTGCTGCGCCTGGGCTGGACTCTGGGCGGAACCGTGCGCGAACTGGAGGCCACGGTTCTGGTCGCGGGCAGCACCAAGGCGATGCTCATGGGCGCGGTGGCCGCGCGCCGGGCCGGGGTGCCGCTGGTATGGCATGTGCACGACCGGGTTTCCCGCGACTACTTCGGCCGCGTACTGGCGCTGATCATCCGGGTGCTGGGCTGGGTGGTGGCTCATGGCGTCATCGCCAACAGCCGCGGCACTCTCGCCTCGCTCTACACCTGGCGACGCCGGGCCGTGGTCGCCTACCCGGGCGTCGAATTCCCCGCCGGTGACGAATCAGGGGAATCCGCTGCCGATTCGGGGATCCTCGGCGACGCCCGCCCACAGGGTCAGCGTCCCGCCACCGAGACCGTCATCGCCGTGGTCGGCCGTCTCGCCCCGTGGAAGGGCCAGGACCTGTTCCTGCGCGCCCTCGCCGACGCGACAACCCTGCCGCGCGAAGTGTTCCTGGTCGGCGGCACCTTCTTCGACGAGCAGTCCTACCGCGCCGAACTCGAGGTGCACGCCACCGCCCTCGGCCTCCCGGTGACCTTCACCGGCCACGTGGACGACCCGGAATCCTATCTGCGCCACGCCGATATCCTCGTGCACTGCTCGGTGCTGCCCGAGCCGTTCGGGCAGGTCGTGGTCGAGGGCATGCGGGCGGGCTGCGCCGTCATCGCGACCCGGCCGGGCGGCCCGGAGGAGATCGTCGATCCGGGGGTGAACGGCCTGCTGGTGACCGCCGGGAACCGCGGCGAACTCACCCGCGCCCTGGACCGCCTGATCGCCGATCGGGAACTGCGCACCAAACTGGCCGACGCCGCACGACTGCGCGCGCGGGACTTCGACGTGGCCGCCTCGGGCCGGACCGTCACCGCTTTCCTGACCGGCTTGCCCGGAAAGCGGTGGCGTCGTGGATGATCCGACCGACCCGTTCCCCTACGACCCGCCCACAGTGCAGATGGAGAGCCTCGGCACGCTGGGCAAGTTGCGGCAACGCCGCCACCTGCGGCACCGCATTCCCGAAGTCGACCAGCAGGCCGCCGCCTTCGAACACGACGAATCACGCCACGACCACGGCCCGGCCGCGCACCGGCCCGCCCACTCAGCCGGATTCGACCGCGGGCCCGCGTTCGGCCGGGCATCGTTCGAGGAGACCCGCGCCGCCCGCTACGCGGCCCCCGCACGGGGACCGGTGCTGCCCACGTTCTACGGCGACCCCATCGAACCGCCGACCGTCCGGCTGCCCGCCATCGTTCCGCAGCGCGACGCGTCGGGCGCGTACCGCCCCGCCGACGGCGAATCCGATTCCGCCGCAGATCATTCCACCGATACCGGTAAACACCGTAAACAATCGTCCTCGGGCCTGGGCGGCGTCGGCGGCATCATCCGCGACATCGGACTGGTGACCTTCGGCAAGTACGGCCAATACGTCATCACCCTGGTCACCGTCCCGCTGCTGGCCCGCATGCTCGGCCCGCACGGCACCGGCCTGCTGGCCATCGGCATGTCCTCGTACTTCATCGGCTCGCTGGTGGTCGACCTCGGCGTCACCTCGTTCCTGGCCGCCAAGGTCCCCGAGGACGATCCGGGCCACCGCGAGGTGAACCGGTTGCGCGGCACCTATCTCGCCATTCGCGCCACCACCCTGACCATCATCGGCGCGGCCCTGTTGGCCACCATGACCGTCGGGGTCTCCCCCAAACTGCACATGGTGCTGCTGGGGCTGTTCGCCGGCGGCTTCTGGTCGGTGTCGGAGGACTGGCTGCTGATCGGCCAGGGCAGGTTCGGGACCTCCACCATGTATCAGGGCGTGGGGCGCATCGGCTATCTGGCGCTGCTGGTCGGGCTGTTACCCCGCTTCCCGAGCGCGTCCATGGCCGTGCTGTGCCTGCTCATCTCCTCGATCGCGACCGTGTCGCTGACCTGGTGGGATTCCTTCCGCAGGTTCGGCCCGCCCGCCCGGCCCTACGGCGTGAAGGCCGTACTGCGCATGGCCGCACCGATTTTCACCTCCCGGCTGCTGGTCACCGGTTACGGCCAGGGGTCGGCCGCCGTCTACGGCGCGGTGCTCGAGGCGGCCTCGCTGGGCCTGTACTCCGCGGGCGACCGCCTGGTCCGCGCCATCCAGTCCACCCTGGACCCGATCGGTTTCGCCCTGCTGCCGCGCATGGCCCGGCGCAGCGGCGACGATCAGTTCTGGCGCAATCAGATTCAGATGATCATCGGCTGCGTGACCCTGGCCTGCCTGGCGGTGGTCGCCGTCTGGATCATGGCGCCGACCCTGATCCACCTGATCTACACCGACGACTTCACCGGCGCGATCTCACTGCTGCGCGTGGAGATCCTCATTCTGCCCGCCACCACCATCACCTCGTATGTGACCACCGCCGTGCTGCCGGTCAAGGAGGACACCATGGGCGTGCTGATCGGCGCGATCATCGGCACCTGCGTCGCGGCGACGGCCCTGGTGGTGGCCATGCGGACCGGCTCGGTGTGGAGCCTGGTCTATGGGACCGTTTGCGCGGAATTCGGTGTCGCGCTGTGGTACATCATCCGGGTGCGCTGGCTCATGGTCCGGGAACGGACCCGGCGGGACAGGCCGATCGAACCGGCCACCGCATTGCTGACCAAGGGGGATGTGGCGTGAAGGTGCTCTTCGTCGGGGATGACTGGGTGGGCAGCAACGCGCGCTCGCTCGCCGACGGATTCCGGCAGGCCGGACACGAGGTGGTCGTCATCGACACCACTGCGGTGACGCTGCCCGCACGGCTGTCGCCGCCGTGGGTGTACTCGAAGTTCGCGCACCGCCGCGCCCCCTGGGACGTGGAGGCGCTGCACCGCGAGATCGACAGCGCCGCACAGGCATTCGCACCGGACGTGCTGTTCGCGTTCAAGTCCGTGCACCTGGATCAGCAGCGGCTGCTCACGGCCCGCGCCGGCCTGCATGTGCACTACAGCCCCGACGACGTCTCCAATCCGTACAACACCAGCCCGGACTACCTGGCACACGAGGCCGAATGGGACCTCATCGTCACCACCAAGTGGCATAACGTCCCCGAGCTCACCGCGCGCGGCGCGCAGAACGTGAAATTCGTTCGTAGTGCTTATGATCCGGCGCTGCACCACATCACCGCCCGGCGCACCGTGCGTCCATATCTACTCGGCTTCATCGGCGCGGTCCGGCCCGATCGGGAAGACCTCCTGGTCTCCCTCGCCCGCGAACACCACGGGGACATGCTGCTGCGCGGCCCCGGCTGGCGGCGGGTGCGCGCGCTGTGGCAGACCGGCGCGGACGTCGGCGGGGCGGTCTACGGCGAGCACTTCTCGGCGGCCGTCGCCGCGGTCACCGCCAACCTGGTGCTGCTGAACTCCGACAACCGCGACACCCACACCTGCCGCACCTTCGAAGTCCCGGCCGCCGGTGGGCTTTTCGTCGGCGAACGCACCGACGAGCACGCCGAACTGCTCCAGGACGACGCCGAGTGCTACCTGTTCTCCGGTCCCGCCGAACTGCGCGAGATCCTGCGCCGCTGCACCAAGTATCCCGAGCAGGCCGCCAAGGTCGCCGAGGCCGGGCACCACCGGATCATCTCGGGCGCGCACAGCTACGCCGACCGCGCCCGCGAGATCGTCGACGCCCTGGTATGAACCGCGCGGTCTCGGCGAAAAAGACCTTCCCGCAAGCGGGTAACGCCGTGGCACGCCCGGCGACATAAGGGGGTGATGGGAGAGTGATGGCCTCCGCTCAGTTCGCCGTATTCCTGGTCGCCGCCGCGCTGGCGACAATCGTCGTGGCCGCGATGTTCCTGCCCGGGGTGGCCCGGGTGTTCCTCATCGCGCAGACCGCGCACTGGTCGCTGTCGTTCATCGCGCGGCCGGTGGTGCTGCTGTGGGTCAAACCCGTGCCCGGCTTCGGCGACAATGTGCCCGATCCGCGGCTGTACGAGTACGGCTACGACGACGGCATCGCCGCGGTGCTACAGCCGGTGATCTTCGGCCTGTGGTTCTACGCGGGCCTGATCATCGCCTACGTCCTGTGGGTGCGGTCGCGGCCGCCGCGGAACCCGCCGCGCGCAGCGCCTTTCGCGGGCGACCCGGTCTTCACCCAGACCCTGTTCCTGCTCTACGGCATCGGCACCCTGGGCCGGCTGGCCGCCTACGCCACCGGCTCCACCGGCAAGGCCGGTGAACTGGAGAGCCCCAACCCGCTGATCAACCTGGTCACCATTCTGGCCACCCTGGGCGCGGTCGGCCTGATCGTGTTCTTCCGCAGCGACTCCGGCCGCACCACTCTGCTGGTGGTCGGCGCGCTCGTCGGCGGTGAACTGCTGTGGACCGCGACCGTGCAGTCCAAGACGCCGATCATGGGCGCGGCCCTGGCCATCGCCGTGCGCTTCGCCATGACCGGCTGGACCCGCCGCAATGTGATCGGCGTGCTGAGCATCATCGCCCTGGCGCTGGGCGGCTTCGGCTGGCTGCAATCGCTCAAGACCGATTCCGCCGCCAAAGCCGAAGCGGCGCAGGTGGATGCGCAGTATCCGGCGGTGGTGCACCCGTTCCTGAGCATGCTGCGCCGCTTCGATCTGCTCGAGGCCGCCACCGACGCCTGGTTCGCGGGCCCCCACTCGTGGCTCACGCCGCAGCAGGTGGCGGTGCACGCCTTCCAGAGTCTGATCCCCACCCAGCTGCTGGGCGCGGAGAAGTTCCGCTCCGGCGCGGCCTGGGCCGAGCAGGTGCGCGGCGGGTCCGTCGACATGTCGACGGTCGAGGTGTCGCTGGCCGAGGGCAATATCAACGAGGGCTATGTGCTGGGCGGCTACATCGGGGTGGCGGTGGGGGTCACCATCACGTTCGTGCTGCTGCTGATCTGGATCCGGGCCCTGTACAGCAAGTACCTGGCCATGGCCATTCTCGGCTTGTCGGTGATCGAGGTGCCGGTGCTGTTCGAGCGCGGCATCCTCGGCACCGTCGAGATGCTCGGCAAATACCTGCAGGCCGTGGTGCTGGCCTGGACGGCGTATCTGGTTGTTGGTGAATTCCGAAGACGAGTGGAGCAGCCGCCGGGGGCCGGTGTTCCATCCGGGAAAACGAGGACAGCGCAATGGGTTTGATCGACTACTGGCGGCTGCTGCGGCGGCGCTGGCCGATAATCGTCGCCGCGGTGGTGATCTGCACGGGGGCGGCCTACGGCTACGCGAGCACCCTGCCGACCGAGTACACGGCGACGAGTTCGGTGTACGTGTCCATGGCGACCGGAACCTCGGTCAACGACTCCTATCAGGGCGGGCTGGCCGCGCAGCAGCGGGTGCGCTCGTATGTCGACCTGGCCAACTCCGTCACCGTCGCCACCTTCGTCCACGATCAGCTGGGCCTGAAGGCGTCGGTGAATGATCTGCGCGGCCGCATCTCCGCGGTCTCGCCGCCGGCCACCACGATCATCGTCATCACGGTGAAGGACTCCACCGCGGGCGGGGCGCGCACCCTGGCCGACGAGGTGGTCTCCCAGTTCCGCGCGCTGGTCTCGCGGCTCGAGGTCACCCAGACCGACGCCGCGCCCGCGGCCCGCGCCGAGGTGATCGACAAGGCGCAGACCCCGACCCAGCCCAGCGCCCCGCAGAAGAAGCGCTTCTACATCCTCGGCGTGCTGGCCGGGCTGATGCTGGGCCTGGGCGCGGCGGTGGTGCGCGACAAGCTCGACAAGCGGGTGCGCACCTCCACCGAACTGGAAGCCTTTCTCCCGGTGCCGATCCTGGGCATCGTGGACGACGGGCGGCCCGGCGCGGCCGGGGAGCTGCGGCGGCTGCGGACCCGGCTCACCGAGGATCCCGAACTGGTCAGCCTGCTGATGACCTCGCTGACCCCGCATTCGGAACCGGACGTGTCGATCGGCCTGGCCCGCACCTTCGCCGACACCGGCGCGCGGGTGGTGCTGGTCGACGCCGACACCACCGGGCACGGCTCCACCCGGCGCACGCCCGCGGCCGCGGCGGCCGGGCTCTCGGAACTGTTGCGCAGCAACGGGAATCCCTCGGCCGCGGTCATGGCCTGGCCCGAGGTGGGGATCAATGTGCTGCCGCTGGGCGGTGTGGATTTCCGCACCCCCGACCTGCTCGACTCGGAGCGGTTCGCCGACATCATGTCCAAGCTGCGCAGCGAGTTCGACCACATCGTCGTGGAGTGCGCGCCGGTCACCGCGGCGGCCGACGCCATCGCGCTGGCGCGACGCTGTGACGGCACCATCGGCGTCATCGAACTCGGCCAGACCACCTCCAATCAGGTGCGCGGCGCGGTGGCCACCTTCGGCCTCGACAACAAGCGGATGATCGGGACCGTGGTGTTCTCGCGGCCGCACAAGAGCGTCGGCGAGCTGGTCCGGCATCCCCTCGATCTGGTGAAGCGGTGATCGAGGGCGGCGGGGGGACGGACCAGGCCGGCACGGACGGCGAGGCGAATACCAGCAGCGGTGTGCGGCGTCGGCACATGCTCATGGCCGGGCTGGGGGCCGCGGCCATCCTGCCGGTGGCGGCGGCGTGCTCGAGCGGGGATTCCGGGGACGGCACCGAGTTCCGGTCCCCGCAGGTCACCGATCAGCCCTCCGCCCGCAATGTGAAGGACTTCGGCGCGGTCGGGGACGGGAAGGCCGACGACACCGTCGCTTTCGAGAAGGCCGCGGCGGTGAGCGGGCGGCCGCTGGTGCTCTACATTCCGGCCGGGCAGTATGTGCTCACCCGTTTCCCGGCGCTGTCGGACTACGCGACGGTGCTGGGCGACGGCGCGGACGTGACCACCATCAACTACGACGGCGATGACACCTTCATCGCGTTGCAGCGCAAGCAGCGGGTCCGCTTCTCCCGCCTGGGTTTCTACTTCTCGGGCGCGAAGGTGACCGCCGTGCGACTGTCGGAGTGCTTCCGCTGCACCTTCGACTCGGTGGTGCTGCGCGGCAATCACCTCAGCGACAACGCGCCCCGGTTCCAGGAGCAGCGGGGGCTGGTGCTGGACCGCAATACCGGCGGCACCACCGTCATCAACTCCGACATCAACAATTTCGGCTACGGCATCGTCACCTCCTGCATCCAGAACTATGTGACGTCGTCGAAGCTGACCAACAATCGCATCGGCGTGCTGGGCACCGGCGGAGACCACAATGCCGGATTGGCCATGGCCAATGTGGAATTCGTCTCCGACAACGACCCCCGCACCACCGACAAGCACGTGTTCGTCGACGGCCCGGCCAATGACTGGTGGCTGACCAATGTGTGGTTCGAGGGGGCCGACACCGCGCTCGCCATCGGCGGCCCGGCCGGCGGGCCCGCCCAGTTCGGTCTGGTCAACTGCAAGGTGGCCGCACGAAAGGTGTGCCTGGACCTGATCCGCTGCCGCCAGCCGTATCTGGCCAATGTGCAGTTCGATCCGGATCTGGACGCGCCGCCGATCGAGGTGCGGGTCGATCCCAAGGGCGTGGCCGAGGGCACCGCCATCAATCTGATCTCCGGGTCGTTCGAGGACGTGGACCCCAAGTCCTTCCCCGACGGCTGGCATGTGATCGGGCGCGGGGCGATCCACGGGGCGCGCTTCGCCGGAACCACGGTGGCGCAGGCCTTCCAGCCCGGCGCCGACATCTTCCAGGTCCAGGACCGCGACGGCACGGTGTTGTCGGCCGTATTGAACAGTGGGGCTTATCTTTCCGATCGCAGCGAAGGGGGAATCGTGTTGAAGGATGCGGCCGGGGTGTACTGGCGGATGTCGGTGGGGACCGACGGCGCGGTCAAGACCACCTCGCTGGGAAAGCAGCGGCCACACTCGTGAGCGGGCAGCCGACAGCACTGCGCCTGGGACCGGCGCGACTACACGGCAGCACCCTGCTGCTGCGGCTGCCGCGCTACACCGACTTCCCGCAGTGGCGGGCGCTCCGGCTGCGGGATCGGGCCTTCCTGGAACCGTTCTGGCACACCTCGCCGCTGTGCTGGGCCGACCGGCACACCGAGAAGGCCTGGGTGCGTGAATGTCTGGAGGCAGCCACCAATGCCCGCACCGGGCATCGCGTGGCCACCGTGATCGAGATCGACGGGCGCTTCGCCGGGCAGGTGGAGATCGGCAATATCGACGATCGGGCCAAGCAGGGCGAGATGGGGATCTGGATCGACGCGCGGCTGGGGCGGCACGGCTTCGGCGGCATCGCGGCGGGGCTGATCCTCGACTTCGCCTTCGACGCACTCGGTCTGGAACGCGTCAACGCGCCCATCTCGCCGGGGAACGCGGCCGCCACCAGTGGCGCGGTGCAGATCGGGTTCGTGCGGGAGGGCCGGATGCGGCTGCACTTCGACGTCGGCGGGGCGCGGGCCGATCACGATCTGTGGTCGATGACGCGGGCGGAGATCCCGCCCAAGGGGTTCACCGAGATGTGGACCGAACGGACCCTCGAACACCGCACCCCGCCCGCGCCGCCCTGTAAGCCCGAAGATGCTCTGCCGACCCCGGTAATGCCCGATACCGCAATGCTTTTCGGCGTCGAGGCACGCTATCGCGCCGGACAGATATGGCGGGCCGCGCAGCGACTGCTACCCGCCCGGCCGGTGACCTTGCCGCTGCCCGGTCACGACGGGATGGTGCTCCGCTCCGCGCAGCCCGCCGACGGCCCGATCCGGGCCACGGCAGTGCGTAACGCGGGACCCGTGGCCGCCGACGGAATCGGTAGCAGCGGAACGGCGTGGCTACGCGAAATCGCCCTCAGCGCAGCGGGTGTCCGCTCCCCCGCCGGTCTGCTGTTCGTCCTCGACGTCGCGGGCGCCTACGCCGGCACCGCCCGGCTGTTCGACCTCGACCTGTTCGATCGCAATGCCCGGATCCAGTTGTGGACCGATCCCGCCCGCGCCGATGACGCCGTGCGCACGGCCGCCACTCGGGCACTGCTGGCCTACGCCTTCGACCGGCTCGGACTGTTCCGGGTCAGTACGGCCGTGGCGGCCGGGGACACCGCGTCCGCCGCCGTCGCCGCCGACGCGGGCCTGCACAAGGAGGGAACCATGCGCAGCTACACCGGACTCGACGGACACCGCGGCGACCATGACCTGTGGGCCATCACCGCCGGGGGTGATCACCATGCGTGACTACCGGCGCAGCACCGCGATGCAGGCGCGCCTGCACGAACTGGTGCCGGGCGGCGCGCACACCTACGCCCGCGGCGCGGACCAGTATCCCGAGGACATGGCCCCGATCCTGGTGCGCGGCAACGGCGCCCGGGTCTGGGACGCCGACGGCAACGAGTACGTCGAATACGGCATGGGCCTGCGCTCGGTGACCCTGGGCCACGGCTTCGCGCCGGTGGTCGAGGCGGTCGCGCGGACCATCGCCGACGGCGTCAACTTCTCGCGGCCCACCGAGCTGGAACTGGCGGCGGCCGAGGACTTCCTGAGCCTGGTGCCGGGCGCGGACATGGTGAAGTTCGCCAAGAACGGCTCCGACACGACCACGGCGGCCGTGCGGCTGGCGCGCGCGGCGACCGGGCGGGAGAAGGTCGCGATCTGCGATCAGCCGTTCTTCTCGGTGGACGACTGGTTCATCGGAATGACGGAGATGAACGCGGGGATCCCGGCGGCCCCGACGGTGAAGTTCCGGTACAACGACCTGGAATCGCTGGAAGCCGTGCTGCGCGGCGAGGACGTCGCGTGCGTGATCCTCGAACAGGCCACGGCCCTGGCCGATCCCGCGCCCGGCTTCCTCGAAGGCGTGCGCGCCCTGTGCGACGGGTACGGCAGCCTGCTGATCTTCGACGAGATGATCACCGGGTTCCGCTGGTCGGCCGGTGGGGCGCAACAGCTCTACGGCGTGGTGCCGGACCTGTCGTGCTGGGGCAAGGCCATGGCCAACGGCTTCCCGCTCTCGGCGCTGGCCGGGAAACGCGAATACATGGAACTGGGTGGCCTGCGCACCGACGCGGACCGGGTGTTCCTGCTGTCCACCACGCACGGGCCGGAAACCGCGTCGCTGGCGGCCTTCCGGGCCGTCGTCCAGGTCTACCGTGACGGTGATCCGGTGGCGCGCATGGAGGCTTCCGGCCGCCGGCTGGCCGCCGGGGTGAACGCCATCGCCGCCGATCTGGGCATCGCCGACCATCTGGAGGTGGCGGGCCGGCCGTCGTGCCTGGTGTTCCTCACCCGCGACCCGGAAGGCGTTCCGTCCCAGCCGTTCCGGACGCTGTTCCTGCAGGAGCTGCTGGATCGCGGGGTGCTGGGCCAGTCCTTCGTGAACTCGGCCGCCCACACCGACGCCGATATCGACCACACCGTCGACGCCTGCCAGTCGGCGGCCAAGACCTACCGCAAGGCGCTCGAGCAGGGCACGGTCGCGGGGCTGCTCGCCGGGCGGCCAGTGGCTCCGGCGCTGCGGCGCACGGCCGCACCGCGCCGGCTCGCGGATTGATCGAGGAGTTCTCATGTCGGCACCCCGGATCGCGCTGGTCCACGAACGCTTCACCGAATACGGCGGCTCCGAGGCGGTGGTCGCGGAGTTCATGAAGACCTGGCCCGGCGCACCGGTTTTCGCGCCCATCACCGACCCGCGGTGCACGCGCACGCTGCTGGAGGCCGCGGGACTGAGCCCCGAGACTCCTGGCGCCGGTGGGCCAGGGGCCATGTCCTCACCGGCGAGCGAGCTGGTGCGCGACACCTGGCTGTCACGGGCGTACGCCGCCAGTGGACGACGCTCGCACGCCCCGCTGCTCCCGTTCGCGCCGAGGGCCTTTCGCACCCTCCCCCTCGAAGACGCCTACGACGCGATCGTGGTGAGCCACCACGCCTTCGCGACCCAGGCCGCCTTCGCCACCACCGCACCGGTCATCGCCTACGTGCACAGTCCGGCCCGCTGGGCCTGGGACAGCGCGTTCCGGGCCCGCGAGGCGGGCGGCCGGGCCGGGCAGGCCGTGCTGACCGGACTGGGCGCGCTGGCCCGGCGCAACGAACTGCGCGCCGCGCCCCGGCTCGCGCACGTGGTCGCCAATTCCCAGGCGGTCGCCGATCGGGTCCGCGACTGGTGGGGTCTGCCCGCGTCGGTGGTGAATCCGCCGGTGCGCGTTGCCCGTTTCGCCCCCGATCCGAGTATCGAGCGCGAGGACTTCTTCCTCTTCGCGGGCCGCCTGGTGCCCTACAAGCGACCCGACCTCGCCATCGCGGCCGCCCGGCGCGCCGGGGTGCGGCTGGTCATCCTCGGCGGCGGCCGCTACCGCCAGCAGCTCGAGGCGATGGCGGGCCCGGAGACCACCTTCCTGGGCGCGGCCTCCGACGACGTCCTGCTCGACATGTACCGGCGCTGCCGCGCGCTGCTCATGCCGGGCGTGGAGGATTTCGGCATCGTCCCGGTGGAGGCCATGGCCTGCGGCGCGCCGGTGCTCGCGGTCGGCGCGGGCGGCGCGCTGGACACGGTGGTGCCCGGCATCTCCGGCGAGCACGTCCCGGCCGGGACCGACGCGGAGGTGACCGACGGATTCGCACGCGCCATGCGGGATTTCGACCCGGCCGCCTATCACGCCGACACCATCCGCAAGCATGCCGCGACGTTCTCCCCGGAGGCGTTCCGCACCCGAATCGCCGACATTGTGTCGCACAATTCCCGCTGACCGACTATTCATGGATCTGCAACAGCCATCGCGCTCGATAGCGTCAGCGCCGGCGTCATCATGGTCCAGGAGTAGCGAACATGCCCACCGTCCCCCTCGTCGATGCCCACATGCACCTGTGGGACACCAGCGCACACGCCTGGTACCCGAGTTTGGCGAGGTTCGTCGATGCCGGAAAACCCGAGATCGCGCAGAACTTTCTACCGGCCGACTTCGATCGCGGCCTCGGCGACATCCGGGTGGACGGGCTGGTGCACGTGTCCGCGACCACCGCGCCGCACGCCTATCTGGCCGAAACCCGGTGGGCCGACGGCATCGCCGACGCCGACCCGCGACCGTTCGCCCTGGTCGGCGGCATCGACCCGACCCTGCCCAAGGACGAGCTGATCGACCACCTCGACCAGCAGGCCCGCACCCCGCGGCTGCGCGGCATCCGGGCCTTCGCCGGGCTGTCGCCGAACACGCCCGCCGCCGACACCATCGCGGGCTGGCTGCAGGAGCACGACGCGGTCCTCGACCTGGTCGCCCAGCCCGGCGAGATCCTGGACTGGATCGACTTCCTGGCCGGCTACCCCGATCTGCGGGTGGTGCTCGAACATCTGGGCTTCCCGCAGGGCCGTTCCTCCGAGGCCCGCACCGCCTGGCACAACGCGATCTCCCTGGCCGCCAAGGAGACCCAGTGGTTGTGCAAACTGTCCGGGTTCGGGCTGATCTGCCGGGACCTGTCCTGGCCGACGGTCGAGTACTGGCTGGAATCGAGTGTGGCGCTGTGGGGCTGGCGGCGACTGATGTTCGCCTCCAACATGCCGGTGGACTCGATGGCGGGGACCTACACCGAGCTGGTCACCACCATCGATCAGGCCGTCACCACCGATGCCACCGAGCAGGAGGCGGAGTACTTCTACCGCACCAACGCCCTGGACACCTACCGGCCGCAATAGACCCGGGGTCGACGGGGCGGCGACTCGACGCCGCCCCGTTGCCCGTCAGGTCCTGTACCGGAACAGGATTCGTCCCCTGGTGAGGTCGTAGGGGCTCAGCTCGACGAGCACCCGGTCCTCGGGCAGGATCTTGATGTAGTTCTTCCGGATCTTGCCGCTGATGTGCGCCAGGACCCGATGCCCATTGGGCAGTTCCACCGTGAACGTGGCATTGCGCAGGCACTCGACCACGGTGCCCTGGATCTCGATGCCCTTTCCTTTTCGACCAGGATTCGTCATCGCAGCACCAGTTCCAGGTTGCCGCCGACCCGGCGCGCGCCGACGCTGTCGAACAGCGCCACGCCCGCACCATTGGATTCGTTCACTTCGGCTGTCGCGGTGGGTATTCCGCGATCGTGCAACGCGCCCAGCGCCTCGGACAGCATGGCCCGGCCGATGCCGCGACGCCGCGCATCGGCCCGCACCGCGATCAGTCCGATGCGCGGCAAGCGCGTCACCTGGACCACGCGCAGCAGTCCGACATAGCGATCGGCCTGTGCCGCGGCCACGTACAGCTTCGGATCCACCACGGTGTCACCGCCGGGCCCGCGCAGGATCTCGGCGGGCATCTCCTGCCAGCCGATCGTCGATTCGACTTCCTCGCGAATGAACCGGTCCACGACGCGCAGCGGTTCCTTCTCCGCGCTGCCCGCGGGCACCACCGCGATGTCCGGGGGCGGTGTCACGGCCCCCAGTCCGGTGGTGGCGGGATCAGTGGGCACGAGATACTCCCACTCCCGCCTGCGGGTCACGAAACCCGCTCGGCCCCAACAGGACAGCAGTCCATCGTCGCCCTCGTCGACCACGGTGTGCAGCGGCCGTCGCAGGGTGGCCAGCATGGCCGCCGCGATCTGATCGAAGACGTCGTCGTGCCACGCGTCGATACTGGCGAACAGCCGCCCATCGGGCCGTCGTGAAACCTCGCCGGACGCGACCACCAGGTCGTTCTCGACGGCTTCCCACCGCGTCAATTCGACCCGGCGGATATCTACAGAATTAGCGTTCATCGGTCGTCACCTTTCGGGATTGCCTACGCAGAGAGGCGCTCCCGGCGACGACTAGTTCGTTCGCCCATCCGCGACCACGAGGGGGAGCCCCCACATCGGTACTGTCTGCACGGGTCTCACCTCCTCGCCTGATGTCACGGTGTCCAGCACGCTAACAGGCCGCCCCCACACCTGCCCACCGATTTTTCTACCTGCGGCTTTCCCGGCCCGCGGCGATCGCGTTACCTTCGCGCAGCGGCTTCCGTCATAGGAGAGACGGCCGAACGCGGTCGTCGAACCGATGAATGGAGGACTCGATGCTGACCGACATCATGTACGTGACGGTCTACGTGACCGATCAGGACCGCGCGCTGGCGTTCTACACCGACGGCCTCGGACTCGAGAAGCACAGCGACTATCCGGGTCCCGACGGCCGCTTCCTGACCGTGCGCGCCCCCGGGAGTCCGGTGGAGATCATCCTCTGGTCGCACCCGTCCGCCGCCGGGCAGCCGGGCGGCGGCCCCGAGGTGCTCGCGCCGGGCCCGGTTATCCTCGAGTCCGATGACCTGCGGAAGGACTTCGAGGTGCTGCGTGGCCGAGGCGTGACGTTCCTCGACGAGGAACCCGAGGAGTACCCGTTCGGGATGCGCGTCGAGGCCGTGGATCCGGACGGCAACCGGATCTCGCTGCGGCAGCGCCGGGGGCGGTAGGGATATGGCCGAATCCGGTTCGACGGCCGAATCCCCTTCGGGGACTGTGGCCGAGGCGTTCGAGGCGCACCGCGACCGGCTGCGGGCGGTCGCGTTCCGCGTGCTCGGCTCGCACGCCGACGCCGAGGACACGGTCCAGGAAGCCTGGCTGCGGCTGGCCCGCCAGGATGCCGCGACCATCGACAATCTGGCCGGGTGGCTCACCACGGTCGTCGGCCGGATCAGCCTGGACACGCTGCGCGCGCGACAGGCGCGGCCCGAGGTGTCCCACGACGGCACGCCCGCGTTCGCCGTCACCGCCGACGACGGCCCGGAGCCGGGAGACGTTGCCGCCGTGGCCGATTCGGTCGGGATCGCACTGCTGATGGTGCTGGACTCACTGGGACCGAGCGAGCGCCTCGCGTTCGTGCTGCACGACATGTTCGCGGTGTCGTTCGCCGAAATCGGCCAGATCCTGGGCAAATCCGCCGACGCCACCAAGATGATCGCGAGCCGCGCGCGTCGCAAGGTCCGCGCCACCGACCGCCCGGTCGCCTCGCGCCGCGAGCACCGGGCCGTTGCCGAGGCCTTTCGCGCCGCCGCGATGGGCGGGGACTTCGAAGAACTGCTGCGCGTCCTCGATCCCGATGTCGAGCTGACCGTGGCGACCCCAGGCGGCGTATTCGTCACCCTCGGGGCCACCGACGTCGCCACCCGGGCACGGATGTTCTCCGGTGAGGTGGTCCGCCACCAGCCGGTCCTGGTCGACGGGCTGCCCGGGTACATCTCGTGGCGGGCGGACGGCACCGCCCAGTCGGTCATGTCGTTCACGGTCACCGGCGACCGCGTCACCGCCATCGCACTGCTCGTCGACCCGGCCCGGCTCGCCGCGCTGCGACCTGCCCCGGCCCCGGCCCCGACCGGCGACCGGGAGGGCACCGAAGGCTGATAGTCATTCGCCGGAATCGGCCCCGCGGTTGATCTTCGGCCGATACGTTGGCCGAAATGTCCATTTGGGTCGGGTGATGGTGGTCGCTATGGCGTCTCGTGGGTGGGGTGTGTGCAATGCCGGTGTCGCGGCGTCGGTCGCGGTGGCCGCGATAGCGGTCGGCGGACCGGCGGGGACAGCCGTGGCCGAGACACCGGGATGCGATGCGCCGCAATGGGTGAGCGGATGGATGGCCGCGCCCTCGGACGCCTTCGGGGCGGTGGATCCGTCGATGGTGCCGCAGGCGCACGTGGGCGGGCAGACGTTCCGCCTGGTCGCGACACCGCACCTGGGCGGGTCCGTGGTGCGGATTCACCTGAGCAACCAGAATCGGCCGGTGCCGGTCGAATTCGCGCACGTCACCATTGCCGAGCAGGCCGCGGGCCCGGCGGTGCGCGCCGAGACGCTGCGGGAGGTGAGCTTCGACGGAAGCTCCCGTGTCACCGTGCCCGCGGGCGGCGAGGTGGTCAGCGATCCGATCGAGTTGACGTTCGAGGCTTTTCAACCGCTGGCGGTGAGCGTGTACGCGCCGGGACTGGCGGTGCTGCCGACCGAGCACTTCAATGCCAATGCCACCAGCTACTACAGCCTGCCGCTCGCGGGCGACGCCACCGACGAGCCGTCCGGTGCGGCCCTGCCGCTGCCGACCACGTCGATGCCGTTCCTGTCGGGCCTCGACGTCCAGGCGCCCGGCACCACGTCGACCATTGTCGCGTTCGGGGATTCGATCACCGACGGCTATGTCGGCGCGACCTACCTGAGCGTGCCGCAGGATCCGACCGTGGTGGACCGCAATGTCCGCTACCCCGACTTCCTGCAGCGCCGCATCGACCAGGCGGGCCTCCCGTTCACCGTCATCGACGCCGGGATCAGCGGAAACCGGGTCACCCGAAACGGATTGATCCCGCAGTTCGGCCCGGCGGGCGTGACCCGGGTGCAGCGCGACGCCATCGCCAAGGCCGGAGTCACCGACGTCATCATCCTCGAGGGCATCAACGATCTCGGCGTCCCGATCGGCGTCGATTTCGACCAGCTGGTCGCGGGCTACACCGACCTGATCACGCAGCTGCACGCCGCCGGGCTGGCGGTCCATCTCGGCACGATCATGCCCGCGGGCAACGCGCTCTCCGACGGCATCGCGACCCTGCCCCTCGCCGGGCCGGTGCGGCAACGGGTCAATGCGTGGATCCGCACCCAGACCCTGTCGGACAGCGTCATCGATTTCGACGCCGCCCTGCGCGATCCCGCCGACCCCGACGTCCTCGCGCCCCGCTACGCCGGCGCCGACAATCTGCACCCCAATCCGGCCGGATACCAGGCCATGGCCGAGGCCATCGATCTGAGCGCCTTCCGCGGCCGCTGCCGCTGACCCCGCACGACCCTCCCGTGTGACTCGAATCATGGCGGGAGGGCGGCCGTTCCCCGGTCACGGCAAGTGTGACTCTTGTCGGCTTCACTCCGCAGTAGACCGATCGTCATACTGAACTCGGTACCTACTGATGAGTAACACCGAGGAAAGGTGGAGGTCGATGAATCGCCGTCGAGTGGCAATCGGGATTGTTGTCACCGGTATCGCGTTGAGCGCACCCATGCTGGGCGCGGCCTCCGCGGGAGCGACTCCGGCGAGCGAGGGCTGCCATTCCGGCACCCGCGTGCCGACCTCCGACCCGCACACCTACGACTCGTGCATCGAGGGCGAGTGGGGCAACCTCCGCCAGTGCCCGCCCTTCACGGTCGTGACTCAGGCGGCCGATGGCGACGTCCGCTGCGTCGACGAATAACAGCGAACACTGCGCAATCGAACCAAGTGGGCAACCGCTCAGGACATTTGACCAGTTGCCCATGAATTGCCGAGTGCGCCCCCGGGTTACATCAAACCCGTTGTTACACATACCAACTCGAATAGCCCCGGGGTGACCAGTCACACAGGGCTGTAACGGCCGTTCCGCTTGAACGGCTCCTCGCGGAACCGTAAAGTTACCGGCTAGTTAGGCACGATGGTGTTCCTATCTCGGCCCGACATTGTGTAGGGGGCCATTCACACAACGTCCGCATCCACCGACGCATGTCGGACGAACCCCGTTGGGTATCAACAGGTTCGTAATCAAGGAGGGGACGATGACTTCCTACATCGTCACGGGCGGAACCGGATTCCTCGGTCGACGGCTCGTCGCCGGACTGCTGGAACGCGACCCGGAAGCCGTGGTCCACGCACTGACGCGGGAGGCCTCGGTGGCCAAGCTGCGCGAGATGGCGGCGGGCTGGGGCGCCGAGGACCGGGTGTTCCCGCTGGTCGGCGACCTGACCGCGCCCGGCCTGGGACTGATCGACGACGCGCCCCGCGCCGACCACGTGATCCACCTCGGCGCGGTCTACGACATGACCGCCGACCCCGAGGTCACCTACGCGGCCAACGTGCGAGGCACCGAATCGGTGATCGCGCTGGCCCGCGAACTCGGCGCGGTCCTGCACCACGTGTCCTCGGTCGCGGTCGCGGGCGACCACCGCGGCAAGTTCTTCGAGGACGACTTCGATCTGGGCCAGGGTCTGCACTCGCCCTACCACCGCACCAAGTTCGAGGCCGAGAAGATGGTGCGCGAGGCCGCCGACCTGCGCTGGCGGGTCTACCGCCCGGCCATCGTGGTCGGCGACTCCCGCACCGGCGAGATGGACAAGATCGACGGGCCCTACTACTTCTTCCCCGCCATCGCCGGACTGGGCGCGCTGCCGTCGGAACTGCCGGTGCCGATCCCGGATCTGGGCGCCACCAATATCGTTCCGGTCGACTACGTGGTCGCGGCCATGCTCGAACTCATCGCCAAGCCGGGTCTGATCGGCCGCACTTTCCACCTGACCAACCCGGAACCGCAGCCCTTCACCCAGATCTACAACGCGCTGGCCCGCGCGGCCGGCGCCCCCACCGCGATCGGCACCGTGCCCGGCTCGCACACCGCGCTGCACGCCCTGGGCGGACTGCCGGGCGTGCCCACGGTGCGCGATTTCCTGTTGGAGCGCTTCGGCATTCCCGCCGAGGTCGCCCCGCACACCGCGTTCGAGTCGACCTTCGTCTGCGAGTCCACCCGGGCGCACCTGCGCGGCACCGGCGTCGAGGTCCCGGCCTTCGAGGACTACGCCGAGACGCTGTGGTCGTACTGGCGCACCCACCTCGACCCGGACCGCGCCCGCCGCCACGACGGCGGCCTCGGCGGCCGGATCGTGCTGATCACCGGCGCGTCCAGCGGCATCGGCCTGGCCACCGCGCACGCCGTGGCCAAGCGCGGCGCGACCGTGCTCATGGTGGCGCGCACCGAGGAGGACCTGGAGGCCGCGGCCGCCGCGGTGCGGGCCGACAGCGGTGCGGCACAGGCGTACGTCTGCGACATCACCGAGGAGAAGTCGGTGGAGCTGCTGGTCAAGCAGGTGCTCGCCGACCACGGGCACGTCGACTACGTGGTCAACAATGCCGGACGCTCGATCCGCCGCTCGGTGCTCAACTCCACCGACCGCATGCACGACTTCGAGCGGACCATGGCGGTCAACTACTTCGGCGCGGTGCGGCTCATCCTGGCGTTGCTGCCGTCCATGCGGGAACGCCGCTTCGGGCACTTCGTGAACATCTCCTCGATCGCGGTGCAGACCAAGGTGCCGCGCTTCGCCGCGTACGTGGCCAGTAAGTCGGCGCTGGACAACTTCAGCGAGATCGCCGCGGTCGAGAACGCCGACGCCGGAATCACCTTCACCTCGGTGCGCATGCCGCTGGTGCGGACCGCCATGATCGCGCCGACCGATCTGTACAAGTCGATTCCGGTGCACAGCCCCGATCAGGCCGCCGACATCGTGGTGCGGGCGCTCGAGCACCGGCCCAGCCGCATCGACACCCCGATCGGCACCTTCGCGCAGTTCGTGGACACGGTCATGCCGTCGGTGAAACGCGCCATCCTGCACCAGGGTTACCGGATGTTCGGCGAATCCAAGGCGGCGCGCTCGCAGCCGAAGACCGGGCACCCGGCGGTGGACGCCGAATCCAGCACGGCGACCGGCGAGAGCGCGGCGGAGGTCACCGCCAAGCCCGAGTCCCGCAGTCCGCTGCTGGCGCTTGCCCCGATCGTGCAGCCGCTGATGGGCCTGCCCGCGCCGGCGGCGCGGATCACCAACCGGATTCCGGGCCTGAACTGGTGATCTCTCTGTCCGGCAACGGTATTCAGATCCGTTCGGCGGAGTAGTAGCGCCTCACACAGAGTTCGGCCCGGTGCGGGACAGCGCACCGGGCCGACTCGTGCGATACCCGCGGCTCACTGTGGGATGAGGCCCCGAGTGCCGTGACACCCGACGCCCCGCGAACCGCGGGTACCCGGACCCCGCTCCGGGGTCTCGCGGGCGGGTCCGACGAGACCGCCCGGGAGCCGGGCCCTTCCCCTCCCCGGGGTCAGATGTGGTCCGCGGCGAAATTGGCCGCGGCCACCAGATCACTGCCGTAGGCGACGTGCGCGTTGGCATTGAGGCCGGAACCGCACACCGGGTCGCCGCCGACGCACCAGTCCCCCGTACGGGACAGGAACTCGCCCGGCACATTCCAGCCCAGGCCGCGGACGGGGTCTCCGAAGAGCAGGACCGCCGCCACCCGATCGCCGAGGTAGCCCGGCAGCTGGACGCGGCCGGGGTACCAGGACACGACGCCGGTGCCCAGCGCGGCCTGCACGACCGCCGCGCCCTGCGAGTAGCCGACCAGGACGAACTGCTGACCCGGGCAGGCGGCGGCGCGAATGATCAAGTGCCGCACCAGATCAGCGCTGCCCGCGCCGACGTCGAAGCTGTAATCGGCGGGGTAGTTCACGCGGTAGGCGGACATCGAGACGGGCAGCCGGTCCTGCAGGACGCCGAAGAGGGGGTCGCCGATCTGATCGCCGAGCCAGCCGGGTTCGCCTGTGCCCCTGGCCACTACGACGTCCACATCAGCGCAGCCCTGCGCGTGGGACCTCGGTTGCGGCACGAACACGGTCGCGATCGTCAGCATGATCGCGAAACCCCACGCCGTACGCCATCTTCCGGGCAGCAGCACCTTCCGGTCGCCCATCGTCCTCACCTCTCACGTCGTTGTGAGAAGTCCGGTGACTCTTGTCATTGACTAGAGACCGATCACCGGACCATGTGACCCACGGTAAGAACGCTCCGGAAGGGCGGCAACGAATTCCACTGGAGAGACACCTGATTGGTACCCAACCGTTTCATCATGAAACTTGTTATCTACGTGCAACTTTGGGGCAACAAAACGGGCTCGGACCGGTTCCGCAGCGCACCGCGAACCGCACGCAAAATACAACCGGTTCTCATAGTGTGTTGGTATGGAACGACTTACCGGGCTCGACGCGAGCTTCCTCTATTTCGAAACAGACACCCAACTCCTGCACGTCTGCGCATTGCTGATACTCGACCCCGCCGCCGACGGGGTCAGCTATGAGCACGAGGCGTTCAAGGCCGAACTCGGCCGGCGGCTGCACCTCATCCCGGCCATGACGCGGCGGCTGCACGCGGTCCCGTTCAACCTCGATCATCCGGTCTGGGTACGGGATTCGAACTTCGACCTCGACTACCACGTGCGCCGGCTGGCGCTGCCCAGCGGGGCCGGGGACCGTGGGCTGGCCGAACTGGCCGCCGACATCGCCGGACGCCCCCTCGACCGCGCCCGCCCGCTGTGGGAGATGTGGGTGGTGGAGGGCCTGCCGCACGGCCGGGTGGCGGTGGTCTCCAAGTACCACCACGCCATCGTGGACGGCATCACGGGCACCAATATGATGATGCACCTGTGCGATATGCAGCCGGGCGTGACCTACACCCCGCCCGCCGAGGACGCCGCCGCCGAGGCCGAACCCACCGATCTGCAGCTCGCCGGTGAGGCGCTGCTGAACCTGCCGGGCCGCCTCGGCATGGTCGGCATGGTGCCCAAGACGGTCGGCATTCTGGGCGGGCTGGTACAGCGGCGGCGCGAATCCGGCAGTCGCGGTATGCCGTTGCCGTTCACCGCGCCCCGCACGCCGTTCAATCGGGCAATCACCCAGCATCGGGCCATCTCCTTCGAACAGACCGAGTTGTCGGATATCAAGGAGATAAGACCGCCTTCGGGGTGAAGGTCAACGACGTGGTGCTCGCCGTGGTCGGCGGCGCGCTGCGCAGCTACCTCGAACTGCACGACGAACTGCCCGAAACCTCGCTCATGGCCTCGGTTCCGGTGTCCACCCACGACACCTCACGCCACGAGGAGGGCACCAACAAGGTGTCGACCATCTTCGCCCGGCTCTACACCGAGATCGAGGATCCGGTGGCGCGGGTGCTGGCCATCGCCGAGGACAATCGCGGGGCCAAGGAGGAGCACAACCTGATCGGCGCCGACTTCCTCCAGGATTGGGGAAAGTACGCCCCGCCCAACACCTTCCAGCTCGCCGCCCGGGCGTACTCCTCGCTCAAACTGGCCGATCACCACCCGGTGGTGCACAACCTGGTGATCTCCAATGTGCCCGGACCCAACTTCCCGATGTACTTCCTCGGGGTGCGGGTGTCGTCGATGTATCCGTTCGGACCGGTGTTCCACGGCGCGGGCCTGACCGCCACCGTGATCTCCAACAACGGCCACCTGGACTTCGGCTTCATCGCCTGCAAGGAACTGGTCCCCGATGTCGACAAGATCGCCGACGCCGTCCCCGAGGTGATCACCGCGCTGCTCAAGGCCGCGCGCGAAAAGGGCTGAGCCCGAACCGAGTGGCTACCGTCTAGAGCCGCTCCGCCACCGACTGCACGGCCTCGAGGAACACCGGGACAAAGACGTCCGCCTCGAGTGCGCAGGCCGCGTGGCCCGCCCTGGCGAGGAAGATCTCCGCTCCCGGAATCGCTTTCGCCATCTCCAGCTGACGGAACACGGGCAGCGCCCGATCCCGCGTGGTGATCACCACCGCCGTCGGCATCTTCAACGTCGGCAGCCATTCCGACGCGTCGAAACGCCCCAGCACCGCGAGCGCCTGCGCGAGCGCCCAGCCGCTGGTGGCCCGCAGTTCCGCCATCGCCCAGCGATCCATCCGGCCCACCGGCCACGAGGACTCCGGCAGCGTGGGCAGCTTGTCGCGACGCAGCTCCGCCCGGCGGAACGACCACTCCGAGAACAGGGCGGCGGTCGCCGACCAGCCCCGATGGAAGGCGCGCTCGCGCCACTTCTCCTGGAAACGGTAGGTGGTCGCGGCCAGGACCAGCCCGCCCACCCGTTCCGGGTGCCGGTGCGCGGCCAGCTGGGCCACCACGCCGCCCATGGAGTAGCCCGCCAGGATGGGGCGCTCGACGCCCACGGCGTCGGCGACGGCGATGACGTCGTCGGCCAGATCGTCGAGATCGAAACGCTCGGAACGGATTCCGTGGCCGTGCCAGCGCTGATCGAACAGGACCACGCGGTAGTGGGCGTTCAGCTCACGCAGCGACGGGAACCAGTTGAGCATGGCGGTGGTCGCCATGCCGTGCAGCAGCAGGACGGTCGGCGCGGCCGCGGTCGGGCCGGGCAGGTCCACCACGTAGGTGGCGCCGCGGCCGGGCAGCTCCACCATCTCGCCCTGCGGCACCTCGGTCAGCCGGGAGATGCGCGGAGACAGGCGGCGGCCCCGCCGGGGCGCGGCGGGCGTGGTCGTATCCGAGCTGGGGTTCGTCATCGAGGGCCTCCCGGCACACCGTCGCGGCGGTCGAACTGGAACACGTTTCACTCGATGATGCCATACCGCGGGCGCGGCGGCGGGTTACGGCGTGCAGGGCGCGGGGGCGGCGACCACCGTGGTCACGACCACCGGGGCCGGGGGCTCGGGCGGGGCGGGGGACGGCTCGGCAGTAATGTCGTAGAGCTGAATTCCGGTGCGGCGCAACTGTCCCGGCTCGATCGCGACCCCAGGGACGTACGCGACGTGGCCGTAGATGTCGGTCACCTGGGCGGTGAACGGGCCCCTGCCGATGCCCGACACGGTCCAGTAGTTGTCGTAGCCCCGGCGCATCGGGCGGTAGTCGCCGCCGGAATCCGGGCGCAAGGCTACTTGCGCGAGGGGATTGCCGGTGCCGGAGAACAGGATTCCGATCCAGCTGGTCGAGGAGCTCTGCTGGACGCGGTAGAACAGCTCCGGCGCGGGGTTCGGGTCGCGAACGGTGGTGATCTTGACCGGCGCGACGCCGTCGACGGAATTGGCGATCGCGTCGAAAGCCGAACGGCTCAAATCGTATTGATCCGGGCCGCAGCCGGGGCAGTGGTCGACGACCTGAGCGCGGACGCTGCCGAGCGGGCCGTCGATATCGACGTAGGAGCCGCAGGGGGCGGAGCCGTCGTAGCGATTGGTCGGCACCCCGACGTAGTAGCCGTCCAGCGGCAGGTCCGGCAGTGAGCAGGCGCCGCCCTGACCGAAGGCGTAGAACCGGGCCTCGGCCCGTTCCTGCGGCGGTTGCGCGTCCACGGCGTGCATCTGCTGAGGAGTAACCGAAATCGGCGCGGGTGCGGCGGGCAGCATGACGACGGTCGTCGTCGGCTCGGCCACGCTGCAGCTCAACGACTGCGGTCTGATCCACCACGTGGCCAGTCCCACCACCACCGCTCCCACCAGAATCGTCCACAACCACGGCCTGCCAGGATGGACCTCTTCGTGTCCGGTGCGGTGCATGGCCGGTCCCCAACCCTCCGAATTGTGTTTGCTGAAACGATGCTGAACTCCCCTTCAGGAAAGCAGCCGGGGCCGCTACGCTGAGGTCGAATGGCAATTTCGGAATGAAAAGCGCGGCGTGTTGGCGGTGTGTCCGCGATGTAGAACCCAGGGCCGACCGCTACGTATATCCGGATGTCCAGATCTCCGACGTCACCACACCCGGGGAGAGATGCCATGGCCCAGCTCGCGCCCTTCTACCGGCAGGTCCAGGCTCACTACGACCTGTCCGACGACTTCTACGCGCTGTTCCTCGACCCCTCCATGACCTACAGCTGTGCCTACTTCGACCGTGCGGGCCTGACCCTGGAGGAGGCGCAACTGGCCAAGATCGATCTGGCACTGGGCAAATTGGGTCTGGAACCCGGTATGACCCTGCTCGATGTCGGCTGCGGCTGGGGTTCCACCATGATCCGCGCCGTGCTCACCTACGGTGTGCGCGTCATCGGACTCACCCTGAGCCGCAACCAATTCGAGTACGTCCGCACCCAGCTGCGCGAACTCGGCATCTCCGAAGCCGAAGTGCGCCTACAGGGTTGGGAGGAATTCGACGGCAACGCCGACCGCATCGTCAGCATCGGCGCCTTCGAGCACTTCCGCAAACAGCGCTACCCCGAGTTCTTCACCCGCTGCCACCGCATGCTCCCGGCCGGCGGGCGCATGCTGCTCCATACCATCATCGGCCACAGTCTCGCCGACCTGCGGGCCGCCGAGATTCCCGTGACCCGTGAGGACGCCCTGTTCCACATCTTCGTCAAGCGGGAAATCTTCCCCGGCGGCCAACTCCCCCAGCAGAGCACCGTCCCCCAGGAGGCCGAGGCGGTCGGGTTCCGCACGACCCGCATCCAAGCCTTGCGCCCCCACTACGCGAAAACCCTTGATCTGTGGGCCGAATCCCTCGCCGCCCACCATGCCGAGGCCGTCCGGCTCACCTCCGAAGAGGTCTATCAGCGCTACATGAGATACCTGACCGGGTGTGCCCAGCACTTCCGCGCGGGCCACCTCGACGTCATGCAGTTCACGCTGCAGAAGTAGGCCGGCCGAGGAAGGCCAGCAGCCGCTGGTGAGCGGGCGCATCCGCGGACGACGGTTGCGCCAAGCCGAACATGCCCGGGCGACGGAAGGCGTCGAAGTCCATGGATCGCATGACGGTGAACAGGTAGTCGGCCTGCCGCTCGTCGACGAGGTGCTGCTGCCCGGTGACGACGGCCAGATCGATTCCGTGGACCAGGATCTCGGTGAGGTGGATCAGGGCGGCCATGGGGCCGGGTACCGGTCCGAAGCCGAGCCGGACGGTGGTGTCCAGCGCACCGGGGCGTGACCAGGCGTCGCGGTCGAGGTGCGCGGCGGCGGCGTAGGCGGTGCGGTGGTGGGTGCCGAGCCAGTCGTCGTGGTGGTCTCCGCCGGGATCGGTGTGGGTGAGTTCGGCGGCGAAGACGCGCAGGCCGCCGACCAGATGATTGAGCTCGAATCGGACGTCCCAGCCGGGGCAGAGCGAGGGCAGACCGAGCTGCGTGTCGTCGATGCCGGCGACGATCGCGCCGGTGGTGTCGAGGGCGTCGTGGATTCGGTCGACGAGGGTGGGGACCACGGTGTTCATGGTGGTGTCTTTCGATCGGAGGACCGCTCGAGTCCATCGAGTCGGAACGGTTCCGTCTCGGCTATGTCGAGAACGGTACAGCCCGGTCCAGTCGATACGCAACCGTTCCGTCTCGTGTTAGCGTGGATCACATGCCCCCTTCCCCGCGCCGCACGTCCGGCGGCCCGGTCCTACAGGACGACCTGACCGAGGCGCTCACCACCGCCTTCTTCGAGGAGCTCGCCGCGGTCGGCTACGGCCGCCTCTCCATCGAGGCCGTGGCCCGCCGCGCGGGCGCGGGCAAGGCCGCCGTCTACCGCCGCTGGCCCTCCAAACAGGCCATGGCCACCGACCTCATCACCAAGGTCGCCGTCGACGCCGCCGACACCCCCGACACCGGAACCCTCCGCGGCGACCTCCACGCCTTCCTCGCGGCAGCCGCCGAAGGCCTCCGCCACCCGTTGGCCTCGAAAATCATCCCCGACCTCCTAGCCGAAGCGGCCCGCGAACCAGCCCTCGCCGCCACCCTCACCACCGGCGTCGCCACCACCCGCCGCGACCGCGCCACCGCCCTCCTCCGCCGCGCCATCACCCGAGGCGAACTCCCCCACGACCTCAATCTCCCCCTCGCCCTGGACTTCCTGGCCGGCCCCCTCTACTGGCGCCTCACCATCACCGGCATCCCCCCCGAACCCGCCTACCTCGACGACCTCACCACCATGCTCCTGACCGCCTACCGCGCCCGCATCTTGTCGACGTAGCGGCGCCGCATGACCTCCAGCACCGCCGGATCAGCGGGAGCGATGGTCACATCCTGCGGCGAGTTCCGCGGGAAGGTCCAGGTCAGCTCCAAAGTGCTGGTGGCAACCACGAATTCCGCATCGAGCGTGACGTGATGGAAGGGATTGGAGGTCCCCGACACCGCGATCCACCGAAGCGTGTTCTGCTCGTCATCGTCGGTCAACGCGACCCACCCGATGCTCCCGTGCGACGCCGACTCCCCCACCATCGCGCGGCTACCGTCGTGCACCGCCGTGTCGAACGTCGGGTCCACGTCGATCCACTCGGCAGCCGACCAAGCCGTAGCCCGAAAATCCTCCTGCCAGTACCACTTGTCCGGCTTCGGCGGCTCACCCTTCGGCTGATGGAATCTGCTCCGCACCAACGCCATCGTCACCAGCGTCCCGTCGGCGAACACGATCGAGTCCCCATCCGGAGCCTCCCGCGCCCGCCACCGCTCGAGCACCTGCCGCACCGTCGCGTCTCGACTGTTCATCGCCAGCGCCCCTTCGAGCCTGGTCCACATCTGGCCGACAGCCGTCTCGCCCGCGAGGATCGGCCCGAGGTGTGCTCGAAATGCCTGCTGTTCAGCGGCATACATCGCAAACCACCGCGTCCCGGCACTGGCCTCGACGTTCGCGATCCGATCGGCCAGCTTCAGAATCACCGCCGACGGACAGCCCGCGATCTTGCCGTAGATGTCTCGGTTCCGCTCCTCCCGCGTCCCCCCGATCCCGGTCACCGCCCACACGAGTTCGGTGACCCCCGCACCGAATGCCGTCTCCAGTTCCACCCGGGTAACGGCCGTGTCCTCCAGCACGTCATGCAGCCACGCTGCCACCCCCAGATCCCCCGCGAAACCGAAGTCGTCCAGCACATCCCGCACCGTCGCCAGATGAACTGAATACGGTGCGCCACCGTATTTTTGGTCACCGTGAGCCGCTCGCGCGAAGCACCGCGCGGTCTCCTCGATGTCGTCGTCGATCATGAAGTCGAAGCTACCCGTGCGGGTCGGCGAAGGCGGTGCGGAGGAAGGTGACCAGTTGGGTGCGGACTCGGGGTTGGGTGAGGCCGTCGGTGCCGGCGCGGAGGGCCGAGAGAAGGGCGGAGACGAGGAGGGAGAGGAGGACTTCGCCGGCTATGGCGGGGTCGAGGGTGGGGTCTAGGTAGCCGTGGGCGATGCCCTCGCGGATGCGGGCCACGGATTCGGCGGCGTAGGCGCGGGCGTTGTGGAGGCAGCGGTCGAGGACGGCGTCGTCGATCGAGGAGGCTTCCAGGAGAAAGAAGTTCACCAGGCCGGGTTCGGTGGCGACCAGGTCGTAGCAGCGGTCGATGACTCGGGCGTAGCGGTCGCAGAATGCGTCCATGGTGGTAGGGGTGACGTCGCCCTCGGGGCCCAGGAGGAGGTCGCGGATGTGGAGGAAGCTGTGGTCGATGACCGCGTCGAGGATGGCGCGTTTGTTGGGGAAGTAGTTGTAGAAGGTGCCGTGGCTGACGCCCGTCGCGGCGGCGATGTCGTCGACGGAGATGGTGCGGAAGCCTCGGGTGACGACCAGTTCGTAAGCGGCGGTGACCAGTTCGGCGCGGCGGCGGTCGGCTCGGGACAGGCGGGGGCGGTCGCGGTGGGGGTCGGGAGCCGGGGCGGCGGTCATGGGGGCGGGCTCGGGGGTGCCAGGGGGCGCAGGGTTCGGTCGAGGTAGGCGAGGACCGCGGTCATGCTGCGGTCGCGGATGGCCGGATTGCCCGCGCCCAGCAGTTCCCGCATGAGCCACGGGCCGACCAGGGTGGGGATGGTGTGGCCCAGCACTTCCGGATCGATGTCGGGACGGATCCATCCTGCCTCCAGGCCGCGGGTGAGTTCGGCGGCGATCAGGGAGGCGGTGAGGGCCTCCAGGCCGAGCAGGCGGTGCGCCAGTTCGGGATCGATGGCCCCGGCCTCCACCACCAGCAGCCGCAGTACGCGCGGCTCGCGTCCGAGCAGGTCGTAGAGGCGGGCCACGGCGGCGCGGACCGCGGCCACCAGGTCGTCCACGGTGTCGGCCGCGCCGAACACGGTGTGCAGTCGCATGGCGTCGGTCACCTTCTCGATGCCGAGATCGATGACGTGGTCCAGGATTTCGCGTTTGCTGCCGAAGTAGCGGTAGACGGTGCCCTGGCCGATGCCGGCGCGGGCGGCCACCTCGGAGATGGCGGTGGCCTCGTAGCCGTGCGCGGTGAACACCTCGTAGGCGGCTTCGATGATCTCCCGGCGGCGGCGCGCGGGGAGTTCGCGCTGCGGCGGGCGGCCGATGCGTGCCGAGGCTATTTCGCGGCCCCGCCCTTCACACCGGCGTCCTTGGGGCCGTAGTCGGTGACCAGCCACTCGCCGTCGTGCCCGGCCACCGTCACCACCAGCAGGTTCGGGACCGTCGCCGGGTCGGGCTGCTGCACGTTCTGTGTGCGCTGGGTGGCATACACCGTGACCGTGTACTGGTCGTTGTCCTTGGCCTCCACCGAGGTGCCCACCACGTCGCCGGACGCCACCACCTGGGCATCGGTCATGATCTTGGCGAGGGTGTCGTGGAACTGGGTGTACTTGTCGCGCAACGGATCCGATGCTCCCCGCTGCACGCCGTCGAAGAAGGCGGGCAGGTTGCGGTAGTCGTAGGTGAGTGAGCGCAGCGTGTAGTCCTTCGCCACCTGCGCGGCGCGATCACGATCGGCGGCGCCGGCCTTCAGCGCGTCGTAGTCGCCCGAGGCGTTGTGCCACAGCACCCCCAGCACCACGGCCGCGATCGCGAAGACCGCCGCGGCCGCCGCCACGAACGGATTGAGTCGTTCACCGATCCCCTTCGGGGACTCCGCCTTCGGAGATTCCTCGACGGTCTCCTCCGCGTCGGGCTTGTCGGTCTCGGTCTGCTCGGTCTCGGTCACGGTCTGCCTTCTCTCTAGCGAGGAATCTCGATGCCCACGTGCGCCGCGCCGTCGCCGGGGAACACCGCGGACAGCAGGTCCACGATCGATCCGGCGTCCACGCGCAGCGGTTTGATCACGCTGGTGGCGGGTTTCAGGACGGTGGCGATCTGCCCGAGGTCGGGCCCGATCAGGCGCAGGTATTCGTCGATCTTGGTGACCAGCGGCCCGATCGGATCGTCGAAGATGTGCTCGCCGATGTAGGAGTAGTTCTGGAACGCGGCGATGATGTGCAGCAGTTCGGGCAGCGCGGTGGTGAGATCCCCGGCGGCCGCGCTCAACGTGGGCGCGCGCCCGTCGAACTTGTCGCCGAGGGTCTGCACGTTCGAGTACAGCCGTCCGATGGCTTCCCGCTTGTCCCGCAACAGATTCGCGGTCCCGACCAGCGCCTTGGTGAGGTTGGCGACCTCGGCGTCACGACCCTCGAACCCGGCGGCCACGGTGGTGGCCAGATTTCGCAGCTTGGCCGGATCCAGTTGCGCGGTCAAGGCATCCAGTTTGGCGAGCGCGTCCCCGACGGTGGTCGCGACCCGCACCTGGCGGTTGGGCACCACGCTGCCGTCGCGCAGGAACGGCCCGGCGGTCCCGGTGGGCCGGAAGTCGAGGAACTGCTCCCCCGCCGCGGACAGGTTGGCGATCTGCACGACGCTGTCCACCGGAATCCGGTACTTGGCGTCGTATTCGAGGGTGACCGCCAGTCCGTGCGCGGTCGCCCCGATATCGCGCACCTTGCCGATCGGCAGCCCGCGCAGCGTCACCTGGGAGGTCTTCATCAGCCCGCCCGACCCGTCGAGCAGCACGGTGACGGTGTTGTTCTGGCGGCGTGGATCCAGATTCAGCACGCCGACGGCCATGTAGCTGCCGCACACGAAGGTCAGCACCAGCAGCATGACCAGCGACACCGGCCCGGACAGTGAGAGCTTCATCAGGGCACCATCCCGATCCCGCGCAGCGTGCCGATCAACTGATCGGCCTGCGCGTCAGCGGCGGATACGTTGCGCACCTTCACATCCGGTGCGTTCAGGAAGGGAATGATCTTCTCCTTCAGCAGCGTGTGGAAGATGTCGAGATTCGCCGCCAGCGTCAGGTCGGCGTATCCGGCCGTCACCGCGGTCGGCGCGAGCACCGACACGATCGACCGGAAGTCGCCGATGTGCGGCAGCAGCAGATCCCCGGCGTTCTTGGCGAGCGGACCGCCGCTGATGATCAGATTCACCACGGCCAGCAGCACATCCGACAATCCGGCCGCCCGATCCGGCCCGAGCGTGAGGATCCGGTCCACCGCCCCGCGACCGGATTCCAGCTTCGCGGTGATCTGCTGCGCCGAGGTGAGGATGCGATTCAATTCGTCGGTGTGGGTGGCCATATCGTGCAGCGCCGCCCGCCCGGCCCGGTTGACCCGGTCCAGTTCGGCCGGGTCCGACGGGAACGCGGCATTCACGTCGGTCACCAGTTTCTGGATGTCCGACCAGCGCCCGCCGGTGATGATGTTCGACAGCGCTCGCAGAATATCCTCGACATTGGTGGCCGGAATCGTCTGCGACACCGGAATCACGTCACCGTTGCCGAGCAGCGTGCCGCCGGCGTTCTTGGGCGCTTCCAGCGCGATATGGATATCGCCGAGAATGGTCGACTGCCGCAGTTCCGCCGTCGTGGATTTCGACAGTTTGGCGTCGGTGTGCAGTTTCACCGTCGCCACCGCGGTGGTCCCGATCAGCTCGATGTGGTCGAGCATGCCGACCTCGACACCGTCGGAGATCACCTTGGCGCGGTCGGGCAGATTCAGCACCGACCCGAATTCGATACGCACCGAATAGGTGTCGCCGGAGGGATAGGTGCCGGGAATCGGGATATCGGTCGCCTTCACCCCGCAGCCGGTCAGGACCAGCGCGGCCGCGGTGACCACCGGCAGCAGCCGGACGACCGCCCGCCTCACCGCGCACCCGCCTGCGGGAGCTGCGCGGCCAGCGGCGGCAACGCGGTGAGCAGCGAGGTGATGTCCCCCTGATGCTGCTGCACGAAGGTGTGCGCCTGCGGCAACACCACATCCAGCAGGCTGTAGATCTGCTGATCGTATTTCCCGGCATTGCGCGCGATCACCGGTAGGAATTCGACCGCGATATCGACCGCCCCGGAGAATTCCGCCGAGAACTGCCCGATCAGTTGCAGGCCGTTGCGCAGATTGTTCAGCACCTGCGCCATATCCGGCCAGTTGGTCACGAACATGGTGGTGAGCTGGTCCAGATTGTCGACCAGCCGCCGGAACGCGGCATCCTTCTGCGCGGGGTCACCGACGACCGCGGACAGTCGCTGCAGCAATTGATTCCACTGCTGCCCGGTCCCGTCGATGGCCTTGTCGGCCGCGGTCAGGGTGTCGTCAAGCAGCGAATCCGGTGTGCCGCCGCCACCGGTCAGGTCACCGGCCAGCTTGCCCATGGCGTCGAGCGCGTCGCTGATCCCGATGGGCGTCTTGGTCCGTTCCAGCGGAATGCATTTCGCGGTGTCGAGTCGGGTGCCGCCGGTGTACGGCTTGGTCAGTTCCACGTGCCGGTCGGTCACGATGGAACTCGACATGGTGACGGCCGCGATATCGGCGGGCAGTTTCACCGAGTCCTTGACGCGCATGGTGACCCGCATGCGGTCGCCCAGCGCCTCGATCTTCGACACCGTGCCGACCTCGACCCCGAGCATGGTCACACTGTTGCCCTCGTACAGTCCGACGGTGTCGGTGAACTCGGCGCACACGTTCTGTTTCGGATCGCGGACGGTCGTCGCCCACGACACCCCCACCGCCCCGGCGGCCACCACCACGACGGCGACACCCGCGGCGAGTGCTGTTCTGCCCCAGTTCATTCAGCACGCCTTGCCTTCGAAGGGAATGCACAGCCGGACGCCGGCGGCCGGGTCCGCGATCTGCACCTGAGTGCCCAGCAGCCCGCTGAGCCGGTTGATCACCTCGCGCATCCCGTTGATCACGGTGTCGAGCCGGTTCGGGTCCTCCATGAGCTTGGAGAACAGCTGCTCGAACTGGGTGACCGACGGCTCGATGCTGTCGTAGGCCATGAGCGGCCGGTGCAGCACGATCAGCAATCGCTTGAGCAGGGCGAACATGCTCACGATGTCGTTCTTGCGGTTGCCCAGCCGGTCGGCGACCGTGCCGAGCTGTTTCACGAAGTCCGCCAGCAGCGCCTTGTCGTCGGCGATGGCGGCGATGTACTCGTCGGAGACGGTGAGCGCGCCGTTGAGCTGATCGGTGCGCTCGGCCAGCAGCCCGGTGAGCTCGTTGGCATTGCCGATCACCCCGCGCAGCGCGTCGGGCTGTTGCACCAGCGCCGAATTCAGTTGCCCGATGGTGTCGCGCATGGTGGTGGCGTCGACCTTGCCGAACACCGGGGTGCCCTTGTCGAGAATGTCGCTCAGCTCGAACGGGGTGGTGGTGCGCTCGGGCGGGATGTGTTTCGACGCCAGGTCCTTGTCCCCGGCGGGGGCCAGCGCCAGGTAGTGGCCGCCGATCGGGGTCAGCATCTTGACCTCCACCGCCGACCGGTCCCCCACCCGCACATCGCGGTTCACGGTGAACGCGACCTCCACGTGATCCCCGACCAGGTCGACGGCGCGGATCTTGCCGACATTGATGCCCGCCACCCGCACCTCGTCGCCGGGCCGGGCCCCGCCGGAGATCCGGAAGTCGGCCACGTACGTGCGCTGCCCGAACGGGATCACGTACACCGCCCCCGCGACGGCCAGCGCGATGACACACACCACGACCCCGGCGATACCCCAGCGCAATTGCGTGTTCTGGTCCCCGCGACCGGTGAGCACGTCCCGGATCAGCTCGCCCATCCGGGCGATCAACGCTCTCATCAGTTGCACACCACCAGGTTCTGGTTGGACAGGATGACCCCGGCCACCGCGGGCAGCGCGGCCTCACCGTGGGAGCAGGTGATGCGCGGCTTGAACCCCTGCCCGGGAACCGTCTGATTCAGCCCGGTCACCAATTGCGGTGCGAGAGCGAGGATCTGGGTCAGTTCGTCGGTCTGCGGCACCAGTCGCCGGAGCAGGCCGTCGACCGGACCGTAGGCGGTGTCGTAGGCGTCGCGGGTCTCCTCCAGCAGCGGAACCACGGGCGCCAGCAGGGTTTTCGCGGTGTCGACCGCGCTCAGCATGGCCTGGGTCTTGGCGGTGAACTGATGCAGGATGCCCGAGAGCTGCTGCACCAGGTCGCCGACCGCCTTCGACTTGCCGCCGATGGCGTCCGCGACCACGCCCAGATTGCGGATGAGCAGCACGATCACGGCCTCGCTGTTGCGGGCGTGCTTGGTGAGCGTGTCCACGTCCGCCAGCACCGGCCCGATCCCGGAGCCGTCGCCCTGGATGACGCGCAGCAGGTTGGTGCCGAGCTGGTTGAGCTGCGCGGGATCGAGCGTGTCGAACATCGGCTTGAAACCGTTGAACAGCTTGGACACGTCGAAGCTCGGGATGGTGCGCTCGACCGGGATCGTCGTCCCGGCGGCGATTTTCGTGCGCCCCGGCCCGTCGGTGAGCAGTTCGACGTACCGCTGGCCGATGAGGTTCTGGTATCGCACCGCGACCTTGGTGTTGTCGTACACCGGCCGCTCCCGATCCACGGTGAAGTGCACCCGGGCCCGGCTGCCGTCCAGCGACACCGTCTCCACCTTCCCGACCGCGACACCGGACATGCGCACCGAGTCTCCGGCGAACAGGCCCGACACATCGGTGAACACGGCGTCATAGGTGACCTTGTCGCCGGGGATCGGCGTCCGCAGCGCGGTCACGATGAAGGTGGTGCACCCGGCCACGACCAGCAGGAACACGACCAGCTTGAGAGCAGATCTGGTGACCTCGCTCATTTGGCCCCTCCCCCCAGTGAATCCGCCAGGTACGGCATGGTTTTCGCGATCAGTTCCACCTGCAGCTGCACCCGGCCGTCGACCACAGGGAAGGCGCCGTCCATGGCCCGCAGCAGGTTCGGGACCCGATTGTGGGCCGCGGCCACCGAGCCCACGGACACGCTGATCGGCACCGCCACGTCGAGAATGCCGTCGAGGATCTTCTCCAGCTCCGGATTGTTCTGCTGCAGCAGATTCGAGATCCCCACCAGCACGGCGTCGTTCACGCCATTGGTGGCCCGGTTGGTGCGCGACCGGTTCTCCGGATCCCCGAAGTAGGCGCTCTGCTCGAGCACCGCGAGGATGGCGTGCCCGGCCGCGGGCGTCACGTCCCGGAACGCGCCGGTCATATCGCCGCCGATGCGCAGGTAGTGCGCGAGGCTGTTCTGCTGTCCGTCGGCCAGGGTGCGCGCGGTCTCGAAGAACGACCGCAGCACCGGGCCCATGCTGGCGGCATTGTCGAGCATCAGATCGAACAGCCGGTGCACGGCCGCCGAATCCAGCACCTGGGTCAACCGCGCCGCCCGCCGGAACACTCCGGCGACGGTGGCGTTGGTGGCGCCCTCCCCGATCTGGAGGACGGCGTGCTCACGCAGCTTCTTGCCGTCGGTGCCGGGCACCAATTCGATGGCGCTGGAACCGAACACGTTCGACGAGGTGAACCGCGCGGTGACATCGTCGGTCAGCGCGTCGGCCTGTCGCCGGTCGATCCGTAATCCGATGCGTTGATGCCCGTAGCCCACGGTCTCGACGGTCGCGACCGTCCCGATCGCGTACCCGCGGAACTTCACCTCCGCGCCCGGCGCCAGCCCCTCGCCGAGGGTCGCCGCGTCCACGGTGACCTCGAACCGATCCGCGAAAGAGCCTCGGGCATAAGAACTCACGACAATCGTCACAGTGACGAGGACGACGGCGACCACCAGACCGCGCAATCGCAGCAGCCACGGTCCGGCGCTACGGCCGGAATGATCCTTGAAGACGGCCATGTTTCACCCCGAGATCCGGATGCCGACATCCAGGCCCCAGATCACGATCGTCAGGATCATGTCCAGGATGACCACCAGCACCAGGCTGGCGCGAATGGCGCGACCCGAGGCCCGGCCCACGCCCTCCGGTCCGCCCGAGGCGTAGAAGCCCTGGTAGCCGTGGATGAGAATGATGGTGACCACGAAGATCGTCGCCTTGATCAGCGAGGCGATCACGTCGCCGGGCTGCAGGAAGGCGTCGAAATAGTGGTAGTAGGTGCCCGAGGACTGCCCGTGCAGGACGTTCACCACGGTCGCGCACGACAGGTACGACAGGATCAGGGTCAGCAGGTGCAACGGCACGATGGTGATCGCGCCCGCGATCACACGGGTGGTCACCACGAAGGGCATGGGCCGGATGCCGATGGCCTCCAACGCGTCGATCTCCTCGGAGATGCGCATGGCCCCGATCTCGGCCGTCATCCGGCAGCCCGCCTGCGCCGCGAAACCGATGGCCGCCACCATGGGCGCCATCTCGCGGGTATTGGCGTAGGCGGAGACGAACCCGGTCAGCGGGCCCATCCCGACCATGTTGAGCGCGGTGAAACCCTCCACGCCGATGGACCCGCCGACCGCGATGCCCAGGAACGCCAGCACCGCCACAGTGCCGCCGCCGACGATGAGCGAGCCGGAGCCCCAGGTGATGTCGGACAGGATGAGCATGGTCTGCCGCCGGTACACCCGCAGCGTGTGCGGGACGGCAGCCAGCACCTCGTAGACGAAAGTCGCTTGGTGGCCCAGGGATTCGATCAGGGACATCGGCGCCTGCGCCGAAGCGCCGATCGCCCGCCCCGCGGTTCCGAGTGGCGTGTACTTCGCCGGTACCTGGGTCATCAGCCCACCTGCGTCGGGATGAACATCGACACCAGCTGCGTGATCACCAGATTCACGCCGAAGGCGGCGATCACGCCGATCACCACCGCCGCGTTCACGGCATTGGCCACGCCCTTGGGGCCGGCGGTGGCCTCCAGCCCGCGCTGGCACGACACGACGAGCACGATGACGCCGAAGATGATCGACTTCACGATCGCCACCCACAGGTCGCTCATCTTGGCGAAGGCCGCGAACGCCGACAGGTACGAGCCGGGCGTCACGCCTTGGAAGCCGACGGCGATCACGTAGCCGGTGAACACGCCCATGAAGATGATCAGCATGCACAGCAGCGGCGTCAGCGCGATCATGGCTGCCAGCCGCGGGGCGACCAGCCGCCGCACGGGGTCGATTCCCATGACGCGCAAGGCGTCCACCTCGTCGCGAATGGTGCGTGCGCCCAGATCCGAGGAGATGGCCGACCCCGCGGCACCGCCCAGCAGCAGCGCGGTCACCATCGGCGCGCCCTGCCGGATGACCCCGAGGCCGCCGGCCGCGCCGGACACCGAGCTCGCGCCGACCTGCTGGGTCAGGCTCCCCACCTGCACCGCCACGATCACGCCGAACGGAACCGACACCAGCACAGCGGGAATCGCCGTCACGCTGACGATGAACCAGCCCTGCTGGAGAGTGTCACGCCAGGGATGGCGAAGTTTGACGATATCGAGGATCAGGAATCGGAACGCCGCGATCGCCAGCTGAATGGTGCGGCCGAACGTGCGCAGCCCCGAGAGTACGAATTCGACTGCCTGCCATAGCGATTCCGGCCCCCGAGCAACTTTCTCGACCAATGTTCACCACCCCACAGCCCCTACTGTTTGGTCGATGCCGACCGGTCCCTCTGTTGACCCGGTTCCGACTGACCGAGACAGTAATACAGATTTCGGACTGACGTGTCAGTCTTCACCGAAATAACCAGGGCCTTGACAGGGGCCGCGAAAGCGGAGAAAGATACGCGCGCTGCGCGAATAGCACGTATTACCAGCACTTTTCAGCAATGGGTCGGCAAATGCGAAATGCCACCGGACCATTCGGTTGGTCCGGTGGCATTTCAGATATTGCGAGGTGTTAGCTCAACTGCGGGCGTCTGCCCTCACGACTGTCCGGACAGTGCGAGCGCCTCGGCCAGCGGCAAGGATTCGTCGGCGCACGCCCCCGCGTCCAGCGCCACTCCCCGCCCGATCAGGTCGCGCGCGACCCGGAACTCCGCCGGGCGGGCGATCGCCACCACACCGACCGGACGGCTGTCGCGCAGCGCCAGCACCGTCGCGTCACCGGACTCCGCGCTCCCCCGCACGATCAGCTGGTCCTCGGCCTGAATCATGCCCGCGAACTGCACGTTCCGGCCATACTGCATCGACCAGCCCCACGGCACCTCCGCGGTCAGCGCGGGCAGTCCGAGCATCGATCGCGCCGCGGCCGCGCCCTGCGCCTGCGCGCTGTTCCAATGCTCCTCGCGGCGGTAGCCACCCGATTTCGGATCCAGTCGATTCACCGCGTCACCCGCGGCGAACACCCCCGGAGCCGACGTGCGATACCGCTCGTCCACCCGGATACCGTCGTCCACGGCCAGCCCGCCGGTGACAGCGAGCCGAGTGTCCGGGACAGACCCGATCGCGACCAGCACCGCCGCGGCGGTCCAGGTGCGGTCGTCCTCCGCCACGGCGACCACGTCGTTGCCGGTGTAGGCCAGGTGCGAGAGCCGCACCTCGGTCGAGATGGCCACCCCGTTGTCCGCGTGCAGCTTCCGGATGTAGTCGCCGACGACGGCGGGCGCGACCCGCTCCAGCGGCGCGGTCCCGGCATCGAGCACCGTGACCTCCGCGCCCAGACCCCGCGCGGTGGCGGCGACCTCGCAGCCGATGAGCCCGGCCCCGATGATCAGCAGCGACGGATCCCGCCCGAGCGTCGCCCGCAGGGCTTCGGCCTCGGCCCGGCCCCGCAGGGTGTGCACCGGCAACGCGGCGTCGGGCGCCACGGACCGGTCCGCGGTCACCGCCAGCTGCCGCGACCGGGCGCCGGTGGTCAGCAGCAGCGAGTCATAGCCGATGGCGGTCCCGTCGGCCAGCCACACCAGACCCGGTCCGGGATCGATGGATTCGACCGGCACGCCCACCCGCAGGTCGATGTCGTTGCCCGCCCAGAAGTCGACGGGATGCAATAGCGACCGCCGGTCCTCGACCGCGCCGGCCAGCAGCTCCTTGGAGACCATCGGCCGCCGGTAGGGCGCCACGGGTTCCGCGCCCAGCAGCACGATCTCCCCGGTGTAGCCCTCGGTGCGCAGGGTGCGCGCGGCGGTGGCCCCGGCCACGCCCGCGCCCACGATGACGATGCGCCCGCTCACGCGCGGCTGACCTCGACCATCTCGAAATCGCTCTTGGCCGCACCGCAATCCGGGCAGGACCAGTCGTCGGGGATGTCATCCCAGCGGGTGCCGGGCTCGATGCCGTCCTCGGGCCAGCCCAGCGCCTCGTCGTATTCGAAGCCGCACTGCAGGCAGCGGAAGAGTTTGAAGTCGGTGCTCATGTCAGTGTCCCTTCTGAGCGGAAGCGGGTTCGAAGTCGATCTTTTCGCGCACCCCGCAGTCGGGGCAGCACCAGTCGTCCGGGACGGCGGACCAGGCGGTACCCGCCGGGAAGCCCTCGCGCGGCGCGCCTTTCGCCTCGTCGTAGACGTAATCGCAGATCGGGCAGCGGTAGGAGGCCATCACGCCACCACCCCGTACTTGGCGAACACGCGGTCGCGCTTGCGGGGCTGGACATTGGCGCGGGTGATGTCACCCGAATAGTGCTCGAGCACGCGGTGATCCATCACCTTGCGCCACAGTGGCGGGAAGTAAGCCAGCGAGATCATGCTCGCGTAACCGCTGGGCAGGTTCGGGGCACCGTCCATACTGCGCAGGATCTGATAGCGGCGGGTGGGGTTCGCGTGATGGTCGCTGTGCCGCTGCAGGTGGTACAGGAAGATATTGGTGACGATGTGGTCGGAGTTCCAGCTGTGCTCCGGGGTGCAGCGCTCGTAGCGGCCGCTGGCGGTCTTCTGCCGCATCAGGCCGTAGTGCTCGAGGTAGTTCACCGTCTCCAGCAGGGCGAAACCGTAGATCGCCTGGATCACCAGCCACGGCAGCACCGCCGGGCCGAACACCGCGGCCAGCACGCCGAACAGCACCACCGACATCAGCCACGCGTTGAGCACGTCGTTGCGCAGCGTCCACGGACGCTTGCCGAGCCGCTCCAGGCGCTTGGCCTCCAGCTCCCACGACGAGCGCAGGCTGCCCCACACACTGCGCGGCAGGAAGCCCCAGAAGGTCTCCGCGAAGCGGGCGCTGGCCGGATCCTCCGGGGTGGCGACGCGGACGTGGTGGCCGCGGTTGTGCTCGATGTAGAAGTGGCCGTAGAACGTCTGGGCCAGCGTGATCTTCGACAGCCAGCGCTCGAGCTCGTCCTTCTTGTGGCCCAGTTCGTGCGCGGTGTTGATGCCGACGCCACCCATCACGCCCATGCTCAGCGCCAGGCCCAGCTTGGAGATCAGGCCCAGACCGCCGTCGACGCCCAGCCAGGACAGGTCGCTCGCGGTCCACAAGTAGCAGGCCACGGTCAGGCTCAGCAGCTGGAACGGGATGTAGGCGTAGGTGCAGTACCGGTAGTACTTGTCGTTCTCGAGGTACTCCATCACCTCGTCGGGCGGATTCTGCCCGTCCGGGCCGAAGAAGCGGTCCAGGATCGGCAGCAGCACGTACACGATCAGCGGGCCGATCCACCACCACACCGGCGAGACCGCGGTCCAGCCGAACTCGTTGAAGGCCCAGACCAAGGCCATCGCCAGGAACAAGGCCGTCGGGGGAACGAGACCGAGCAGCCACAGATAGCGCTTGCGGTCACGCCACTGCGGGCGTGCCGTGGCCTCTTCCGCGCTGAAATGAGACGTCGTCATTGCCGTACTCCTAGCGTTTACACTTTCTCAAGAACTGTATTCATTAGATACACTGTGATCCAGTCTGTCAACGACGAGACGAAAGTTGAGCCCATGTACGATCGGGACGTGGTTGAAGCACCGAACTTCCAGACCGAGATGCGGCTGTTGCTGCGCGAGCGGATCATCGAAGCGGGCCGGCGCATCGTCATCACCGAGGGCTGGGGCGCGGTGAACATGTCGCGGCTCGCCAAAGAGGTGGGCGTGAGCCGTCCGGTGCTCTACAAGGAATTCGCCAACAAGCACGAGCTGGCCGAAGTGGTGGTGCAGCAGGAAGTCGACGGCTTCCTGGTCGGCATCGCCGAATGCCTGGCCGCGCATCCGACCGAGGTCGCGACCGGGATGACCGCGGCGGCCGAGTTCACGCTGCGGACCGGCGCCGACAACACACTGATCAAGGCGGTGCTGGCCGGACGATCGGAGAACGACAGTTCACTGCTGCCGGTGCTGATGACCGAGACCGAGCCGGTGCTGGGCCGCGCGGTCACCGCACTCTCGGCGGGCATCCGATCGCAGTACGGACTGCCGGCGATGAGCGACGCCGAACTGACCTCGATGACCGAGGTGCTGGTCCGGCTCGCGCTGAGTCACCTGTTCCAGCCGACCGGGCCGATCGACCGAGCCGTGGGGCAGATCAACAAGGTGATCGTCGGGGCCTACGGCTCGGTGCTGTAGCGATGGCGCGGCACGCGAAACTGCCTGCCGCGCCGCCGAATCGGGCTACGCGAGCCGCGCCGCCAGGCGGGTCGCGTTCATGTAGGCGATGGCCTCGATGCTGACCATCGGGTTCACCCCCGACGAGGTCGGGAAGCAGGAGGCGTCGGCCACCACGATATTCGGCACATCCCAGGTGACACCGTCGGGATTCGTCGCCGAATCCGCGGCGGAACCGCCCATCCGGGCCGAGCCCATGATGTGCAGCGCGCCCATCGAGCAGCGGCCCGGCGCGTACCCGGCGGCGGCCGCCCGGGCGGCGAAGTCCTCGTGGCTGCCCTCGACGCCCGGCGCGTAGCCGACGCCCGCCTGGTGTCCGGAGGAGATCCGCTGCGCGCCCGCCGCCTCCAGAATGCTTGCGGCATTGACGATTCCGGTGTGCATGTGGGCGGCGTCGCGGGCCGAGAGCCGGTAGCGCACCACGGCCTCGCCCTGCTTGTCGGTCTCGACCGAGCCGTGGTCGCGGTCGCGGGTGATGACGCCGACGGCCACCGTATTGGCCAGTTTCAGCATGCGGTCGCGATGCGCGGCCGCGCCCGTCCAGGCCTGGAAGCCCACCGACATGCCCGGGGTCATGGGCCCGGTCTCGTAGATGACGCCGTAGCCCTTGCCGTCCAGGTCGCGGTCCTGTTTGGAGTAGCGGGTCTGCAGGCCGCCCTCCCACGGGCGGATCTCCTCGTCGAAGACGCCGAACACCGCGGTGGCCGGATGCAGCCGGAGATAGTCGCCGATGGCACGATTCGTCAGGCCGGAGCGGCGCAGCAGGGCGGGGGTCTGGATCGCCCCGGCCGCGACCACCACCGCGCGGGCGCGCACCCACACCGAATGCCCGTCCGCCGTCACGGCTTCCACGCCGGTCGCGGTGCCATTGCTGACCTCGATGCGCCGCACGTCGGTGCCGACGAACAGGCGTGCGCCCGCCGCGGCCGCGTCCGCCAGCCAGGTCTTGACCGCCGACTGCTTGGCTCCGATGCGGCAGCCGAAACCGCAACGCCCGCATTCGATTCCGGCATCACAGTCACGGACGTTGCGGGGCAGCGGCTCGACGTGCCAGTCCAGCTTGCGCAGGCCGCGTTCGAGGATCTCGTCGCGGCGCGAGGCGGGCGAATGGTCGAGGTTCACCCCGAGCCGGGACACCACCGCGTCGAGGGCGTCGGTGTACTCCTGCTCGGCGAACTGGCTCGCACCCAGCCCGGCCCATTCCGCGCGCACGTCGTCCGGGGTGCGGAAGGAGGTGGTCCAGTTGACCACCGTGCCGCCGCCCAGCGCGCTGCCCGCCACCAGGCTCAGCTGACCTTCGGCGGTGACGGCCGGGCCCGGCGCGTACAGCTTCAGGAACCCTTCCTTCTCGCCGATCCCGAAGTCCGGGTCGTCGAGGTAGTCGCCGCGTTCCAGCACAACGACATCCAGGCCCGCCTGGGCCAGGACCGCCGCGGCCGTGCCACCGCCCGCGCCCGACCCGATCACGACCACATCGCACACGACGGTCGTGTCGGAATCCGGCCGCTCCGGGCTGAGCCCGCGTTTCGCACCCTCCACCGGGCCGAACGCGGGCGGGAAGCCCATCTTCTCCCACATCGGATTCACCCCGGTCGGCCCCGGCGTCAGGTAGTAGGAGGTGACCGCCGCCCCCTTCAACGCCTGGAACAGCGCCCGCTTCTGCTCGATCCGGGAGTTGGCCATCGCGAGCAGCGTTCGCTCCCGTTCCTCGGCGCCGAGCCGCGAGAACTTGCGCCACCCCGCCCCGTTGAGCGCCCCGAACACCCGCGAATCCCACACGCGCATGAGCAGTTCGAACTGCCGCCGCTCCGCCTCCCGAGGATTGCGTCCGAGCAACTCGGTGACCGTGTCGACGACCCCCAACGCGGAAGCCGCCGCCACCTCACCCCCGTCCCCCGGCGCGAAAGTGTCACAAACCATCTCGAGTACGGCCCGCCGCGCCGCATCTGAACCCATGCCGCCATCATGCGCTACCCACCCGCCCCTGTCCCGGCAATTGCGGCACACCGCCCTCACATGCCGACCGCCCGCATCCACCTACTCTCGAATCGTTCAGTCAGCCCCTATCGAACAGGACCGGTCGTGACCCTCGAACAGAACTGGGATCGCATCCGCGAGACCGTATCTCGCGCCGCCCACTGCACCCTCGCCTCCACCGATCCGGACGGCACGCCGACCATCGCACCGATCGGCACGGTGTTCCTGCGCGACGACACGACCGGCTTCTACTTCGACCAGTACGCCGAGGCGCTGGGCCGCAACCTGGACCGCGATCCGCGGGTCTGCCTGCTGGCCGTGAACGGCCGTGGACTGTTCTGGTTCCGTTCATTGCTGACCGCGCGCTTCCCGTCGCCGCCCGGAGTCCGGCTCTACGGCACCGCCGGGCCCCGACGCGCCGCGACCGAGGACGAACTGCGGCGGGTGCGGGCGCGAGTGCGACTTCCCGCGCGGCTCCCGGGCGGGAAATTGTTGTGGTCGGACTTCTCCCACGTCCGCGACATCAACTTCACCGACTTCCGACCGGTTCGGTACCCGCACATGATGTCCCACCTCTGGCAATAGCGCGCCGTCCGCTGCGCGGAGTTGGCACGAATCGACACTTCTCCGGCGCACGCCGGCGTGCGACAGTTGCTCGGCCAATGCTGTCGGTGCCGACCGAATGTGGGTTGAAGGCATGCTTATCGCGATCTGGGTGGTACTGCCGTATGCGGCTGTCGTGTCGTGCGCGGTCGGGCACCTATGGCGGTACCGGCGCGACGGTTTCCGCGGTTATCTGTACGGGCCGCACATCGACAAGGCGCAACGGATCGGGATCGCGGCCGTACGCATCGGATTCCCCGTGGTGTTCGCGGTACGGGTTGCGGAGATGCTCGCCTCGGGACCACATATGCGGCCCGAGCACAACATTCACGTGCTGCTGTCGGCGGTCCAGATCGTGGCCGCGCCCGTCACCGTCGCCGGAGTGGCACTGATCCTGATCCCCCCACTGATCTCCGCCGACATACGACACCGAGTCACCCCCCTCGACCGGCTCACGCTGCCCCTGCTCAGCGCCGCACTCCTCTCGGCAGTCCTGGTCACCTTCGACGGCACCGCCACCGACGGCCGCTACCGCGCCGCCGAAACCCTCTTCCCGTGGGCGCGTTCACTGCTCGCCCTGCACCCCGATCCCTCCGGCATGGATCACGCACCACTCCTCTACCAGGCACGTGGACTGATCGTGGTGGCGATCATCGCGATCTGGCCGTACACGCGCCTGGCCGGCATCCTCAGCGTCCCGCTGCTGCGCGTCGCCCGCCAGGCCGCAGCCGCCCCGTATCGGTCCGCGCCAACGGCCTGATCCCTCCCACACCGTGATATCCGAGAGGTAGCCCCCATTACTCAGAACGGCCCTTGCGCGCTCGGCAGATCGATTGTTCGAACATGCGCGTGCCATCACCTTGAATGCGAGTAATGCGGTACTCATGAAGTTGCGGGCGGAAGCGCCAACACTCGAGGAATGGCGCGCATATTCCTCAGCCATTCCAGCCGGGACAACCGGCAGGCCATTGCGCTGAAGGCCTGGCTCGTCGCACAGGACCCCGCTCTCGCCGACGAGATCTTCCTCGATCTGGACCCGGACACGGGGATAGCCCCCGGAGTTCGATGGAAAGACGCCCTGGTCCGAGCCAATTCCCGCTGCGAGGCCGTGATCTGCCTGCTGTCGGAGAACTGGGATTCCTCGCCGGAATGCCGCGCCGAGGCGCGGACTGCGGAGAACCAAAACAAGCGGATCTTCGCCGCCCGCCTGGAACCGTTCGTGAGCCGCGAATCCACCCGGGACTGGCAGCAATGCGACCTCTTCCCCACCGGACCGACAACAGCGATACCCGTCACCGGGGGCCCGCCCGTCGAATTCTCGACCGACGGGCTTCGACTGCTGCGGCGGGGTTTGCTGGAAGCGGGAATCGGAGCCGAATATTTCGAGTGGCCGCCGGACGATGACTCCGGGCGGGCGCCCTACCGGGGGTGGGCCCCGTTCGAAGCGGTCGACGCGGCCGTGTATTTCGGCCGGGACGCGCAGATCGTGCGCGGCCTGGACATGCTGCGCGGCATGCGGGCCTCCCACGTGGAGAACCTGTTCGTCATCCTCGGCCCGTCGGGCACGGGCAAATCGTCGTTCCTGCGGGCCGGACTACTCCCCCGCCTGCGGCGCGACGACAGGCACTTCCTGGTGCTCGACATCATCCGCCCCGAACGGGACGCGGTCACCGGCCCGGTCGGCCTGGCCGCATCCCTGTACGCGGTGCGCCGGCGGCTGAGACTGGCGAAACCAACCCTCGGTGCGATCAAGGCGGCCTGCGCGGCCGACCCCGCGCAGGTCACCATCTGGCTGCGGGAAGCGCGGGACGCCGCGACGGCGGCGACGCCTGATTCCAGCGACACCGTGCCTCCGACGATCGTGCTCCCGGTAGATCAGGCCGAGGAGCTGTTCGGCAGTGAAGCCGGCCGCGAGGCCGGTCTGTTCCAGTCGCTTCTCGCCCATCTGGTCGACGACGGCCTGGATATCATTGTCGCACTGACCATTCGGGCCGATCGCTACGAACCGCTTCAAACCTCACCCGCCCTCGCCTCGGTGAAGAGCGTGGTGTTCGACGAGTTGCGACCCCTGCAGCCGGCGCGGTTCGCCGAGGTCATCCAAGGGCCGGCGGAGCGCGCCACCGCAGCGGGCAATCGGCTCGCGGTGCGCGAGGATCTCGTGGAACGACTGCTCGCCGACTGCGCGGACAGCGCCAACCCACTGCCACTGCTGTCCCTGACACTGTGGCGGCTCTACCTCGACTACGCCGCCGCCGGCGCACTTACCAGCGCCGACTACACGGCCATGGGCGGGATGGCGCACGTGGTCGAATCGGAGATCGATTCCATACTCGCCCAGGACGATTCGGAGAAGCAACAACAACTCGCGCACTTGCGCGCGGCCTTCGTGCCCTGGCTCGCCACCATCGCCGCGGACAATGATCAGCCGCTGCGGCGGATCGCGCGCCTCGCCGACCTGCCGGCCACCAGCCGCCCGCTCATCGCCGCGTTCGTCGACCACCGCCTGCTGGTCCAGGACGAACGCCGCGGCGAGACCACCATCGAGGTCGCGCTGGAAAGCCTGCTGAGCGAATGGCCCGCACTCGCCCAATGGTTGCGCGAGGAGGCCGCCGATCTGCGGACCGCCGACGGCCTCGACCGCGCCGCCACCGAATGGGAGGCCAGCGGCCGCGACGACGCCTGGCTGATCGAGGGCACCCGGCTGAGCGAGGCCGAGAAGGTCTCCGCCACTCCGGGTTTCGCCGATCGCCTGGCCTGCGCGCGCGAGTACCTCACCGCCTCCCGCCAACGGCAGGACGCCGAGGACGCCGCCGAACGGCAGCGGCGCGAGAAGGAACTGAACGACGCCCGCGCCTACGCCGACGGGCTGCGCCGACGGACGCACATCCTGCGGGCGGTCCTGGCACTCACCGTCATCGCGGCCCTGGTCGCCGGATTCTTCGCGGTACGAACCACGCTGGCACAGAACGAGGCCGATCGGCGGCTGCACGAAGCGACCGCCCTGCGCCTGGTCTCCGAAGGGCAAGCCATGCTCGCCGGGATCCGGCCCGGTGGTGACACGCGAGCCATCCAGCAGATCCTCGCCGCGCGTCGGATCGGATCACACCCCGACGACGGCGCGGTCCTCGACGCGCTTTCGACGACATCTGCCGAGATGAAAATACTCGGTACACCAGCACATGACACTGTCACGGCATTCACCGTCAGTCCCGATGGGCGGCATGCGGCGTCAGCGAGCAAGGCGACGGTACAACTACGGGACAGCGTTACCGGCCAGACCACAGGCCCGCTACTCACCACGAACAACAAGAGTGCCGTGAACGGCCTGGCCTACAGCGCGGACGGTCGCCGACTCGCCGCCGCGGACAATGACGGAACGGTCCAGATATGGGACGTCCAGAGTGGTTCGCAAATCGCCGGCCCGTTCAAGACCGGAAACGGGGCGGTCGTAGCGGTGGCATTCAGCCCGGACGCACGTCATCTGGCCGCAAGCGTGTTCCCGGGCGCGATCCAGATATGGGATGTCGGTGCGGGACAACAGCTTCGCACGATCCAACTCACAGACATGGCCTGGCGTATCGCCTTTCTGCCGGAGGGAAACCGTATCGTCACCACGACGAATTCCGGCCTGCGACTCTGGGACACCGAATCCGGCACGACGGTCGCGCAGACCCCGGACCAGGAAGACAAGACCGCATTGGCTGTCGCTGTCGCTCCGGCCGGTGGCCTCATCGCATCCAGCGGGTACGACAATCTCGTGCACTTCTGGGACGCGACAACCCTCCAGCCGGCAGGGGCTGCGCTCAGCGGTCACGACGATGCGGTGAATGCGATCGGATTCAGCCCGGATGGGCGCAATGTCGTCTCCGGCAGCTCGAACGGAACGATTCGGCTGTGGGACGTCGCATCTCGGCAGCCGACAAGCACCCCCATGACCGGACATCACAGCAGCGTCAAGGGCGTCGGCTTCACCGCCGATGGACACGGAGTGCTGTCAGGCGGCGACGAAACCATCCGGGTGTGGAACGCTGACACCGCGGCCACCATCGGGACAGTGATCGCAGCGGGCGATACATCGGTGATGTCGGTGCATTACAGCGCGGACGGTACCCGCCTGGTAACCGCTGGCACCCGGAATGATCCAAGTTCGAGTCTGCCCGGCGTCATTCGCATCTGGGACGCCGCGACGGGAGCCCTCGTCCCGAGCATCAGGAGGGACGGCGCGGTACCTGTGAATGCGGTCTTCAGCCACGACGGCGCCCGCATCATTACCGTGGAGACGGCATACAAGAGACCGACCGATCGGATCGCTGTCACTTCCTATGATCTGATCCCCATTTACACCGTCGCGACGTTCGACGCGAAGACCGGTGCACCTGTGGCCGAACGGGAGATCGGCGCGCAGAAGACGTCGAGCTCGGTGCTGAGTCCGGACGGAACCCTGCTGGCCACCGTCGGCGGAGTGTTGCCGGCCAATCTTCTGACCGACGGCTTCCAGGCTTACGACCTGACGTCCCCTTCCTTCGGACTCGATCTCAGTGTGATGTTGTGGGATCCGAGAACCGGAACCCAGATCGGCACACCGATCGACGAGCATTCGATTGTCAACGCCGTGGCCTTCAGCCCGGACGGCCGGCACCTCATCACCAATGGCGGACTTGGCAAAATCAAGGTCTGGGATGCCGACACCCATCATCAGGTCGGCGAGCCGATCTCCGACACCACCAATGCGGAATTCCTGACGTACAGCTACGACGGCCGGCGAATCGCCTCGGCGAGCCCGGAGTCCATCCGGCTGTTCGATGCTGATTCCCGGAAGCTGATCAGTGACTCGATCACCGATCCCACGAGAGCCATCACGGCCATATCGTTCAGCGCCGACGGCAGATACGTGATCGCGGGGTCCGGCAAGTCGGTCCGGATCTGGGGCGCGACATCGGGGCTTCCGGTCGGCCGACCGATGGTCGGCCCGGCCGACACCATCAGGGCACTCGCCGTCAGCCCCGACGACCGCCGACTCGCGACAATCGGATCATCGTTCAGCGCCGAGGGACACGCAATCATCCATCTCTGGCCCGGTCCCGCCGCCTGGCCGGACCGGTTGTGCGACAAACTCACCGCCAATATGAGCCACAAGGAGTGGAACGAGTGGGTGTCCCCGGATATCCCCTACCGCAAGGCCTGCGACAGCCTGCCGGTCGCCTCGGACACCGGCACGTGAGCGGGAACGACGATCAGGTCGTCGCCGAGATCTGGGCCGACCGGCTGCGCTGGTCACAGGCGGCCTGCCGGCTCAAGCGCCGCCTCGATCGCGCACGGATCACGGCGTTCACAGCCAGCACTATCGGCGCGCTGTGCACGACCGCGGCTGCGACGGTAGCGTATTCGGGCGGTGTGGCACGGACCTGCGTCGCGGCGGTCGGCGCGGTGTGCCTGGCCCTTGCCGCTTTCGTCGGATTCCAGTACCTGACCCCGGATGCCATCCGGGCGTGGACGCGGGCACGGGCGACGTCGGAGGGCCTCAAACGACTGACCTTCGAGTTCCGCGCGGGCGCCCATACCAGCGTCGACGCCCTACGCCACGAGATGACCGAAATCGTCACGGCCGCCGCGGATCTGCTGCCGTACGTCGACGACGCTGCCACCCAGCCGACCCCACCTCCGACCGCATTGACGCCGGAAACCTATGTCCGGCAACGAATCCAGGGGCAGATCGACTACTACCGGCCGACGGCCCGCCGATACACGCGGTACGCGGCGCGGTGGCGCCGGTTCGCGATCGCGCTGGGCATGGCGACCGCGCTCGTCGCGGCCGCCGCGGCCATCACGTCCGGCACCGGCCCCACCGCCCTGGCCCCCTGGGTCGCGGTCCTGACCACGGCCACCGCCAATGTCGCCGCCTACCTGACCGCCCAGCGCTATGACTACCTCGCCATGACCTACCTCACCACCGCCCACCGCCTCCGCGCTCTCGCCGACGACTGGGCCGCCGGAGTCCACGCCGACTGGCCCGCGTTCGTCGCCGCCTGCGAATCGGTGATCGCCACCGAGAACACCGCCTGGATGGCCAAGTGGACCGAGGGGTCCGCCGCTGGTTCCTGATCGGCATTCGCTTGCCGAGGCAACGGAGCCGCACTGCCCGCGCCGACGGCCCGATCATTCCCGGAGGCGGGCTTCGAGGCCGCTAGAGTCGGGCGAGAAACGGTTCGCCGGTCACCACCCACGCCCGATGGGAGCCACCGTTATGCACGATGACCGCCGGTTGATCGAGGGCAGGCTCGGGCGGGTGCTCGACCGCATCAAACCCGCCGTATACCCGGAATCGACGCCGATGCGGGTGTCGATCTGGGAGGCGCCGGGCGAACCGGTGCCGGTGGCCGAGGGGATCGCCGCGCCGCGCACGCCGACCGCGCCGGGCACCCCGTGGGGCGCACCCTGGGGCACCAGCTGGCTGACTGTCGAGGGCACGGTCCCGCCGGAGTGGGCGGGACGCACCGTCGAGGCCATCATCGACCTCGGGTTCGATGCGAACCAGACCGGATTCCAGTGCGAGGGTCTGGTGTATCGGCCCGACGGGACACCGGTGAAGGGGCTGCATCCGCGTAATCAGTGGGTGCGGATCGCCGCCCCGGCGCGCGGCGGCGAGCAGGTGCTGTTTCATGTGGAGGCGGCGTCGAACCCGATCATCCCGTTCTTCGGGCCGACCGGGCTCGGCGACCTCGCCACCGCGGGCAGCGGTCCCCAATACCGTTTGGGGCGAATGGATCTCGTCGTCTTCGATGACGATGTGTGGCAGCTGGTCCAGGATCTCGAGGTGCTCGGCGAGCTCATGCACGAGATGCCCGAGGACCCCGCTCGCCGGTACGACATCGTGCGGGCCATCGAACGCGCCCTCGACGCCATCGACCTGCAGAAGGTGAACGCCGGGGCCGCGGCCGCCCGCGCCTGCTTGACCGAGGTGCTCGCGCGCCCGGCCGTGCCGTCCGCGCACCTGATCTCCGCGGTGGGGCACGCCCACATCGACACCGCCTGGCTGTGGCCGCTGCGCGAGACCGTGCGCAAGGTCGCGCGGACCACCGCCAATATGACCGCGCTGCTCGACGCCGAACCCGACTTCATCTACACCATGTCCCAAGCGGTGCAATACGACTTCCTCAAACAGCACCGGCCCGAGGTGTACGCCCTGGTCAAGGAGGCGGTGGCCGACGGACGCTTCGTGCCCGCCGGCGGCATGTGGGTGGAATCGGACACCAACATGCCCGGCTCGGAGGCCATGGCCCGCCAGTTCGTGCACGGCAAACGGTTCTTCCTCGAGGAATTCGGCGTCGAGAACGACGAGGCGTGGCTGCCCGACACCTTCGGCTTCGCCGCCGGACTGCCACAGATCATCAAGGCCGCCGGATCCAAATGGCTTCTCACCCAGAAGATCTCGTGGAGCCAGACCAACACCTTCCCGCACCACACCTTCCTGTGGGAGGGCATCGACGGCACCCGGATCTTCACCCACTTCCCGCCCGTCGACACCTACAACTGCTCCATGCAGGGCCGCGAAATCGCCCACGCCGCCAAGAACTTCAAGGAGAAGGGCCGCGCCAACCGGTCCCTTGCCCCGACCGGCTGGGGCGACGGCGGCGGCGGGACCACCCGGGAGATGATCGCGCGCGCCGCCCGACTGCGCGACCTGGAGGGCTCACCGAAGGTGACCTGGGAGCGGCCCGCCGACTTCTTCGCCGCCGCCGAGGCCGAATACGCGAACGCCGCCGTCTGGGTGGGCGAGCTGTATCTGGAACTGCACCGCGCCACCCTGACCAGTCAGGCCAAGACCAAACAGGGCAACCGGCGCAGCGAGCACCTGCTGCGGGAAGCCGAACTGTGGGCGGCCACCGCGGCCGTCCGCACCGACTTCGAGTACCCCGTCGCCGACCTGGACCGGCTCTGGAAGACGGTGCTGCTGCACCAGTTCCACGACATCCTGCCCGGCTCGTCCATCGCGTGGGTGCATCGGGAAGCCGAGGCGACGTACGCGCGGGTGGCCGCCGAACTCTCGGCCATCATCGAACGGGCGCAATGGGCGCTCGGCGGGGAACGGTCCGGCTCCCACGTCTTCAACCCGGCCCCGCACACCTGGCGGGGCGTCCCGGCCGGCGGCGCGGGACCGGTGGTGCCCGGCCGCGGCGCCACGGTGACCGAGCGGCCGGACGGCGGATTCGTGCTCGCCAACGACCGGACCCGCGTCGAGGTCGACGCGCGCGGACTGGTCGTGTCGGTTTACGACCTCGGGCAGCGGCGCGAGACCCTGCCGCCGGGCGCGGCCGCCAATCTGCTCCAGCTGCACCAGGATTACCCGAACTCCTGGGACGCCTGGGATGTCGACCAGTTCTATCGCAATACCGTCACCGACCTCACCGAGGTGGACTTCCTGGTCGCGGAGTCCGGCGCCACCACCGACGTCTCCCTCCGCATCGGCCGCTCCTTCGGCTCCTCCGCCGTCGAGCAGGTCCTCACCCTGCGCCCGGACACCGGGGCGCTGGAGATCGCCACCACGGTCGACTGGCACGAGACGGAGAAGTTCCTCAAACTCGCCTTCCCCCTGGACATCCACGCCGACCGCTACGCCTCCGAAACCCAGTTCGGGCACCTGTACCGGCCCACGCACACCAACACCAGCTGGGAGTACGCCAAGTTCGAGGCCTGCAATCACCGCTTCATCCACCTGGCCGAACCCGGCTGGGGCGTGGCCCTGGTCAACGACTCCACCTACGGCCACGATCTGACCCGCGCGGTGCGGCCCGACGGCGGCACCACCATCACCGTCCGCGCGTCCCTGCTGCGCGCGCCGCGGTTTCCCGATCCGCAGACCGACCACGGCGCACACCATTTCCGGCACGCGCTGCTGCCGGGCGCCTCGATCACGGATGCCGTGCGCTCCGGGTACCGGATCAATCTGCCGCCGGTCACCCCGGGCGTCGCCGAACCCGTGGCGCCGCTGTTCACCGTCGACAATGACGACGTGGTGACCAGTGCCGTCAAATTGGCCGAGGACGGATCCGGTGATGTCGTGATCCGGCTCTACGAAGCGGGCGGCGGTCGCGCGACCGCTTTGCTCACACCGGATTTCGGGTACACCGGTTATCGCCGCTGCGACCTGCTGGAGCGGCCTTTACCCGAGGAAAACGTCACGGAATCCGCCGAGGAGGGAATTCGACTGCGCCTGCGGCCTTTCCAGCTCGTCACGCTCCGATTCACCCGGTAAACCATTGCCGTCACCGGCTTTTCAGGCGGACCTCACATAATCGAACCGGCGGCTGCTCTGATCCAGTGAGCGGAAATTCCCGACCTGCGTTCCCTGGGTCGGGCAGAGGAGGATCGTGCTCTTGACCATCGAGGTCGTATTCTCGGGCCGCGCCGCGTCTTCACCGCTGTCGGCCATGCGCAGGGTGGCGGTGAATCCGCCCGACGGAATGACCGCGTACAGGCCCTCGCCGTTCCCGAACCGGGCGCTGTGAAAAGTGAGACCGCCCGCTCCGTCGAAACTCAGCACGGTCCCGGGTTCACCCTCGACGGCGAATTCCCCGCGGTAGTCCCCCAGGCTCGATCCGCAGGTGCCCACGGCCGCGCTCATCGGCGCGTTCGCGGTCACCGCGGCGGAAACCGCCAGCATGAGCGCCGCCGCGACGGCGATCCTCGAACCAGGTCCAGCAGCCATCGTGCATCCCTCCCGGTCGGGTCCTCCCGGCAGTCCACAATAGAAGCGGACGAAACACCCTCAGACACGCCGGTTCGTAACCGAAACGTGGTCTGGCACAGTCCATAACACAAAGGACTGAAAACACGCCGTTCCGACCGATTAGTTTGTCTGTGCCACAGTGGAATTCACCGAACTATCCACACGATCAGCAGGTCGCGACATTCCGGTGATTCGGCAATACCACCAATTGCTCGGAGCTGGTTGTAGCGTCGTACGACATGACGCAAAAGAAAGCGATCGGCCTGCTCGTCAGTGCGTTCGTTTGTGCGGCCGTATTCACCATGAACCCGTCCGCGGCATGGGGATCCGGCGACGTCGGGACCCCCGCGGCTCCCGGAGCAGTAGCGCCCAACGGCCCGGCCGGACCCGCCGGAGTCGCCCCGGAGCGGATCGTCCCGGCCCCGCCGCCCGCCGGTGCCTTCCTCTGCCCGACTCCCTGATATCTTCGTCCACCACTACCCCCGAAAAGTCCACCCAGACCGGCTCGTGCCGCGCCCGCCAGAAATCGGGTCCGCGGCACGAGCCATTCGGGTTCTACGGGGAATTCAGGCCGCCAGGGCCGACGACAACCGCCGCAGCTCCGCGGCCGGTTCGGCGACATCCACCACCAGGCGCGTGAAATCCGCGCCCGCCAGTTCGATCAGCACGCCGTGACCGTCGAAACGGGTGTCCCAGAACTCCTTGCGGCCCTTCCCGCGGAAGATGCCCGCGGCGATCACGCCCGGGAAGAACGTGCCCGGCGTCCGCAGCCACGGCGGGCGCAGATCCACGGGGGCGGGCGCGACGGCGGTGACCTGGGCCAGGTCGAAGCTCACGTGGTCGCGCAGCGCGAGCAGTTTGTGCGCACCGGTGACCCGCGCCGTCACAGTGGTTCCGGTGACCTCGAATTCGACCATTCCGCACCTCGCACGCTCGCCCGACACTGTCTGCCATCCACATTGCCGGGCGAATCTGGTCGTAGCCTGAGGGTTTCCTGACGCTTCTCTCAGGCTTGCCAGACCCGCCCGGGCGTTCACCCCCGGGCGGTCAGATCCGCGACCAACCGCTTCGCCTGGGCCCGCGCCTCGGCACGCAACTCCTTGACCTCGGCCCGGGTCAGGTGCGCCGGCATCGCCCGCTCGTCGGCGGCCGCCTGGGCCAGAGCACCGGCCCGGGCCACCGACGCGGCCCGCATGCTGCGCTCGGCGCGGGTCCTGGCCTCGGTCAGGTGGCCCGAGATCAGGTCCGCGAGCACGTTCTTGTTCGACATCGTCGTTCTCCTTCTCCGGCGCCGGAACGGGTGTTTCCGGCTACGAAAAGAACGATGACGGCCGCCGCTGACAGACCGCCGACAGCCCGCTCGGGCCCGCTGTCAGTCGGTCGGCAGGGTGATGTTCTCCGCGGCGGCCTTGGCGGCCACCTCGGCGGGGAAGATATTGCGGAACAGGTACAGGTCGCGGCCGAGCTTCCAGCCCGGCGCGAGCGCTACCGCGTACCGCTCGAAGTAGCCGAGCTGCTTGCCCATCAGCACCAGCTGCTGCGGGCCGGACGCGCCGCGGCGCTTGCCGAACTCCAGCAGCCGCGCCGAGACCAGGCCCAGATCCAGCTTGTCCAGGCTGCCCGAGAGCACGGGGCCCAGCGCCGTCGCGAGCTGACGGCCGATGGTGGCGTCGTCGCCGCTGTCGTCGGCGACCAGGTCCAGTGCGCGCAGCGCGCGAGCCACCGGACGGAAGTCGTTGTCGATGGAGCTGGCGTAGAACAGCGCGCGCACGAACTCGCGCCACTCGGCCTCCATCCGGCCCACGATGCCGAAGTCGAGCATGGCGACCCGGCCGTCGTCGAGCAGCCACAGGTTGCCCGCGTGCACGTCGCCGTGGAAGACCCCGTGCACCGCAACCGATTCCATCCACGCCTTCACCAGGCGGCGGATCAGCAGTTCCGGTTCCGGGTGGGCCTCGCGGATGTCGTCGAAGCGGTCCAGCGGCATGCCGCGCATGCGCTCCATGCACAGCACCCGGGGGGCGCAGAAGTCCCAATACACCTCGGGCACGGCCACATTGGTGTTGTCGCCGAAGGCCGACAGGTGCTCGCGAGCGCGGGCCTGGTTCTCGGCCTCGATCAGGAAGTTCAGTTCCGCGACCGTGGCCTCGTACAGATCCCGCACCACCGCTTGGGTATTGGCGACCCGGGCGTTCTCCGACCGCCTCTCCAGGGCGCGCGCCAGCTTCATGGCGGCGCGCAGGTCCACGATCATGCGACGGGCGATCTCGGGCCGCTGCACCTTCACCACCGCGGGGCGGCCGTCGGGCAGCACGCACGCGTGCACCTGGGCGATGGAGGCGGCCGAGAGCGGTTCGTCGTCGAACTCGAGGAACAGCTCCGAGATCGGCTTGCCCAGATCGGCCTCGATGATGGCGCGCGCGTCCGCGGCCGCGAAGGGCGGGACGTCGTCGAGGCAGCGCAGGCAGGCGTCGGCCAGCTCGCGCGGGAAGGCGCCGGGCGAGGACGCGATGAGCTGGCCCAGCTTCACGAACATCGGGCCGAGCGTCTCGAAACCGTTCACCACGCCCTCGGCCGCGGCCCGCTTGCGCTTGGCCGGTCGCAGGCCCCCACGCAGCACACCGGCCACCACCGAGCCGCCCAGCACCGCGCCGACGACCGCGGTCCGCCGCCACTCCGAGAATCCGAAGGTGTCCAGGTCTGGCCGGATCACCTCGGGCGTTCCCGATCGCACAGTCATAGGTGAGCTCACGGGCGGCAGTGTATCGCTGACGGCGGCGGAGTTCGCGTCACGGGCGGGGCCTGGCGCGGCATGAGACCGAAGCTCGACCGGCGCGAGACCGGGCACATTACCCAGGCGTTCGCTGGTTCGGAAGGGGACCCGCACGGTACCGTGGGCGGTCGAGTCGCGATCCGGCTCGACGCGGGCGCCGATCGAGCCCGGCCATTGAAGGTGAAAGGCAAGACCTACGTAATGACGGGTACAGCGGAAAAGCTGGCGGAACTGCGCAAGCTCCTGGAGATCGCCGAGGAACCGACCGGTGAGAAGGGTATCCAGAAACGACTTGCCAAAGGCGTCGCCAGCGCCCGAGAACGGGTGAACATACTGCTGGACCCGGGCAGCTTCGTCGAAATGGGCGCGCTCATGCGCTCGCCGGGCCAGCCGCACGCGCTCTACGGCGACGGCGTGGTCACCGGTCGCGGCCTGATCGACGGCCGCCCGGTCGTGGTCATCTCCCACGACTCGATGGTGCAGGGCGGTTCGGTCGGCGAGACCTTCGGCCGCCGCGTCCGGCTGGTCATGGAGTTCGCGTACAAGAACGCCTGCCCGGTCGTGGTGATCAACGACTCCGGCGGCGCCCGCATCCAGGAGGGCGTGACCGCCCTGGCCTGGTACGCCACCATGTGCCGGCTGCAGGAGGACCTGTCGGGCTTCGTGCCGATGGTCGCGGTCATGTTCGGCAAGTGCGCGGCCGGCTCGGTGTACGGCCCGGTCAATATGGACGTGCTGATCGCCACCGACGACTCCTACATGTTCGTCACCGGCCCCGAGGTCATCAAGGGCATCACCGGTGAGGACATCAGCGCCGAGGAGCTGGGCGGCGCGGCCGTGCAGGCCCGCAACGGCCTGCTGCACCACGTGGCCCGTACCGAGGTCGACGCGCTCAACTGGGCCCGCGAGTACCTCAGCTACCTGCCCAGCAGCTGCATCGAGGAGCCGCCGGTCATCAACCCGGGCCTGGAGCCCGAGATCACCGACTCCGATCGGGAACTGGACCGGATCATCCCGGACTCCGATCGCCAGGGCTACGACATGCACGAGGTGCTGCTGCGCATCTTCGACGACGGCGCCTTCCTCGAGGTCGGCGAAGCGGCCGCGCAGAACCTGATCACCGGCTTCGCCCGGGTGGACGGCCGCCCGGTCGGCGTCATCGCCAACCAGCCCATGGTGCTGGGCGGCGCGCTCGACGCGGCCTGCTCGGACAAGGGCGCGTACTTCATCCGCCTGTGCGACGCGTTCAACATTCCGCTCGTCTACGTCGTCGACACCCCGGGCGTGCTGCCCGGTGTCGAGGAGGAGCGCAACGGCGTCATCAAGCGCGGCGGCCGCATGTTCCGCGCGCTGATCGAGGCGACGGTCCCGATCGTCACCATCGTGACCCGTAAGGCGTACGGCGGCGGCTACGCGGTCATGGGCTGCAAGCAGCTCGGCGTGGACATCAATCTGGCGTGGCCGACCGCCCGCATCGCGGTCATCGGCGCCGACGGCATGGTGACCGTCACCGGCAAGAAGACCCTCGCGGCCACCCCGCCCGAGCAGCGCGAGACCGTCCGCAAGCAGATGGTCGACTTCTACAACGCGCTCATCGACAACCCGTGGGTGGCGGCCGAACGCGGCTACATCGACGCGGTCATCGAGCCCTCGGCCACCCGCCTCGAGATCCGCAAGGCCCTGCGCCTGCTGCGCGACAAGAACGCGGTCCGCAAGCCCAACCCGCGCAAGCACAACCTCTTCCCGATGTGAGAAGGGCTGCCCGCGTTCAACATTCGTTGGGCGCGGGTACGCCTTGCAATCTCTCGTCGAGCCAGGTCAGGGATTCGGGGTAACCGGTGAAGGCGGCGATGAAGTGTTCGCCGAGGACGCTGCGGTAGACGGCGGGCACGCCCAGGTCGCATTGCTCGCGGTAGAGGTTCTTCGCGCCTTCGGCGGGGACCCAGAATTCCTGTTCGCCGTTGAAGATGAACAGCGGCACGGGTGACTTCTTGCCGTCCATGCGGGTGATGGCATAGATCTGGTGCGCCAGCTCGCTGTCGAGCGGATCGGGGATATTGGCGGCGATGTCGATGGGCAGCTGCAGCACGCCCGGGATCCCGAACACCTCGCTGCACTGACTGTTGATCAGCTGCGAGGTTGTCACCCATTGCGCCAGATGGTTCATCCGGGCCAGGATCTCGGGCCGCTCGCGGCCGATGCCGAACACCGCGCCCAGGAACACCCCCGAGGCGAGATTGGCGTTCATCGAGCGCGCCAGGATGCTGAAGTCCGCCGGCACCCCGCCCAGCGCCGCGCCGACCACCACCTCCGACAGTTCGGGGGCGTACTCGGACATCAGCTTCACCGCTCCGTTGGTGGCGATGGCCCCACCGGAGTACCCGATCATCCCGAACCTGCTCTCGCCCAGCTCATCCGGCAGGTAACCGCGGGTCGCTCGGATGGCGTCGAGGATGGCGTGCCCGGCCACCGTCGGCTCGGCGTAGGCCATGCGCGGGCCCTCGTGGTCGGTGATGAGCACGCCGTAGCCGCGCAACAGCGCCAGCTGGGTGGTGGGCAGGGCGTAGCCGGTCAGGTTGGCGGCCCGGGTAAACCCGTGCGCGAGCGTGTATCCCGGGTTGCAGTCTCGGCCCAGCGCGTCGATGGGCAGGTTGTTCATCACCACCGGCCGCTGTCCCGGCCCGGTCCACTCCCCGACCGGCAGCACCAGGCTGGCGATCGCGTAGGACGGCTCGTCGTGAGAGTCGTTGGTGCGGTACTTGAACTGGAGCACCTGGCGCACCGGCACGATCAGAGTCGGTGCGGCCGTGGCGGTTACGTCGCGCACCGCGACCATGCCGCCCGGGTCCAGGGCGTCGAGGCCGGCGGGCCAGTCGTCGATGAAGGGATCACCGATCGGCGCGGGCATGGTGGCGGCCCGCAGCGCCGCCAGATCCGGTGCCAGCTCCGGAGTGTCGACCAGCGGCGACTCCACGGGGGCCGGGGGGAGAGCGGGCGCCGGGAGCAGCTGATCGATCCAGCGCTGGATATCGGGCAGGGAGATGCCGGGCGGGTTCGGCGCGGTTCCGGGCTCGGGTGGTTGCGCGAAACCCGGTGCGGCGCAGTACGTGACGATCACGCAGCAGCCGATCGTCAAGGCGGCGGCCAGTCTTCGCAAGCGGCGCGACACAACACCCCCCACGGATCTGTCGGTCGGTGGTCCGCGAAGCCTACGGGGAAGCACCACTGCGACACTCGGGAGTGGTCGGTTCGACGCCACTTCGAGACCGGTCCGTGCCCTGACCGGACCGCGTGTCACGCCCATCCCGTCATCGATCCGCGATCTCGCGGACCGATTGCCGAGGGCGCGAGCGGGTTACAGCCGCTTGCGCATCACCATGTCGAGCTGGGCGTTGCTGATCTGGCGGCCCGCGTTGGACACCGAGGTCACCATGCAACTGCCGAACGAGCCGAGCCGGTCGAACAGCGTGGCCACACCCACCGCCAGGCCGTGCTCGCTGAAGTGGCTGTCGGCCTCCACGCCGATCTCGGTGCCCTCGGGCTGCCGCGAAAGGCCCAGCGTCATATCGGTATTGATGAACCCGATGCCCTTGTCGCCCCAGTTGGTCATCATGCTGGTCGCCTCGGCCACCACCGCGACCCGCACGAACGGGCTCAGCTCCTCCCCGGTCACCACCCGGATCGGGTTCTGCCAGGTGCGCTTGCGGTCGGCGTTCTCGTGGTCGGTGGGCACCGAGTTCCAGACCGGCGAGCCCTCACCGCTGTTGAACAGCGGCGTCTGCGGCTGCGCCGAGGGCGGGGCGACCTCGAGCGAGGGCGGCTGCGGTTCCCGCTCCCGCCGCCACAGCTCCCCCGGCGGCTGTTCGGACGGCTGCAGCAGCACGGCGGTGGCGCGCGCGGCGACGGTGCCGCCCTGCACCACGCTCACGTCGGCGACGCGGATCCGCTTGCCGTCGCGCACCCGCACGACCGGCGTCGTGGTGTGCTCGAAGCGGGCGGCGCTGAACAGGTCCACGGTCAGCCGGACGGGTACGAAACCCTCGGTGGCCTGGGTCCGTTCGAGCTCGCGCGCCAGCAGGCCGGTCAGGGCCGGCCCGACCACCTGCGCCGAGGACCACTGGCTGGCCGCGAACGACGTCGGGAAGAACCCGCCGTCCACCTCGTCGAAATACGCGGGCACATCCACCACGGCACCGGCTCCCGTCCACTCGAATCGATCAATCCACTGTTCCCAGAGCTAACACAGGCGTAAAACCCGTTTCAATCCGGGGCCCGCTGGGTGGGTGATCGAGTCGCGGATTCAGCGGGCCGGGGCACGGGTACGCCATCGACATGGTCCGCGCCATCGACCGGCTACTCGACACCCTGACCCTCGCCGTACAGACCCTGCAGGACAACGACATTCCCTGCGCCCTCACCGGGGAGTGCGCGGTGTACGCCCGTGGCGGTCCGGTGACCGACACGCCTCCGGAGGTCGACGTGCTGCTGCGCCCGGCCGACCTGCCGCGCGGGGTGCTCCTGCTGTCCGCCGCCGGCCTGCGGCCGCCGCACGGCACCGAGGCCGAGCGGGCCACGCTCTACGACGGCGGGGTGCGGTTGGATCTGGTGTTCGGCACCGATCACCGGCCCGTCACCGACGCGCTGCTGGCACGCGCCGAGCGGCTGCCCATCGGGCCGATCGCGGCGCCCGTGGTGACGGTGGCCGACTTCCTGGTGGACGAACTGACCGTGGCCGATCCGCAGCGGCTGGATTTCACGCGGCTGCTGCACATCGCACGGGAGTTGCGCGCACAGGTCGACTGGGAGCTCGTCAGGACCGGGACCGCGGTCTCACCCTACGCAGGCGCGTTTCTCGGCCTGCTGGACGATCTGGGCATCACTGACGGCCACGACGGTGTGCGGGCGGGCCTGTTGTGATGGCCGCGCGGCCGGGGGTGGTTGTGCACAGGGAGCAATACCGCGTGATTCGGCCGCACCTGGCCGGGTATCCGCTTGTTATCGGTTCTGCATTACTTCCGGAGAAAGGACAGTGATGTTGCCTGTCACTCCGTACGCCTACCCCGTCGCCCACATTCCGCCGGGTGGCGCCCACATTCCTCGCGGCGGCACCCGCAATCGGCCGGGCGACACCGGCCGGCCGCCGGACCGGACCCCCTATCGACCACCGGCCATCCAGAATCTGCCGGGCCCGATTCTGACCGCCGCCGGAATCGTGTCGATCGCATTGACTTTGACCACCGCCGGGTACGGTGAGCTCGCCTGGAGCGTGCTGTGCGGGCTCACCGGGGCGCTCTGCCTGCGTTTCGGAATCGGCCTGATGGTCCTCGAACAGGACCGGATCAAAGCTGCGAAGGCCCAGAACAGGGCTGATCACGGCGATATTTGATCTTCAGCGAATTCCTGGATAAAGCGGAACAGTCGTTCCCCTCCAGAACTTTCGATCGGAAGTACTGGGAAAGCCCTGTTCGGGGCGCATTACAACCTTTCGCCAACCATGGTTTCGCAAACTCATAGCATCCCGAAAAGCACTCTGACACTGCGAATTCGATGTTGCAGATGTACTTGCATCTGCGCAACGCACGGTCATAGACTCGTCGTTGCAAGGCACCAATAAGGGGACAACCAGAGAGCCGAGCGGTGAATCACCGGCGATTCTTCGCCCACGGTCAGCCGTCGGCCTGGCGTCAGGGGCGTTCGAATGAATCAGCCAATCAACCTCAGCCGACTCGGGTTTGCCGACAGAAGTCAGCCGGAGCAAACCTATTCACGCGAGACGGCAACCGCTTTCGTCATCCGCCAGGTCGAATCCACTGGAGCGGCCACTCGGTATGATTTTGACATCGAGCGGATCGTCACCACGGCTCACGCCATGGTGAACGACTGGGATCTGCACCATATGCAGCCGGAGGCATTCTGGCGGATCGCTTCCAGCTTCATCAGGCAGTAACCGAATCCGGCCGTGCCGCAGACCCACCCGGTCCGCGACACGCTGATAGGGGCCCCGAGAGGGGCCCCTTATCCGTCTGCGGGGGTATCCGCAGGGCAGCCGGCGCCGGTCCTAGGGACCAGCGCGGCGGTCAGTCGAGCTTCTCGGCGATCTTCGCCAGCTCTTTGCGAGAGCGCTCCGGCGGCTCCGCCTGCACGCTCAGCTGATCCATCACCTGCCGGTACAGCTCGAGGTCCTCACGGCGGTCCAGGTACAGCGCGCTCGTGAGCTGCTCCAGATACACGATGTCGGGCAGTTCGGACTCGGCGAAGCGGAGCATGGTGAACGAGCTTCCCGCAGCCGCGTGGCCGCCCGCCCCGTACGGCAGGAACTGGATGGTGACGTTCGGTCGCTTGGAGATCTCGATGAGGTACTCGATCTGACCGCGCAGCACGCCCGGCCCGCCCACGGGACGGTGCAGGACCGCCTCGTCGAGCACGGCCCAGAAGCTGGGCGCGCCATCGCGGGTCAGTAGCTCCTGCCGACGCCGGCGCAGCGAGACGCGGCGCTCCCCATCCACATCGTGCCCGAGGGCAACGATCGAGCGAGCGTAGTCGGGGGTCTGCAGCAGACCCGGAACCAGCTGTCCCTCGTAGGTGCGAATGGATTTCGCCGCGTGCTCGAGCCCCAGATAGGTTTCGAACCAGGAAGGCAGCAGATCGCTGTAGCGGTGCCACCAGCCCGGCTGATTCGCCTTGCGCACCAGGTCCAGGAACTGCTCGCGCTCGCCGGGATCGTCAACGCCGTACAGCGTCAACAGATCCCGGATATCGCGCTCCTTGAATCCGGTTCGCCCGAGTTCCAGGCGACTGATCTTGGCGTGGGAGCCGCGGATGTGTTCACCCGCGGCCTCCCGCGTGATTTTGTTGAACTCCCGCAGCTTTCGTAGCTGGCTGCCCACCGCGATCCGCAGTGCGGTCGGGCCGCGTTCGGCGACAGCGGAATCCGCCTGCAGGTGGGCAAGGGGTTCTGCGATCATGAGGTCCACTCCGATGCTCGGGTTTGCCGGCAGTGGACTCACAACGGCTAGTCGCGAACCACCGCGCCGATTGCCAATGCTACCGCTCAGCGCGCGAGGTCGTCGAACTCTCCACTCTTCGCGCCTTGCAGGAACGCATCGATCTCCGGGCGCGTGTACACGATCAGCGAGCCTTCGGGGTCGCGCGAGTTGCGCACTGCGACCTGCCCGTTGGCCAGCGGGGCGAGTTCCACGCAGTTTCCACTGGGATTGCTGAAGGTGCTCTTGCGCCACAAGAGATTCGAGCGATCGATCGAGGTTGCCGAGATGTCCGTCATTTCAGACTCCTTGCCAGTACCGCCCGCAGACGGTGGTCCCAGTACTTGCAATTGTTCGATCAGATGTACTTACAGTTGCAACCGCAAGCACGACGATAGCACGCAGGTAGCCCATGATCGATGGCCTCGGGGAGGCACATCCTTTGCAACACAACAGATTTGATCTTGGAACCCGCGCCCAAGAGCGAAGTTGCGAAGGGGGAGCGGAGAATTCGGGTCAGTTCGTCCCGTTCGCCCGATTGTTCCGGAACCCTATGTCCGAAAGGTCACGTGACGCCGGAATCTCTCCTCGAGACCCGTGACGAGCGTGCAGATGTGCTTGCATCTGCACGATCCGAGCTCCTAAACTCGGTGCACCAATCCCCCACTCGGCCAGAGGCATCCCATGACGCAGATGCTCGCCCGTCCCACCGATGCCGCCGCTCGCGGCGACCAATCCGGTGACTGCGAGGCGGAACCACGCACCCTCACCTACCGCCAGGCCCGGGCCGTCCTCCGCGCGCACGACCAGCACTTCGCCTGCCGGCAGTATCTGGCGGCAATAGCGTACCTGTCCGCCGACAACGACGTGGACTGATCGCATCGGGCGCACGCACTATTGCGTTCGCGTCGATGCCCGATGACGAACAAGAACACGACTTCCCTTGCGTGACAGTGGGTCCGGCGAGTACCCCGGAGGGTGAATTGCCCCCGTGTGGAAGAGCGCCGAGATGTTTCTTCTTATTGCCGCCCACGAGCTGCTGACCCAGATTCAGCACGCGCAGATCGTCGATCCCACGCCCGAGACCCCGCCCGCGGCCGACAAGCTGATGCGGCTGGTCCGGTATTTCACCTGGTTCGTGCTGCTTTCCGGAGTCCTCGCCATCACCTACGCGGGCGGTCGCTTCGCGTGGGAAAAGTGGAGCGGCAGCGGTTTACAGTCGCCCAAACAGGTGGCCGGCGCGCTCGTCGGCGGCATCGTGGCGACGAGCGCGGGCACCATCATGAACGCGGTAATCGGTCAATAGCTCCCAATTCGGGCGCTGAAAATTACCGAAAACTCTGCCAAGAGGGGTTGTCTGAGACGAGACCGACCCGTCGGCCCGAACTCACGCGGTCGCGGCCACCACACCGGCGGCGCCGGATCCGGCCGCACCGACCAGTTCCTCGAAGCGCGCCACCACTTTCCGGTGGTACATGCCGAAAAGATCCTCGAACAGCGCCAGTTGCGCCTCACTCGGACCGGCGTCGGATTCCCACACCGCCACCAGCGCCCGCCACACCAGCACGTGCAGATCCGGGGAGACCGCGAAGTACGCCTCGACCGCCGCCGGCACCTCGAGCACCATCTCACCGATCGAGTTGAGCACCGCGCGCTGCACCGAGAGGCCGAGCGCGGTGAGCATCCGGCGCAGCAGCCCGAGTTCGATGCTCAGCATCCGATGGGGGTCCGGGTCCGTGCCGCGCGCAAGGGTTTCCAGTTCGTCGATCTCGGCCTTGAGTTCGGCCGGATCGAGCGGGCGTTCGCTGCCGGTGTAAGCGAGCAGCGCCTCGAGCGCGATCCCGCGTTCCTCGTCGACGATATTGCCGAACATCTCCGCGGCGATCTCCGGTTCCGGCATGGACAGCCGGAACAGCCGCCCGTACACGTCCACACCGCCCTCGGAGCGCACATCGCGGATCACGAATCCCTTGCCGCGGTGGGCGTCCACGAAGCCATAGGACTCCAGCCGGCCCAGAATCAATTGCGCTGTCGCACGATTGAGGTCGAACTCCTCGGCGACCTGGCGGACGGACGGCATCAGACCACCGGGCTCGTACTCCCCGGATGCCACGCGGCGCGCCAATTCGTCGGCAACGTCGGCGACGACCGTCCGGTCTCCCATCGTGTCACCTCTCCAAAAACCCTCGATTACGTCCCAGACAGTCTAGGTGGTTGTTCGATCAACCGCACAAGTCTTCGAATCCGCAGGCAGCGGGGCCGGACAGTTCGGTATCTTTACGAATTCTCTACGGCATGGGGCTCCGATTCGACCGGTTTCCAGACCTAGGCTGCGAGCGTGGTTTCACCGATCGACGTAGCCAAACGACTCGTGCTCGGACGGCCGTTTCGCAGCGATCGGCTCGGCGAGACCCTGCTGCCCAAGCGGCTCGCACTGCCGATCTTCGCCAGCGACCCGCTGTCCTCGGTCGCCTACGCCACCCAGGAGATCCTGCTCATCCTGACCCTGGGCGGGCTGGCCTACCTGCACCTGACCCCGGTGGTCGCGGCGGGCGTGGTGGTCCTGCTGGCCGTCGTGGCGCTGTCGTATCGGCAGGTGGTGCAGGCGTATCCGTCCGGCGGCGGGTCCTACGAGGTGGTGGCCGAGAACCTCGGCGCGCTGCCCGGCCTGGTGGTGGCGGCCGCGCTGCTGGTCGACTACGTGATGACCGTGGCGGTGTCGGTGTCGGCCGGCGTGGACAACATCATCTCGGCGGTGCCCGACCTGAACGCCTACCGGGTGGTCATCGACCTGGGGTTCATCATCTTCCTGACCGCCATGAACCTGCGCGGCGTGCGAGAGTCCGGCCGCGCCTTCGCGATTCCCACCTACGGATTCGTCCTCGGGGTGTTCGTGCTCATCGTGGTCGGGCTCGGCCAGACGCTGCTCGGGCACACCCCGGTCGCGGAAAGCGCCCACTACGAGATCCACGCCGAGCAGGTGGGGCTGTCCACCGCCGGGGTCGCCTTCCTGCTGCTGCGGGCCTTCTCCTCCGGGTGTACCGCGCTCACCGGCGCGGAGGCCATCTCCAACGGGGTGCCGGCCTTCCGCAAGCCCAAGGCGCTCAATGCCGCGCGCACCATGACCGCCATGGGCGTCATCGCCATCGCCATGTTCTCCGGGGTGACGGCGCTGGCCATGATCACCAAGACCCGGGTCACCGAGAACACCTGCGACATCATCGGATTCGCCGGGGACTGCCACAACGACGCGCAGAAGACCGTCATCGCGCAGATCTCGGCGGCCGTGTTCGGCGGCAATTCGCTCGCCTTCTACTACCTGATGGTCACCACGGCACTCATCCTCATCCTGGCCGCCAACACCGCCTACAACGGCTTCCCGCTGCTGAACTCGATTCTCGCGCAACACCGCTACATGCCGCGCCAGCTGCACACCCGCGGCGACCGGCTGGCCTTCTCCAACGGCATCATCCTGCTGGCGGTGGCGGCGGGGACGCTCATCTACGCCTTCGACGGGTCCACCACCCGGCTCATCCAGCTCTACATCATGGGTGTGTTCACCTCGTTCACCCTGTGCCAGACCGGCATGGTGCGGCACTGGAACCGGGAGCTGCGGACCGCGCAGACCTCCGGCGAGCGGCTGCGAATCCACCGGGCGCGCTTCATCAATGCCTTCGGCGCGTGCTTCACCGGCGTGGTGCTGGTGGTCGTGATGATCACCAAGTTCACCCACGGCGCGTATCTGGTGGTCATCGCCATGCCGATCCTGGTGGTCATCATGTGGTTGATCCACCGGCACTACACGTCGGTGCGCGGCGAGCTGGCCATCGATCCGCACGACACGGAGATGCTGCCGGGGCGGGTGCACGCGCTGGTGCTGGTGTCGGGCTGGCACAAGGCGACCCAGCGGGCGGTGCAGTTCGCGCGCGCGACCCGGCCGGACACGCTGATGGCGGTGACGGTCAATGTGGACGACGCCGATACCCGCGACCTGGCTCGGGACTGGGAGCGCTTCGGGGTCGGCATCCCGCTCAAGGTCATCGAATCGCCGTACCGGGAGATCACCCGGCCGGTGCTGGACGAGATCAAGCGGCAGCGCAAGTCGCGGCCCCGGGATGTGGTCAGCGTGTTCATTCCCGAATACGTGGTGGGTCGCTGGTGGGAGAACCTGCTGCACAACCAGAGTTCGCTGCGATTGAAGGCGCGGCTGCTGTTCGAGCCGGGAGTGATGGTGACCAGCGTGCCCTGGCAGCTGCATTCGTCGCGCTTCCGCGCCGTACCGCGCGAGGAGCACACGCCGGGTGAGATCCGGCGGGGCATCACCGGATCCGGCGACCGGGTCTGATCTACCGGCGCCGCCGAGCCCTTACCCGCCTTCGGTGTCGCGTGTGCCCTCGAGATTGTCGGCCCACCGCTCCGACCACTCCCACACGCCTTCCAGCGCGCGGCCCAACTCCGTACCGGCGGTGGTCAACTCGTAGGACTTGTCGGGCCGCTTGAGCACGACCCCCGCGTCGGCGAGCCGCTGCAGGCGCACCGACAGCATGCTCGACGAGCAATTGCCCATGCGCCGGCGCAGTTCCAGGAAGCCCAGTGCGCCCGGCTCCAATTCCCAGATCACGCGCAGGATCCAGCGCTGGCCGAGCAGGTCCATGGCGGCCAGGAGCGGGGTGGCCGAGTCGTCGGCGCGGCTGTTGGCGGGCGGTGGCTGACTTGCGCTTCTCATTTCGAAGTACCAATGTAGTACTTCTGAATTAGAAGCACTCTGGTGGATGGAGGTCGCGCATGACTACGACGACAGGGACCGGGCAGCGCATCGTGCTGGTCACCGGGTCCTCCCGCGGGATCGGCGCGGAGACCGCGCGGGTGCTGGCGGGCCGGGGCGACCACGTGGTCGTGAACTACCGGGAGAAGCGCAAGCGGGCCGAGACGCTGGCCGCCGAGATCGCGGCCGCGGGTGGCAGTGCATCGGTGGCGGGCGCGGACATCGCGGATCCCGAGAGCGCGCGGGCGCTCGTCGAGGGCGTGGTGGCCGAGTTCGGCCGCCTGGATGTGCTGGTGCTCAACGCCTCCGGTGGTCTGGAGCGCGATGCCGCGCCCGACTACGCCATGCTGCTCAATCGCGACGCCCAGACCGGGCTGGCCGCGCTCGCGCTGCCGCATCTGCCGTCGGGCGGCCGGATCGTGTTCGTCACCAGCCACCAGGCCCACTTCTCCCCCACCCGCCAGGCCCCGCCGGGCTACGAGCAGATCGCCGCGAGCAAGCGGGCCGGTGAGGACGCGCTGCGTGCCATGACCGGTGAATTCGCCGACCGCGGAATCGGTTTCACCGTGGTGTCCGGCGACATGATCGACGGCACCATCATCGTGCGACTGCTCGAACGCCGCGACCCCGACGCGGTCACCGAGCGTCGCGACCAGGGCGACCTGCCGACGGTCGAGGAATTCGCCACCGCCGTCGCCGACGCCACCACCCTGGACGCGCCGCTGGGCCACACGGTCTACGTCGGCGGCCGGGACTTCCTGTCGACGCCTGCCGCACCCCGCTGACCTGGGCTCGGCGGCCCGGTGCGGGTCAGGTCAGCGGGCGTCGGCCGCGAGGCCCAGGCCCAGCGCGACCAGGATCGCGGCCAGGGTGCGTTCGATGCGGTGGCGAATGCCGGTGCGGCGCAGCCAGGTTCCGGCGCGGTCCGCGGCCAGGACGACGCCGACGCACCACAAGGTGTCGATGACCAGCTGGATGGCGGCCAGGATGAACACCGTCGGCAGCACCGGGCCGCTGCCGGGTAGGAACTGCGGCAGGATCGTCAGGCCGAAGACCGCGGCCTTGGGGTTGGCCGCGATGGAGATCAGCGAGGCGCGGAAGGCGGCCGCGGGCGTGCGGCCGCCGGGCAGCGCGGCGGTCAGCGCCGCACCGAAGGCGTCGTCGGCCCGGGCCCCGCGATCGCCGCGGGTGCCACGCCAGGCCTGGATTCCCAGCCAGATCAGGACCAATGCGCCGATCAGGTGGATGCCCACGTTCAGGATCTGGTTGGCCACCAGCAGCGCCGACAGTCCCGCGCCTCCGGCGACCGTCCACCCGAAGATGCCGATCTCATTGCCCACCACGGCCGCCAGCCCCGCGGCCCGACCGTCGCGTACCGACCGCTGCAGGAACAGCGCGGTGGCCGGTCCGGGCAGCGCGGCCAGGATGAGCGAGGCGAGGGCGAAGGCGGGCAGCACCTGAATCCAGTGGGGCATGCCTCGATGCTGACATACGACCCCACCGCCTCGGCCAGCGGTTTTCGCCAGAATGCCGTACTTCACACCCCTGATCGGCTGGTCGGGGCGTGCCACGCCGCCGTCGCGGGGACGATCATGGTGGTATCCAGCGCGGAACGGGTAACGCCAGGGTGAGGAGGTGCGGCGATGGTCAACGACGTGGAGAAGCGGTGGAACGATCCGGAGATGCTGCGGCAGGCCACCCGCTATGTCCTGAGCGTGCTCGGGATCGCCCTGGCAGCCGGCGTGATCGTGCTGGTGTGGGCGTCGGCCCGGGACAGCTGTTTGAACGCCGGATCGGTGCTGTGCGACGGGACCTCGAAAGTGGTGGTGGGCCTGGTGCCGGGCGGGGTCCTGCTCGCCGGTGGCATCCTCGCGCTGGTGCTGGCGTTCCGCGCGTGGCGGGCCGGGCGGGCGTGGCCGATCTGGCAGGGCGTGGGCTGGTTCCTGTTCACGGTGATGGTCGTGTATCTGGGCATCGTGGGGTCGCAGGGCTGACCGATCACACCGGGCAGCGCGCGGTGTCCGCGGTGCTGTCGTGGTGGTCGAACGGAGTGCCGCGGATGCCGGCGCGGGCGGCGAGGTAGCGCGCGACGCGGGTGTTGCGGTCCCACATGGGGTCGATGTGGCGGGCGCGCCGGATCATGCGGGCGCGAGCGCCGGGCAGCCGGTCATCGAGCGCGCGGAGCCGGACCTGTGTGGCCGCGGCGAGCGCGGTGAGCCGCGAGAAGGGTTGCAGTGGGACCGAATTCAAAGGCGTGTCCACGAGCAGAGCCCGGACCAGAGGCGCGCCGCTGTAATAGGCAACTGCGCCCAGCAGCGGTGCGGTGGCGGCGATTTGGAGGCGACCGATCGGTGTGCCGGTGGTGAAGCGCCGGGTGGCTGCCCCGGCCATGGCTGCGGTCCACTGCGGAGCCACGCCCGCGGTGGCGACCATGTAGTCGGCCTGCTCCATCCCCTCGGCCGCCGTGCGCGGGATGAGTTCGTCGGCCACACCGAAGACGTGCGCGATATAGGCCCAGTAGTGCATGACCGCGTCGAGCTGCCGGGTGGTGCTGTGCCGCCCGTGGGCGTGGTCGAAACAGATGGGCGACAGACCGAAGGTGACCGCCGCGCCCATGGTGGTGGCGTTGGAGATGGGATTGCCGTGCTCGGCGAAATGCTCATCGCCCCAGGTGCGCCGGAGCATGGCTCGCACCTGGGCGTGCATGAGCCGAACCCGCACGGTGTCGTGGAAGATCGGGTTGCGGCGGTCCAGGGCTCCGGGTGCGGTGACGCTGCGAAACCAGACCGAGGATTCCAGGCCGCGCCGGTACGGATCCCGCACGAACCGCCCGGTCTGACCAACGGCGGAGGCGACTTCCGCACCGACGAAGGTGCCCATGAAGTCCTGCACGCCCATCGCCATCTTGCCCGCGAGCGATACGTTGATCCAGAGCCGGCGACCGTATTCCCACAGGTCCGGGTCGTACCAGTCGGGCGGATCGTCCAGCAGCGCGAACAGATTCACCAGTTCCGGCAGCGGGTCGTCGAGGCTGTCGATGCCGTGGGTGAGGGCCTGGTTCAGCATGCGGCGACCGCCCGCGGAGCCGAGGCGGCCGAACGCCGCGACGAGCGCGTCCATCGGTTCGTCGCCCTGCCACAGATGATCGGCCATGAGCCGGGTGCGTGGCGTCTCGACGGGTTCGCGGCGCACGTCGATCCACGCGCCCAGCAGGGCTTTCCGCGGTTCGAACCACAGGTCGGAGGCCACGGCCCGCGGCGGCGCCGGGCGCAGCGGCATCCCCGGCCGGTAGTAATAGTCGTACGGGTGAGTCATGGCGTCACAACCCTGTCAGCTGGCGGAATCTGGTGATCGGGTCCGAGCCCCGATCGGCGTGGACCGGGCAGTAGTGCTTGCCCTCGGCGCGGTGTCCGGCGGCGGGCCACAGCACTTCGGGTGCCTCGGGCGGCGCGAGCCAGGCCGGGCGTCTCCCCGCGATTCGGCGGCGGGCGGCGTGGATACGCGGGAAGAAGTACTTGACCGCGTCGGGTGTCACCCGGTTCATGGCCGACAGCGTCCGGCAGAGGCGCTCGAACCGCCGCTGGTCGTGGTCGGTCCAGGTGAAGCCCATGGTCCGGCGAATCTCCGGATCGCACAGCCCGATCGTCACGAACCGATAGAACTGCCCGCCCGCCGGCCGGACGAGATGTTCCCACAGTGGTTTCGGCAGCCGTCGCACCAGCGGGAACGGTGGTACGGGCACGGTGTCGACGAGGTGGAAGACGTCGCGGGCGGCCTTGGTCGGTTCCAGGGTGTCGCGGCACATGTCGGCCCAATAACGTTGGAAGGCGGGCCAGCTCGTCGGCACCACCCGCATGCTCATGCCGTACAGCTCGTACCAGCGATAGTGCTCGCGCCAGAGCTGTACGCGCTGAGCCTCGCTCAGGCCGCCCATGAAAAAGTCGGCGGCACGCAGGTTCTGGACGAAGAACACCGCGTGCGCCCAGTAGAAGGTGCCCGGGTCCAGCGCGTGGTATCGCCGGCCCTGCCCGTCGACGCCCTTGATGTCACGGTGATAGCCGACGATCTCCCGTGCGGTCCGCCCGGCGCGCTCGCCGTCGAACACCACCCCATAGATCGGGTACAGCGACCGCAGAATCCGTTGATAGAACTCGTCATGGATCTCGGAATGGAATTCGACTCCCGCCCCGAGCCCCGGGTGCATGTTCTGCACCATCCCGACGAACAGCGCGCTGGGCAGGAAGTACAGCGACCCGAAGGTCTTCCAGGTCAGCGAGTCCGGTCCGAGCGGGCCCGCGGGCTCTCGGATCTCCCACGGCCCCTGGTCCGACACCGCGTTGTGTGACACCATGTCCCAACGCTGACACGACTTTTCGCTCGCCTTCAATTCGCATTTCCGGATCTCGCACGAATCGCCATGACATCGAAACGCCGCACCCCGAAATCACCGGTGCCGCCGCCGCGCCGGACCCCGCAGCAGGATCGTTCGCGCGCCATGGTGGCCCGCATCGTCGACGCGGGCCAGCGGGTGCTGATCACCCACGGCTACGACGGCGCGTCGACCAATCGCATTGCGGCGGCAGCGGATATCAGTCCGGGCTCGTTGTATCAGTACTTCCCGAACAAGGACGCGATCGTGGCCGCGGTGATCGAGCGCTACACCGGCGAGGTGGCCGAGCGGGTCCGCGCACGAGTGCTGTCGAATATCGGCCGTCCGCCGGAAGTGTCGGTGCCGGAGACGATCTCGTATCTGATGGATGCCCTGGGCAATGACCGTGAGCTGTTGCGGGCCGTGGTGGAGCAGACGCCGCGGCTGTCGGCGGCGGGCCCGGTGGTGGCGTTCGAGCAGCAGATCGGCGAGCTGGCCCGCGTCGCGCTGTCCATGCGGCAGTACCCGATTCCGGCCGAGGTGGATGCTGATGCGGCGGCGTGGATGCTGGTGCGGACGGTCGAGCATCTGACCATCCGCTATCTGCTGGACGGCCCGCCCATTCCGCGTGAGCGCTTCCTCGCCGACATCACCCGGCTGATCCTCAACTACTTCCGCGAGCCCGTGTCGCGAGCCGAACGCGAGTGATGGTTCGCCGCCTCAGCGCCGCATGACCTTGCGCCGATTCTGGGTCCGGACGGCGGGGAGGGCGAGCAGCAGGCCGACGGCCTTGGCCGCGCTCTGCGCCGCGCTCTCCATGGTTGCCGACCAGTCGGTCCGGGTCCAATCCCCCGCCAGCACCAGCGTGGGCACCGAGGTGGCCTGGTCCGGCCGCAACCCGTCGGTGCCGACCACCTGCGAGAACGTGGCTCGCGGCATCGGAACCACCTGCGCGTGCAGCACTTTGGCTTCCTCGGCGGCCGGGTAGTAGCGCCGCAACAGCGCCATCTGCTCGTCGACCACCTCGTGGTGCGGTTTGTGGATCTGCTCGTACGCACCACTGGTGGTCAGGCAGTACAGCCAGCCGTTGAGCGTCCCGCGCCCGTGCATGCGCTGCCGGTCGAAGACCTCGTCGATGACACCGGTCCCGCCGATGAGGGCCTCCATGGCGGCCTTGGTGCCGAGCGCGCGGTCCAGGTACAGGTTGGTGCTGACAATCGGCGTGTACCCGAGTTTGTCGGCGGCCGAATAGATGCGGTCGTGCTCGGGCAGCTCGTCGAGCAGTCCGCCGATGTAGGAGTTGGGGACCGCGCACACCACCGCATCGGCGGGTTGCACCTCGCCCCCGGCCAATTCGACGCCGGTGACCGTGCCGTCGGCGATGTGGATGCGGCGCGCCACGGCCCGGTACTTCACGTCCACCCCGTGCCGGTCGAAGACCCGCTGCGCGCCGGAGACCAACAGGGTGTCCAGGTCGGTGGTCGGGTAGCCGATGGTGACCGGCCGCATCCGCTTGACGCCCAAGCGGATTCCGGTCGCCAGCACGTCGGCGAACACCTTGGCCGATTCCTGCCGCACCGGTTCGGCGGCGATGCCGAGGGCCAGCCAGTCCCACAGCGCCTCGCGGGCGGTGTCGGGCATGCCGAGGCGGCGGAACCATTGGTCGGTGGTGAGGTCGGCCAGATCGCCGGGCTGGCGCAGACTCTGCCAGCCCATCTTGACGGTGGCGGAGGCCGCGCGCACCCGGTCGGCGGCGCTCGCGTCGGGGTGGGCGCCGAGCAGGGCGCGCACGGCGGGAAATCCGGTGGTGCCCATGATCGCCGTGCGCCCGCCGGGCCAGCGCAGCACGCCCTGCTGCGGGAAGCTCACGTACTGCCGGGTGCCGACGCTGGTCAGGTATCGGAACAGATGCTCGTAGCCGCTGGCGATCACATGCTGGCCGTTGTCGGGAATGTCGCGCAGCGGAGCGACTTCCAGCGAGTGCGTGCGCCCGCCGAGCCGTCCGCGGCGTTCCAGGAGCGTGACCTGTTTCCCGGCTTCGGCGAGCCAGACCGCGGAGGCCAATCCGGCCAGTCCCCCGCCGATGACAACGTAGCGTCGCGGATCGTTCATGTTCACCCCTGGAACTAGCCTGCACCAAGCAAGCTACGCCCGCCGCGCGCTCAGCATGCCCGGATTTCATTACCTCGCACAGGGAATGAGACCCGGGGCGAAACGACGACGCCCGCCCGGCCACCTGTAGGTGGCGGGGCGGGCGTCTCGAACCCGTCCGGAGTTACTGGTGGACAGCGTTTTCCGCGGATTTGCGGGCCATCAACGGGTAGGCCGCGCACACCAGCAGACCCCACACCGCGCCGACCACGAGCGCGCTGCGGCCGTCCTCGGTGAAGAACAGCAGCACCACGACCAGCGCCAGGAACGCCAGCGCCAGCGCCGTGGTGATCGGGGCGCCCGGCAGCCGGTAGTCACTGCCCGCCAGCACGCCCTGCTTGACGCGGACCCGGTAGATCAGGTGGCAGATCAGGATCATGCCCCACACGAAGATGATGCCCATGGTGGACACCGAGGTGATGTAGCCGAACGCCTTGTCCGGCGAGAAGTAGTTCACGGCGACGCCGATCACCATGACCGCCGCCGAGACCGCGATACCGGCCGCCGGCACCGACCGGCCGCTCAGGTTCGCCAGCGCGGGCGGCGCGTCCTGACGCTGCGACAGGCTGCGCAGCATGCGACCGGTCGAGTAGATGCCCGAGTTGCACGACGACAGCGCCGCGGTGAGCAGCACGAAGTTGATGATCCCGGCCGCGCCCGGAATGCCGATCTGCTCGAAGACCTCCACGAACGGACTGCGGCCCGCGTGGAAGGTGCGCCAGCTCGACACCGACATGATGACCACGAGCGCGCCCACATAGAACAGGCCGATCCGCAACGGCAGCGAGTTGATGGCCTTGCGCAGCGTGCGCTTGGGGTCGCGGGCCTCACCGGCGGTCACGCCCACCAGCTCCACGCCGACATAGGCGAAGACCACGATCTGCAGGGCGAGCAGCGCCTGCCCGAAGCCGTTGGGGAACACGCCGCCGTCGTTCCACAGATTGGTGACGGTCGGGTTGGTGGCGTGGCCGAAGTGGAAGATCAGCACGCCCAGGCCGAGCACGATCATGGTGACGATGGCGGTCACCTTGATGGTGGAGAACCAGAACTCGCCCTCACCGAACAGTCGCACCGACACCAGGTTGGCGACGAACATGATGCCCAGCACCACCAGCGCGGTCACCCACTGCGGAATGTCGAACCAGTACTGCACGTACTTCCCGGCCACCGTGATCTCGGCCATGCAGGTGGCCACCCAGACCGCCCAGTAGGTCCAGCCGGTGGCGAAGCCCGCGAAGCGGCCCAGGAATTCGTGCGCGTAGTCGGCGAAACTGCCCGCGACCGGGCGGTAGGTGAGCAGTTCGCCCAGCGCCCGCATGATCACGAAGATGGCCAGACCGGCGGCCAGGTAGCACAGGATGAGCGCGGGACCGGCCTTCTGGATCGCGCCGCCCGCGCCGTAGAACAGGCCGGTGCCGATCGCGCCGCCGATGGCGATCATCTGGATGGTGCGCGGGGAGAGGCCGCGCGAATATCCCTCGTCCGTGGGTGCGGCGCCGGTGTCCGGTAGCTGCCGTTCCGAGGCTGTCAAATGGTGTTCCTTCCGCGTGCCGGCGGCCGGAACCCCCCCTGTTCGCACCTGCGAGACACCGGCCGCGTCGAGCTTGCCGACGAATTGCGACGCTCGATCCAACGGCGTGTCACGCTACCGGAGTGGTCCGCGGCTCACAGTGACCCCGGCGCGTGGTGTCGGATCAGCGCGGTGCGGTGTGCCGGATCAGCGCGGCGCGGGGCGCTGGGGCGCGGTCCAGTCGCCCTCGTCGATCAGCTCCAGACCGGTGACGATCTCGGCCTCGATGCGGATGACATGGTCCATCGGCATATTGATCCACGGGTCGAGCAGCGTCTCGTAGCGCTGCACCTGTTCGGGATCCATGACCACCCGCGCCACCCCGGTGACGATCACGCTCCAGCCCTGCCGGGTGTGCTCGTCGAACGAGTCGGCCTCGTACGCCACCACCTGACCGTCACCGCGCAGCAGGCTGGCGCCCAGGTGCGCGCGCACCACGACGACATCCTCCTCGACGATGTGATTGACCGGCCGGATGATCGGAAGTCCCCGGCGCGAGTAGACGATTCGCCCGTATTGCGCGCCCGCCAGTCGTTTCAGTGAATCGGCAGCCGAAAGCTCGCGTAGCTTCCGTGCCCCTACGCCGCCCATCCCTCCGATTGTGGTCGATCGCTACCGATAACGCCAATTGCCTTGCCCCATCGCGAGGTTCGCACGGGTGTCAGCGCCGTGGCGGGACCGAGACCAGGGCGGGCGGTTTGTCGGTGCGCAACCCCTTCCAGCTGGGCATGCGCAGGCGTTCGCCGGAGTATTCGCGATATTCGACATCGGCGACGAGGATCGGATCCACCCAGTGCCAGCCCGCCCCTGCCGCTTCCGGTGGCGGCGGGTCGAAAGGGGCTGCGGAGATGGCGATCCCCTCGAGTGCGCCGCGCAGGACGCGGCGGGCGGCCTGGGTGAACCCGGTGCCGACATTGCCGATATAGACGAGCCGACCGGTCTCGTCGTGCGCGCCCATGATCAGCGAGCCGAACGTGGTCCCGAACGCGCCCGCGCCCGGCGTCCACCCGGCCACCACGACCTCGGTGTTCTGCCGCAGCGGCGTCTTGATCCAGGCCGGTGACCGGCGGCCGGGCAGATACACCGAATCGGTCCGTTTGGACACGATGCCCTCGATCCGATGCTCCCGCGCCACCTCCAGCAACTGCGTCGCATCCACGTCGAGCCAGTGCGGGGGCGCCGAGAGCGGTTCGTTCAGCGGCAGATCGGCCAACCGCTCCCGGCGCTGGAGGTAGGTCTCGCCGGTGACGTCGAGGTCGTCCACGCGGAGCACGTCGAAGACGAAGAACCGCACCGGAACCTCGGCGATCAGCTGCTCCCCCGGCCGCACCACGTGCATGCGCCGCTGCAACCGCCCGAACGAGGGCGCTCCCTCGCGGTCCGGCGCCACGATCTCGCCGTCCACGATCAGAGATCCCTTGCCGGACAGGTCTTTCAGCGCCGTCACGATCTCCGGATAGGCCGCGCTGACGTCATTGCCGTTGCGGCTGAGCAGCGCGCATTCCCCGCCCTCGCGGATCGCGATGATGCGGACCCCGTCCCACTTCATCTCCACCGCCCACCCGGGCCCGCCCGGCGGCGGTCCCCCGGTCGCCAGCATGGGCGACGGGCCGCGGCGGACCGAGGCGGCCACCCGGGCCGCTATCCGCGCCGATATCCGGGCGAACGGGACATGCCCGCGAGTTTGCTATCGAGTTGCCTTCCCGCCGCCGCGGCACGCCGGGGACGCCCGGTTCGTTATGGTCCGCGGGCCCCGCGGGTTACCGGGCCGGGCGTTACTTCGCCGACAGGCCCTGGCCCCGGATGGCGTCGAGCACCTCGCCGTAGGTGAGCGAGGAGGTGACCGTAATGGTCTCGGCCGCCTGATCGACGGTGACCGCGCTGGTGGAATCCATACCGCGCAGGGCACGTTCGGCGAGGGTCGCCTCGGAGGCGAAGTGCGGCATTTCGTATGTGTAGGTCGACATCGGGTCGCTCCCGTTCCTAGTGCGTGAGTTCGTATTCCGGGCATAGCCACGGATTCGGCGGACAAACGGGCAGGACTCGCCGGACAACCTGCCGAATCGGGGTTTGGCCTGGGCGACAGCGGGCATTGCCCCGATATGTTCACAATCATCGGGCTCATCGCTCTGCTGGGTGCTGTGACCGTGGGTGTGGCCGGGGTCGCGGCCAACAGCGGTGACTCGCACGCACTTCCCAACGGCTTCACCGTATTCGATCACACCTATCACGGCTCGAGCGGACTGTTGTTCGCGTACGGGATGGCGATCGGCGCGGCCGGCGCGGCCGGAACGATCCTGCTACTGGCCGGAATCTGGACCACCTCACGGCGCGGGCAGGTGGCGCGGCGCGAGCTGCGTCAGTCGCGGCGGGAAATGGCCGCCGCGCGAAAGGAACTCACGAAACCAGCGCCCCCGTCCAAGCCCGCGGGTACCGTGGAGCCACCTCGGAAGCCGGTGGTTCCCCTGGCCAAGATGGCGCCGAAACGTGCCCTCTCGAAGCCGAACTGGTCGGTCAACCGGTTCCTCGGTCGTCCGAGCGGGTCCCCCGCACCGAAAGAATCCGCCGCCAAATAGGAACCCTCCGAATGTTCGTCGTGCTCGGCCTGGCGCTGCTCGACGCCGGCTGGCTTCTCGCCACCCCGGCTCTGTCCTCGCTCGGAATCATCGCCATGGCCGTCGCCCTGTTCCAGTGGCTGATGGGTGCGCCCGCCCGCTGGCTCGCGCACCCGCGCTATTGACTCGCGCACCCGCGTCATAGACCGGACACCGAGGTCCGGTGCCACCACGCCGACCGGGATCCCGCCCGGTCGGCTAGCGTCGTTTTCATGACGGTGACGGTGCTGGTGCCCGACGAACACGGCTTCGCGGCGGTCTCCCGGCTGCCCGGTGCGCGGCCGCTGCGCTACACGCTCGGCGAACCGCTCCCCGCCGGGGCGGACGAGGCCGAGGTGTTCGTGCCCGCGTTCCTGGCCAGCCGCCCCGAGAATCTCGAACTGGCCCGCGCGCTGCCCAAACTGCGCCTGGTGCAGCTGCTCACGGCGGGCGCGGAAACCTGGGTGGGGCGGCTGCCCGAGCACGTCATGATCTCCACGGGTCGCGGGGCGCACGGGGCCAGCACGGCGGAGTGGGCGATCACCGGATTGCTCACGGTCTACCGGGAATTCACCGAATTCGCGCTCGCCCAACGAGAACACCGCTGGACCCAGCACCGCACGGATACCTTGCACGGCAAGCGCATTCTGATCGTCGGCGCGGGCGACCTCGGCACCGAAATGCAGCGCATGCTGCTGCCCTTCGGCACCACGGTCGAACTGGTCGGTACGCGAGCCCGTCCGGGTGTCCACGGCATCGACGAACTTCCCGCCCTGCTCCCGCATTTCGACGCGGTCATCCTCATGGTTCCGGTCACCTCCGACACCATCGGCATGGTCGACGCCGCCTTCCTGTCCCGAATGGCCGACCGCGCCATCCTGGTCAATGCCGCCCGCGGCCCCGTGGTCCGCACCGACGACCTGCTCGCCGAACTGCGATCCGGCCGCCTGCGCGCCATTCTCGACGTCACCGACCCCGAGCCACTGCCCGCCGACCACCCGCTGTGGGACGCACCGGGCCTGCTGCTCACCCCGCACGTCGGCGGCAGCAGCACCGGAAACCTGGAGCGCGGCTGGACCATCGCCACCGCCGAGATCGCGCGCTACCTCGCGGGTGAGCCGCCGGAGAATCTCGTCAGCGGCGAATACTGAACTCGCACTGGGGATTCCCTGGCAGTCGCGAGAGCTACAGCGTGTCCTTGCCGATCGGCCGATTGATCCCGCGCCACTCCCGCTCCCAGCGCGCATACCGCCGGGCGTCGAGCACGGTCCCGGTGAACCACACGGTCGCCGCCGCCGCACACCAGGTTTCGACGAGTATCGCCAGCCCGGTCCCGATCCCCTCCGCGGCCGCGGACCCGGGCCGCGACGGCGCGACGGTCGGCTGCCCGTTCTTGGTCCACAACGTCACCGTGGCCCCCGCGACCTGCGGCCCCGGCACATCCACCGTCGCGGTCGCGATCTTCCCGCCGTTGTCCCACTGCACGGGCGCCTGATACCGCACTTGATGCGTCGCGTACCGATCCGAATCCGGCACCCGCACCGCATCCGCGGTCTCCGTGGCCACCACCCGCACCTTCCCCGAGTCCTGCGCCACGATCCGGGCCTCCGCCCCCGTATAACTGACGGTCCCCACCGCCCCCGCCACCGGCACCGCCGCGGCCACCACCACCACGGCCAGCGTCCGCAACACCACCTCCGCCCGATCCGACACACGCATCAGCGGACTGGGGTTCCACGGGCGCACTCGCCACAGCCGCGCCGGCCACGAAGGACGCATCGACACCTGGACCACCTCTCCCCACGCGCCGTCGTACCGCTTACATCGGTAGCTGTACCCAGAGGGATACGCCATGAACCAATGAACGTCAAGGTCAACGCATGGTCACGTCCGATGCCGTAGCGCAGCAGGACGACCTGCGGTTCTCGCCCGGCGGTAGCGCCCGGAGTCGCGGGAACTATAGGGTCCGATTTCCGCCGGACGCGTGATCACGGTGTTTCTAGCGTCGGAATCATGGAACTCGATGTCATTCCGTCCTCGCGGGAACGGGTGCTGCGGACACCCACGGTGTGGTTCATGGCCTTCGCGGCCGCGCTCGGGACCGCGAGCATGTATCCGCTGCATCCCGCGATCGCCGAGTTGGCCGGATCGCTGCATGCTTCGACAGCGGCCGTGGGCACGGCCCTGGCGTGTGGGCCGATCGGATACCTGGTGGGGCTGGCGTTGCTGGTGCCGCTGGTCGATCGGTACGCGGCGCGCGCGGTGGTCTCGGTTCAATTCGCTGTGCTGGCAGCGGTTCTGGCCGCTACGGCCGCGGTCGGTTCGCCGTGGCTGCTCGGTTTCGCGGTGGGCCTCGTCGGGGCGGGATCCTCGATCGGCGCGCAATTGAGTTCGGTCGCGGGAAGATTCGCGGCCTCGCACGAGCGGGCCACGGTGCTCGGGATCGTGACGGCAGGCATTTCGGCGGGCATCCTCGCGGGCCGAATCATCGGCGGCTGGTTGACCGATCTCCTGGGATGGCGGGGAATGCTGCTCGTGTTCGCCGCGGCGTGCGTCGCCTGTGCGGTCGCCGCCCGCGTCGCCCTGCCCGCGGCGGCGAGCACGGCCACCTCGAGCTATCTCGCGACCCTGCGCGGCATGCCCGCCCTGTTCACCCGGCATCCGGCGTTGCGCCTGGCGGCGATCCGAGGCTCCCTCTGGTTCTTCGCTTTCTGCGCGATCTGGGCCGGACTCGCGGTCGCCCTGTCCCAGCCGCCGTTCTCGTACTCCCCCGAACGGATCGGTCTGTACGCCTTCGCCGGACTCCTCGGCATTATCGCCACCCGAATCGCGGGAACCTGGACCGATCGCATCGGCGCACGCCGGGTGATTCTGCTCGGCCTGCCGCTGGCGATCGCCGGCACCGCGATCCTCGCCGTCACCTTGTCGAACACGGCGCTGACCCTGCTCTGCCTCGGCCTCTTCGACGCCGGACTGTTCGCCGCCCAGGTAGCGAATCAGAGCACCGTCCTGGCCATCGACCCCACCAGCCCGGCCCGTTTCAACAGCGCCTACATGGTCGTCTACTTCATCGGCGGCAGCCTCGGCACCGCGTTCGGCGCGGCGGCGGTCGGCTGGTTCGGCTGGACCGCCACCGCGATGGCCGCCGCCACGGCGACCATCCTGGCCGCGGCCATCACCGCCCGCACCGGACGGGTACACGACGCCTCTGTAGGCCCGTTCTGACGCGCTTGCAAGACTGTTTTCACGGCCCGCGAGCCGTCAGTACGTCAAGTCCAGGTTCTCAATGCGCTGTGAACTGCTTCAACTCGCATTGGAAGATTGGACTCCCCTGTTCTGACCGGAACTTGGAAGACAACCGAGCTGTGCTTTGCGTCGCGCTTGTCTCCCCCCAGGACGATGAACGGCAGTTTTGCAGGATCCTGCCGTGGAACGAAGATGCCGAACACCTCCCCCAGAGCGCTGGCCGTACGGCACATCCGTAACCCCTCGACACCTGGAAACACCAACGTATCGATCGCTTTTCGGTACCGTGCCTCCGCGCCACGGTCGATGTCGCAGCCGCCGACCTCCGCGAGGATATCGCGCCCGAGCACGTCCTTGACAGTGCGTATCCCTATCGCGAGCACTCCACCTTGGCCCGAATTAGTAAAGGAAGCAACGTCGATGGCCAACTCGAGGTGCCCGTTCTCCCTCTTCGCGTAGTGAGTTCGCTTGGCATCGAGCACCGACGATTCCGCGACACCGATGAGCGAGTCGACATCTCCTCGTTCCAGACAAGCGAACAGCTCCTCGCTCGAGGCAAACACTGGTGAGGCCATGACGACATCACGAAGCAGGCACGCTGCATACACCAGCTCCTCCAGCGTCGAGTCCAGGTCGGGCAGCACCTGTACCTCGCAGTTCTCGCTGTTGGATTCCTTCGGAAACAGCTTTAGCGCAACGAATGTCAGCCCGAAGCGTGCAAGGTGCGGCAGCAACAGGCTCTCCACCGTCGTCGCATCGCGCACGAGTGAAGCCGGAACGATCACCCCGATCTCGGCGGTAAGTGCCTGGTTCTTACGTTTGATCACCAACACGTCGTCACAGTCACCGACATAGCTCGCTGCCCAAGCCGAGCGCCGTACGCGTACGTCTGCCGGTTTGAAACCGATTTCCAATGTTGCCGATTCTCGGTGTGCGTTTCTGGACCCAGCGGTCCGTTCTGTGTCGAGAAGGGCGGCATCGATGTCGCGCATCCACACACGTCGGCATCGGTCGAAATCCAGTGTGTGATCGTCGCTGCTACTCGGCACGATCACGGACACACCCTCTGGCCCGACAAACGTCTTCCTCGACTCCGACCAGCGAAACGATCCGCGATCTGCCGTCATTCGTTGTACCACCTCGGTCGGTGTGCGGAGGGAATCTTCGCCAGCGAAACACTGTGCCCGGCAACAATAGAGTTGAGCAAGTCTGCGTGGAACCGGATTTCAACATCGCCCGGGTATGCAGCTTCGACGATCGATCCGAACATCTGCGCGATCGGTCGGTGTCCGCCGAGTCTGGTTTCGTCTGCGCCAGCATCGTTGATCTAGCAGCCGGATTGAGTCAGGGAACGTTCAGTCAACTTCCGATCGGTGCGCCCAGGTCCGCGCCGACCACCGAGACCCATTCCGGCAAGGTGCGCTAGTAAAGGGCTATGGTGCCGACGTCATGGAAAAGAACAGCCGGGCCTTCTCCAGCTACCCTTCACCGACGTAGGGCCCTGGCTACCGCCCAACCCCTCAGCGGGACGCCGCGGTGGGCGAGGCTGAGACAGCACTGTCGACTGTCCGGTATTCACGTTCGTCACGTACCGATGCGTGCCGTCGTTGTCGCCGAACTCGCTCGGCGGAACGATCACGGACCTCTCGAGTACCTCACCATTGAGGTAGGCCTCGTCGAAATCGGCCTGTTCATGGAAACAAGGCGCGACGTAGTAGACATCGCCGAGTTGTCGTCCAGCATGATCCGGCCGGTTCAAGACCATCGGCGAGAAGCGCTCACCGCCGCGGCAGCGAACGCACCGAGAACGGGCACTGGGATCCTCGGTACTGTGGCACAGCAATTCGCGCCATCAGGGGTGGGCGGGTGCGCTTTTGTGGCATGTGGGCTCGTATCCGATCTTGTCCGATACCCATTCGGACCACTGCTGATCGGTCACCTCGGCGGTGAGTTTCGAACACAGCTCGTCCACCCAGGCCGCAGGGCCGGGCCACACGTGGAAACCGGTTTGCGAGCCGTTGACCGACTGCCAGACGGTACGCACCGTCCGACCATCGGGCGCGATGCGGATTTGCAGAATCCAGCCATTGCTGCCCTTCAGCGGATCTCCGACCGGCTCGCCAGTGTCGGCACTCCAGAATCGCAGCGTCTGATCCGCGCCGCCGGAGAGGATGTACCGATTGTCGGGTGTGACCGCGAGGCCCGTGACCATCGCATCGGTATGACCTTGCATCGGTCCGCCGATCCGGTTGCCGGTGAGTGCGTCGAAACGCTGAAGCTCGAGGCCCTGTGCGACGACGAAGAACCGCCCACTCGGGCTGATCGCAAACTGGTCGACAGTGAAGGTTGCGTCGGTCCGCGAGACCTGCCGTCCGGAGTCTGCATCCCACAAGGTCACAGAGCCTCCGCCGCCGGCGATGACACGCCGTCCGTCGGCGCCGAACGAGAGGTACTGGACATTCCACTTCTGACCTTTCAATGGCCCGCCGATGAGGCGGGCGGAATCCAGGTCCCAGATCCACACCGACTTGTCGGCATCCGCGACCGCGAGCCGGTCCTCGTTCGGGCTGAACGCCAGCTTTTTCACGGCCCCTGCCAGTCCGGTCAGTGGTGCGCCGATCGGCTCTCCGGACTCGACGTCCCATACCTTCACCGACTTGTCCTCGCTGCCCGCAGCGATCCGACGACTATCAGTGCTGAGTTCGAGTGTCGAGATCGCGCCGCCGAAACCTGTTGTTATGGTGCGAACCACCTGCCCGGAGTCGGCGTCGAACACCACGATCGACTGGTCATCGAGGCCGACTGCGATGCGGCGGCCGTCTTCGCTGTAGTCGGCATCGACGACAGTGCCGTGGCGGCTGGACGCCTGCGCCCTCACCATGGTGCCGCGGTCGAGATCGACCACCGACATGCCGACGCCGCTCGGGTCGGCCACCATCATGCGCCGCCCGTCTGGTGCCATCACCACCATGCGTCCGCCCGGGGGACCGACGGACGCGAGGCGCGATTGGTCCCATTCAAATCCGGCGCCGTCCTGCCGGTCGTCGCGCCACACCCGCATCGTTCCGTCCCAGGCCGCCGAGACGATGCGGCCGCGCCCATCGATGGTGCCGTAGGCGACGCTCTTGACGGCTCCGGTGTGCCCGCGCAGGTCGGGTCCGATCTGCTTACCGGTCTCGACGTCCCAGAGGCGCACGCTGTCGCCGGTCCCTCCCGAGACGATTCGGTGGCTGTCCGGGCTGAACGCCAGACTGGTCACGGCGCCGAAAGGGCCCTCCAGGGGCTGCCCGACCAGTTGGTGGGATTCGGCGTCCCAAAGCGCGATCGACTCGGTGATTCCGCCGGGTATGCCCGACGCGACGCGGTGACCATCGCCACTGAACGCCACGGCCATGACCCCGTTCCGATCCGGTGTCGAAGAATGAATCTCCGTCCGTTGCCGCATCGGCTCACCGACCTGTTCTCCCGTGTCGAGGTCCCAGATCCGGACCGTTCCGTCGGCGCCGCCGGAGACCAGTCGATTGCCGACGCCGCTGAACGCGATACTGTGGATGACACCGTCGTGGCCCTTCAGCACCGGACGCGGCAGGCGGGTCGCCACATCCCACACCCCGATCGTTCCGTCGGTGCCCGCAGCCGCGACACGATGGCCGTCCGGGCTGAATGCCACGGCTTCCGCGGGCGACTTTCCGGTGCTGATGGATTCCCCGACTGTCATTCCCGTGTTGGCGTCCCACAGTTGGATGCTGCCCTCCCCGAGGGGGGTGCTCGCGATTGTGCGCCCGTCCGGACTGTATGCGACGGCACCCGCTCCATGTTCCGTGCGGAATGGGAGATCCACACGCGCGCCTGTATCGGCGTCCCACACACGCAGTTGCGTTCCGCCGGTTGCGATGCGGTGACCGTCGCGGCTGAGTGCAACGCTCATAACAGGTTCGGCGACTTCAACCGCACGCCTGATTTCTTCGACCGGCGGAAGGAAGGTTGGCTTGTATGGCAGACCTGTCTTGATGATTTTCTCGGTCGGCGCCAGTGCGTTTACGGTGCGGAGTAGCGCACCGGGATCGGCACTCGACGATATCCGCTGTGCCGCGAGCACCTGCTCGATTGCACGCACATCGTCTCGGCCTTTACCGCCATTCAGCATGAGGCCGGCGTCGGAGACGAGCCTAGCGGCGGTCGCCTCCCGGAATCGGCCCTGCGCCTCCCGTTCCGCGCTGCGTGCCCCGACGAAATTGACTGCGGCGACCAAGGCGACGACCAGTGTCGTGGCCAGCAGCGCCTGCAGGATCCGCGCGCGCGTGCGCAGCGCCTTTGCGTGACTGATGGCCGTCTCCAGCTCTGCCTCTTTGCGGCGCCGTTCGGTGTCGGCCTGCTCATCCTCACGCGCCCGCGACGCGCTCAGGTACGTGTGCGCGTCGGCGAGCCGCGCGCCATAGCGGGGCTTGTCAACGAGGGCTTCGGCGTCGGCCAGGCGGGTGCCCTGCAGGAGCCACGCATCGTCGTGCCCGCTGCGTTCCCAGCCGTCGGCGGCCCGCTCGATGGAGTCGGCAGCCTGGAGGTCTTCCCGTTCGTCGCGCAGCCAATCGGCCAGCGTCTTCCAGTGGCGCAGTAGGCTTTCCAACGCGACCTCGACGACGGTCGAACCCTCCCGATCGTCGCTGATGAGCAGCCGTCTCGCCACAAAAGCGTCGATGAGCGGCCGGGCGTCCGGTGGCAGCTCGGACAAGCGGGCGACCCGCCGCCGAGGCTGATCGGTGTCAGGATCGATGCTCGCCAGCCAAGGGACGAATGTCTCGTGCAGCAACTGCAGCTCACCCGCTCGTGTTGCCTCGTCGCGGGAGAGAATCGAGTCGATCTCCGATTCGACGACGCGCGCCATCCCACCCATTGACTTGTAGTCCGCCACGGTCAACTCGCCGCTGCTGCCGTAGTCCGTATACAGCCTGGCCAGCGTGAGTGAGAGCAGTGGCAGCGGGTCGGCGCTGGCCTCGCACTCCCGCAACAGCCGCTCGATGAGGTCGGGGTGTACCCGCAGCGGCGAACCCGATTCCGTCGCACGGGCGGCGGGCCCGCGGATTACATCAGCGAACTCGGCGGGCATGAGCGGCCGTAACTCGTCGAACACCGCCCGCTGCAGCGTCGCGAGCGCAGGGGCGGTCTGCAGCGGTTCGTAGCGGTCGGCCCGGATCGTCATTGCGACGATCAGGTCCAGCGGCGAATCCGCGTCACCGATCAGCTCCGCCAGAATCCGCAGCAGTCGTTCGGCTTCGGGACCGGCGTCGGAATTGAACAGCTCCTCGGCCTGATCGATCGGCAGCACCAATGTCGGAGGGACGGCGGGGAGGTCGAGCTGACGCTCGGTGGCCGCGCCGCGGGCCCGCAGTAGCATCGATCGGATCGCGCCGACGTCCGACATGCAGGCATCCTTGATGCTGCCCAGCGTCGGCGCCCGCACGCCCAACCGCGCCGCCAGAGTGTGCACGGCATGCGCGAACCCACGAGGCCCGGTGATGGCCGCCCGCTCCGGCCGGACGATGTCGAGTACCAGGAATCGGCGATCGTCGCGCGCGAGCCGTGGCAGTAGTCCGGACCGCAGGAACGACGACTTGCCCACACCCGATGGGCCGAGCACGACGAACAGCTTCTCCACACCCGTCGAACGCATGCCGCGAAGTGTGTCCATGCCGCGCACGATCTGGGTGTCGCGACCGAAGTACACCGCGGCGTCCGCGGCGTCGAAGGGCTCCCACCCGCGATACGGCGCACGGGTCGGGTCCTCGGCAGGCGGCCACGGGAAGTGCTCCGCGCTGATTCCGGCCGCCTGCAAGGCATCCCAGAGTCGTCGCAGGCCCTCGGTCCGGAACTCAACCACGTCCCCGGATTCGATCCGCACCGCCGTTGTCGGCCCATCGCCGAATAGATCGACCTGCTGCCAGTCACCGGCGGCCTCACGGCTGTCGAGCTCCTCCAGCCGCAGGCAGTAAATCGGTTTGTGCAGGCTCTCGGCGGTGCGGAACTCGGTCCGGCACTCCGGCGAGGCTTCCCAGTGACGCGACAGCAGACAGACCACGGCCTCGCACCGGGCATTCGCCAGGGTGAGCGCGTCTTTCCACCTCATGCCCGGCCGAATTCCGCTTCGGCGATCGAGATCGAGGAACACCTCGTCGGCGAGCGTAGGGTCTTGTTCGGCCATCCACTGCTTGAGCGCGATCGCGGCTCGGTTGTCCCGGCTGGAATGGCTCAGAAATATTCGCGTCACGGCTCGAGTCCTCCGCATAAAGGGTGGTGCAGCGGATCGTGCACTACGGCCACGATGTAACTCGTCGTCAGTGTGGCGCTGATTCGCACCTTCGGCGCGGGTATCGCACTACTCGAATCCCGGCAATTTCCTGATGGCGCTGGGTCTGCTTCTACGCATTCGGCGGCAGAGCTCCGCCGTCATAATGCGCTGCGCTTCTCAGTCGGTATCGACCCGCCACCTGCCGCGCACGCGGTATCCGGTGTGGGGACACCGGCGTGACAATTCCCGGGGCCCTGTTCAGTAGGTCCCCACCGCCGCCCCGCCCCGGCGAAGAACTTCTCGCCGCCCGCGACGTCTGCCCCGCGACAGCCTGCTCGCGCTGGTGGCCAAATCGCGGAACCGCAAGGCCGACGACCTGCGCCGCTAACACGGCCGCTGCGAATCTGCCGCTCACGATTTCGTGCCCGCCGCTCCCTCACCGCGTTTTGAGGTGGGCGAGCGCCACCTCGGCGGCGTTCGCGCCGCACATGCCGTGCGCGCCGGGTCCGGGCGGTGTCGCGGCGGAACAGATGTACATGCCGGGGATGCCCATCGTGTACGGGGACAGCGTGATTCGGGGGCCGAAGACGAGCTGGCGGATGTCCTTGGATCCGGTCATGATGTCGCCGCCGGTGAAGTTCGGGTTGTGGATGGCGAACTCGCCGGTGGGGCGGACGGTGTAGCCGATGACGCGATCGCGGAAGCCGGGTGCGAACTGCTCGATGCGGGCGATGATCGCCGCGGTGGCGTCGCCGGTGTAGCCGTGCGGGACGTGCGCGTAGGCCCACACCGGGTGGATGTCGCCCGCCGAGCGTTGCGGGTCTGCCAGGTACTGCTGGCCGACCAGGACGAACGGGCGTTCGGGCAGACGTCCGGCGTGGGTGTCGCGCTCCCCGGCAGCGATTTCGGCGTAGGGACCGCCGAGATGGACCGTGCCGGCGCGGCGGGCGTCGGGGTTGGTCCAGGGCACGCCGTCGGACACCGCGAAGTCGACTTTGAAGACGCCGGGTCCCCGCCGGAATCGCCGGTAGGCGTTGGCGATTCGTGATGGCAGCCGGTCGCCGAGGATCGCGGCCACCGATTCCGGCGCGAGGTCGAACATGGTGATGTCGGCTTCCGGCAACTCGACCGCGGTCCGCACGCGGACGCCGGTCTCGATCTTGCCGCCGAGGTCCGAGAGCAACAGGGCCAGTGCCCGGGTGATGGATTGCGAGCCGCCCGCGGCCACGGGCCAGCCGTATCGATGGCCCGCGGTGAGGATGCCCATGCCGATCGCCGAGGTCAATGGCAGGTGCAGCGGCCGGAAGGCGTGCGCCGCAACACCTCCGAACAGAGCGCGTGCCTCCTCGGTCCGGAAGTACCGGGCCAGAGCCGAGGCTGGCAGTGGGGTCGGTGCGCCGAAGCGGGCCAAGGTCAGCGGGTGGGTGGGGATCCGCAGCAGGGGTCGCAGGATGTCCTCGGCCAGGGCGTCGTAGCGGGCGGAAGGCTTGCCGAACAGGGTTTTCCACCGCTGTCGGTCGCGGCGGAGCCCGACGGCGGTGTCCTCGACCGAGCGGTGCAGCACTCCCGCCCGCCCGTCGGCGAGCGGATGCACGCAGTCGATCTCGGGTGTGCACCAGGACAATCCGTAGTCTTCGAGCCCCAGACCGGCCAGGAACGGCGAACCGACGGCCATGGGGTGCACCGCCGAGCACTGGTCGTGCAGCAGGCCCGGGACGATGGCTTCTACGGTGCGGGTGCCGCCGCCGACCTCGGTGTCGGCCTCGAGCACGGTGACCCGTACGCCTGCCCGGGCGAGGGCCACGGCGGCGGCGAGTCCGTTGGGCCCGCCGCCGACGACGGTCGCGGTGCTCATGCCAGCGCTCCGTGTCCGTGATCCTGGCACCGGTCTCGCATCTCGGCCACGGGCCGGGCGTTCGGCGTGGTCCAGGTGACGGTGAGCGGGATGGGCCCGTTGGGCAGCCACGGCTGTTCGGCCACGGCGTCGGCCACCCGCCAGGTGCCGCGCTCGATCACCCCGAGCGCCGCGTCGATGACCTGGTAGTGCTGCACCGCGCTGCCCCACGCCTGGGACTCGACCCACACGACGACCGCCTCTCCGGGTTCGAAGCAAGCCTCGCGCTGCACAGCGGCGATGAAATCCGCGTTGTGCAGGTGGCCGTCGCCGAAGTTGAAGCCGATCACCGAGTTGCACAGGAATTCGCCTTCGCGCACAGTGCGGGAGTCGATGTCGGGCAGGTTCTTCAGCAGCACCGAGAACAGGCCTCGACCCTGGCTGTGCATGGTGCGCCAGGCGGTGACCTGTTGCATGGTCACCTCGGCCCACTGCGGTTCGTACCCGAATTCGACGAACTGGTCGACCTGGTTCTTCGCGGTGCGCGTCACCCGATCCAGTTTGCCCTCCGCGCCGGGCGTGAAGGCCCACACCGCCGAGGCCCAGTTTCCGGCGTACTGCCGCATCGACGGCAGGAACGAAACCTTGTCGGGCCGGAAATTGCCCAGAATCGGGAAGAACAGCAGCCCCGCGATCAGGGCGGCCGCCAGCCACGGCGAGGAGATGTCGAACAGGCCGTAGCCCTGCCAGTTCGGGAAACCCAGGAACAGGAACACCGTCGCGTAGGCGAACAGCACATTCCATTCCAGGGGCACCGCCAGCGGGAAGGTCGACACGATGAACAGGTGGAACACCACCATCACCGCGACCGCGGCCAGGGTGAGCCAGCGGTTGGTGGAGAACAGCAGCACCAGCGGGGTGATCACCTCGACGGTGGTGCCGCCCACGTGCGCCATCACGTCGGCGATGCGGGACGGGCGCAGATCGCGCGGGAAGTCGCGGTAGTGCGCGCGTTTGAACCAGGTGAACGGCACCGACGGACTGTTGCTCACCATCGGCGGCACCACCAGCGCGAAATGCTTGCCGAACTTGGACACGCCCGCGCCCACCCACACCACCACGATGAGCAGCTTCAGCGCGATGATCATGTCGACGAAGGGCAGCACGGCGAAGAAGAACAGCGCGGGCAGGTACTGTTCGCCGCGGGCACCGAGGAAGATCGTCTTGTCCCGCAAGCCATTCAGGATCAGCAGCACGATCGGCGCGATCAGCAACACGGGATTCACCAGACCGGAGGTGTTGTCCGGCACCGCCGCCGACAGCGAATCACTGTGCACGCCCGGCGAGACCAACGCGACGATCACACCGACGAGCAGACCCGCGTACAGGGTGATGTCGAACCAGCCGCGCCGATCCCCCGCGGTGAACGGCACCCAGGCCCAGGGCCGCAGCCGGATGGTGCGCGGCCGTGCCCAGAACAGGATGCCGCCGGTCATCGGTTTCACCTTGCCCGCCAGCGGACCCCACGACCCGGCGATGCCGATGCTCTCGAGCAGAACGGTCCACAGGATGGCCTTCTGGTAGACGATCGGCTGGTTCCACCACTGGCTCACGTGCCAGAACGCGGGCAGGTGCGAGGTGGTGGTGGCGACGACGATGCCGCCGAGGGCGTACAGCACGATCAGTTTCAGGATGTAGATCGTGTGCACCATGCGCGGTGAGCCGAAGCCGTGTTCGGCCCAGTTGACGGCCAGAATCCGCATGCGCTCCATGAGCGGCAACCGCAGGAACTGTTCGGGTTCGACGGCGGGCAGATCGGGTTCGATGAATCCCATGACGATGCTCCTTGCTGAATAGTGTCGGGAATCAACGCGTTTGCGCGTCGAGGTGACGGAGCGCGGGTTTGTCGATCTTGCCGACCGCGTTCTTGGGCAGTTCGCCGAGAATCGTGATGGCGACCGGCAGCTTGTATTTCGCCAGTCCCGTGCGGGTGTGCTGGTGAATCCGGTCCGAGTCGAGGATCACACCGCCGATCGGCGCGACGAACAGGATCGGCTCTTCGCCGAAAACGGGGTGGGGCCGGCCCACCACGGCCGCCTCGGCGATCTCGGGCAGCTGGTAGACGACGGTCTCGATCTCCTTGGGGTAGATGTTCTCGCCGCCGCGGATGATCATGTCTTTGGCGCGGTCCACGAGCACCAGGTAGCCGTCCTCGTCCAGTCGCCCGATGTCGCCGGTACGCAGCCAGCCGTCGATCACCGTGGCGGCGGTGGCTTCCGGACGGTTCAGGTAGCCGCGCATGATGTTCGGCCCCGCGATCACGACCTCTCCGGACTCCCCCGCCCGTGCGTCGCCGCCGTCGGCGCCCAGGATCCGGACGCGCTGACCCGGCAGCGGCAGTCCGACGGTTCCCGGCTTACGGTGTCCGGCAATCGGATTCAGTGTGCTGGCGCAGGTGCCCTCGGACAGGCCGTAGCCCTCGGCGATCGGAATGCCGTAGCGCGCCTCGAAGGCCGCGAGCAGCCCGGCGCTCGCCGGCGCGGCCCCGCAGATGCCGAAACGCACCGACGAGGTGTCCGGCCGGACGTCGGAGGGCAGCCCGGCCAACATCGCGTACATGGTCGGGACGGCGGAAAAGTAGGTGGGCCGGGCCTTTTCGATCCGCTCGAAGAAGGTGCGCGCGTCGAACCGGCCCGCCACGGTGGCCCGCCCGCCCGCCAGCAGCGGGGACAGCACACTCACCACGATGCCGTTGACGTGGAACAGCGGCAGCACGAGCAGGCTGTGGTCGGTGTCGTCGAGGGCGAGCGCGTCGATGACCATGCCGCACATGGCGAGCAGGTTGGCGTGGTCGAGCATGACGCCCTTGGGCTGCCCGGTGGTGCCGCTGGTGTAGATGACCAGGGCCAGCGCGTCGGGACCCGGGTCGACCGGCGCGGCGTCGAGACCCGGACCCGCGAGCAGCTCGCCCACGGGCACGATCTCGCAGTCCACCCCCTCGCACACCGTGTCGGTGATCAGCGCCTTCGCCCCGGCGTCGGCCACTTGGTAGGCGATCTCGGCAGCGACCAGCGCTGGATTCACCGGCGTGACCGCCGCGCCCAGCCGCCACGCGGCGAACAGCGCTACCACCAGATCCGCGGTATTGGGCAGTTTCACCGCGACCACGTCACCCGCGCCGACGCCGTGGCCGTGCAGGGTCGCCGCGGCCCGCCGCACCGCCGTCAGGAAGCCGGTGTTGTCGAGAGCGATGCCATCGTCGGCCAGGGCCGGGGCGGTCGGATCGGCGGCGGCTCTGCGGTCGGGTAATGCCTGAAGATTCATGAGCGGTGTCCTTGCCGGGAGGGAAGCGCTGAGTCTGGAGGGAAATCGATGCCGACCACGGTAGGAATCGGCGTGCCTCACGCCACCGTCGTGCGTGAACGAACTTCCTGCCCGCCCTTGTCGCCAAGAGACAAACCGCCCGGCGAATCCGCCGCCACCGCGGGCTGCCGGAACTACCGTGGAGGGGTGACGATTGCGCGGCGCGACGGTGATGTCGCGGTGGGCCGCTATGTGGAAGCGATCGCCACCCGGCTGAGCACCAGGGTGACGCAGGTGAGCGCCGCCATCCGCGATGCGCTCGAGGACGACATCCTGGATCTGCGCGGCGATTCCCGCACGGTGGATCTGCTCGGCGCGAGCGTCGAGTCCAATGTCGACACTCTGCTGCACGCCATGCGCCACGACATCCCGGTGGACCGCATCCAGGCGCCCGGCGCGGCCGTCGAATACGCCAGACGCCTCGCGCAGCAGGGCGTTCCGTCCAACGCGCTGGTGCGGGCGTATCGGCTCGGACAGCGCCGCATGATCGAGATCGTGTTCGCCGAGCTGCACGCCATGGACATTCCGGCGGCCGAACGCGTCACCGCCATCGAGCGAATGTCGGCGATCCTGTTCGAGTACATCGACCGCATCACCGAGCAGGTCGTGGTGATCTACGACGAGGAACGCGAGCGCTGGCTGGAGAGCCGGAACAGTCTGCGCGCGGTCCGCGTCCGCGAGCTGCTGACCAGCCGCAAGGCCGTCGACACCGACGCCGTGTCCACCACCATCCGGTATCCGCTGCGCTGGCATCACGTGGCGCTCGTGCTGTGGGTCTCCGGCTCCGAGGACGACGAGATCCCGCGGCTGCAGCAGTTCGTGCGCGAGCTCGGCCAGGAGCTGGGCGTGGAGTCGAGTCCACTGTTCGTCGGGACCGACCCCGCCGGGGGGTGGGCGTGGCTTCCCTACCGCACCGACCCCGGCGACCTGGTCGCGAGAGTGCGTACCTGGGTCTCCCGTCGACCCCATCCGCCCGGCATCGCGATCGGTCCCGCGCGCCCGGGTCTCGACGGGTTCCGCGCCTCCCACGCGCAGGCCGAGCGGGTCCACAGCGTCGCTCTGGCCCGCGGATTGCCGAATCCGTTGCTGGCCGCCTCGGAGCCGGGCCTGATGACGGCGGCCTTGCTCGGCGGCGACCTCGCCGACGCCCGCGACTGGGTGGACGAGGTGCTGGGCGAGCTGGCTCTCGACACCGACCATGACGAGCGCCTGCGCGAGACGCTGCGCGTCTTCCTGTGCACCGGTTCGAGTTTCAAGGCCGCGGCCGGCGAACTCGGCCTGCATTTCAACTCGGTGAAGTACCGCGTGGGGCGGGCCATCGAACGCCGTGGCCGGCCGATCACCGCGGATCGGCTCGACGTCGAACTCGCCCTGCTGCTCTGCCACTGGTACGGCCCGGCGGTGCTGCGGCCGCATCAGGGCTGACCACCGCGAGCCGGAGACAAGTCCGGAGCCGATCTTCGTCTTCCCGGAACAATGGCAGCCGCTCTCGCGCGGCCTACCTTTCTCGGCATCAACCAACGCGGGGACAGCACACGACAACGCCGTCACACGCCCCGAATCCCCCGAATTCGAGGAGAAGTGAACTCATGGTGACCCATTTCGACCACGCCGACGGCCCGAACCCGGCCGACGAACTGGCCACGCCGCTGGATCTGCTGCTGACCGGATCGGCCCTCGGCATGGGCCGGCGCATGCTGCCCAACAACTCCTGGGCCCGGCTGGCGGTGCACCTGGCTCAGCGGCCCCGCGTGGTCGGGGCGCGGGCGTCCGCCCTGCGCCACGAACTGACCGATATCGCGTTCGGCCGTTCCCGGCGGGCTCCGGTCAAGGCGGACAAACGCTTCGCCGATCCCGCGTGGCAGGGCAATCCGATCCTGAAACGCAGCATGCAGGCCTACCTGGCCGCCGGTGAGACCGCCGAAGAGCTGCTCACCGACGCGGGATTGGACTGGAAGGACGAGCAGTGGATGCGCTTCGTGATCGACAACATCCTCGAGGGACTGTCACCGAGCAACAACCCGCTGCTGAATCCGCTGGGCTGGAAGGCGTTGGTGGAGACCGGAGGCGGTAGCGCCATCCGCGGGCTGCGGCGCTTCGCCGGCGATATGGCCAGTGCGCCGCGGGTTCCCGCCATGGTGGAGCCCGACGCGTTCACCGTCGGCTCGGACGTCGCGGCCACGGCGGGCTCGGTGGTGTTGCGCACCGAGGTCTTCGAGCTCATCCAGTACACGCCGCGGACTCCGCGCGTGCGGACGGTGCCACTGCTCATGGTGCCGCCGGTGATCAACAAGTTCTACATCATGGACATCGCGCCGCACCGCAGCATGATCGAGTACTTCCTCGCGCAGGGGCAGCAGGTGTTCGCCATATCGTGGCGCAATCCCACCGCCGCGCAACGCGATTGGGGCTTCGACACCTACGGGCAGGCGATCATCGACGCGCTCGGCGCCGTCGAGACGATCACCGGAAGCGACCGCACCCACCTGCAGGCGTCGTGCTCGGGCGGCATTCTCGCGGCCATGACCGCCGCCCATCTCACCGCGATCGGGCAGGACCACCGTCTGGCCGGGCTGACCCTCATGGTGACCGTTCTCGACCAGGCCCGGGCTGGATTCGCGGCCGCCGCTATCGACGAGGAGACCGCCAAGGTGGCCATCGCGGCTTCTCAGCGCAAGGGCTACCTCGATGGCCGATCGCTGGCCGAGGTGTTCGCCTGGTTGCGCCCCACCGACCTGGTGTGGCGGTACTGGGTCAACAACTACCTGCAGGGCCGCGCGCCCGCTGCCTTCGACGTGCTGTTCTGGAACGCCGACACCACCCGGATGGCGGCGGCCCTGCACCGCGACATGGTGCTGATGGGGGTGCACAATTCGCTCACCGTCCCCGGCGCGGTCAGCATGCTCGGCACACCTGTCGACCTGTCGACGGTGACCGTGGACAGCTACGTGGTCGCCGGGCTCGCGGACCATATCTCGCCGTGGCAGGCCTGCTATCGCAGCGCACGACTGCTGGGCAGCAAGGACTCCCGGTTCGTGCTCTCCACCAGTGGCCATATCGCCGCCCTGGTGAACCCGCCTGGGAATCCGAAGGCCGCCTACCGGATCGGAGCGCCCGACGCGGCGGATCCGACCGCCTGGGTGGACGACGCCGAGCAGCGGTCCGATTCGTGGTGGCCCGATTTCGCGGGCTGGCTCGCCGACCGCAGCGGACCCGAGCGCGACGCACCGGCCGCCCTCGGATCCGCCGAACTCCCGCCCCGTGAACCCGCCCCCGGCACCTACGTGCTCGCCCACTGAAAGACACGCCATGACAACACGACTCGACTCCCCCGCCGACCTGATCGGCCTGACCGGACAGCAACTCGGCACCACCGACTGGATCGACGTCACCCAGTCGCAAGTGGACCTGTTCGCCGACGCCACCGGAGACCACCAATGGATCCACACCGACCCGCGGCGCGCCGCCTCGGGGCCGTTCCAGGGCACCATCGCCCACGGCTACCTCACGCTCTCCCTCGCACCGGTCGCCATCGCCGACGTGCTCGAGATCCGCGAGCTCACGGCGGCGCTCAACTACGGGCTCGACAAGGTGCGCTTCCCCGCGCCGGTGCCGGTGGGCTCCAGGATCCGGGCGGTGGTGACGCTGAATGCCGCCCAGCGCAAGACTTCCGGAGTGGAGGCGGTCTTCGGACTCACCTACGAGATCGACGGGCGCACCCGTCCCGCCTGCGTCGCCGACGTCGTGGTGCTCTACCCGTGAGCACTCCGGACTCCGGTGAGGCCGCGTCGCACCGTCTCATCGCCGCACTGGGACAACAGATCCGGGTGACGGTGCGTCGCGGCGAGGGTGTTCCCCTGGTGCTGTGCAATGGGATCGGGGCGGCGTTCGAGGTGCTGGATCCCTTGGTCACCGCCCTGGACCCGAAGACCACGGTCGTGCGTTTCGACGTCCCGGGCACCGGCGGATCGCCCGATTCGCCACTCCCGTACGGCTTTCCGTACCTCGCTGCGGTCCTGGGCGATCTGTTGAGCCGGCTCGGCTTTACCGGGCAGGTCGACATCCTGGGTCTGTCCTGGGGCGGTGCGCTGGCCCAGCAGTTCGCCTTCCAGTATCCGCGCCGGTGCCGCGCCCTGATCCTGGTCTCGACCGGCACCGGCGCCCTCATGGTCCCGGGCCGTCCACGCATCCTGCTGAAGATGCTGACCCCGCGCCGCTTTCTCGACCACGGGTACGCCGCCCGGATCGCCGGTGACCTCTACGGCGGCACCGCCCGCCACGACGCCGCCCGGGTCGCGCGGCTCTTCGACCGTCAGCTGATGGCCGGTTCACGCATCGGCTACCTCCACCAACTGCTGGCGGGCTCCATCTGGACCAGTCTGTTCGCCCTCCCGCTCATCCGGCAGCCCACCCTCATCCTGGCCGGCACCGACGACCCGATCATCCCGATCGCCAACGCGCGCATCATGGCCCGCCTGCTCCCGCACCCGACCCTGCACTTGCACCCGGGCGGACACGTCGACCTAATCACCAATGCCCGCGAACTCGCACCGGTCATAGACACCTTCCGCGCCGACCTCGAGTTCGTCGATGAACCGTGATGCGCCGCAACGAGACCGGCGATTGCTGTCAGGATGTGCGGACACTGAATTCCGCGGTGATGGCGTCGATGAAATCGGGGAGATCGTCGGGTTTGCGGGAGGTGATCAGGGTCCAGCCTTCGGCGTCGCTGCGGACGACCGGCGCGTCGACCCAGGTCGCCCCCGCGTTGACCAGATCGGTGCGCAGCGAGTGATAGGAGGTGAGGGTTTTGCCGGTCACCACCGCTGCCTCGACCAGCAGCCACGGGCCGTGGCAGATGGCCGCGACCGGGCGGTCGGCGGCGATCGCGGATCGGACGAGTTCTCGTGCCGTGGCATTGGTTCGGAGTTTGTCGGCATTGACCGTGCCGCCCGGAATCACCATGGCGTCGAACGAACGGGGATTCACATCGTTCAGCGACATGTCGGGCCGCACGGGTTCGGAGGGGATGAGGTCGTGCCGAAAAGTGTGCACGTCGATATCCTCCGCGGCCGCGTGGGTCACGTGCGCGCCGCGAGCGCGTAATTGGTCTCGGGGAACCAGTAGTTCGTCCCGCTCCACCCCGGTATTGGAGGTGACGATCAGGACGCGAACACCGTCGAGTTCTACTGACACCGATCTCTCCTCTCGCCCTCGGATTCGCGATTCGCGCGGACCTCTCCATTCAGGCACCGTCGCAATACCCGCGTGCGGACGTCTCAACCCTTTCCCCGAACGAACTTCCCGGCTTCCCGAACGGTTTGAAGACCGATACGCCGGGAATTGCGTGAAGGCCAGACTTGTCTCCACGAAGGAATTGTCATGATTATCCTGGGCCTCGTTCTGCTGATCCTGGGGCTGGTTCTCGGGATCGGCATCCTCACGACCATCGGCGTCGTTCTGCTGCTCATCGGCGCGGTTGCCTGGCTGCTCGGAGCGGCCGGACGGCCGATCGGCGGCCGCGCTCACTACTGGTGATCAGCCGATCCGCAAGGCGCACCGCGACTTCCGACATCTCCCAGCCCGTTCTGTCAGCGGACCGGGAGATGTCGACTCGTCAATCACTTCGATGTGCGAGGCGCAACGCGATCCAGACGCGGCTACCGAAGCTGTTCGGCTGCCTGGACTCCAGATCGGACGCCCGGACTCGCGGTGTTACGCCACTCAGGGCATCGGCGTACAGGCGGCGCCGATCGTCCGTGCGATTTCCAGCTCGGAGTCCTGGCCACAGACCTCCAGCAGCCGGTCCACGCACCGAGTTCCGGTGACCACCCGCAGTACTCGCCGGCGGCCACGAGCGTGGTCGTCGGCATCCAGAATGGCCTGCAGCCCGGCGATGCCGAAGAAGGTCAGCCGCGACAGGTCGATCACCACGAGCCGAGTACTGGTGGCGATCGCGTAATCGAGGTGTCCGCGGAATTCTCCGACGTTGAAGTAGTCGATCTCGCCGGTGGCGGTCACCACCGTCGTGGTCGGCGATGGTGTGCTGTGCGTGATTCCCAGTAGCGCGTGCTGTCCGCGCCGCTCGACGATCGCCGGTCCACCAGCGACGATGAATGAAGTCGGCATCAGGATCAGATCCTTGTCCGTATTCATGCGGCGTGCCCGAGCCTGAGGCCGTCGCATCATGAGACGCCCCTGCCGCAGGGCACAGGCTGGGCTGCTGGTTTTCAACCGTGACCTCAGGGTACCCACCCCGCCGCGAGATACACCTATGACCGGTTCCAGGCCTTGTGCACGAACTCCAGGCGGTTGCCGTCGGCATCGCGGACATTGGCGGCGTAGTAGCCGCGCGCGAAATAGGTTCGGTCGGCCGGTTCACCTTCGTCGATTCCCCCGGCGCCGATGGCTGCGGCGTAGGCCGCATCGACCATCTCGTCGCTGTCACAGACGATGCCGAGGTAGAGGCCCGTTTCGCCGGTAAAGCGCTGTCGCAGCCAGATACTCGATCCGACCCTCGCTCCGGAGATGTAGTCGGCATCCCCGAGCCCGAAGAGGTCGGGCACGTTCGCCGGCCCGGACGCGGCGCTGTAGTTCCCGAACGCCCGCCAGCCCGCGGGAGCGAGGGCCGCGGTGTAGAAGGCCAGCGCCCGGTCGATATCGGTAACGGAAATGTAGACGTGGTCGATCACGGTGCTACCTCCCTAGCTCCACCACGCCGGCGCGCAGGCCACCGCGGCGTCGACGAGTTCCTGTTTGGTGATGCGGTCGTCGCGAAGCCAGGCCGTGAGGGCACCGGCGAAGCCGTGGGCGAGGAACTGGGCCATGAGCTGGTAGTCGGCCGCCGGCAGGTCGCGCGGGTCCCGATCTCGAATGTGGGCGAGGGCGTAGTCGGCGAAGTGGCGTACCAGGGCCTCGTGCACGACGTGGTCGGCTCGATCCTCGAAGATGCGGCGGTAGACCTGCTCGAAGCGTAGGACGTGTTCGGCGACCTCGTCGGTCGCCATCCGGGTCAATTCAGGGCCGGTGTACTGCCCCTCCACGTGATGCTCGGCTTCGAGCCGATGTCCACGATCCAGATCCGCGCACAGCACCTCGATCAAAAGCTCTCGCGGACGGGCGAATCGGTTGTAGAAGGTGGCGCGGGTGACGCCGGCACGTGTCGCCAGGTCGGCCACCGTGACCTGGGAGATCGGCCGCTCCGACGCGAGTTCCACCACCGCGCGATGCAGCGCGAGGGTGGTCCGGACGACGCGGGGATCGGGCTGGACGCTCACCAACACCCCCTATCTGGTCGACTGGACCGATACCCGCGTCTCCCAGCCGTGACGGTTCGTCAGACCTCGATGCGCTCGCCGAGGGTGACCGTGCGGTGGCGGGGCAGGCGGAAATAGTCGGCCACATCGGCGGAGAGGTGGCTGGTGGCGATGAAGAGCCTTGTGCGCCAACGGGACATGGTGGGGTGGTCGGCGGGGCGGAGTTCCACTTCGGAGAGGAAGTAGGAGGCGTGGGGTAGGTCCAGTTCGCCCTCGGTCTCGTCGGTGTCGAGTCCGGCCAGGGCGGCGGGGACGTCGGGGGGTTCCATGTAGCCGACCCGGACGGTGACGTGGAAGATGCCGTCGTCGCGGTAGTCGAGGTGGTCGATGCGGACCCGGTCGTCGGGTGAGATGCGGGGAACGGGTTCGGTTTCCACCGAGGCGATGACGGTGTGGCGGTGGCGGACGCTGTTGTGCTCGACATTGGCACGCAAGGCCAGGGGGACGCTCTGCTTGCCTCGGTTGAGGAAGACGGCGGTGCCGTCGACGATGGTCAATCGTGCGGGGTCGTGCCACAACTCGTCGACGAACTCGCGCAGGGAGCCCTCGAGGCGGTCGCGCTCGTCGGCCACCACGGTGCGCCCACGTTGCCAGGTCGTCATGACCGTGAATGTGGCCAGGCCGATCAGCAGCGGCAGCCAGGCGCCGTGCAGGAGTTTGGTGAGGTTGGCGGCGACGAACAGCAGGTCCACCGTCAGTAGCGGGGTCCAGACCACGATGACGAGCCACAGCGGTAGTCGCCACATCGCGTGGGCGAGGTAGCCGAGCAGCAGCGTCGTGATGGTGATCGTGCACGTGACCGCCATGCCGAACGCGAAGGCCAGAGCGGTCGAACTGCGGAAGGCGAGGACCAGGGTCAGTACCGCGACCAGCAACAACCAGTTGACCCACGGCACGTAGATCTGCCCGGGCGTCGACTCCGACGTGTGCGCGATGCGCAGTCGCGGCAGGTAGCCGATCCGCGCGGCTTGGGAGGCCACCGAATACGCGCCGGTGATCACCGCCTGCGACGCGATGACCGTCGCCGCGGTGGCGAGGGCGACCATGGGCAGCCGACCCCAGTGCGGGACCAGCAGGAAGAACGGGCTCGCCACGTGGGCGCGGGTCCCGAGGATCAAGGCGGCCTGCCCGAAGTAGCTGAGCACGCAGGCGGGCAGCACCAGCAAAAGCCAAGCGGTGGTGATGGATCGGCGGCCGAAGTGCCCCAGATCCGCGTACAGCGCCTCGGCTCCGGTGACCGCCAGCACGATGGCCGCCAGCGCGAAGAACGCGATGGTGAAGTGCCCGGCGAGGAAGCCGAGCGCGTAGCCCGGCCACAGCGCCTTCAGAATCGCCGGATGCTGGCGGATTCCGCCGATCCCGCAGGCGCCGATCGCCAGGAACCACACCACCATCACCGGCCCGAACAGCCGGCCCACCGATTCGGTACCGCGATGCTGAAAGACGAACAGCAGCACGATGATCAGCGCCGTAGCCGGCACGATCGCCTTGGCCAGAGACGGTTCCACCACCTCGATCCCCTCCACAGCGGACAGCACCGAGATGGCGGGGGTGATCATGCTGTCGCCGAAGAACAGTGCCGCGCCGAAGATTCCGAGGGCCGCCAATAGCGCGGCGGGACGGCGGCCGCGGGCGGCGAAGCGCCGAACGAGCGTGATCAGTGCCATGATCCCGCCCTCGCCGTCATTGTCGGCCCGCATGGCCAGCAGCACGTAGGTGACGGTCACGATGATCATCACCGACCAGAACACCAGCGACGCGACGCCGTACACGTTCGCGGGCTCCGCCGGGACCGGATGCGGATCCGATGGATCGAACACGGTCCGCAGCGTGTAGATCGGACTGGTCCCGATGTCCCCGAACACCACTCCCACCACCCCGATCAGCAGACCGGGCCGCACGGCGTCGCGCATCGAACCGCGAGGGCCCGGCGCACCGGACTGCCCGGCCAACCCCTGGTCGTCCGACACCGTCGAATCCTGGCGCTCGGGCATCCCTCACCACGCCCGATCGTGTGGCGAATCGACCCCGATCGCCGGGTTCGGCCCGCCGCTTCCGGGTACTGCGACCATGTCCCTACCCTCCTCGCCGAGTGCTGATGCCTTCGGCGTACCCGCTCACGGAGCGGAGACACAGCATCGGAGAAGTCCCATGCCCAAGGAATGGACGAAGAAAGAGGAACGACAGTACGAGCACATCCGCGACTCCGCCGAGGAGCGTGGCGAACGCCCGGCCCGGGCCCGCGAGATCGGTGCGCGGACCGTGAACAAGAATCGTGCCCGCGCGGGCGAGACCAGGACCGCCAGTCGCACATCCTTGCAGGGCAAGTCACCGCAACAGCGCGGCGGCGAACGCTCCGGCCGGCGCGGGCCCGAGGGCCCGACCAAGGACCAGCTGTACAACGAGGCCAAGCAGCGAAACATCAAGGGCCGCTCGGGAATGTCCAAAGCGCAGCTCGCCCACGCGCTCGGCCGAGCCTGACTCGCTCAGCAACGGTTCGCCATGACCGAAGTCTTGGTGGCGCGGCTGTCGAGCAGTACCCCGCTGGGCCGGACACAGGCGAATACCAGGTTATTGACTGGGTTGCGGCACATCGACGTGGCAGTCGGCGATCTTCGGGTTCAGACCGAGATAGTTCAGCGGACCCGCCACGATCGTCACCGCGATTGTTCCGGCGCTCGCGCAGTTCGTCGGCGCGCTGTCGTAATAGTGCCGCTGCCCGGCGGCCACGGCTCCGATGATCAGCCAGGCGACCACCACCAGCAGCATCAGGCTGCTCGCACGCGTACGTCGCCCGCCGCGCCACACTCGACGGTCATTAGTGAAAGTTCTCATTTCTCATCACCTTCTCCTGACGGGCGAATACCCCGAGAAGCGCGTGTTTAACGGGGGCATTCCACGACGTTCCGGAGGAAGGGACGGATATGGGAAATCCCCCGGCCGCTTCCGATGCGGGCCAGGGGATTTCGTTGTCGTCACCGGGTCATCGGTGCTGCTGTGCGCGCTGGCGCTGTTCCTCGGCCGCCGCTCGGGCGCGGTCCTTCTCGGCCTGGGCTTCCCGCTTGGCGGCGTCGCGCTGGGATTCGGCCTTGTCCTGCTGAGCGCGCCCCTCCTCGCGCAGCCCCTCGTTGCCGAAGACCTTGCCCGCGGCTTCCTTGGCCGCGCCCTTGACGCCCTCGACCACGCCTTCGATGCCTTCCCGGGGGCCGCTCTTGTCGGCTCTGACATGGGATATACCTCCGTATATCGATTTCAGGGACATTCGGGACCTACCCGGGTCTTCGCACCCGAAACAGGCTGTCGGTCAATTCGTTTCGAGGCGAGGAAATCGGCTGCCGGGCGATGGCGTTGATCAGGCGGCGAGGCGGATAATGGGGCGATGGAGTCTTCGGCCGAACTTCCCGCGGAATCGCTGGTGTGGGCCGCGGGGAAGTATCCGGGCCCGCGGACGGGGAGCTTCCGGTTCTGGTTCGCCACGCAGCGCTGGGAGTGGTCCGCGGAGCTGTACCGCATGCACGGCTACACGCCCGGCGAGATCGAGCCCACCACCGAACTCCTTCTCGCCCACAAACATCCCGAGGATCGCGGCAAGGTCGCCGAGGCGATCACCCGCTCGGTCTCACTGGGCGAGCCGTTCTCGAGCCGGCACCGGTTCATCGACACCCACGGGCACGAACACCACGTCATGGTGGTCGCCGACCGCATCCTCGACCAGGGGCGCGCGGTCGGCACCGCGGGGTTCTACATCGATCTGGCCGGCACCCTGATCAGCGCTCAGCGCGAGGCGCTCGAAGAACGGATGCCCGAGATGGTGGAGGCGCGAGCCGTGATCGAGCAGGCCAAGGGCGTGCTGATGCGCATGTACCGCATCAATGACGAGCAGGCCTTCAAACTGCTGGTGTGGCGGTCCCAGGAGACCAACACCAAACTCCGCTCCTTGGCCGAACAACTCCTGCGCGAACTGCCCAATATCCCGCCCGCGCAGCCCGGAACCGTGTCGGCGTTCGATCACATCCTGCTGACCGTGCACGAACGCATCCACGAGTGACCTCCGCGGCCCGGCCGTAGATCGAAAGCTAGCGGTGCACCCCGAGGGTCCGTTCCCAGATCGTCGACAGGACGTCCACGAGTTCGGTGAGCTCGGCGTCGTCGGCGTCCGGGCGCAGGTCGAGGAGCATGTGGATGTTCATGGTGGCCAACGCGAGTGCGCTGCCGCGGGGATCGGGCAGCGGCGCACCGACTTCGGTGATCTTCTCGGTCGCCACGTCGACCACCGCCGCGACGAGGCCGTCTCGTACCGAGCGCACCTCCGGGTCGGCGGTTCCCGACCGGAAGATGGCGCGCAGGACCGCGCCGTGGCGGCGGTAGGTCCGGGCGGCGGCGAGTAGGGCCGCGCGACCCCCGGCGACCGGGTCGTCGGAGTTCCGCCAGTCGGCCAGCCCCGCGTCCGCCTCGGCGCGCAGGGGCTGGATCAGGGTGGTGAGCAGCTCGGAGCGATCACGGAAGTACACGTAGAACGACTTTCGGGACAGCGTCGTGTGTTCCATGATCGCCGCCACCGTCGCCTCGTGCGCGGGGCGCGTCCGGAGCAATTCCGTTGCCGCGTCCAGGATCTCGGCGCGGGCCTCCTGCGGTTGCCGTCGACGGCGCGGTTCTCGACCGCTCGCTACTGCCACAGTGGCAGTATAGTGGTGCCCGTTAATGCCACCGTGGCATTAACGGGCAGTCACGCACCTGCAGAACGGGTTTCACCATGAGTCGATTACGACCGACCACCTGGTATTGCTTGCTCGTCACGATCTTCCTGACCGTCCGCGCCACCACGACTCTCGCGGCCGGACCACAGTTCTCGATGCCCGGCACGGGCTGGCGAGCGGCCTGGCAGCTGCTACTCGCCGCCGTACTGCTCGCCGGTTTGCTCCGCCCGCGCATCGCCCGCACCGCCGTCACCCTGGTCGCGGCGACCTATCTGCTCGCGACCATCAGCGAGGCGCTCAACCCCGCCGATCTGCTCGGCTTCATCCCCGTGGACATGCGTGACCGGATAGTCCATCCGGCCCTCGCGGCGGCGGGCCTGGCGTGCGTCGCCGCGAATACGGCACTCACCCGTACGCGCCGAATCGGGTTCACTTCCCGTTGATTACGACGCTGTTCCTCGCTGTCGACGGTCGCGGCGATTCCACGGTGCCTCGTTCCCTACGGATTCGGCGGTAGCCGTACAGAATTCCGGCGCCCAGGACGGCGAGCAGCACGGCGGACGTGCCCCAGGTTCCGAACCCCAGACCGCCCTTCACGTGGGGTTTGGACAGCAGATCGCCAACGGTGGCGCCGAGCGGGCGAGTGAGGATGAAGGCCAGCCAGAACAGGAGGACACCGGAGACGCGGGTCAGGTAGTGGGCAGCGAGCAGGGCCGCCATGATCGCGGCGATGAGGGCGGCGCTGCCCCAATATCCGAGGCCACTGGTGTCGGACAGGTAGTCGCCGAGCGAGGTGCCCAGCGTGTTGGAGAGCAGAATGGCTGTCCAGTACAGGATTTCGCCGCGCACACTGCTGATGCCGGTGACGTCGTAGGTCTGTCCGCTGAGCTTCCAGACCGCGAAGACGATGGCCAGCCCGGTGACGAGAATGGCCGCACCGGCGCCGTAGCCGAGCCCGCCGTCGGTGGACGTTCCCGAGCCCGGCCCGCGGTTGAGGAAGTCGGAGATGGTGGTGCCCGCGGTACTGGTCGCGGCGATCACCGTCCAGTACAGCGCGGGGTGGAAACGACGCGCCCGCAACTGCGCGATCAGGCTGACCGCGAAGATCGTCAGGAACAGCACCGAGGCGGCGGCGTACCCCAGGTCCAGCGTCTGCGCGATCAGGTCGCCGCCGGTCTCGCCGAGAGTGGTGGCGGCGATCTTCAGAATCCAGAACAGCGCGGTGATCTGTGGAAGCTTGTAATCGGTACGGGCGGACGCCGAGTCCATGCCGGATTTCCCATCTCGATGGAGGCGAACGAGCAGGTCGCCACGCAGCCTGCCAGCCGATCGCTGAGAACACGCTGAGATCGTTTTCTCGTAGCCGGCGCCGTGTCCGATGATGAGCGAGTGAAAGGGCTCACGAGGTGGCTCGCGCCGGCACGCTGGGGCCTGCGCCTCAGATCCGCGTTGGCGGCCGCGCTGGTCGTGGGCGCGGTCGTCGCCGTCGCCGCGGCGGCGATGCTGTGGGTGCTGCAGCGGTCCCTGATCAGCGAGGTCGACACGGCCGCCGAATTCCGGGCGAATCAGATCGCGGCGGAATTGCGGCGCGAGCCGGCGACCGCGCTGCCCGAGACACTGCTCGACGCGGACCGTCAGATCGCCGCCGTGCAGGTCTTCGATTCGACCGCACACCAGGTCGCGGCATCGCGCCACGCGCTGCCCACGCCATTGACCGGCTTGCCCATCACAGCGGCGAACGATCTGCCCGCGGCCGCCGGCTACGACGAGGATTGGCGCATCGTGGCCCGGACGGCCGACACCTCGGCCGGGACCTTCACCGTGCTGGTCGCGGCCGACACCGAGAACAGCGAGCGTGCGGTGAAGAAGGTCGCCGCGCTGCTGGCACTGGGCGCCCCCGCGGTGGTCGCGGCCGCCGCCGCCGCGACCTACCTACTGGTCGGCCGGTCCCTGCGCTCGGTGGAGGACATTCGGACCCGAGTCGCCGGGATCGAGGCCAGCGACCTGTCACGACGAGTGCCGATCCCGCCGACTCGCGACGAAATAGCGGGATTGGCCCGAACCATGAACGAGATGCTCGCACGCGTCGAAGCCGGTCACCGAGCGCAGCGGCGGTTCGTCGGCGACGCGTCGCACGAGTTGAGAAGCCCGCTGGCGACGCTCACCGCCGCACTGGAATTGGCCAGTCACCGCCCGGAAGCCCTCAACCAGGAGTTGATCGACGCGACGCTGCTACCGGAAGCCGAGCGCATGCGAAATCTGGTGGACGATCTCCTGACCCTGGCGGCCGCGGACGAACACGGTCTCGAATTGCGGATCGGCGAGGTCGATCTCGACGACCTGGTCGCCGAGGAAGCCGCCGCGCTCCGGTTGCGTGGCACCGTGACGGTCCGGACCGTCGTGGAGCCGGTACGCGTCCTCGGCGATCGGCTGCGCCTGAAGCGGGCGCTTCGCAATCTGGTCGACAATGCCGCCGCCCACGCCCGCTCCACCGTGATCCTTCACCTCGGCCGCCACGACGGGCGAGCTCGTTTCATCGTGGACGATGACGGAGCGGGAATTCCCGCTACGGAACGGGTTCGGATCTTCGACCGGTTCGTGCGCCTGGAGGACGACCGCGCGCGAACCAGCGGCGGATCGGGTCTCGGCCTGGCGATAGTCACAGAAATCATGGCCGCGCACCACGGTTCCGTTGTCGTCACCGAATCACCCTCCGGCGGAGCACGATTCATTCTCGATCTGCCCGCAGTCGATTGACGGTCAAGCGTGTTCCGGTACCCCGGATCCGGTGGCCGGCCCGGCGTCCGGGTCGAGAAGTCGGTAACCGGCGCCCCGAACGGTCTGAATGCTGGCCTGCCCGAAGGGCGCGTCGATCTTCTTGCGCAGGTAGCCCACATAGACCTCGACCACGTTTCCCGGGCCGTCGTAGTGGGCGTCCCATACGTTCCGGAGAAGGTCGGTCTTGGTCAGCACGATGCCTTTGTTCTGAAGGAAATACTCCAACAGCGCGAATTCCCTGGGCGTCAGCACCAATTCGGTGTCGCCACGGTGGGCGGACCGGCGGCTCGGATCCAGCGTGAGGTCGCCGGCGACCAGGATGGTCGGCCGCTGTGGTGCGCGCCGGCGCAGCAGCGCGCGCAGACGCGCGATGAGGACCACGAACGAGAACGGTTTGGTCAGGTAGTCGTCAGCGCCCAGGTCCAGGGCGTCCACCTGGTCGTAATCGCCATCCTTGGCGGTCAGCATCAGTACCGGGGTCGCCACGTCGTGGGCCCGCAGCCTCCGCAAGACCTCGTAGCCACTGAGTCCCGGCAACATGAGATCGAGCACGATCACATCGAAATCGTCCTCGAGCGCCCACCAGAGTCCGTCGGTGCCGGTGGCGGCGAGCTGTACGACGAAGCCTTCGAGCTCGAGGCCTCGTCGCAGGGTGAGAGCCAGCCGTTCCTCGTCCTCCACCACCAGTGCTCGCACCGCACCAGCATGCACGAGGGCGTCGTGGTGCCGGTGCGTCGCCCTCGCGGTCACCGTTCCGACGGTCGCGTTCACATCCCGTTGAATTCGACGATCGGTGGCGGATAGTCGGCGGCGAGGACGCCCGCCCGCCACGGGCGTTGGATCTCGGCGCCGGGCAGTTGGGCGAGTTCGGGGAGCCAGCGGCGGACGTAGTCGCCTTCGGGGTCGAAGCGGTCGGCTTGGCGCAGGGGGTTGAGGACGCGGCTGGAGCGGGTGTCGGTGCCGGTTCCGGCCATCCACTGCCAGTTCAGGCGGTTGTTGGCGACGTCGCCGTCGACCAGCCAGCGTTCGAAGTGCTCGGCGCCGATGCGCCAGTCCACGCGGAGGGTTTTGACCAGGAAGCTGGCGGCGATCAAGCGGGCCCGGCCCGGCATCCAGCCCTCGGCGAGCAGTTGCCGCATGCCCGCGTCGACCATGGGGTAGCCGGTCTGCCCGGCCTGCCAGGCCGCTACGCCACGCGGATCGGACCGCCAGGGCTCGGCTGACACCGCCTTGTAGTCGGCCACGGCGACGCGGGGTTCGTCGGCCAGGACCTGGTGGTAGAAGTCGCGCCAGGCGAGCTGACGGAGGAAGGCGAGGGCGCCGGGGTCGGTGGCGGGGGTGCGGGTCACGATCTCGGTGACGGACAGGCAGCCGAAATGCAGGTAGGGCGACAGGCGCGAGGTGCCGTCGGCAGCGGGGACGTCCTTCTCCTCCTGGTAGCGGCGGACCGGGCCGGACAGCCACTGCTCGAGCAGTTTTCGACCGGTGGTCTCACCACCGACCGCCAAATGCGGCGACCCGGGACCCGCGTCGAGATCGGCCGCGCCGGGGATCGCCTCGCTCTCCACCTCGGGCACGGTCACGGTGACCGGTGGCGGCACCGGACGACGCAGTGGCGTCTCCAGCCAACGGTTGAAGTACGGCGTGAAGATCGCGTAATGCCCGCGTCCGGTATCCGGCCGGATCGCACCGGGATCCACGGCGGTGATCGAGCGGCCGTGCACACGGAGCTCACATCCGGCCGACGAAAGCTGTTCCCGCAGCGCGTCCTCCCGCTTCCGGCTGTACGGGGTGCCGTCCGCCGCGAGGTGCACCGCCTGCGCCCCGACCTCGCGCGCGGCCCGCACGACCTCGTCGACCACCCGGCCGTGCCGCACCACCAGCCGCCCGCCCCGCGCACCCAGCTCGTCGTCGAGCTCGCTCAGCGCCGAGCACAGGAACCGCAGCCGGTTCGCCGCGTCCCCGATCCGGGCCAGCAGATCGGTGTCCAGAACGAACAAGGGAACCACCGACTTGTCCTCGCGGCAGGCGGCCGCCAGCGCCGGATTGTCGTGGACCCGCAGATCCCTGGTGAACAACACGATCGACGTCGTCATGCCCGCACCCCGCCTCCTGATCGATGGTTGCCTGATCGATGCGACAGTACGGTCCGGCGGCCCGGCTCGCCCGTCCCGCAACGCAGGGCCGGTCGACGCGGATCATGATCAGCGTGCAGAATCGGACATATGCCCCACTCAAATCCGATCAGTGCCTGGAAATCGCTCCGCGACGGCAACGACCGCTTCGTGTCCGGCAGTCAGGTCCACCCCTCCCAGGGCTCCGGTCACCGCGAAGAACTGGTCGCGGGCCAGCACCCCACCGCCATCCTGTTCGGCTGTGGTGACTCCCGGGTGGCCGCCGAGATCATTTTCGACCAGGGCCTCGGCGACATGTTCGTGGTCCGGACCGCGGGTCACGTCATCGACTCCTCGGTGCTGGGTTCCATCGAGTACGGCGTACAGGTCCTGAACGTGCCGCTGATCGTGGTGCTCGGCCACGACAGCTGCGGCGCGGTCAAGGCCACCCTGGACGCCCTGGACGGCGGCGCGGTGCCCGGCGGGTTCATCCGCAGCCTCGTCGAGCGCGTCACCCCATCGATCCTGCTGGGCCGCCGCGAGGGTCTGAGCACCGTCGACGAGCTCGAGGCCCGCCACGTCGCCGAGACCGCGCACGTTCTCATGGAGCGCTCGCAGATCATCTCGCAGGCCGTCGACGCGGGCCGCCTGGCCATCGCCGGCGTCACCTACCAGCTCAGCGACGGCCGCGCCCACCTCAACCAGGTCATCGGCAATATCGGCGAACAGCCATGAGTTCGGTCGTGCGGAAATCGACAATTCCGCATTGAAATACCAACGGGTCCTGAGGCTTTCGCCGTGGTCACCGCGATAAAAGGGCGGCGCTATTCCGAATCCAATTTCGGGATAGGCGCCGCCTTTTTCTGCGTACACTCTCCCGCGATAGCCGACACCTATACAGCAGGGCTCAACAATGACAAAGCTCGACTGGACCACCACCGTGACAACCGGCCCCGGCGGCATCCGCACCGAGGAAGCCGGAACCCTCGACGGTGAGATCACCCTCCGCACCTTCTGGTCCGACACCGACAACCTCGCACTGGTCACGGTGCAACACAATGAAATCCGCGAGTGGTACACGGTGGCGGGCAGCCCCGTCCCCGCCAACTCGAAGGAACTCGCCGAGGCCGTCCACCAGGCCGCCGTGGCCGCCGCCCGTGAGGGCGGCGACGCCACCGCCGGGTAGCAATTCCCCAGAGCGCCCAATCCACCACGGTTTTCGCTCGCACATCAATTCCCATGGCTCGCTCGACGGGTTCGGCGGCGAAGACCTGGTGGATCAAGGTGGAACAGGTTTAAGTCAGATGCATTCGCGCGCCTGATCATTCGACATGTGTCGATCTGTTCACCCGTGGAACATCCTGTAGCTCCGGAACATTGGGTTCGGCGCTACGAGGCGCCTCCAGGATATGCCGGTCCTGGCAGAGGCCAGGTCGGTGATGTTCCAGGAGGATTCGTGGTGACGATGCGCGACGCGCGCCGGTATCTGCCCAATACAGCGGCCACCATGGCGTTGATCGCGCTCGCGGTCGGCGGGGTCGCGATCACGGCGGATTCGCCGCAGAACGACCGGGCGGGCACAGTCGTGGCGTCGTCGAAGGTCTCCGATACCTCCACCGAGGCGGACCCGGCCACCGAGACCGGGCCGGTCACCGAGCTCGCGGACGTGACCGAGACGCCGGAGGACGGGACCGTGCCGGACGACATGCCGGTCGCGGACACTCCCGACGGCGGAGACGTGCCCGGGACCGAGACACCGAGTCCCGACACCACCGACCCCGCTACCAGCACGCCGGTCACGACGACGACCGACACTCCGACCACGAGCCCGTCGTCGGGTCCGACCATCAATGTGAATGTGAGTGCGAGTCTCGGGATTTCGGCGCAGGTCTCCCCGCCGACCGACGTCGTCACGACACTGACGCCCGGCCTCACCACGGTGACGACGACTCCCACGCCGACCACCACGACCACCGACCCGGCTACGCCGATGCCCGTCGCGGCAACGACTACCACCACGACCACCCCGGTCCCTGCCGCCGCCGTGACGACCACGACAGCCCCTGTCCCTGGGGCACCGACGACGACCATCACCACGACCCCGGTTCCTGCGACCACGACGACCACCACCGTCCCGCCCGCACCGACACCGGCCAAGGCGACGACGACCCCGACCACGGTCCGCACGACCACCCCGTCCGCCAAGCCGACGACACCGCGCCGCAGCACCCCGCCGTCGACCACGGCCACCAAAACGACCGCGCCCAAGCCGGTTCCGTCCTCGGCCCGCCCGACGGTCGCGCAACCGCCGACCACGACGCACCGCCCGGCGGCGACGACCACGACAGTGGCTCCCACCACGCCCAAGCCCCTCCCGGCCAAGTAGCACCGATGGCGATGACAGCGCGTCCGGCGCTGCTGGTGGCCGCGGTCGCGGCAGTCCTCGCGGGCTGCGGTGTCTCCGGCGAATCGTCCGATCCGCTGCCGCCGCGTGCGAGCGAGTCGATTCCGGCGATCCGCCTCGACGCGGCCGAGTCTCCGATCGACCAGCTCCGCGAGTGGGCGCGTGCGCGTTCCGAAACGAGCGGCATCCCGATGCGGGCCCTACAGGCGTACGGCTATGCGACAGTGGCCATGTCGAAGGCCCAGCCCGGTTGCCATCTCGGCTGGGTGACCCTGGCCGGTATCGCCCGCGTGGAAAGCAATCACGCCCGTTTCGGCGGCGCGACCATCGCCGCCGATGGATCGGTGCGCCCGCCGATCCGAGGGATCGCGCTGGACGGCACCGGTGGCAATGCGCAGATCGTCGACCTCAATGCCACCACCCGAGCCGGTCATACGGTGTACGCGCGCGCGATGGGCCCGTTCCAGTTCATCCCCGACACCTGGAAACGCTGGGGCGTCCACGCGGCCGTAGGCTACAACACCCTCGCCCCCACGCTGAAGGCCGCCAAACCGGCTGCCACCAGCGGCCTTTCGGGCAGCCCGGACAATATCGACGATGCGGCCCTCGCGGCCGGTCGATACCTGTGCGCGGCGGGCGGCGATCTGGCCACGGCGCGCGGCTGGCGGCAGGCCATCCTGGCGTACAACCACTCCGCCGTATACGTCGATCAAGTGCGCAGCACCGCGCTCGGCTACCAGAAATAGCCGAGCGGCGGGAACCGGACCGTCAGCCGGCCTTGGGGGTCGTGGTGGTCCGGCCGGTCGATGCCGGGGTCGTCGTCGGCATGTCGATCACGTCCGGCAAGCGACCGCCGCCGAGGACGGGTACCGCGCTGGTCGGGGACGGCGGGACCAGTGGGGTGCTGCGGTGATCGCCGCATCCCGTGATCGCCGCCGCCACCATCGCTATCGCCGCCACCGTGATCAAGTGCTTGGGCACGAGTCAACCTTTCGAAGAGGGACCACCAATTCTGGTACACCCGCGGCGCAAATGTGGCGCGAAAGATCAACTTAGGCACGCAAAGTCGGCCCCGGTGGCACAGCGACGCCCGATTAGTTCCCCGAGTCCGGTTCTCCGACAGCTAATTCCGTGGCGAATCAGCAGCGAACGCCAGTGATGGTGAACCGTTCGACGTCGGTGACGTGACCTCCGGTGGCCGCGACGATGGTGAGCGTGGCCGGACAAGCATCGGACACGGACACCGTGGCACTCCAGGGTGATTCGGTACCGCCCGCGGGAATCGGAGCGGATCGACCGACGGGCTGATCCCGATCCGAGCGCAGAATCCGGACCCGGATGCTCTCGTCCACGCCGGTAATGGTCCCGCCCACGGCCACCGGCGACGAGACCGCGCCGCCGTAGCGCGGCGTGGTCAGCTGGAAGGTGGTGTCGTCGGTGCCGACGACCTCCCACGGCGCGGTGTCACCGTGCCCCATCCGGGCCAGATGCACGACGGCCGCGACAACGGGCACACCGTTCGGATTGTCGAACCCGACGCTGACCCGCGACTGGTCCCCGTCGGTGGCCACCTTCACGATCTTGTCCAAGCTCGAGAACCCGAGGTAGTGCTGGGTGAAGGACTGCGCGGTGGCGGCGGGGTCGAGATGCCAGGGTTGATGCCCGGACCCGGCGTCCCGCTGCCAGGCCGCGGCTTCGGCGCTGTCGCGGAACGGCCACAGCGGTTGGTAGGGAAAGTCCGCGGCCGGGGAGGTCGTGGGGGCGCCCGACCCGCTGCTCGCCGGCGCGGAACTGCCCGGTGCGGTGGTCGTGGACGCGCCGCCCGGCGCGGCGGTGGTGGTGGCCGAGGGCCCGCCTCCGCTGGAACAGGACACCAGCACGACCGCCGCCGGAATTGCGGCCATCGCGAGGAGGGTCCGGCGGCGATGCCCCCGAGAAGTTTCCGTGGTCATGCCCGGCCTCCTACCAAGAATGGGCCCTTTGTCGGATTATCGGATGAATCCCCGGTGATCGCCATGATTCCGCGAGCATGTCCGGAACCGAATACCTCGGGCGTCGCCGGGTATGCGGGCGGTATGGAACCTCAGAACGTCGGATCCGGTATCGGGTCGGACGGAACCCCGGTTCCTCCGGTGCGACCGCCGGAACCGGTCCCACCGCTGGAGCCGGGCGAACCTGTCCCGGAGCCCGTTCCGCCCCTGCCCCTGCCGACACCAGGCCCGCCGATCCCCCGCCCCCCGGATCCGATTCCGGACCCGCAGCCACCGCTGAGACGTTTCGGTCCGGCGCAGCCGGTTATTCGACCGACTGCCGGCAGTCCGTCCGGCACTCACGACAGCGGAAGGAAGACCTATGCTGATGCTCACCCCCACTGCCGTCGAGGCGGTACGCGGTATCACCTCCGGGGAAGGCGCCCCGCGCGACGCCGGACTGCGGATCACCACGCCGGATGACGCCGAGAGTTTCCAGCTCGCGGTGACGGACGGGCCGTCCGAGGACGACGCGGTCCTGACCGCCGAAGGCGCGCGGGTCTACATGGACCGCCGGTCCGCGGAATTCTTCGACGACAAGATTCTCGACGCGGGCCTGGATGCGACGGGCAACGCCACCTTCGTCGTCGGCCCGCAGGCCACCAGCGGCTAGTCACACGTCATGCCCGGCAATCTGGCGCGCACGCTGATCGCCTCGCACCTGGTGTCGGGTGCGATGACGCCGGGCACCGAGATCGCGATCCGGATCGATCAGACGCTGACCCAGGACGCCACCGGCACCGTGGTGATGCAGGAGCTCGAGGCCCTGGCCCTCGATCGCTCACGCACCGAGGTGAGCGTCCAGTACGTCGACCACAATCTGTTGCAGACCGACGAGAAGAACGCCGAGGACCACGAGTATCTCCGCACGGCCGCCCAGCGCTTCGGCCTGTGGTTCTCCAAGGCGGGCAACGGCGTCTCCCACCCCACCCATATGCAGCGTTTCGGGGTGCCGGGCAAGACGCTCGCGGGATCTGATTCGCACACGCCGGCGGCGGGCTCGCTGGGCATGCTCGCCATCGGCGTGGGCGGATTGGAAGTGGCGCTGGCCATCTCGGGTCAGCCGCTGCGCCTGCGGATGCCGAAGATCTGGGGTATCCGGCTCGAAGGCGAACTGCCGCAGTGGTGTTCGGCCAAGGACGTGATCCTGGAGATGCTGCGCCGGCACGGCGTCAGCGGCGGGATCGAGCGCATCATCGAATACCACGGGCCGGGCCTGGCGGGACTGTCCGCGATGGACCGGCATGTGATCGCGAACATGGGCGCCGAACTCGGCGCCACCACCACGGTTTTCCCGAGCGACGAGGCCGTCCACGCCTTCCTGCGCGCGGAGGGCCGCGAGGACGACTGGGTCGAACTGGCCGCCGACACCGACGCCGAATACGACATCGAGGAGACCATCGACCTGTCCACGCTCGAACCCCTCATCGCGCAACCGTCGTCGCCGGGCGCGGTGGTGCCGGTGCGCGAGGTGGCGGGCACCGAGATCGCGCAAGCGGTGATCGGGTCCAGCGCCAATCCGGGACTGCGTGACTTCGCCATGGCGGCGGCCATGGTGGCCGGGCGGCAGACCGTGCCGCAGGTCAGTTTCGACGTGAACCCCACCTCCCGGGAGATCCTCACGGATCTGACCCGGATGGGCGCGGTCACCGACCTGATCGAGGCGGGTGCGCGCATCCACCAGGCCGGATGCCTGGGCTGCATCGGCATGGGCCAGGCCCCCGCGGTGGGCCGCAATTCGCTGCGCACCATGCCGCGCAATTTCCCGGGCCGTTCGGGCACCAAGGAGGACTCGGTCTGGCTGTGCTCGCCGGAGACGGCGGCCGCCTCAGCGCTCACCGGTGTGATCACCGATCCGCGGGAGTGGGCGCGCACGGTCGGCATGGACTACCCGAAACTCGAACTGCCCGTGCGGGCCTCGGTCAATACGGCGATGCTGGTCCCCCCGCTCGAGCCGGAGCGGGCACGGCTGGTGCGGCCGGTGAAAGGGCCCAATATCTCCGGCCTGCCGGAATTGACACCGCTGCCGGACCGGATCATCGCGCCCGTGTTGTTGAAGGTCGGCGACGATATCTCCACCGACGCGATCTCCCCCGCCGGAGCCCGCGCCCTGCCCTACCGATCCAACATCCCCAAGCTGGCGATGTTCGCCTTCACCCCGATCGACGAGACCTATCCCGAACGGGCGCAGCGGGTTTCCGACACCGGGCACATCGTCGTCGCGGGCGAGAACTACGGTCAGGGTTCCTCACGCGAGCACGCGGCCATCGCACCCCGCTACCTCGGTCTGCGGGTGGTCATCGCCAAATCCTTCGCCCGCATCCATTGGCAGAACCTGGCCAACTTCGGTGTCCTGGCCCTCGAATTCGAGGATCCCACCGACTACGACCGTATCGACCGCGATGACGTGCTGCGACTGCTCGATCTGCACGCCATCGCCCGCGTCACCACGCTCGAGGTGCTCGATATGAGCAAGGAATCCACTTTCACCGTGCGACACCGGCTTTCGCCGCGTCAGGTGCGAGACGTCCTGGCCGGTGGCCTCATCCCCCGGCTCGCGGCGCGCGACCTCGCGTTTGAGGACGAGGACGCCGGGAACAGCGACGACATCAGCGCCTGCTGAGACAGCCTTCCGGAAAGGAATCACCATGCTGCGACGCATTGCCCACCCCCTGCTGGCGACCGCTTTCGTCGCCGACGGAATCGACACGCTCACCCACCCCGATCCCCGGATCAAGACCGCGAACGAGGCGGTGCGGCAGGGCGAGCAGCGGTTGCCGGCCAAGCTCGCGGCCTATCTGCCCGACGATCCGGCCACACTGGTCCGGATCAACGCGGCGGTCCGCGTCGGCGGCGGCGCGCTGCTGGCCCTGGGCAAACTGCCCCGGCTGTCCACCGCCGTGCTCGCCGCGACCGTGATCCCGGCGGCCCTGACCGAACCGGGGTTCTGGACCGAGGAGGACCCCGAACGGCGTTCGGCCCGGCGCAACGCGCTGCTCAAGGACGTGAGCCTGCTCGGCGGACTGCTCATCGCCTCGACCGATCGGCAGGGCAAACCGTCGCTCGGCTGGCGTGGCCGCCGGGCCCTGGAGAAGCTGCAGGCCGACGACTCCGCCCCCACCCGGCTCGCCGACGCCGCGAAGGTCCACGGACCCGAACTCGCCGCGGCGGTGCGGACCCGCGGTGAGCACCTGGCGGAGACCGCCCGCGAACGCGGACCCGAACTGGCCGCGGCGCTGCACGATCGCAGCGAGCGACTGGCCGACGCTGCCCAGCACCGCGGCGCGCAGCTCGCGGAATCCGCCCGCGAGCACGGACCCGAACTCGTTGCGGCACTGCACGATCGTGGCGAGCGACTGGCCGAGGCGGCCCAGCATCGCGGCACCCAACTCGCGGGTTCGGCCAGGGAACTCGGCGCACAATGGGGCGACGTCGCCGCCGACCGTGGTGGTCATCTCCTCGACACCGCCCGCGACCAGGGCGGCCACCTCGCCGAGAAGGCCAAGCGGCGCGGTGAGCGGCTCGCGGACGCGGCCCGCACCGCCGCCGACCACCGACGCTGAAGACAACCGAGCGCACTGAAAGGGGCCTCCGTCATGGCATCTCAGCATTCTCGCGCCCGCTGGGCGGTCGTGGCCGTGACGGCGGCCGCGCTCGCCGTGGGTTGCTCGAACAGCACCGAACCCGGTGTGCCGGGAACCGGTTCGCCGCAGCAGGGCTCCGGGTCACCGACCATCTCCGCGAACGCCGCCAAGCAGCTGTGCGACATGATGCGGCCCGAAGTCGACAAGTGGCGCGCCGAGGGCCCCACCGAGGCCCGGCTGAAATTCAATATCACCGTGCAGGATTGGGCGCTGCGCAACAATGGCGTGAATATCGCGGTGATGCGCAATCGCTCGGTCATCGACCAGACCACCACCGCCGCGTGCCCGGATGTGCGGGACGCGGCGGTGCAGGCGATCCGGATGCCGGATCTGGCCTCGGGTCTGGCGGGATTCTGATCAGATGGCCAGCGCCTCGGCGCGCAGCCGGCCGAGGGTCTTCGCCAGGATGCGTGACACCTGCATCTGCGAGACCCCCAGCCGCTGCGCGATCTGGTTCTGGGTCATCGAGTCGAAGAAGCGCATGGTGAGCACCCGCCGCTCCCGTTCGGGCAGTTCCGCGATGAGCGGGCAGACGGCGAGGTACTGGTCGACGTGTTCGAAGCCGGGCTCTTCGGCCCCCAGCGCGTCCAGCATGGCCAGCGGAGTGTTTTCCCCGTCATCGGGACAGGCGGCTTCCAGCGACGAGCTCTGGTAGGCGTTGGCGGCCAGCAAGGCCTGGGTCAGCTCGGACTGGTCCACCTCCAGTTCGGCGGCCAGTTCGCGCGCCTTGGGCATGCGGCCCAGGCGCTGGGCGAGGATTTCGACGGCGGCGCCGACGCGGATCTGGGTCTCCTTGACCCGGCGCGGTACGCGCACGGCCCACGTGCTGTCGCGGAAGTACCGTCTGACCTCGCCCATGATGGTGGGCACCGCGAAGGACAGGAACCGCGAACCACGCTCGACGTCGAACCGGTCGATGGATTGCACCAGCCCGAGCCGGGCCACCTGCACCAGGTCCTCGAACGCCTCGCCGCGCCCGGAGAACTTGCGCGCGATGTGGTCGGCCAGTGGCAGACACCGGTCGATCGCCTCTTCGCGCAAGGCCTTTCGCTCGGGAGCATCGGTTTCCACGGCGACGGCAAGCTGTTTCAGCAGCGGCTCGATATCGTCATAGCTGTCACCCGTCATCGGTATCACCCCGTATTCGGCTGAACTGCATAACAATGGTGTACCCATTTCGGCCGCTGGGGAACCCGTTTTCACCGGCCGACTGCGGCGTTCACCGCATCATCGCGCGATCCGCCAGGTCAGAGACGTATTGCCACAGAATGATTCGCACGGACCCATGCGACGCCTCACCGTGCTCCAGGGGCGTTTGACGGCCGATTCAGCGGGAACTGCGGGAATGTCACAATCGCTCCCCACAAAGGAATAATCATGATCGTCCTGGGCCTCGTAATACTGATCCTGGGAATTATCTTCGGCATCCATATCCTCACCACCATCGGGGTCATCCTGATGCTGATCGGCGCGGTCGCCTGGCTCCTCGGCGCGGCCGGACGCCCGATCGGCCGACGCTCCCACTATTGGTGATCCGGTCAGCGATTGGTGAACTCCCCTACACCAGCATGCATTTCACCCGTCACACGACAGTGGGCCGGCCGCAGCCGTTTTCCGGAGCGGCCGGCGAATTGTCCTCGCCGATGGCAGGACTCGCGCGACGGTTCCACCGCGTCGGCCGCATCGATCGCGCCGTCACCGCCGCGGTCGCGCGCATACCCGCCTCCGCGCTGGATTCGGGCCTGCTGCGGCTGACCCGCGGCGCGGATTTCGGCGCGCTCTGGCTGGTCATCGCCCTCACGTTGGGAACCCGTGGCGGCGAGTACCGGCGGGCCGCGATCCGTGGCGTCGCCGCCCTCGCCGCCACGGAGGCGATCGTGAACGGCGGTCTCAAGCCGATCATCACGCGCCGCCGCCCCGCCGCCGAGCTGCTGCCCGCATCTCGGCGATTGGACCCGCGGCCCGTCTCGTCGTCGTTCCCCTCGGGCCACAGTGCCGCGGCGGCCGCGTTCGCCACGGCGGTCGCGGTCGAGAGTCCCCGGGCCGCAGCGGGTCTCGTCCCGCTGGCGGGACTCGTCGCCTACTCGCGGGTGCATACCGGCGTGCACTGGGGCAGTGATGTGCTCGCGGGCGCGGTGATCGGTTCGACCATCGCCCTGGCCACCCGGCACTGGTGGCCGGCCCCGGCACCGGCGACCGCCCGCGAGCGGCACCAGGGCACGCCCGCGCTTGCCGACGGGAACGGCCTGCTGGTGCTGGTCAACCCGGCAGCGGGTGATCCGTCCGTCGATCCGTGCGAGGATCTCGCGGCGCTGTTGCCCGCGGCCACCCTCGTCCGCACCGAACCGGGCGACGATCCCGCCCGGCGGCTGGAACTGGCGTTCCGCGCCTGCGTTCCGCGGCCGATGGCACTGGGTGTCGCGGGCGGTGACGGCACCCTCGCCGCGGCGGCCACGGTCGCCCTGCGGCGCGGTCTGCCCCTGGCGGTGTTCCCCACGGGCACCCGCAATCATTTCGCCCGCGATCTGGGTGTGCGCGACACGGCCGAGGCGGCCGCGGCCGTCGAATCCGGCGATGCCGTGGACGTCGACATCGCGCGCGTCCGCTTCGACGACGAGGACGGAGAGCGCACCCGGCACGTGCTCAACGTGGCGAGTGTGGGCGCCTACCCGGACATGGTGCGGCTGCGGCGGAGATGGCGTTCGCGATGGGGTCGGCGGCTGGCCTTCGCGGCCGCGTCGGTGGCCGCGGTGGGCCGGGCCCGGCCCCTCACGGTGGAGGTCGACGGTGAGCGCCGCCGGGTGTGGGTCCTGTTCTTCGGCAACGGTTCCTATCATCCGCGGCGCTCCACCCCGGCCGTTCGCGACCATCTCGCGGCGGGGCTGCTCGACATCCGATGGCTACGCGCCGACGGGCCGTGGTCCCGTCCCCGGATCATCCTGGCGGCCGGGCTCGCGGCCCTGGGTCGCACCCGCCTGTACGGCGAATGCCGCCGGCCCGAGCTGACCGTCCGGCTCACCACGCGCGAACCCCTCGCCGCCGACGGCGAGGTGATCGGCACGGCCACCCGGATTCACATGACGGTGGCCGGGCGCCTCACGGTGTATCGCCTCATTCCGGCTCCGCGTCGTCCTTCCGTTGCCGGGTGAATTCCACGACCACCGGGTATCCGCGTTGTACGACGTCGAACTCGTCGGTGTCGACAGTTATCGAATCGGTCAGGGATTCCACGAAGTGCCAGCCGAAACTGTGCTCGATCAGGCCGCCACCGGTGCCGATCACCGACGTCACCCGAATCCGGACCCGCTGCTCGTCGTAACGGAATTCGCAGTCGAGTCCGGCCGACGGCACGGCCGCCAGGATCATCGCGGTCGCCACCTGATCCAGCGCGACCCGCATGTCGATGGCCACGTCGATGGTGAAATCGGCTGTGAGCATGACGGTTTCGGCTATCGCGCGCAACATTTCCAGGTGTCCGGCGTCGGCACGCACCCGTACCCCCACGTCACCGGACAATCGCGGTGATTCCGGCTCCGCGTTGTCGGTGCGTATGCGCGCCTTGCCATCACCCAGTGGCGATTCACTCATCACTCACCACCCATCCAGCCCCCATCGCGATCTTTCCCCCGCAATGTTCGCTTACCCGATGCTGCCGGAGGGAAACCGCCCAAAAGTCAGGATTATCGGAGCGGGAGCACGCGGTTCAAGAAGTCCTGAGCCTCGGAGTCGGCGAATTTCAGGATGGTGAAGTGGGTGGCGGGGGCGTGCAGCACCAATTGACTGTCCGTACCGGCCGACCGGAGCTGTTGTTGCAGCAGCACGGTGGTCGGAACGGGCTGAATGGTGTCGGATCCGCCCTGCAGCAGGACGACCGGACCGCAGTACCCGGTGGCGGGCACCGACAGGTAGTCCCGCAGCGCCGAAATGACCGAATCGGGCAGGGAGGTGGTGAACAACTGGCCGACCGACTTGCCCGTGACGGCCGCCTCCAGGGAAGCCAGGCAATCGTTTCCGGCCCGCGCGATGGCGAGGACTTCGTGGCCGTGCGGTGACAGGTAGTGGGTGACGCCGAGTTCGGGGCGGGCGTGATCGAGGCCCGCGAGGATCATGACGAGCCGGGCGTGCAGGCCGTCGAGGCCGGGGAGCACGGGCACGCCCGGACGGCTCAGCACGGCGATGATGTCCTCGACATTGCTGGTCGGCGCGTAGGCGAGGGTGCCGCGCAGATCGAGGTCCGGCGCGTAGCCCGCGGCCATCCCGGCCGCGGCGAGCACCGACTGCCCGCCGATGGAATGCCCGGCCAGCACGAAGGATTCGGACAACCCGGCATCCACGGCGTGGCCCGCGCGCACGATGTCGAGGACCGCGTGGCCCGCCGCGCGCCCGGCCAGATACTCGTAGACGCCGTCCGCGCCCAGGCCGATGTAGTCGCTCGCGGCCACCACGTAGCCGCGCGCCAGATACGTTGACAGCTGCGGTGTCTCGTCGAACTTGTCCGCCATGCCGCCATTGATGGTAGGCGCGCAGCCGGCCGTCATGCCGCTGGTCCCGTGCGCCCACGACACCATCGGCCGACCGCCCGCCGGGGTCGCGCCTTCGGGCACATAGATCGTGCCGCCACTGACCTCCGCCTCGCCGTTCTGGCCGGTCGTCCGGTACGTGATGCGATACCCGCTCGCCGCGCCGGGAATCAGTTCGCCGGCGTCAAGGGGCCGTGACGATACGACCGCGCCCGGCGCTCCTCCGGTATCCGGTTGCGCCACAGCCGATCCGGTCGCCGCGGCCGAGGACAGGGCGGCGATCGCCGCCAGGATCAGGTATCGCACGGGAAGCTCCTCCGGGACGAGCCGCCGACGCCCGTCGACGACTTTGCGAACACGTTCCGAAAGTAGCATCCGCAGGTCACGCTGTCGAGAGCGGAACAGGGCATGATGGCAGACATGTCCCGACCGACCGCCTCCTCCGGCCGCACCGGCCGCCCGCCCGTCACGTCCCGCACGGAGATCCTGACCGCGGCCCGCCGGTTGATCGACCGCGACGGCTGGGAGCGGCTCACCATTCGCGGCCTGGCCGCCGAGGCCGGAATCGGCGCGACCACGGTCTACCGCCACGTCCAGGACAAGGAGGATCTGCTGGTCCTGCTGCTCAACCACTACGCCGATCAGACCGAACGCCCGGAGCTGCCCGAGGATCCGCGGGACCGGATCGTCGCGGCCGCCACCGCCATGCACGATCTGCTGGCGAGCTGGCCCTGGGCCGCGGAGGTCCTCACCGTGGACGGTTTCGTCGGCCTGCTCGACGAATCCGCGCTGTGGACGGTCGAATCCATCCTCGCGGCCGCCGAATCCAGCGGCCGCACCCCCGAGCAGGCCGCCTACATCTTCCGCTCGATCTGGTACTACACCGTCGGCGAGATCCTGGTCCGCACCCACTCCCAGCGCCGCGGCGGCCCGGCCGCCTCCGGCCGCGCCGCCTTCGGCGATCTCGATCCCGATCGCGTTCCCCGGCTGGCCGCGATCGGCGAACGCTGGCCCGCCCTGGCCGCCCGCGACACCTACGGCCAGGGCTTGCGCGCCTGTGTCGACGGCCTGCTGGCCCAGACCGGCCCCGCCGAATCGTGATGCCGCACGACCGGTTCCGGCCCCGATCCCCCCGCCGCGGGTGACCGCTAGAGTGCGGACATGCCGGAAAAGATCATCCGTAACACGTTCACCGTCCCCGCCTCCCCCGAGGCCGTCTACGACCACCTGATCCGGCCCGAGAACTACATCGGTCTCTCCCCGCTGGTCGTCGCCGTCGAGGACGTCCAGGACGGTTCCTACCTCGCCGTCGAACGCTTCCGCTTCCTGGGCCTGAAGCACGACAACCGCATTCGCGTCGCCCTGCTCGGCACACCCGGGACAGCGGTCTGGGGCGAGGTCGACAGCCCCGGCGGCGTCCGCATGGGCTACCGCTTCGACCTGACCCCCACCGCCGAGGGCACCCGCGTCGACGACGAGCTGCGCCTGCGAACCCCCATCGGCCTCATGGCCTTCGCCTCCGGTCAGGCCCGCAAGGTCCAGCTCGCCCGCGCGGGCATCCTCGCCGACCGCCTCGCGGCCGTCTAGGGCTTGAAGCCGACGCCGCCGGCGATGCAGTGGCGGACCGGGCTCAGCGGCGTGAGTTGCGGACCGTCGGGCCACCATTCGTCGCATAGGACGAGGCCGGGTTCGATCATGGTGAGATTGCCGAACAGGGCGTGGATCTCGTCGCGGGTGCGGAAGCGGCCCGAGCCCATGGGGCTGTGCACGAACTTCTCCTCCATCTTGCGCGCCAAGTCGCTGTGTTCGGCGGTCTCCGGGTCGAGGAAATGGGCGATGGCCACATACGAGCCGGAGGGCAGCACATCGAGGTAGCTGCGCATCACGGCGGCGACATCGTCGGCGGCGTAGTGGTGAAGGGTGCCGATCTGGAACAGCGCGATCGGACGGCTGAAGTCCAGTTCCTCACGGATATCGGGGTGTTTGACCACCTCGAACGGACGGAAGATGTCGGCTTCGACGATAGTGGTGCGCGGATTGCCCGCCAGCAGGGCGCGCGCGTGCGCCAGCACCATGGGGTCGTTGTCCACGTAGACCACCGAGGAACCCGGGTCCACGCGCTGCACGACCTGGTGGGTGTTCTCCGCGGTGGGCAGCCCCGAACCGAGGTCCAGATATTGGTCGATGCCCGCCTCCTTGGCCAGGAAGCGGCATACGCGGATCAGGAAATCCCGGTTCGCCCAGGCCAATTCGGCGACCCCGGGCGCGACCTCGCGCACCTGGTCCAGGACCGCGCGGTCGACTTCGAAATTGTCCTTACCGTTCAATGCGGCGTCGTAGACGCGGGCAATGCTGGCGCGTGTGGTGTCCACCCCAACCGGCGCCGCACTCGGGTAACTCTGCACTGACTCGGACATCTCACGCTCCCCTGACAATCGATTCGCTCCGGCCCCGGCCCACAGCAAGTCTGTCGCATACGCGATGATTTGGGACCGGATCGCCAGGTCCGCGCCGAATCGGTAGGGTGCGGCCGTGGATACAGCGGAATTCGTTCAGCGCGGCAGCACCATCGTGGACCGGTTGTCCACGACGCAGACCCCGCCGCCGTGGCAGCTGGTGGTGGGCACCGGCGTGGTGGCGCTGATACTGGTGGCGTTCCGCCCGACGTGGCGCATTCTGCGCAATGCGGTCACCATCGCCCACGAGGGCGGGCACGCGTTCACCGCGCTGCTGACCGGCCGCCGCCTCAATGGCATCCGATTGCATTCCGACACTTCGGGACTCACCGTGTCGAGCGGCAAACCCTATGGGCTCGGCATGATCCTGACCATGGCGGCCGGGTATCCGGCGCCGGCGCTGCTGGGGCTGGCCTACGCCGCGCTGCTGGGCGCGCACCGCATCACCCTCATGCTGTGGTTGACCATCGCGCTGCTGCTGGTGCTGCTACTCAAGATCCGCAACTGGTACGGCCTGCTGTCGCTGCTGGTGACCGGCGGCGTGGTGTTCGCGGTGTCCTGGTTCGGCAGCGACACCACCCAGGCGGCGCTGGCGTACGCGGCGTCCTGGTTCCTGCTGCTGGCCGCGGTGCGCCCGGTGATCGAGTTGCAGCGCAATCGCGCGCACGAGCCGAATTCCGACGCCGACCAGCTGGCCCACCTGACCAGGATCCCGGGCCTGCTGTGGGTGCTGGCCTTCGGCGCGATTGCGCTGTGCTCGCTGGTCCTCGGGGCGCGCCTGCTGCTGGCCGACGTGTCGGGGGTGTGTGTGCCGCCGCTCACGCACAGCACCTGCGCGGCGTCAACCGCCGGGTGAGCATTGTCCCACCTCAGGGCGAGAGTGGTATCGCTGCAAGGATTCTGGCCAACGGGGACTACCATTCGGTTTGCACCGTCCGGGTGATCGGAAACACCGGATTTGCCCGGATCTCGGCCCGCTCGTACCACCGGCGGGCGTTCGACCGTTGCGGCTAGGAGGGTTTGGGGATGGACAGACCGGAATGGGCACCGGAAGGCGTCGACATGAACCGGGCGAGCCCGGCGCGCATGTACGACGCGCTGCTGGGCGGCTCGCACAACTTCGAGGTCGACCGGCAGGCCGCGGAGGCGGGTAAAGCGCTGGTCCCGGACCTGCCGCGACTGGCCTTGAGCAATCGCGCATTCCTGCGCCGCGCGGTGCGGTACCTGGTGGACCAGGGCGTGCGGCAGTTCCTCGACATCGGGTCGGGCATCCCGACCGCGGGCAATGTGCACGAGGTGGCGCAGGCGATCGACCCGGAGTGCCGGGTGCTCTACGCCGATATCGACCCCGTGGCCGTGGCGCACGCGCGCGCCATCCTGAAGGGCAATGACCGGACCGCCGCGATCGAGGCCGATCTGCGCGAGCCCGAGGCGCTGCTCGCCCAGGCCCGCGGGACCGGCATCATCGATTTCGACCAGCCGGTCGGAGTTCTCCTCATCGCGGTCCTGCACCTGATGAGCGACGACTACGCCCCCGCCGACAAGGTCGACGCCCTCTACGACGCGGTGCCGGCCGGCAGCTACCTGGCCCTGTCGCACCTCACCTCGGCCACTCGCCCCGACGACGCCGCCAAACTGGTGGAGAACTCGCGCGACGTCAGCAGGATCGGCCTGCAGTTCCGGACCCGCGAGCAAATCGCGGCCCTGTTCGGCAAGTGGGAGCCGATCGAGCCGGGTGTGGTGGAATTGCCGTTGTGGCGGCCGGAATCCGACCGTGACCAGCACGAGGCGCCCGGCCGATCACTCGGTCTGGCGGGTGTGGGCCGCAAGGCCTGAGCAGGGGCACGAGGCAGGGGCAGGGGGTAGGCGGTGGGAGCACACGAGCTGGCGGTCCGATGGGCCGACGCTCTCGAGGGCGCGGTGGCGCCGACGATCACCCGGTCGCAGGTCGAGCAGTTGCTCGACGGGTTCGGCGACCGGCTGATCGCGGCGGTGCGCGGCACCGAGGACATGTCGGTGGCCCGGGACGCCGCCCGCGCCCTGGTGGGCGCCAACTACCGGGATCCGTTGACCGTGCACCGGTCGGTCCTGGTGCTGTGCAAGGACCTGGTCACCGACGCCTGCCCGGACCCCGGCTGCGAGGACTACTGGCCGGTGCGCGATCGCGCGATCGAGCTGGCCGCCGAGTTCGCGGCCGAGTTCACCGCCGGACTGCGCAATGTGGCGTTGTCGGAACAGGAGAAGACCCTGACCGCGGCGCTGACCGCCGCGCGCGAGGCCGACGCCCGCAGGCAGCTGTCCGAGGCCCGCTTCCAGGCCATCTTCGAGGGCGCGTCGGTGGGCATTGGCACGGTCGACATCACCACCGGGCAGGTGGTCGACGTCAACAACGCCATGGCCGAGACCCTGGGCGTCCCGGCCGGGCAGATGCCGGGCCGTCCGGTGGCCGACATACTGGGCCCGATCAATATCGGCGAGGCGTTCGGTCTCTTCCAGCGTTTACTGTCCGGCGAGATCGACCGCTTCCGCTTCGAGACCGAACACACCAAACCCGACGGTTCGCACACCATCATCGACCTGTCCATGACGGTGGTCCGCGACAGCGATGGCAAGCCGCGCTTCCTGGTCGGGGTCACCGTGGACGTCACCGACCGCAAGGAACTGGCCGACCGGCTCTGGTACGACGCCCACCACGACTCGCTGACCGGTCTGCCGAACCGGCTGCTGTTCTTCGACCGGCTCGCGGCCGCCACCGGCCAGGTGGGCGTCTGCTACCTGGACCTGGACGGCTTCAAGGAGGTCAACGACCGCCGCGGCCACACCGCGGGCGATCAGGTGCTGTGCGAGGTGGCCCAGCGGCTGCGCCAGGCCGTGCCGCCGCACGGGGTGGCGGCCCGGCTGGGCGGCGACGAGTTCATCGTGCTGGTCGAAAGCTGCTCGGGCCCGGAGGAATTGGACTCGGTGTCCGAGGACCTGCTGGCCGCGCTGCGCGACCCCTTCGATGTGGCGGGACTGTCGGTGCGGGTGGGCGCGAGTATCGGGACCGCGCTGGTGGACACCGACTCCACCGCCGTCGACGAGCTCATGCACGCCGTGGACACCGCCATGTACCGCGACAAGGCGCTGCGGCACGGTCGGTGAGACCGCGCCGCACGGCCGCTAGATCACGAACGGCACCAGGGCCTTTCGCTCCGCGGGGTAGTCGGAGAACTTCTCGCGGTACCAGGTGTGGGTGGCGAAGGCCCGGGGCACCAGATTGCCGAAGGTGATCAGGAAGATGACCACGCCCGGCAGCGCCCAGGTGAGGATGGCGAACCCGGCCCACGCGATGAGCTCGCCGAGATACGTGGGGCTGGTGACGAATCGGAAGCCCAGACCGAACGGAATCTTGTATTCCGTTGCGCCCGGATTGTTCTTATCGCGAAGATTCCGCACGATCCACTCGGAACTGGTGAGCAGCGCGAAACCGCTGAGGTAGATGATCGATCCGATGATGAATCGCGGGTCGGTCAACCAGCCGGTGCCGTACTGACCGAAGTAGTCGTGGCTGAACAGCGCGCCGTTGAGGTAGCCGTGCATGGCGGTGACGAACATGCCCATGCCGAGCACCGAGATGTTGAAACTGCTGGTCTTGCCGGGCACTTGGCGAATGGAAAGGGGGAAGAACCAGCCGCGGTTGGCGTAGTGGAGAATCCAGATGGCCGCCAGCACCAGGGAAGTCGGCTCGAAACGGTGCGGCCCGCTCAGGTACGCGACCGCGAAGACCACGGTGGCCGGAATCTCCATCAACCACCAGCCGAGTTTCGGGTTCAGGTTCAGTCCGAGCTTGGCGGTGGCGAACCGACCGTACGGGCTCTGCTGGAACAGGCCCCCGATCAGGACGAAGGCAGCGAAACCGAAGGCGATCGTCAGCACGGTGTCGTAGACGGTATTGCCGGTGTACCAGTTCATTCGTGGCCCTTCAGGTGAAAAACTAGAACAGGTTCTACCACAGCCCGAGCCCGACCGGTACCCAACGGCGGGCGTGGACGGTGACCGGCGGGTAGGTTGGCGAGAACCCCGGAGGGAGGCAAGGTGGGTTCGCAGGGATGGGATGTGCTGATTCAGTGGATGCCGTTTTTTCTCGAGGAGGACGAGGACGCGGACGAATCGGGACTCGGCTGGAATCCCCGTTTCATTCAGGTCCGTGACGAACTCACCGGCCGCCGAGCGCATTTCGCGCAACAGGGCACCGAGATCGAGGTGCTGGTCGCGGTCCCGGAGAACGCCGACGAGGCCGACCGGTTGCTCCGCGTGATCGGCGAGCAGTCCGACGGCACCTGGGATCCGGTCCCGCTGCCGTCCGAATCCGATGCCACCGCACCGGATCCGCAGTGGCGGGCCATGCAGCGCGTGCACCAGCAGCCCCGCCTGGCGCGGGAGTGGAGCACCGGCTGGCAGCGCGAGGAATCGGTCGACCACCGCCGCGGCGTCGCCGAATCCGTGGTCACCGTGCTGCGCGACGGGCTCGGGATGGACGGCGGCCGGTTGCGCTTCGCCACCTGGAGCATGGACGCGCCCGGCACCGGCAGCTACGGCCTGCCCGCCGACCGGCCCAGCGAACGCGGCAAGCCCGTGGTGTGCACGGACTGGGACGATTTCGAGGCGCGGCTGGCCTGGGCGCTGACCACCCTGCCCTGGGACGGCGTCATCAACCTCAGCACCCCGCACCCCGGCCCGGACCCGTGCTTCGTCCAATTCCTGCACGGCAGGCAGCTTTTCAACGAGGCCAGCGGCTGGGACGTGGCCGGACTCGGCGCGAGCGAGTTCGACCGCCGCATGCGCGAGCTGGGCTGGAGCTTCGCCCCGCACAGCGTGCCCGGCGGGGCGGCGCTCATCTGGGAGGGGCCGCTGGCCAAGGCCGGATTCAATCCGAGCCTGTGCGGCGCGCCGCGGCGGACGGTGAAGACCTTCACCGAGGTGTTCACCGTCGGGCATCCGCAGGATCTGGTGTTCCGGGCCTTCCGCAACGGTCGCCGCCGGGATCCGGAATTACGTTATCTGGATATCGAACTCGGGATTCCGCGCGACGTGCGGTGAGCCGCGCGGCATCGTGTCAGGGGCGGCCCGGGGACGGCCTCAGAGGCGACGCAGGTGGATCGGCAGTCCGTCCGCGGGTGTCGGTCCGGTTCCGGCGATGAGGGGCACCTCGTAGCCGGACGGCACGCTCCAGCGGTACCCGAGCAGCATCCGGTGCATGGTCGCCTTGACCGTCATGCCGCCGAAGTACCGGCCGATGCACTTGTGCGCGCCGCCGCCGAAGGGCGGCCAGGCGAAGCGGTGCGACTTGTCCTCGGCGCGCGCGGGATCGAAGCGCTCGGGGTCGAAGATGTCCGGATCGTGCCAATACTCCGCATTGCGCATCATGGAGTACGGACCGACCATGAGCAGCGCGCCCTTGGGGATGAAATAGCCCGCGATCTCGGTGTCCTCCAGGGCTTCTCGCACCATCTGCCCGACCGGGGCGTACATGCGCAGCGTCTCGCGGAAGGCCATCTCCAGGGCGGGCAGCCGGTCCAGGTCGGCGTAGTCGAGGGTCTGCTTGCCCAGCGCCGTCGACTCCGCGCGCAGCCGCTCCTGCCACTCCGGGTGGCGGCCCAGCTCGTAGGCCAGCATGGAGATGGCCAGGGTGCTGGTGTCGTGGGCGGCCATCATCACGAAGATCATGTGGTCGACGATGTCGGCGTCGGTGAAGGACTCGCCGTCCTCGGTCTCGGCGTGGCAGAGCACGCTGAACAGGTCCTGGCCGTCACCGGCCCGCTTGGCGGGCAGCTCGCGGCGGAAGTAGTCCTCGAGCAGCCGGCGGCCGCGCAGGCCCCGATTCCACACGCCGCCGGGCATATTCGTGCGGACGATGGCCTTGCCGCCGTGTACCGCGTCCTCGAAGGCGTGGGAGAGGGCGGTGGCCTCGGGGCCGAGTTCCGCGCCCGCGAACACCACGGTGGCCTGTTCCAGCAGCATCCGCTTGACGTGGTCGTAGAGCGGGAAGTCGGGGGCGGGCAGCCAGGAGTCGACGCCGCGCACGATGCGGGGCGTGGTCAGCTCCAGGTAGCCGATCAGCCGGGGCCGGGTGAACGCCTGCTGCAGGATCCGCCGGTGGTAGCTGTGATCGTCGAAGTCGCGCAACAGGATTCCGCCGCGGAAGAACGGGCCGATCAGGAACTCCCAGCCGCGTTGCGCGGACAGCACATGCTTGCGGTCGAGCAGCACCTCCTCGGTGGCGGCGGGGCTGCCGATGCCGACCACCTGCCGGCCGAACACGCCCATCCACTGGACCGGGCCGTAGCGGCGCATGCGCTCCCGGCTGAAGGTCAGCGGATCGGCGAGGGTGCTCACCACGTAGCCGATGCCGGGCGGACCGTAATCGCCCATCACCGGTTTCAGCCCGCTGCCGGGTGGCGGCGCGGCCAGCGGTCGCGGCACGGTGGGGTACCGCTGCAGCACCCCGGCGGCCCGGCATTGAATTCGATGATTCACCACGGCTTTTCGTACAGCCATGCCTCCACGGTAGCGGAAACGTTAGTTTCCGTAAACGGTCGTTTCCCGATTTCTGTGCCAAGCTGACAGGGTGACGCGAGCTGCCAATGGGACCTATCGCGGCACCACCACCGACGAGCGGCGCGAACAGCGCCGCCGACGGCTGCTGGACGCGGCCCTCGACATCGTCGGCACGCAGGGGCTGGCCGCACTCACGGTGCGCGGGGTGTGCGAACAGGCGAAGGTGGGGCCGCGTTTTTTCTACGAATCGTTCACCGACCTGGACGCGCTGGCCACCGCCCTGCTCGACGAGGTGCAGGGCGAGGCCCTGGAACAGGCCCGCGCCGCCATGACCGACACCCCCGGCGACCCGGAGGCCAAACTGCGCGCCGGGGTGGCGGCGCTGATCATCGGCGTCACCGACGACCCGCGCCGCGCCAATATCGCCTTCGCCCAGGCCTACGGGTCCGAACTGCTCATGCGCCGCCGCTTCGAGGGCATGCGGCGGGTGGCCGAGCTGCTCATCGAGCAGACCCGCGTGCTGCTCGACATTCCCGAAGGCGACGACACCGCACTGACCGCCTTGGCCCAGCTCATCACCGGCGGCGCGGCGGAGCTGATCCTGGTGTGGCTCGACGGCGGCCTGAAGGTCGAGCGACCGGTACTCATCGGCATCGTCGCGGATTACGTTGTGGCCATGGTGGATCGACTGCCCGGCATGCGGTCCCGCCTCCCCGAGACTTCAGCGCCGGACTGAGAACCGTCAGGTTCCGGAACGACCGATTCCGCTGTCCGCTATCTCCTCGACGACGATCTTCGCCGTCTCCATACAGGCGGTGATGCCGCCGTTGGCGTACTCCTTGACCGCGTCGCCGACATTCCAGAGATTGGCGATCGGGGTGTCGTGGGGCAGGTCGTATCCGGCGACGGCCCGCTGGGGTGGCCAGTCGTCGCGGGTGACGGCGATGGACAGGATGCGGGCCCGCTCGAAACCCGGGATCTCCTCGCGCAGATCCTGGAGCACGAGCGCGGTCTCGGCCTCGGCGTCGAAGGTGCCGACCGAGGGTTTGGGCACGCCGGCGCCGACGTAGAGATGCCAGCCCTCGGGCGCCATCTCCGGGCAGGTCGCGGTGAAGTTCGCGACGTAGCACAGCCGCCGGGTGCGGGCGAAGCTGAGCAGCCCGGGCGCGTCGATCAGCGGTTCGCGGCTGGCGAAGTTGACCGAGATCATGGCGCAGGGCAGGTCGCGCTGGAGCACGCTGCCCACGTAGTCCGACGGGAAGTGCTCCGGGCCGACCAGATCCATGGTGGCCGACGGCCCGATGTCACTCACCGCGAAAGCGCAAGTGATGTCCGAGATTTCGCCGTCGTGGCTGATCCGCGCCCCGGTGATCCGATCGCCCTCGACGTGCAGTTGCCGCACCTCGCTGCCGAGCCGGACCTCTCCCCCATTGCGCTCCACCACCTCGGCGAGGGCCTTCCAGATGCCGATGGTGCCCTCGGGGCAGAAGCCGAACTTCTTGAACGCCGCCTTCCGCGTGAAGTAGGTGAGGAACACCCGCGCGGGCAGCTCCTCGGAGCCGACCGCGAAGATGGAACCGCACATATTGCGGAAGATGCCTTGCACCGCATCGTTTTTGGTGTAGCGGCGCACCCAGTCGGCGGTGGACAGCTCCCGATCCGGCAACTCCCCCTCCGCGCGGGCCGACCCGCCGAGCAGCTGGGCGCCGTGGCGGGTCAGCTGGGAGATGAGCAGTCCCCAGCCGCCGGTGGCGATGTCCACGTCGCGGCCGTTGATCCGGTAGAGGATCGGCGGATCCGCCGGGCGCACTTCGAATTTCGCCCCGACCTCCTCGAAGGTCTGTTCGGTGATGCCGCCGAGTTCGATGACGACAGCGCCGGTGTTGATGGTGAATCCGTCGAACTCGGCGGTGGAAGCCCGCCCGCCGACTCGGTCGAGACGTTCGGCCACCAGGGTCCGATAGCCCCGGTGCGAGAGCCGGGCGGCCGCGCACAGCCCGCCCGCTCCGGCTCCGACAACCAGTGCGTCCCACGCGTTCTCGCTCATGGCGAGGCTCCTCAGAGCAGGCTCAGCCCGCTGGGTTCACCCCGGGCTGAGCGTCGGACATATCAGTAATACGGCTCCAATTCTCTCGCACCTGATCCACGCTCGGGACCTCACTGAAGAACACGGGCTTGTTCGCGAACAACTGGGCGCGTTGCACCGAGCCGCCGCCGACCACCAGCACCATGCCGGAGTCGGTGCAGTCCTCGCCCATCAGGTGCGCCACGATCGGGGCGACCTGGGCGGGCGGCAGCTTCTCGAGCATGGCCTCCGAGGCGATGTCGGCGGTCATGCGGGTGGCGGCCATGGGCGCCACGGCATTGACGGTGATGTCGTACTTGCGGCCCTCGATGGCGAGGGTGTTCATCATGCCGACCAGGCCCATCTTGGCGGCGCCGTAGTTGGCCTGACCGAAGTTGCCGTACAGGCCCGAGGTGGAGGTGGCCATGACGACGCGGCCGAAGCCCTGCTCACGGAAGTGCGGCCAGGCGGCGTGGGTGACGTAGAACGAGCCGAACAGGTGCACTCGCTGCACGGATTCGAAGGCCTCGGGGGTCATCTTCACGAAGCTCATGTCGCGCAGGATGCCCGCGTTGTTCACGATGCCGTGCACCGCGCCGAAGCTGTCGATCGCGGTCTGCACCAGCGCCTTCGCGCCCTCTTCGGTGGCGACGCTGTCGTAGTTGGCGACCGCGGTGCCGCCGGCCGCGCGGATCTCCTCGACCACGGCGTCGGCCATATTGTGCCCGGATCCCGAGCCGTCGCGCGCGCCGCCGAGGTCGTTGACCACGACCTGAGCGCCTTCGCGGGCGAGCAGCAGCGCGTACTCGCGACCCAGACCGCCACCGGCTCCGGTGACAATGATGACGCGATCGGTTACACCAGGCATGAATTCTCCTTGCCGTATCTAATAGCTTTTCAGAAGTTAGCAGCAGGGATGCTCCGTCCCTGTGCTACCCGCCACACTCGTCGAGTAACTGGACAATCGATAGGTTGGAGTGGTGATGCCGCACCTGTACCGCCTCCATCCCGAACTCGAGGCGAATCTGCCGCACCTGGCACTGGGCACGAGCCCCACACCGGTGCGACGACTGGACGCCCTCGACACCGCCTGCAAGGGCGGCGCGGAGATCTGGCTCAAGGACGACAGCGTGTTCGGCGACGGCGGCTGGGGCGGCAACAAGGTGCGCAAGCTGGAATGGCTGCTGCCCGACGCGCTGCGGCAGCGCCGCACCACCATCGTCACCGTGGGCGGGCTCGGCACCAACTGGGGGCTGGCCACCGCGCTCTACGGGCGCGAGCACGGACTGAAAACCGTTCTGGCACTGATCGATCAGCCCGAGGACGACCATGTGCGCGCCCAGCTGAAGCGACTGCGGGACTCGGGCGCGGAGCTGCACTTCACCCACTCCAAGGCCCGGACCATCCTGAGCGCGCCGTACCTGCTGGCGCGGCATTTCACCGGATTCCGGCCGCCGTACTTCCTGCCGGCGGGCGGGTCGTCGGCGGTGGGTGCGATCGGATACGTCGAGGCGGCACTGGAATTGGCCGAGCAGGTCCGGGCCGGGGAACTGCCGGAACCGAGTCACATCGTGATCCCGGTCGGTTCGGGCGGGACGGCGGCGGGGCTGTCGCTGGGATTGCGGCTGGCGGGGCTGCAGACCCACGTGGTGGGCGTGGTCGTCAACGACACCCTGCGGCTGGACGAGCCGACGCTGACCGGGCTGGCCGGGCGATGCGCGAAGCTGCTGCGCGCACGCGGCGCGCGGATCCCCGAGAACATCTCCCCCGCGGGCAATCTGGATATCGTGACCGAGTATCTGGGCCCGGGCTACGGCTATCCGATGCCGGAAGCCGCTACCGCACAGGCGCTCTCTGCCGATCGGGAGCACATGACCCTGGAGCCGGTCTACACCGCCAAGGCCATGGCCGCGCTGCTGGACATGAACGCGCACGGCCGGTTCGGCGACGGTCCGGTGGTGTATCTCAACACCAACGGACCGCGCTGACACCGGATTTCGCGTCCCTCACGCGGTCGCCAGCTTGGCGGCCAGGAAGTCCTCCCAGGTGCGCTGCCCCACGGCGTGCTCGGGGGTCAGGTTCGCGCCCGTCGCGTACACCCGGGCCGCCTTGCCGGGGGCCTTCACGGTGAACACCGGGCGGCGACGGCCGGTGGCCGCCAGATAGCTGCGCTCGAGTTCCTTCATGGTGTAGATGCGCGGGCCGCCGATCTCCTCGACCAGTCCGGCGGGCTCGCCCTGCACCAGTTCCACCAATCGCGCTGCCACCTCACCGGTTTCGATGGGCTGGAAGCGGAAATCGAACGCGGGCACCACCGGCATCCTGCCCATGGCCGACACCATGGTGAAGAGCAGATCGTGGAACTGGGTGGCGCGCAGCGTGGTCCAGGGCAGGCCCGAGTTCTCCACCACCAGTTCGGCGTCGCGCTTCGAGGCCATGTAGCCCATCACCTGCCGGTCGATGGCGCTCTCCACCGGGACCCGCTCCGCGCCGACCACCGAGATGTAGACCAGGTGCGGGAACGCCCCGGCGGCATTGATGGCGTCGACCAGGACGCGGGTCTTGTCGCCGTCGCCCTTGGTGGTGCCCGCCAGGTGCAGCACAGTGTCCACGCCCGCGACCGCCTCGGCGATGCCCGCGCCGGTCTCCAGGTCGCCGGCCACGAACTCGATGCCGTCCTTCGCCTCGTGCGCGCTGCGGCTGAGCACCCGCACATCCAGTCCGGCCTGCCGCAGCAGCGGAGTGACCAGGCTGCCCAGGGTGCCCGTGCCGCCGGTGACCAGAACCGTCTTCGCCATGATGACCATCTCCTTCGTCTCGCGCCGCCGCTGCGGTGGCGTCCTGCCTTGATGACGACGCGGGCCCCGCGGGTGTGACACGACGTGACCGGCGGCACAGCGCGGGCGGGTCGTAGGCTGGCCACATGCCCGATCCCGGTTCCCCGCAGCGGTTCGAGCGACTGCTGGAGCTGGTCTCCGGCCGCCGCGTCGCGGTGCTGACCGGCGCGGGCATCTCCACCGACAGCGGCATCCCCGACTACCGCAGCCCCGGCGCGCCGCCGCGGACCCCGATGACCTATCAGCAGTTCGTCGGCGATCCGGTGTTCCGCCAACGGTATTGGGCCCGCAACCACGTCGGCTGGCGGCGCATGGACGCGGCCCGGCCGAACCCCTCGCATCACGCGCTGGCCCGGCTGGAGCGCGCGGGCATCGTGACCGGGCTGCTCACCCAGAACGTGGATCTGCTGCACACCAAGGCCGGGCATCGCCGGGTGATCGACCTGCACGGCGTCTACGCCCGCGTCCGCTGCCTGTCGTGCGAGGCGCTGACCTCGCGCATGACCCTGGCCGACCGCCTCGAGGCCGCCAATCCCGGCTTCGCCGAATCGGTTCCGCTCGACGGCCTCGAGGTCGCCCCCGACGCCGACGCCGTGGTGGCAGACACCTCCTCCTTCCGCATGGTCGACTGCCTGACCTGCGGCGGGCTCCTCAAGCCCGACATCGTCTACTTCGGCGAATCCGTGCCCAAGCCGCGCGTCGCCGCCTCGTTCGAGCTGGTGGACGACGCCGACGCCCTGCTGGTCGTGGGCTCCTCGCTCACGGTCATGTCGGGCCTGCGGTTCGCCCGCCGTACCGCCAAGTCCGGCCGCCCGGTCGTCATCGTCAATCGCGGCCGCACCCGCGCCGACGATCTCGCGGCCCTGACCCTCGACACCGGTTGCGCCCCGGTCCTCACCGCCCTCGCCGACGCCCTGGTCGCCTGAAGCCGGGCCCTGCCTCAGGTGAGGTGCCGATCGAGCAGGGCCAGGTAGTAGAACACCGGTTCGAGGGTGAGCAGGCCGGTGCCCGCTCCCGCCAATTCGGTCGCGGCCGGCGCCAATTGGTCGCGCAGACGCGCGATCAACGGTTGCTCGCCGAGGGCGACGGCGGCTCGGGCGAGCAGGCACAGGCGCAGTTCGAACAAGAGATCGCGGGGCGGCGCGGGCAAGGCCAGCAGGGCGGCCCGGGCCGCGGCGGAGTCGCCCCGGTCGAGCAGGACCAAGGGGCGGACCCACGGGGCGTGCGCGCCCAGGTCGGAGAGATCCTCGCGGGCGATCGGTTCGCCGTGGCGCAGGCGCAGGCAGAGGAGGGCCAAGGGGAGCAGGCCGCGCTGGACGCCCGGCATGGCGGTGCCGGAATGGGCGGCGCTGGCCGAGCGGTAGGCGGCTTCGGCCTCCTGCAGGGTTGCGGTGATCGAGGTGCGCAGGGCCGCGTACCAGCGGGTGAAGAAGGGCACCAGCGGGAGTTCGTAGCGGTCGGCGAGGGCGTCGGCGGCCTCGGCGTGCTGGTCGGCGGCGTCGAAATCGGCGGTGGCGCTGAGGGCCTGGATGCGCACGAGGTGGCCCAGGACTTCGAAGGTGACCAGACCCGCGGCCTGGGACACGGCGATCAGTTCCGCGCCGAGGGCGGCGCGTTCGGGAGCGAGGCCCGCGCGGTCGAAGGTGTTCAGGAAGCGGGCGTTCAGGGTCAGGGCACGCAGCGTGGGGTTGTTCAGGTGGGCCGCGAGTGCTACGGCGGACTCCGCGGCGGCGCGGCCCCGGGCCGGGTCGGTGGCGCGTAGTTCGAGGGCGATGGTGGTGAACAGCCGGCAGCGCAGTTCCGGGTCGGCGGTGGGCATCTCGCGCAAGACTCGTTCGGCGGCGGCGACCACGGTGCGGGTGAGCTCCGGGTCGTCGGGCTCGGTCCAGACGGTCGGGACGTCGAAGGCGACGATCACCCGCGCGGTCAGTTCGGGATCACCGAGTTCGGCCGCAGATCGAATCGCCTCGGCCCGTGAGCTGCCCGCCTCCGGAAGCCGGCCGATCACCGCCAGCGCGCGCACCAGGCCCATGGTCGCCTCGAGTCCGGCCCGCACATCCCCGGCGCGCCGGTACCCGGTCACCGCGTCCGACCAGAGCCGGGCCGCCTCGTGCGGGGCGAACACCCGCTCGGCGGCGGAGGCGGCGCGGCGCGCGTACTGTCCGGCGCGGGCGGCGGTCGCGCGGGTCGCCGCGCGGCCGAAATGGTGTGCCAGGACGGCGGGATCGGCCGTGCCGGTCGCTTCGAGCAGCGTCGCGATCCTGGCGTGCCATGCCGAGCGGCGGGGTCCGGGGATATCGCCGTAGACGACCTCCCGTACCAGGGCGTGCGCGAAAGATGTTCCCGCCGTCTCGGATTCGTCGAGGAAGCCTGCACGCAGGGCCGCGGTGACAGCCACATCGGTGAGCTGCTCGTCACCGGTCAGCGCCGTCAGCACCTCGAAGTCGAGCTCGGGCCCGGCGACCGCGGCTTGCTCGAGCACCGCCCGGTGCGGCTCCGCCAGTCGCTGTACCCGGTGCCGCACCACATCCCGGACTCCGGCGGGGACCGCGGCCAGAGCGGTCGCGCCCTCGTCGCGCCACAGCCGCGCCAGCTCCCGGAGGTAGAACGGATTTCCTTGTCCGCGAGCGTCGATCCGGCGCAACGCACCGGCGTCGATCCCGGGTCCCGCGACCTCGCGGACCAACTCCGCGACCGCTTCCCGGTCCAGTCCGCCCAGTTGCACGCGTACCGGCTCAGCCCGGGCCAGGCGCGCCAACGCCGCCGCCAGCCCCGGCTCCACATCGGTGCCGCGATACGTGGCGACCAGCAGCACAGGACCCGAGACCGGTGTGGTCGCCAACGCCGTGAGCAGTTCCAGGGTCTCCTCCCCCGCCCAGTGCAGGTCGTCGAAGACGACCAGCACCGGCGCGTTGCGGGCGACCATGCCCAGCTGGTCGACGGCCGCGTGCCGGGCCCGGAAGCGCTCCACCGCCGGGTCCGCGATCCCGCTGTTCGCGCCGGCGATCTCGGCTGGCGTCTCGGCATTCGACGCCGTGTCCGTCGTAGACACCGTCGCCGCATACCCCGCCGCGGCGAGCCGGGCCGCGATCCGGATCCACGGCCAGTTCGGTGGCGCGCCGCGATCCGCGGGACTCGATCCCCACGCGACGATCCAGCCGCGCTCGGCCAGCACCGCCGAAACCGTCTCGGCGAGAGCGGTTTTCCCAGCGCCCTCGATCCCCGAAACCAGCACCAGCTCCGCGCGGCCGGTCGTCACGATCCGTGCCGCCGTCTCCGCGATCCGCCGCCGTTCGTCCGAGCGTCCCACGAAGATCCCCCGAGCGCCTGGGCTCGCCTGGGCCGCACTCGCGCCGCCGAGCACCGATCCGCCGACAGCTGTTCCCACGGATGCGGCGGCGGCACGGTGCTGTTCGACAGAAGCCGCATCGCCGAGATATGTGTCCGCAGCGTCGATCTGCGTTGCCCGAGCGGTGAGATGTGATGCCTGGGCATCGAGATGCGGTGCCTGCGCGAGGATGTCGGCTTCCAGGCGACGCAGGGCCGGACCCGGATCCACGCCGAGTTCGTCGCGGAGGTCGCGGCGGACAGCGCGCAGCGCGGCGAGCGCGTCGGCCTGGCGACCCGACCGGTAGTGCGCCAATGCCACAGTGTGCCAGGCCGGTTCACGCAGCGGATGCTCGTGCAGGTGCGCTTCGAGCGCGAGCACCGCCTCGGTCTGGCGGCCGAGGTCGCTCAAAGCCCGGGCGCGGAGTTCGACTGCCTGGGAACGCGCTTCGCCGAGCCGGACGATCTCGGCCCGCGCCCAGGACCGGTCCGCGAGTTCGGCGTACGCCGGGCCCCGCCAGAGACCCAGGGCCGTTTCGAGATCCGATAGTGCCGCGGCCGGGTCGGCGGGCGCGTTCGCGGCGGCGGCGCGGGTCAGTGCCGCGAAGCGATCGGCGTCCACCTGGCCGTCGGTGGTTCGCAGCGCGTACCCGGGCGCCGAGGTGACCAGCAGCCGGGCGGGCGCGCGGGGCGGGCGCTCCGGTTCGAGGACGCGGCGCAGGTCGGAGACGAAGGTCTGAATGGTTCCGGTCGGGTCGCGAGGCGGCCGCTCCCAGAGATCGCCGACGAGTTGCGAGACCGGGACCACGCGGCCGTGCGCGATCAGCAGCCGAGCCAGCAGGGCTCGGTGCCGCGGGCCCTTGAGGGCCAGCGGTCCGTGCGCGTTCTCGGCCCGGAGCGGTCCGAGAACCCCGAAGGTCACCACGTCCGCCGACTCTATCGCCGGGTCCGGCGAACCCGGCACTGAGCCGATGCTGACCGGCTGCTGAGCGGGTCGCGACAAGCTCGGCCGGTACCGAGCACCACCTGGAAAGGACCACCATGAGCCCGCGCATCCCCGGATTCGACTACCAGCGCGTCACCGTCGCCGACGGAGTCGCACTGCATGCGGCGGTCGCCGGATCCGGCAGCCCCATCGTGCTGCTGCACGGCTTCCCGCAGACCCATCTCATGTGGCGGCACGTGGCCGCGGACCTGGCCGCCGACCACACCGTCATCTGCCCGGATCTGCGGGGCTACGGCGACAGCGACAAACCCCTTGACAGTGATGGCGACACGTACTCGAAGCGCACCATGGGCAATGACATCGTCGCCCTGGCACAGGCTTTCGGCCACGAGACCTTCGCGCTGGCCGGGCACGACCGGGGCGCGTTGGTCGCCATCCGCACCGCGCTCGATCATCCCGGGCACGTCACCCACCTGGCGTCGCTGGATGTGCTGCCGACCCTCGACATGTGGGATGTCCTGCACGGCGTGACCGGCGCCATCGGTTTCCATCTCTACCTGATGGCCCAACCGGCCGGACTGCCCGAACAGCTCATCGGCGCGAGCCCGGACGCCTTCTTCGGCCACTTCCTCGACAGCTGGACCCAGCGCCCCGACGCCATTCCCGGCGAGATCCGCGCGGCCTACCTCGCCGCCTGCCGCGCGGCGGTCCCGTCGATCGTGGCCGACTGTCGCGCCTCGGCGAATATCGATCTCGCGCACGACCGGACCGACCGCGAGGCGGGCCGCACCCTGCGCATGCCGGTGACCGTGCTGCAGCAGGACTGGGGTTCCTTCCTCGGCTTCGACGCCGCCGCCCTGTGGCGCGCCTGGGCACCGGACCTACGTCACGGCACCGTCGGTTGCGGCCATTTCATGGCCGAGGAAGCGCCCGACGACATCGTGCGCGAGCTGCGTGATCTGATGCGACGCTAGTCCCGGACCTCGAGGCGGCGGACCAGCGCGACCAGCGCGGCGCGCAGGGTCTCGGGATTGTCGGTGTCCGCGCCCAGGATCATCCGGACCACCTGCGGCGCGGCGAACCACCAGGCCGCCAGCGCCGCGACGGCGTAGAGCAGATAGCCGGGCGCGACATCGTCGGGCAGCGTCCCGGCCCGTTGCGCGGATGCCAACGCGGCGACCTTGTCGGCGTAGTGCGAGGCCCGGGCCGACTCCGCGGGCAGCTCGCCGGCCTGTGGCTGTAGGCCCTCCCAGTACATGAGCCGCAGGAACTGCGGGTGGGTGTGGTGGAAGTCGAAGACGTGGCCGGCGTACTCGGCGAGGTCCCCGGCGGTGCCGGCGGAGAGCGGGCTGGCCGCGGCGAGCTGTTCCAGCTGGTCGGTGAGGACGGCTTCGAACAGGCCGCGTTTGTCGCCGAAGTACTGGTAGATGCGTTCCTTGTTGATGCCGGCGCGGGTCGCGATGGCATTGACCCGGGCGCCGTCGGGCCCGCGTTCGGCGAACTCGTGGACGGCCGCCTCGAGCAGCAGTCGTCTGGTTCTCTCGGTATCCCACGCCATGGGGTCCATCCAACCATCTCCAACCGGATGGTTGCGGTTGGGCTCGCGGCTGTGGCAAACTCCAACCATTCAGTTGCAACCGTTTGGTTGCGGATGGTCGAGGCGAAGCAGGAGGTGGCGTCGTGCCCGAGTTGCGCTCACGCACGGTCACGCACGGTCGGAACATGGCGGGGGCCCGCGCGCTCATGCGCGCCAGCGGAGTCCCGTCGGCCGATATCGGCCGCAAGCCGGTGGTCGCGATCGCGAACAGCTTCACCGAGTTCGTGCCCGGCCACACCCATCTACAGCCGGTCGGGCGGATGGTGTCCGAAGCGGTGCGCGCCGCGGGCGGCATCCCGCGCGAGTTCAACACCATCGCCGTCGACGACGGAATCGCCATGGGGCACAGCGGAATGCTGTACTCGCTGCCGTCGCGGGACCTGATCGCGGACTCGATCGAATACATGGTGAACGCGCACTGCGCCGACGCTCTGGTGTGCATCTCCAACTGCGACAAGATCACCCCGGGCATGCTGATGGCCGCGCTGCGGCTGAACATCCCGACCGTGTTCGTCTCCGGCGGCCCCATGGAGGGCGGTAGCGCGGTGCTGGTCGACGGCACCGTGCGCAGCCGCCTGGATCTCATCACCACCATGGCCGACGCGGTCTCCCCCGACGTCTCCGACGCCGACCTCGCCCTCATCGAGGAGAACGCCTGCCCCACTTGCGGCTCCTGCGCGGGCATGTTCACCGCCAATTCGATGAACTGCCTGACCGAGGCACTCGGCCTGGCCCTGCCCGGCAACGGCACCACCCTGGCCACCCACACCGCCCGCGCCGAGCTGTACCGCGACGCCGGGCGCACGGTGATGGAGCTGACCCGCCGCTACTACGACGAGGACGACGCCGGGGTCCTGCCCCGGAACATCGCCTCCCGCGACGCCTTCGACAACGCCATGGCCCTGGATCTGGCCATGGGCGGCTCCACCAACACCGTCCTGCACCTGCTCGCCGCCGCGCACGAGGCGGGTCTGGACTACACCCTCACCGAGATCGAGAAGATGTCGCTGCAGGTGCCCTGCCTGTGCAAGGTCGCGCCCAACGGCGAGTACCTGATGGAGGACGTGCACCGGGCGGGCGGCATCCCCGCGCTGCTGGGCGAGCTCGACCGAGCGGGGCTGCTGCACCGCGATGTGCGTGCGGTGCACGCGGATTCACTCGTCACGTGGCTGAACGACTGGGACGTGCGCGGGGGCCGGCCGTCCGCGGCGGCGCTCGACCTGTTCCACGCCGCGCCGGGCGGTAAGCGGTCCGCCACCGCCTTCTCCCAGTCCGAGCGGTGGCATTCCCTGGACCTGGACGCGGCCCAGGGGTGCATTCACGATGTGGCGCACGCCTTCTCCCGCGACGGCGGGCTGGCGGTGTTGCGCGGCAACCTGTCCCCCGACGGCGCGGTGGTGAAGTCGGCGGGCGTGGCCGCGCACATGCACACCTTCACCGGTCCGGCCCTGGTGGTGGAGTCGCAGGAGGACGCCGTCGAGGCGATCCTGTCGCGCCGCATCAAGTCCGGTGACGTGCTGGTCATCCGCTACGAGGGTCCCAGCGGCGGGCCGGGCATGCAGGAGATGCTGTACCCGACGTCGTATCTGAAGGGCCTGGGCCTGGCCGGGGAATGCGCGCTGATCACCGACGGCCGCTTCTCGGGCGGCTCCTCGGGCTGCTCGATCGGCCACATCTCCCCCGAGGCGGCGGCGGGCGGCCCGCTGGCGCTGGTGCGCGACGGCGACTCGATCACGATCGACATCCCGTCCCGCACCCTCACCATGGACGTGCCCGACGCCGAATTGGCCAGGCGGCGCGCGGAACTGGAGGCGACCGGCGGCTACCGGCCGCGGCACCGCGAACGGCAGGTCTCCCCCGCCCTCAGAACCTATGCGCTGCTGGCCACCTCGGCGGACCGGGGAGCGGTGCGCGACACCACGCTGCTCCCCGGCTGAGCCCGCACTGCGGCAGCTCCACCCGCTGGGCGATCAGCGGGTGGAGCGGGGGGCTCCGATACCGGGGTCGATGCGGGCGGGCCCGGCGGCGTTGGGAGTGATCGGGAAGTCGAAGATCGCGGTCGGGATGTAGACGGTGGCACACGAGTTGGGGATGTCGACCACGCCGGAGAATCGGCCTTCCACGGGAGCGGCGCCGAGCAGCAGGTACGCCTGCTCCCGCGAGTAGCCGAAGTTCGTCAGGTAGTCGATCGCATGCAGGCAGGCCCGTTCGAACGCCAATTGCGAGTCCAGGTACCGCTGTTCGCCGTCGAGGGTCACCGAAGTGCCGGAGAAGGCGAGGAATTCGGAGTAGACCGGTCCTTCGTTGCCGGGCAGGAACACCGCGTTCTCGGTGACGCCGTACAGCTGCATCCCGTTCTTGATGACGTCCACGCGCAGGTCGATGAACCCGCCCATTTCGATCGCGCCGCAGAAGGTGATCTCGCCGTCGCCCTGGGAGAAGTGCAGGTCCCCCACCGATAGGTTCGCGCCGGGCACGAAGACGGGATAGAAGACGCGGCTGCCGCGGGTGAGGTTCTTGATGTCCTGATTGCCGCCGTTCTCGCGGGGCGGGGCGGTGCGGGCGGCTTCCCGTGCGACACGGTCGTATTCGGCTCCGAACAGGGCGCCCAGGACGGCGTCACGCGGTTCGGGCGGCAGAGCCAGCGGGGGCACGCGTTCAGGGTCGGTGGCGATGAGGGCGGCCTCGCGAGAATTCCAGGTGGACAGCAGCCCCGCCGAGGGCGCGGTACCCATCAGCCCGGGATGCATGATACCGGTGAACTTCACGCGCGGAATGTGCCGCGAGGTGGTGGTGTGGCCACTGAAATCCCAGATGGCCTTGTACGCGTCGGGGAAATGCTCGGTGAGGAAGCCGCCACCGTTGTCGGTCGGGAAGATGCCGGTGTAGCCCCAGCCCTGCCCGGCCAGCGGGCCCGCGTCCTCCTGCGGGATCGGGCCGATATCGAGGATGTCGACGATGAGCAGGTCGCCCGGTTCCGCGCCCTCGATCGCGAACGGGCCCGACAGGCAGTGCACGGTGCTCAGTGGGGCGTCGCGGACGTCGTCGGCGGAGTCGTCGTTGCGGATCGCGCCGTCGAACCATTCGCGCACATGCACCCGGAACTCCGTGCCGGGGGTGACGGTGACGACGGGCGGGATGTCGGGATGCCAGCGGTTGTGGCCGACGAACTTCTGGTCGGTGAACTTCTTGGTGGAATCGAGCGGGTACTGCAGTTCGGGCATGGGTGGACTCCTCGGTGTCAGGGACGGGGAAGCTTGCGGTGCAGGGGGTTTCGGCTGACCGGGGTGCGGCCGCCGCCGGGCGGGGCCGACACCACCGGCGGTCGCGACGCGGTGGCCGCGGTGGCGTCGAGCAACCGCATGGCCGGTGTCGAGCCGTGCAACAGCACACCGCCGCCGATCCGCCGCCGCGCCGGCCGGCCGCAGTGCGGACAGGGCGACTCGGCCGGCACGTCGGCCATGGAGTGCACGCGGTCGAAGGCGCCGCAGTCGCGGCAGGCGAACTCGTAACTGGGCACGCGGGCGCTCCTTTCTCTCCGGCGGCCACGCCGGATTTTGTTTTCATATGTAGCTATTTCAGTTGACCACGATACGGAGCGCTGCGGATCGCGGCGGCGAAACCACTGGGTTAACTGGTAGTTACGGGATATCCCGCCGGTATCCGGGATGTTAAGTTTCATTTGCACTATCTTCAAATGAAACTATTCGACATATGGTCTGTTCTCGTTGCGTACCCGAGGCCCCGAGGAGCCTCGACACCGAGGAGAACGACACATGAGCACAACCCGATGGCAGCGGTTCCAGACCTGGGCCGCGCGCGACGACATCGAGGACTACTCACTGCGCTACGCGCCCAAGTCCTTCCGCCGCTGGAGTCCGATGGCGTGCTCGATCACCGCCCTGGGCGGCATCGCCTATCTCGCCGACTATTCGATCGGCGCGTCCATCGCGGTGACCCACGGCTCGGCCAGCGCGATCGTCGCCATCCTGGTCGCGGCGGCGACCATCTTCCTGACCGGCATCCCGATCGCCTACTACGCCGCCAAATACAACCTGGACATGGACCTGCTCACGCGCGGAGCCGGTTTCGGATACTTCGGCTCGACCCTGACCAGCCTCATCTACGCCAGCTTCTGCTTCATCTTCTTCGCACTGGAGGGCTCGATCATGGCGCAGGCCATGAAGCTCGCCTTCCACATACCGCTACCGCTGGGCTATGTGATCGGGTCGCTGATCATCATCCCGCTCGTGCTGTACGGCATGTCGGCGCTGGCGAAGTTCCAGGTGTGGACCCAGCCGCTGTGGCTGATCCTGTTCGCCGCGCCACTGGTGACCATCGCCGTCGGCGACCCGTCCGGGTTCGACGGCTTCGTGTCCTGGGCCGGCGACGGCGGCACCGCCCGGGTGACCGCGATCGGAGTGGGAGCCGGTGCGGGCGTGGCCCTGTCGCTGATCGCGCAGATCGGCGAACAGGTCGACTACCTGCGATTCATGCCCGAGAAGTCGGAGACCTCCGCGTGGCGCTGGTGGTCGGCGGTGCTGGCGGCGGGCCCGGGCTGGGTGATCCTGGGCGCGGCCAAGCAGCTGTGCGGCGCGTTCCTGGCGTTCTATGTGGCCGGGCAGGTCGGCTTCGCGCGGGCGACCGAACCGATCGAGCAGTTCCTCGGCGGGTACGGCGCACTCATCCACAATCACGCCGTGGCCTTGACCATCGCGACGGTGATGGTGCTGCTGTCGCAGATCAAAATCAATGTCACCAACGCCTATTCGGGCTCGCTGTCGTGGTCGAACTTCTTCAGCCGGGTACTGCACCTGCACCCGGGGCGCGTGGTGTGGCTGGCCCTGCACATCGCCATCGCGCTGGCGCTCATGCTCGGCAATATGTTCACCGTGCTCAACACCATTCTCGGGTTCTATTCGAACGTGGCCATCGCCTGGGTGGGCGCGATCGTGGCGGATCTGGTGATCAACAAGGGGATTCTGAAGATCAGTCCGCCCTACATCGAATTCAAGCGGGCCTACCTGTGTCCGATCAACCCGGTCGGATTCGTATCCATGCTCGCCGGGTCCGGTCTGTCGATCGTGGCCTACTTCGGCGGGTTCGGCGCGTTGCTGCAGGCCTGGTCGCCCTACCTGGCCCTGGCCGTGGCCATGGCGCTGACCCCGATCATCGCCCTGGTCACCGGCGGCAAATACTATCTGGCTCGGCCGAATCCACTGCGCGAGGAGATCGAGAAGGAACCGTTGTGGGCCGGACAGACGCTGCTGGACGTGGTGGACGGCAAGCGCTACGAACTCCCCGACATGGTGCACGACTGCCCCTTCCACGGCGGGCCGGTGTCCTCCCTGAGCTGCACCCTGACCAAGAACTGTGCCGAGCAATGCCAGAAACCGGCATACGACGACACGGTCGGCGCGGTCGAACTGAATTTGATCCCCGCGAGAGCCGTCGACTGACCGGTACCGGCGGCAGGCGGGACCATAATCGGTTCGCCTGCCGCCGCTTTCGGTAATCGACCGGCGCCGAGCGAACCCTCCCAGTATTTGCAGGTGAAAACATTTCAGGTGACGCTGTAGAGTGCTGGGTGTGGACGACAGCACCGCCCTCGCCGCTCTGGACGATCTCGCCCGGCTCGTCCGACGGGCATCACAGGAACTGGACCGGGCGATCGCGACGTGCCTGGGCGAATCCTCGGCCGCGCGCTGGCATGTCCTCACCGCGGTGGCCGGCGCGGAGGGCCTGTCCATGTCGCAACTCGTCGATGCCACCCTGCTCAACGCCGCCACTCTGACCCGCCTGATCGACGCCATGATCGCCGACAACCTGGTGCTCCGCAAGGTCGACGAAACCGATCGCCGCCGCGTGCTCGTCTTCCCCACCCGCCGCGGCCTGCTGACCCGCAAGGTGATGGATCAGACGCTGACGGCCAGCGGGCTGACCGAGATCGCGAACACCACCTCCACGAAAACCCTGGCGGCGCTGGTCGATCGCATCGCCTCGACCGAACCCGCGCCGCTGTGATCAGGGACCGGGGGTAAGCCTCGGACCGGGAGGTCGGCGAGCGCGGCGGCCATGGGGAGCGGTGCGAGAATCCGCATCACTCCCCGGCCGACATCACTGCGGCAGCGTGGCCAGCTCGCGCTGGACTGCCGCGTCGTGTTCGGCTGCCTCCTCCGCGGCCTTCTGAGGGCTCCAGTGCCCGGCCATGATGAACACGAACGGGATGAAGCAGATCTGGGCGATCAGGCAGATCCACCACCAGGTCTTCCACTGCTGCGGTGAATCCTTCTGCGCCTGCTGGACTTCCTTGCCGTGCTCGGACAGGTAGGCCAGGTCGTCGGCGGGGATCGCGCTCACGGCCTTGAGCTTGGCGCTCGCGGCGGTCAGGGCCGGGCCGGTCTGGGAGGCCACGGCCAGCTGATCGACGGGCACCTTCCCGGCCGCCGCGATCCGGGCTCCGGCCTGATCCGGCGGGATGCCGAACTTCTGGGCGACCTGCCCGACCGCGGTAGCCTGGGCGGCCTTGTCATTGGGGTCGGTCAGGAGTTTGACCAGCACCTTCTGATCGATGGCCTGCAGGGTGGCCAGTTCCTCGGGGTACTTGGCGTTGAGCTCGACCGTGGTCTTGATATCGGCCGGGGAATCCCCGGTCAGCTTCACCAGCGCGGCGACCTGCGCGCCGACGTCGTTCGGGTTCTTGCCGAGGGCGGTGAGCGTGTCCTCGCCGACGGTCTGAATGGTCGCGATCTCCTCGTGGTACTTGGCGTTGATGGCCTGCAACCGCGGCCCGTAGTTGACCAGCGTGCCCGCCGCGGTCACCACCAGCAGCAGCCCCAGCAGCACGAATGTCACCACCGTGCGCAGCACGCCGCCCCACACCGCGAGCCCGACCGCCGTGGCCGCCGGATTCCGCTTCTCCACGGTCTCGGTGAAGCTGGCCATCCAGGTCGAGTAGGCGATGCCGGTACCGACCGCGGTGAAACTCATGACGATGGCGAAGGTGTAGTAGTCGGTGCCGGGTTTGTCGGTGTAGCCGAGGAATACGAAGGTCCCGATGATGCTGATGATCGCGCCGAACACCATGAACGGTTTGCGGACCTTCATCTTGTCCGACACGATGCCGGTGATCACCAGCGAGAAGGCGCTCGCGATCCAATACCAGTTGCCCAGCGCGTTGGCCTGGGCGGCGGTGAACCCGAAATTGGTCGCCATGTAGACCGGCAGGAACGACACGATCGTGTAGAAGAACGCCAGGAAGATCGAGATGGCCAGCGCCGAGCCGACGATGTCGAGTTGCATCATCTGCTTCCACTGATTGCGTTCCAGCGCATCGACATCCAGCCCGCGCGCCCGCGCCTCGATCAGCGCCTTGTCCCGCAGCGACACCATGATCTGATCCCGCAGCCGGGGGCTGAGCTCACGCAGCCCGACCAGGCCGACGAGCGAGATCGCGAGGCAGATGACACCCGCTAGCCGGTAGTGGTACTGCCAGTCCGGGTGCGCGTCGAGGGTGTGGGTGGAGATCTCGGTGGTGACGAGCGCGCCCAGCACCGGCCCGAGGGTCCAGAAGCCCATGGCCGAGGCGCGGTCCAGCTGCGGGGAGAAGTCGCGCACCAGCGCGGGCGTCGCCACCAGCACGGCGCCCTCGACGATGCTGATGACGCAGTAGATGGCCAGGAACGATTCCTTGGTCGTGCACTGCGGCTGCGCGAACAGGGTCAGCAGCGAGGTCAGGACGGTGCCGTAGGCGACGATATTGGCGCGGCCCCAGCGGTCCAGGACGCCGGTCACCACCGAGGCCACGGCGCCGAAGGCCGCGCCGATGATGAAGATCCCGACGAAGTAGCGGAAGGTCAGGTGGAAATCGGCGATCAGCTGGTTGCCGACGGCTCCCGACACGAACAGCTGGTAGTACAGCGCGACGGAGACCACGACGACGAGGAAGAGATACCAGGACCGGGCGGGCGTTTCCGGATAGTGCGGGAGCTTGCGCTGCCAGAGTCCGGTGACCAGCGTCGGCGGGGGGAATTCCGCGGCCGGAGGCACCGCGGTCGGTGTGCTGCTCATGTTCGAGACGCCTTTCTCCCACGGCGTTTCGCGCAGCCACAGGCCCTTGGTTCGCGGCGCGAGCAACCGGGTGACAACAGGGTAGCGGCCATGAGTGACTCAGATCACTGTTATCGGACTCAGCGCCCGCACACCCGCGTCGCGCCCGTTCACCAATTGTTGGCCGAGACAACAGCATCTGGCCGTCGGGACATCGTGGGCCGGTCATCGGCGCTGGTCACCGTAATGCGGCTTGTATCACCGCATGAATTCGAGGATTCGATGTCGAACACCACCGTCGCGCGGGGCCGCCTGGTCGCCGCGTTCGCGGGCGCGCTGATGGCCCTGACCAGTGCCGTCGCGGTCGCCGCTCCCGGAGATCCGGGCGAGCGGCCCTCCTTCTGCGACCACGACCAGCGGTCCACCCCCGGCGCGGCCTACCTGTGCGCCAAGACCGACGATCTGGTCGACGTCCGCATCGGCGATGTGCTACCGACCCAGCCGTCGCTGGGCTACGACGAGGTGTTCTACAAGCTGGGCCGCTACACGCTCGGCAAGGACGCGGTGAACAAGAAGTTCGACGACTGGTGCGAGGCCAACGGCCAGGTCGCCGCCGCCACCGTGAACCCGGGCGCGCAGCTGAAGGATTCGTCCTCGTTCACCTGCAAGGTGGCGATCGGCTCCGAGACCGCCGACTCCATCGCGCCGATGAAGACCGTGGTGATCGGCCCCCAGGGCCGGCTGTACCTCACCGACGGCCACCACACCCTGACCTCGTTCTTCGAGACCCCGGACGGCGGCGCGGACACTCACGTGCGCCTGCGCGTGCTCGGCAACCTGAGCACCCTGCCCGACGGCAAGTTCTGGGACACCATGAAGGCCAACGGCTGGACGTGGCTGAAGGACGTCAACGGCAACGCCATCAAGGAGCACCAGCTCCCCAAGTCGGTGGGCCTGGCCAACTTCGCCGATGACAAGTACCGCAGCATGATGTACTTCGCCCGCGACATCGGCTTCCACGAGGGCACCCTGCCCTTCGAGGAGTTCTACTGGGGCGCGTGGATGCGCGACAACAAGGTCGGCGGCGACTGGAACCGCAACGACTTCGCCGCCTACCTGGCCGCGCTGAAGACCGTCACCCAGGCGCAGGTCGCGCTCGGCCCGAACACCGTGGTGGCCGAGGGCAAGACCGCCTCGCAGCTGGATGTGCTCCCGGCGTGGAACGGCGGCAGCGCCGAGGACAAGGGCGAGTTCGGCAAGATCTCCAAGCCGTACTCCGACGCCAAGCCCGGCAAGCTCGGCTACGCGATCGAGTACCGCCTGCGCACCGGTCGCTGATCACCGGACCGCGACGACAAAGACCTCGGGATCGCCTGACGCGATCCCGAGGTCTTTCGTTCGATCAGGGGTAGGCCTGAACGATCTCGACGTTCACCAAGGCGTTGAACGAGTCGCAGCTGGCCCACGACTGGTTCTGCCCGTACTGCATGGGCCCGTACTTCCAGTAGGTGAAGGGGACGGGCCAGGCGACACAGGTGAGCTTCACCTGATGCCAGGTCGGCAACTCGCAATTGGACATTCCGCCGGTATTGAAGATGTTGTACAGGTGGCAATTCGCCTGCCACACCGGCACATCGTCGGCCTGGGCCGTTCCGCCACCGGCGAGCACCATGCCCGCGGCTGCGGTGGCGACGACGGCACTGGCAGCAAGCCGCTTCGCAGACTGCATTCCGACCTCCTGAATTGGTGTTGTCCTCGAGCAAATCGCATTCTGGCGCTACTTGTTACGGAAAACAAAACAATTGATTATTTCGGAGGGTTGTCCTTTATTCGGAATTGCACTGTTCGATCAGGGAATCGGGGGCGGGCGGTCCGGGACCAGAAGGGTCGCAAGGGCAGTGCCGATGGGAATCGCGTTGTTCGTGTCGGCGTTCGCGGTGGCGCCCAGGGTGGCGTAGACGACGACGGTGGTGGCGGTCCTGGTGTCGTAGAACGCGACTCCGTTGTAGCCGCCGTAGGACGGGTTCATGAACAGCCAGTCGCCCATGTGCGGAACGCCGAACGCGAAGTACTTCTGCGCGGTGAGCGGACCGAGTCCGGCGGTCGAGGGAGCCATCATCTGCTGAAACCGGTCCGCGGGGAGCATTTCTCCCTTGCCCAGGGCGCGGACCCAGCGGCCGACGTCGGTGACGGTGGAGTTCATATTGCCGCTGTGCAGGAATGCGGTCGGATTCCAGAAGGTGGCGTCCTCGAAGATCTTTCGCTCATCGGTGTAGCCGTGCAGGATCGGCTCGTCCACCTGGGCGGTGAGCATGACCTTGCTCTTCTTCATGTCGAGCGGGACCAGGACGTAGTCGGATATCAGCTCGCCCAAGGGTTTTCCCGATGCCTTCTGCAGAACTTCGCCGAGCACGACCAGATCGCTGTGGGCGTAGGCGAAACTCGTGCCCGGATCGAACAGCGGTGGGCGGGCATTGGCCAGGTCGAACAACTCCTGGGCGTTCCAGGTGTGAAACGGGTTGTCGCCGAATCGTTTCAGGAATTCCGGATCGGTGACATAGTCGGAGATTCCGGAGGTGCTGCTGGCGAGCATTCTCGGAGTAATGCGTTCGGCGCGTGGAAAATTCGGCAGCCATCGGGCAATCGGCTCGTCCATCTTCAGCGTGCCGTTCTCGTCCAGCCGCCAGAGCACGGTCGACACCATCGGTTCCATCGGCTGACCCACCCGCAACTGCATATCGGTGGTCGCCGGAACACCGAGCGGCGAGTCGCCCACCGCGCCGACGACCACTTCCTTACCGTCACGCCAGGCGCCGAACACCGCCGCGGTGAGATCGAGCTCGCCGAGCTTCGCGCGAACGATATCGGTGATCTGCTCGGCTTCCTTCGACAGCGGAGCCGGACTGCCGGAGCCCGAACCCCGATCCGACCCGCACCCGCCGACGACCAGGCTCAGCGCGACCATCAGCTCCGCACCTGCGCGCCATCGAGCAGACACACTCATCACCGGGTCCCTTCGCCGAAGAAGACGGGCTGAGCAGCGTTCATCAGAATCTACGCCGGTAGCCGAACCATAGCCACGACCGCCGATCCATAACCCGCGCGTCCCGGTCGCGGGCCCGAATCACGGCCCCGAAAACCCGGGGCATGCGGCCCGTCGCCGATCGGTGAACAGTGCTATTCGCAAAGGATCATCCCGCTCTAATCAGCGTTGCCGAATCGAGAACCCCCGCATCATGCGTACTTCAGTCCGCACCCTCGCCGCGGCCGGAATCACCGCCACCGCCTCCGCCCTGACCGCGCTCTCCGCCGGACCGGCCGCCCACGCCGACGTCACCGGCACGGGAATGACCGTGCAGGGCAGCAACTTCCAGGTCGGCCAGACCTACAATGTCGTCGTCCCGGTCTCCGACTGCACAGGCGGTGATCTCTCCGACACTTCCAACGGCGTCACCGTCCGCTCCAGCTGGAACGGCAAGTCGAGCATCGCGGGCCAACCCTGCATGGGCACAACCTCCACCTGGACCTTCCAGTGGACCCCGCGGACCCCCGGCACCCACGTCCTCGGCTTCGGCTACGGCAACGGCGATACGACCCTCCCGCCGTACACCAACATGGGCTCCGCCACCGTCCAGGTCAGCGGCACCGGCAGCACCGACCCGCAGGCCTGCGGCGCCTCCTCCTCGCCCTGCACCACGGTCCACGGCACCCCCGAGGTCGGCTGCACCCTGACCGTGACCATGTCCGGTATTCCGGCCTCCCTGGTCACCTCGTCGGGCTCGGGCGTCCTGCAAACCCTCAGCTCGGGCGTCCCGACCCGCAACGCCTGGTTCGACGACAACAACACGGCCACCGGCACCACGACGATCAACGGCAGTTCCGTCACCATGAAGTGGACCCCCACCACCACCGGCTACCACCACCTGAGCGGCCAGTACGACACCGGCGCCCTGGCCGGCTTCCCCGACGGCATCGTCCTGCCCGGCTACGCGGGCGACATCTGGCTCCAGGTAGCAGCCGCCGGAACCCAGCCCTGCGCCTGATCCAGCCCACCCGCCCCATGCGGGTCCGGCCGAGGTTCTGCCAATCGAGTAGCGAGCGGGCGCGGGTACTGCGTTCGCAGTACACCGGACTGCCGTCACCGGGACGATGCCGACTACAAAGGCGTCGAACCAGCATGGCTACATGGCGAAATTCCTGTACCGGGTCGGCCGGTTCGCGTTCGAGAAGCGGCGGCTCGTCGTGCTGCTGTGGGTGGGGCTGATGGCCGCGCTGGTGGTGGGAGCCGCCAGCGCGCCGCCCGCGCCACCGGATACGTTCTCGATTCCGGGGACCGAGTCCCAGCAGGCGTTCGATCTGCTGGAGCAACGGTTCCCGGGCACCAAATCCGATGGGGCGCAGGCGCGGATCGTGTTCGTCGCGCCCGAGGGGCAGCAGATCGGTTCCGACGCCAACAAGGCGGTGGTGGAGCGGATCGTCGCCGACGTCGCGGGCGGCACGCAGGTGAAGGGCGTGCTCGACCCGTTCCAGACGGGCGCGGTCAGCAAGAGCGGCACCACCGCGTACGCGACCGTCAGCTACGGCGCCACCGGTGACAACCTCACCGATGCGACGAAGGCCGCGCTGACCGACGCGATGGACACCGGTAAGGCCGCCGGGGTCACCGTGGAGATCGGCGGGTCCGCGCTCCAGGCGAAGCCGGAGATGGCCGGGGCGACCGAGGCCATCGGCATCGCCATCGCGGCCGTCGTGCTGATGATCACGTTCGGCGCGTTCGCGGCGGCGGGCTTGCCGCTGATCACCGCGCTGGTCGGGATCGGCGTCGGGATCGCCGCGATCGTGGCGATCGGGATGTCCACCACCACAACGACCCTGGCGATGATGCTCGGACTCGCGGTCGGCATCGACTACGCGCTGTTCATCGTGTCCCGCTACCGCACCGAACGCGCCGAGGGGTACAGCGCGGCGGAGGCCGCGGGACGGGCTGTCGGAACCGCCGGATCCGCGGTGGTTTTCGCCGGGCTCACCGTGGTGATCGCGCTCGCCGGACTGGCCGTGGTCGGGATTCCGGCCCTCACCAAGATGGGATTGGCCGCTGCGGGCACCGTCGCCGTCGCCGTGACCATCGCGTTGACGCTGCTGCCCGCACTGCTGGGCTTCTTCCAGAACGCGGTGCTACCCAAGGCTTTCCGTAAGCAGCCGGATCGCGACAGTCTGCCCGCCGCGTCGATGCAGGAGGACAGGCCCGGGATGGGCACGCGCTGGGCGCGATTCGTCGTCCGCCGTCCGGTGGCCGTGCTGTTGATCGGGCTGGTCGGCATGGGCGCGCTCGCGCTGCCGATGACGAGCCTGGAACTCGGGATGCCGGGTGAGGAATCGCAGCCGACGTCCACGACGCAGCGCCGCGCCTACGACGCCCTCGCCGAGGGCTTCGGGCCCGGCTTCAACGGGCCGCTCACGGTCGCACTGGATGTCAAGGGCGTCGGTGACCCGCAGGCCGCGGTGGAACAGGCGACCAGCACGCTGGCCGCGACCAAGGGTGTCGTGTCGGTGTCGCCCGCGATGTTCAATCAGGCCGGTGACGCGGCCATGATCACCGTGGTGCCCGCCACCGGTCCCTCGACCACCGCCACCAAGGACCTCGTGCACACCCTGCGCGGTGAGGCCGGCGGTCTGCGGGCGGCGACCGGCGCGACCATGCTCGTCACGGGTGCGACCGCGATGAATATCGATGTCTCGCAGAAGATGTCGGACGCACTGCTCCCCTATCTCGCCGTGGTGGTCGGGCTCGCGATCCTGCTGCTGATGGTCGTGTTCCGTTCGATCGCCGTGCCGATCAAGGCGGCCCTGGGCTTCCTGTTGTCGGTGGGCGCGGCCTTCGGTGTGATCGTCGCGGTCTTCCAGTGGGGTTGGCTGGCCGGTCTGATCGGCGTGCACCAGACCGGACCGGTGATGAGCATGATGCCGATCTTCCTGATCGGCGTGGTGTTCGGTCTCGCCATGGATTACGAGGTCTTCCTCGTCACCCGGATGCGGGAGGCCTTCGCGCACGGCGAGAGCGCCCGCGAGGCCATCGTCACCGGATTCCGGCACAGCGGCCGGGTGGTGGTGGCCGCGGCCGCCATCATGATCGCGGTGTTCGCCGGATTCATCGGCGGCGGGGAACCGATGATCAAGATGATGGGCCTCGGGCTCGCCGCGGCGGTGTTCTTCGACGCCTTCATCGTCCGTATGACGCTGGTCCCGGCGGTGCTCGCGCTGCTCGGCGACAAGGCGTGGTGGCTGCCGGGGTGGCTGGCCAAGATCCTGCCCAACGTGGACGTGGAGGGCGAGAGCCTGAATCGTCCGGTGGCCACCGAACCGGAGCGGGAGCTCGAATCCGCGCGCGCCTGAGCCGCGGGCCGGATCTGCGACAGGTATCGGTAGGCCGTCCCGAGCGGGCGGCCTACCGGTCGGTTCGGGACCTGCCGAATACTGTTCTCGACGACGAGAAGGAGCGCCGATGACCGCCGAATGGTCGCAATGGCCGCGCCGGCACAGCCGGGCGGTCGATGTGGTGGTGGCCATCCTGCTGTGCGCGCTGGCCACCTACGCGAGCCGGTTCATCGACACCGCGAACGGACAGGGTCCAGTGGCGGTCCGGCCGATTTCGCCCGGGGTGTTCGCGCTGTCGGCGGCGGCCTCGATCGCCTTGCTGTGGCGCCGGGCGTATCCGCGCGCGGTCCTGGCGATCACGACGGCCTGCGGTATCGGGATCGGCGCCTTGGGTTTCGAGGTGTCGGTGTTCACCGCGGGTGCGGCGTTCGTCGCCATGTACTCGCTGGGCCTGTGGTATCCCGATGCGCGCACGGCCAAGCTCGCGCCGGTGATCGCGGGCGCCGCGCTGCTGCTCACCTCGCTGGTGCACGACTTCAGTCCGCTGCTGACCGGCGGACGCATCACGCTGGTCGCCGGTGACCTGCTGGCCGGTGCGTTCGCCGAGGCCGGGCGCAATCGGCGCAACTATCTGGCGGCCCTGCACGCGCGCGCCGAGCTGGCCGAACGGACGCGGGAGGAGGAGGCGCGGCAGCGGGTCGGCGAGGAGCGGGTCCGGATCGCGCGGGAGCTGCACGATATCGTCGCCCACCACATGGCCTTGGCGCACGCGCAAGCCTCCACTGCCGCATACCTGTTGCGCAGCCAGCCCGACCAGGCGCAGGAGATGCTCGACGAGCTGGCCGGCACCACCTCCGCGGCGCTGCGCGAACTCAAGGCCACGGTGGGCCTGCTGCGGGAGGACGATTCCGATGCCCCGCTCGAACCGACGCCTGGTCTGGCTCAGCTGTCGGAACTGCTCACGTCTTTCGAGCGAACCGGTTTGACGCTGTCGCTGTCGATCACCGGTGTGCCGAGACCGCTCTCGCCGGGCGCGGATCTGACGGCGTACCGGATCATCCAGGAGGCGCTCACCAATGTCACCAAGCACGCGAGCACCGCGACCGCGACCGTGCGCCTGGTCTACTCGCGCCTGCTGCTGACCATCAGCGTCAGCGACGACGGCGGCGACGGTCCCGACACTGTTCGCGGTGAACAGGATTCGGTCGACCGGGAATCGAATACGCAAGGCTACGGCCTGATCGGCATGAACGAGCGCGCCGTCTCGGTCGGCGGCCACCTGCGCGCCGGCCGCAAGCCAGGCGGCGGTTTCGAAGTCACCACCGAACTTCCCCTCGAACCCCCGAAAACCCCCGACGACGAGGACGAGACGCCATGACCATCCGGGTACTGCTCGCCGACGATCAAGCCCTGCTGGCCGGCACCTTCCGCCTGCTGATCGATTCGGCCGAGGACATGGAGGTGGTCGGCATCGCCGGAAACGGCCGGGAGGCCGTCGAACTCGCTCGAGCCACCACCCCCGACGTGGTCGTGATGGACATCCGCATGCCCGGCACCGACGGCCTCACCGCCACCCAGGAGATCTGCGCCGACCCCGCCCTGCGCGACACCCGCGTCATGATCCTCACCACCTTCGAACTCGACGAGTACGTGGCCCAAGCCCTCCGCGCCGGAGCCAGCGGCTTCCTCGGCAAGGACGTCGGCCCCGAAGAACTCCTCCGCTCCATCCGCGCGGTAGCCGCTGGCGACGCCCTCCTCTCCCCCACCGCGACCCGCACCCTCATCGCCCGCTACCTCTCCCGCCCCGAAAGCCGCATCACCGCAGCCGATTCCCTGGACGTCCTCACCGCCCGCGAACGCGAGGTCGTCGCCATGGTCGCCGAAGGCCTCTCCAACGAGGAGATCGCCGAAAAGATGTACGTCAGCCCCCTCACGGTCCGCACCCACGTCCAACGCGCCATGTCGAAACTCGGCGTCCAGAACCGAGCCCAACTCGTAGTCCTCGCCTTCCAATCCGGCCTGGTCCGCGTCGAACCACCCCGCCCCTGACCGATCACGCGGACTTTGCGGTTAGGTTCGAGTGGTGACTCGGATCAGCAGTCACGTCGAAGGGCCGTGGGGGAATCGCTTGATGGACACGACAGAAGCTCGCATCGAAGATGCGGGCAATATCCTGGTCGCGCCTGCCGGATTGCAGGACAACGACTTGCTGAGGGATTTCTTCGGGTGCACGATCACGCCGGAGGACCTGGTTTCCGGATCACCTGATCTCGTACGGAAGAGTGTCTACCTGTGTGGTGACGTGTCAGCGATCAGCGACCGGCAACTGCGGGATGCTGCTCGGGTGTTCATGATCCGGGAGTTGGCGGAGGGTCACCGCGAGGATGTCGATGACTCGTGGCCCCTCATCGACCTCGGCCGGATTCCTGTGCACGTTCACGGAGTCGGCGTGTACTACCGTCGCTTCTTCGACCTCGACGACGACTACTTCGGGCGGATCCGCGCGGAGCACGCGTTCCAAACTCTGACCGAGTCCACCAAACCCGGGACAGCTCATCGGAGTGGCATCTACTTGACGCCTGTAACCCGCAGCGGTGACGAACTACGCTTCCACCTGCTCCGCTGCTCCACGAACCTCTCGGGCCCGACCGAGAACTTCCGTGCGACCGACACGAGCATCGTCGAGGCCCTGAATCGCGAGGCCGCCACCATCTTTCGAGACCCGGCACCGCTGAATCACGTTCTGGCCCAGATCTACCACAACACTTACGCCACAGCGGAGCGGAAGCAGTCCAAGGCCAAGATCTCGGCGCACGCCGACAAGACCAAGGACATGCCCGTCAACGGGATCATGGCCTTCTGCACCTTCTACGAAGGACTCGACAAGCTGCGACCCTTGGCTGAAGACCCCTTCGACCATGGCGTGAAGAATGCCAGCGGGCTGACCAGTCTTCGCTTCCGCCTCAAGGATTCGGCCGAAGCGCGCACCGGCCTGCCCGCGCAGTTCGACCTGACGCTCTACCCGGGCTCCGTCTTCTTCATGCCGCTGTCCACCAACCGCCTGTACACCCACGAGATCCGGCCCTCGGTATTGGACGCCGAATTGCTGCCGACCCGCCTCGGATACGTGGTGCGCTGCTCGAACACCGAAGCCGTTCACAAGAACGGCCGGACATTCCTCGACAGAGCCGGAGACTTGGTGCAGCTCGAGCCACCCACACAAGAGGGCATGGACGAACTGCGGAGGCTGTACGCCGAGGAGAACAGGACCTCGTCCTTCATCGACTACGGCGACCGATTCCTCTTCAGCATGAACACCGGAGACTACGTTGCCCCTCAGGCCTGAGATCTCGAACGAAATCCTCTCGTACACTTTGCCGTTCGAGGAGGACCTATTCGCGCAGCTCTCGACATCAGCCCTCTTCGAAGACGTCGGAAAGGGCAGGCGAGGCGCAACACTCACCAAGGCCGACGAGGCAGGCCGTGTGCCGCTGGTCCGCACCACCACCCGCTACGCCACCCCGACGCAGCACTTCCGGCCGGTGCACGACCGCCTGGCACAACAGATCCAGACCCGAGCCGGAATCCCGCAACCGTTCAACAACGCCCTCATCGAGACCTACACGAACACATACGCCAAGATGGGCAGCCATTCCGACCAAGCCCTCGACCTGGCCGACGAGTCGTTCATCGCACTCTTCTCCACCTACCGGCACCCCGAACCGATCCCACCAAGGAAGTTGATCTTCGAGCGAAAGGGGTCCAGCGAGAAGTTCGAGATTCCTCTCGCCAACCACAGCGTCATCATCTTCTCGGTCGCCTCGAACCGGCAGCTCAAGCACAAAATCGTGCTGGACAACCCCGCCCATACAGCCGAGAACGAATGGCTCGGCGTAACTTTCCGAACGTCGAAGACCTTCATCCACTTCCGCGACGGCCACCCATACCTCCCGCAGGGCACCCGCCTCACATCAGCCGACGAACATCAGCAGCACGAATTCTTCCAACTACGCCGACGCGAGAACAACGAAACCGACTTCGCCTACCCCGCACTGACATACACCGTCAGCGACAGCGACCTGTCCCCACCCGTCTGACCTCGTGTACTTCTTGCCAGTCGGAGGGATCTGTCGAGCCACGAATGACGGTCAGAGATGTGGGAGCATTTCGGGCTGCGCGAGCCGCTTGATGGTTTCCGCGGGGCTGGTGTCGCTGCGGCCGAAGACCGCGTCGAAGTAGGCCAGGAGGTAGGAGCGTTGGAGATCGACCGAGCGGATTGCGTCGATCGAGCCGATCGCGACGTTCTTCACTTCATCGTTCAGCAGGCCCGCCGTGTCCAGTCGGGCCACGATCACCTGTTCATCGGTGAAGGACATGTGCCGGGTGCCCGCGATGCGAAGGGGCAGTTTCAAACCGGTGTTGGTGGCCCAGTACGGTTCCCAGCCCGGGTTCCCGAACCAGGGTGACGTGTCGCTGGCGAGCATCAGGAGCGGCCGAGCGAGGCCGTCGGTGGAAACGGAGCCGAGGATTGGGCCGTCGAGATTGACGCCTGCGGCGATCCTCGAATCGTCGTGCATGGTTTGAGCGGTGGTCGACCCGCCGAGAGAATGGCCGAACATGCCGACCTTTGTCAGGTCCAGATCGTCGGCGAGGTGTTGCGGCAGTGCAGGACCCGCATCGGTGGAGTGCCCGGCTGTGGCAGAGAGTTGATCGAGAACGAATCGTGCATCGGCGACGCGGATCGGAACCAACATGTCGGACAGGACGTTCAACGCCGAATCCAGCGGTACTGCACTACGTTCGGTACGTCCATCAGGGAATTGAACCGCGAACGCTTCGTGGGTGTGGTTGATCGCAACCACCACGTAGCCGTGGCTGGCGAGATCCTCGGCTTGAGCAGTGCTCAGCCCGGTCGTGTCGTCCAGCCCCGGGGAATACAGCAGGATCGGAAACTTCCCGCGGCCTACCCGTGCCTGCGCTTCGCTACGACTATGACTGGGCGCGAGCGCCCAGCTGTCAGAGGCAACACCAGCCTGGGTGAGACCGAAGCGCTGTTCTTCCAGGCCGCCCGGCGGCATCCACGGTGCCATGGGTGCGGGATCGGCATCGTCAGCCGGATACCAGATCTGCACCATCAGTTCGCGTCGGCGGCTGGTGTCCCATGGATCAGCACGATTGACATCGATGAGATGCCATTCGGTCACGCCAACCGCATCGGGACCGGTCGGAGCGGGCAGATTGATGGTCACAGCCGTATCCGGCGGTATGCCGGGGCTTGCCTCTGCGAGACCGGCGACAGCAGTGGCCGCCATCGATACTGCGGCTACGGCAATGACATGCCGACGTAATCCCCTGCGTTCCACGACAATTCCCCCGAGTCGGTGTGCTACTCGATGGGCCACCATACAAGATCGACAAAGGGCATGGGCGATACCTCAGCGGGTTGATCGTCCACTTCCCGTGCCGGGGGACTCGGTCAGCCCTGGACTCGACGGGGAATCGTTGCCTGATTCTGGACCGAACAGACGCATCGACGCTGCCCCTGCCAGCAACGACAGCGCCCCGACATAGAGCAGCCGGACGCCCACCACGAACGGCTGAAATGCCAAAGGCATCAGTGGAAGAAGCGACAAGCTCAATACGGCGACCAGTCCGGCCGCCAGCCAGAACCGCTTCGGTGCGCGCCGGGTGGCCGGCGGGTCACCGTGCCAGGCCCGAAGCAATCCACGCCGACCGATGTAGTAGAACAACCCGACCACCAGTACCCCACCGAGCAGTGTCGATGTCTGCTGCAGCAAGTACCACCAGGGCCTACCGAGCAGGCCTGGCTGCAACAGCACAGGGAATCGGGCTACGCCCCAGCCGTGCCCACCAGCTGGATCATGCGTGAACCCGTCCCAGAAGATATGAGTGACTGCGCCGATCAGAATCGAGTATCCGGTGACATACCACCGATATCGCACGGTGCTGAGCACGCCATAGGCGGGCAGATCGAACGCTCCGAGCCGTGGCAGATGGGCGGCAATATCCGCGGCACCCCAGCGAATCACCACCGTTGCGATGATTCCCATCGGCAGACACCACCACAGCAGCGCGAGAAGTGTGTGCGTCTCCGGCATCGAAAAGAACCCTGCCACCGGATACGAGGCATCCGGCACCGCCGCACCGACCACCATTGCGACACCATCCAGATGGCGAGGCCACCGGAGCTTCAACGGGATTACTGCCAACGCATGCGATGGAAAGGTAAGCGGCACGGCCAAGTCTATCCACTGCTGCCTCGACCGGTTCTGGAGCTCGAATCCAGGTGTCGGTTGTCGCGATTTACGCAGGGCCGACTCAGCTCCGCCTGTAACGGACGACGTCTGCCCGCCGACTGATCGTTGAAGGCTCCAGCGCGGTAGGGGGCGGACATGCCTGACGTATCCGGCTCGTTGGCGCAGTCGGCGTGGGAACTGTGGTCAAGCGTCGTGCGACCAATCGCCGGCGCTACCGCAGCAGTAGTGCTGATCATTGTGGGCCTCGTGCTGTTTCCCGACGATCCCTCACCCGAGCCGATCGGGAGTCGCATGGTGTTCCCGGTTCTGATCAATCCCCTGCCGCAGGTACCCCCACCGACCACGGTTCCAGCCAGCGGGTCTGCCACACCGCCGAAATAACTCCGGCTAGTCCGCTCCGGCTGGATTTACTCCCTCGCGTGCCTCTTCAGTCGAACACCACGCTGCGCAAGCGAGCGGTGTATTGGGCTGCCCGCTCCATTGCGTCACCGGCAGCGTCCAGCTCGATCAGCGCTTCTTCCAGTACTTCCCGTGCGCCGGCGACGCAGTAGCCGGGAGTGGTGAGCGCTCCGGTCCCGACGGTGTCGATGATCAGACCTGACTCCGGGAGGGCTGCGTATCCATCGGACAGTTCCGCGACCGCGCGGCGCAGCTCGGTCAGCTGCGCCAGTAGGTGTCCGCGCTTACCTTCGAGCTCGATCGGATCTGCCACCATGCGCCACAGTCTGCCCCACTACGAGAACTCCGGCAGCTCAGGTCAGGTGGATCTCACGATTCGGTGGGGTTGCGGAAGTAGAGGGTGTTGGTGCCGTGGGCGGAGAGGGGGGCTGCTTCGGCGGCTTGGCGGATGCCGCTGCCGGGGAGGCAGGTGAGTTTGGTGAACATGGTGGTGTTGCCGAAGGCGGAGCGGACCTGGGTTTCGGAGGCGTAGTCGGCGCCGTAGTCGGAGAGGGCCTTGAAGTCCAAGGGGGCCAGGGGCTTTTCCAAGGGGATTTGGGCGGCGGGGAGGCCGAGGCAGGCGTATTGGGTGGCGGCGCCGCCCTCGTACCAGCACAACTCGTAGGACATTTGCTCGGTGGTGGTGACGCTGACCACCGGCCATTCCTGGGAGAGGCGCAGGGCGAGGGGGTGGCGGCCTACGGGGGCCACTTCCCAATTGAGGCTTTTGACCGAGACCCAGTGTTCGGAGACCTTCTCGATGAGGACGACGTCCTCGCCGAGACGCTCTGCGCGGTTGGGTTCGGGTTCGGGTGTGCTCCAGTGCTTCTTGTCGACGCCGAGGTAGGCGGAGCTCTGGACCGGTTCGGCGCCGTCGGCGGTGTAGGCGGCCAGGATGGCGGCGCGGACCAGGGTGACGGCATTGCGGGAGGAACAGCGGACGCTCAACGCGCCGAACGAGGTGCTGATCTCGACCGGCTTGGAGGGCTGGTCGGGGAGGGCGCCCGCGGCGATCGGCTTGAGGCCGACCAAGGCGAGCTGCCAGTTGATCTCCTCGATGGTCGCCAGGTCACCGGCCGTCTGGTAGAGGATCTGCTGCTGCGTCAGATAACCCGCGCGTTCGAGGGTCGCGCATTCGAGTTTGCGCAGGGCGGTGACGGTCTTGCCGGTGAAACCGATGTCCTCGACCCGGATTTCGCGCAACCGCTGCGTCATACCCGTGGAGGTGACCTTGGCGTAGCACTCGCGGTACATGGCCAGGGCCTGCTTGCGCTGACGGCCCACCATGAGGGTGCGCAGCAGGGTGTTCAGGGTCGACAGGTAGCGGTTGGCCTGGTCGGGATCGGCGGCGAACAGGCTCGCCCGGATCCGCACCGCGTCCTCGCCCGCCGCGACGGCGGCCTTGGGGTCGAGGCGGCACAGCCACACACTGCACTTGGACAGCGCGTCGGCCGACGCGCCCGCGGCGAGAGGATAGGTCTGCGCCACATGCCGATACGCCTGACAGGCATTGCGGATGGTGGAAGTGGCCAGCTCACGGTGGCCGATGGTGCGGGCCGCCTGCTCGAACAGGCGCAGCGCCTCGGTCACCTCGGCGGCGAACGGGGCGGTCACGTGACCGCTGGTGAGCCAGCGCAGACGGAGGAGCACGGCTTCCTGCGCGGGTTCCAGCGCCGATGCGGACCGGTCCCGCGAATCCGGATCGGTCTTGGTCGCCATCAGCGCCCGGGCCAGCTCGCACAGCGAGGTGGCCAGGGCCAACTCCGTCTCGAGCGTCCGATCCCGTGCTGCCCCGCGATCCGCGGCCACTTGCCGCTCGATGGCGCTGAGATCCATTGCGACCTTCAAACTCTCATACCCCGTACTACCTCGATCAATACAACCGTTGATCGCCCATCGACCGACCGCGTGTTTGCGCCGAGTCTGCCATAAATCGCGCGTGCGGGTCGGGCGTCCGCCGGTATGCCCGGATTTCGGGCGACCGGCGCGTCGCGCCCGCGATCAGGCCGGATGCGTGTAGCGCAGCTGCCCCGGTTTCGCGCGATCGTACTCGGCGCGGCCCGAGAGGTGCTGCGGCACACCGACTTCCCACCACGCGCCCGCCTCGGTCCACGCGGAGGGCTGGGTGCGGACCACGACGACGGCCGGCCGGGACTCCGTCCGTGCGGCTGCTCTGGCGGCGGAATAGGCGTCGCGGAAGTCGCCGAGTTCGACGGCGGTGAAGACCGAACAGCCCAGCGCACGAGCGTGCGCGGCGAAGTCCACGCGCGGCGGGGTGGCGTGATTGGTGCGGCAGTCGGCGTAGAAGTTGTTGAACGCCGTGCCGCCCTGACCTTCCTGCAAACGGCCGATCACCGCATACCCGTCGTTGTCGCACACCACCGCGACCAGCGGGTGGCCGGCGAAGGCGGCGGAGAACAGTTCGGAGTTGAGCATCAGGTAGGAGCCGTCGCCGAGCAGGGTGGTGACCAGGCCCTCGGCGTCTGTCCGCGCGATCGCCGCGCCCCAGGCTCCGGCCAGCTCGTATCCCATGCAGGAGAAGCCGTATTCGACGTCCATCGTCGGCAGCCCACCGGTCGCGCGCCAGCCGCCGACGAGTTCGCCGGGCAGGCCACCCGAGGCGGTCATGACATAGTCCGACGCCTCGCTGAGTTCGTTCACCACGCCGACGATCTGCGCGTAGCTGGGCGTCCCGGGCGTGGGCGCGCGCAGTTTGTCGATACGCGCGTCCCAGTCCGATCGAACCGCCGCAGCGCGCGCGGTCCAGTCGGGATCGGCAGACCACTCCCCCAGTTCGGGTCCGAGATCCCGCAGAGTCGCGTCGGCGTCTCCGACCACCGCCAGCGCCCCGTGCTTGACCGCGTCGAACCGCGCCGTATTGATGTGCACGAAACGGACTTCCGGCGCGAACACCGTCCACGACGCGGTGGTGAAGTCCTGCAGGCGAGTACCGACGGCCAGCACCACGTCCGCCGCCGCGGCCAGCGTATTCGCCGAGGCCGCGCCCGTGATCCCGAGCGGACCGGCGAACAGCGGATGGTCGTGCGGCACCAGCGTGCGCCCGGCGGTGGTCTCGGTCACCGGAATCCCGTGCCGCTCAGCGAATTCCAGCGCTTGACCACCCGCCCCCGAATACCGAACGCCACCGCCGAGAATCAGCAGCGGACGCTCAGCGGCCCGCAGTACGCGCGCGGCCTCGGTGACACCGCGCCGATCGGGTCGCGGGCGCGGAACATGGTGCACCACAGGCTCGAACAGCGCGTCGGGGAAGTCGTAGGTCTCGGCCTGCACATCCTGCGGCAGGGCCAGGACCACCGGCCCGGTGTCGGCGGGATCGGTGAGCACCCGCGCCACCTGCGGCAGTGTCGCGATCAGCTGCTCGGGCCGGGTGATGCGGTCGAAGTAGCGACTCACCGGCCGGAACGCGTCGTTCACGGTGGCGGTCGGATCGCCGAAATGCTCCACCTGCTGCAACACCGGATCGGGGGCCCGGCTGACGAAGGTGTCACCGGGCAGCAGTAGGACCGGCAGCCGATTCGCGTGCGCCACACCGGCGGCCGTCACCATGTTCAGCGCGCCCGGCCCGATCGAGGAGGTCGCGACCCCGACCTGTCGCCGCTGCGTGGCCTTGGCCAGCCCGACAGCGGCCAGCGCCATGCCCTCCTCGGTGTGCCCGCGCCACAACGGCAGCGCGTCGCGATGCTCGGCCAGCGCGGTCCCCAACCCCAGCACATTGCCGTGCCCGAAGATGCCGAAAGCCGCCGGGAACAACGGCACTTCGACGCCTTCGAGGGTTTCCGAGCGCTGAGCGACGAGCCAGGCCACCAGCGCCTGCGCGGTCGTGAGCTTCATCCGAGCCGTCCTTCGTGGGAGGTGACCGGGCACCGCGGGTCCGCCGCTTCCGACGCCCAACTCGCCCGCACCCAGGCGTGCGCGGGGTCGTCGCAGAAGGCCATGGACCGTTCGGGCGCGGGGCCGGCCAGCACGTTGAGGTAGTACATGGGGTAGCCGGGCGCGGCCACGCAGGGACCGTGGTAGCCGTGCGGCACCAGGAAGACATCGCCGTCACGGACGGCCACGTTCTCGTCGAGCGCACCGTCAGGGGTGTAGGTGCGGTGGAATCCGAAACCTTCAGGGCTCGTGGTGATTCCGTCGCGCCCCGCGATGCGGAAGTAGTAGATCTCCTCGTTCACGACCTCGCACTCGGAGGCTTCGTCGTGCTTGTGCGGTGGATAGGAGGACCAGTTCCCGTCCGGGGTGATCAGTTCACAAGCATTGAGCTTGTCGGCGTGATCCCACACGCCGGGCGTGCCGAAGTTGGTGACCTGCCGGGTAGCGGGACCGGCGCCGCGCACCTCGACCGGAACCTGCTCGGCCGGACCGTATTTCGGCTCCAGCCGCCTGCCGCAGCGCGCCATCGGTAGCGCGACCTCCAAACCGTCCACCGTGGACAGCTCCACCTCGGCGTCGCGCGGCACATAGGCGAAGTCGGTCACCCGCGTGAACACCGAATCCCGCCCGGCCAGTTCGAAGGTCATCCCGTCCACCCGCACCGTGCACGCCCCGGCCAGCGGCAGCACGAACGCCTCGAACTCCCCGGTGGAGATCATCCGCCGCTCCCCCGCCGCCAGCCGCAGCACACGGAGCCCGGCGTAAGACCACCCCGCGACCTCGGGCGTCAACAACACGGGATCACCCGCGTCAGCCAATGCTCCCGCCCGCCGATGGAGATCAGTCATCTCCCCTCCCGCCGTGCGTGGCCGCCCGGGCGTGGCCGCTCATCGCGCCGCCTCCAGTACCCGCGCCGCCGCCCGCACCGCACCCGCGACATCCCCGTCGGGCGGGTACAGCAGGCTACGCCCGATCACCAGGCCGCGCGCCACATCGTGACGCAATGCCGCACCCCAGGACGCCAGGTCCGCTTCCAGCTCCCCGGATGGCGCGCCACCGAGCACCAGCACCGGCAGTGTGGTGGCGTCGAAGACCGACACATCGTCGGGCGCGGGGATTTTCAGCCACGTGTACGCGGATGTCACGCCCAGCCCCGAGGCGACCGTGATCGCGCGTTGCAGGGAGGCCGAATCCTTGTGCATGGCCAGCGCCCCGCTGTGGTCCCGGGCGTACGGCAGCGGCTCCACCATGGCCATGAGCCCGTGCTCGGCCAGTTCGGACACCGCGCGGGCGCACGCTTCCAAGGTCGGGATGGTGCCGGGATCCGAATCCACCAGGCGCAGCAGCATTTTCCCGCCGTCGAGGCGATACTTCACCAAGGATTCGGCGTCGTACCCGGTGAATCGGTCGTCGATCTCCCAGTCCGCTCCGGCCAGCCCACCCCGGTTCATGGACCCGATGACGATCTTGTCGTGGACGGCGTCGAGCAGCAGCAGCTCTTCCACGATGTCGGGCGACCCGAGCACCCCGTCCACGGCCGGATCGGCCAGCGCGATGAGCAGGCGTTCCAGCAGCATGCGGCGGTCGGCCATGGCGGTGCGGTCCGCGCCGACGCCCAGCGCTCCCCGAGCCGGGTGGTCGGCGGCGACCAGGAACAGGGTCCCGGTGCCCGACAGCAGGTTCGGGCGGCGGCGCCGGTCGGCGTAGGCGCGGCGGATGGCCTCGGGGTCGGTGGCGCGGGTGCGCAGCAGGTCGTACCAGCGCGCGTCGTTCAGGTGCACAGCATCTCCTCGATCTCGGCGTCGGTCGGCATGGCGTCCGCGCAGGCCAGCCGGGACGCCACCAGCGCGCCGGCGGCATTGGCGTAGGCGGCGACCCGGTGCGGGTCCCAGCCCGCGAGCAGCCCGTGGATCAGCGCGCCCCCGAAGCCGTCGCCCGCGCCGAGTCCGCACAGCACCCGCACCGGGCACGGCGGCACCGTCCAGCGCTCGGATTCGATGGCGATGAGCACGCCCTCCGCGCCGCGCTTCACCACGGCCAGCCGCACCCCGCGCGCCAGCAGCCGGTCGGCGGCCTCGTCGGGATCGGCGGTGCCGACCGCCACCTGCACCTCGGTTCGATTGCCCACCACCACGTTCACGTGATCGACCATCCAGCCGATCTCGGCGCGCGCGGTGTCCACGTCCGGCCAGAACATGGGCCGATAGTCGAGATCCAGCACGGTGTGCCCGCGCCGGGCCCGGCGTTCGAGGATCGCGCGCTGGGTGGTGCGACCGGGTTCGGCGCTGACGCCGGTGCCGGTCACCCACAGCAGCGGCACGGAATCCACCACATCCCAGGGGATCTCATCCTCGGTGAGGGTGAGGTCGGGCGCGATGGGCGACCGATAGAACATGAGCGGCGGGTCGGCGGGCGGGTTCAGTTCGCAGAACACCACCGGCGTCTGGAGCCCGTCCGCCGTCCCGACATACCGGGACATGACGCCGAACCCCTCCAGCGCGTCGCGGACGAAGTCGCCGAACCCGTCCGGCCCGACCTTGGTCAGCACCGCGGTCCGCCGCCCCAGCCGGGCCGCGGCCACCGCCACATTGGTGGCGGTGCCGCCGAGGAACTTGGCGAAGGTCCGCACCTGCGCGAGCGGCACCCCGCTCTGCTCGGGATACAGGTCGACGCCGACCCGGCCGATCGTCAGGGCCTCGAGCTCGGTCACGGCACCACCCGCTCCAATTCGTGTTGCAGCGCCTCGAGTTCCGCGCCGCCCGCCATCAACCGGGTCAGCTCGGTGAGGTCGATCTGCGACTTCTCGTAGCTGCCCAGCGCGGACCCGCGTTTGAGCAGCAGGAACCGATCCCCGACCGGGTAGGCGTGATGCGGATTGTGGGTGATCAGCACGACCCCCAGCCCACGGTCGCGGGCCTGCACCACATACCGCAGCACCACCCCGGCCTGCTTCACGCCCAGCGCCGCGGTCGGCTCGTCGAGGATCAGCACCTTGGCCCCGTAGTGCACCGCGCGGGCGATGGCCACGCACTGCCGCTGCCCGCCGGAGAGCGTTCCGACCGGCTGTTCCAGATCGGGAATGTCGATCCCCATGTCCGCCAGCCCTTTTCGGGCGATGTCCTGGGCGCGTTTGCGATCCAGCAGCTCGAACGGCCCGTAACGGGTGACCGGTTCGGAGCCGAGCACGAAATTGCGCCACACGCTCATCAGCGGCACGACCGCCAGATCCTGGTACACGGTGGCGATGCCGAGGTCCAAAGCCTCACGGGGCGAGGACAATCGCAGCTCGCGGCCCTCGATCCGCAGTTCCCCGCTGTCGTGCTGGTGCACGCCCGCCAGAATCTTGATCAGCGTCGACTTGCCCGCGCCGTTGTCGCCCAGCACGCAGGTGACCTCGCCCGCGTTCACCACCGTCGACACCTCGCGCAGCGCGACCACGCCGCCGTAACTCTTTCCGATGCCGACGGTTTCGATCAATGGCACGGTCATCGGCGTACCCTTTCGGCTCGCTTCTTGAATGCGTTGTTGACCAGCACCGCCGAGAACAGCAGCACGCCGAGGAACAACATGAACCAGTCGCTGTTCCAGCCCGCCAGCACGATGCCCTGCCGCGCCATGCCGAAGATGAGCGCGCCCACGGCCGCACCCACCACCGACCCGAAGCCACCGGTGAGCAGACAGCCCCCGATCACGGCGGCGATGATGTACTGGAACTCCAGGCCCACACCCTGATTGGCCTGCACGCTGGCGAACCGCATCAGGTTGCACGCGCCCACGATCCAGCCCGCGAACGCGGTGGTCATGAACAGCAGGATCTTGGTGCGGGTGGCGGGCACGCCGACCGCGCGGGCGGTGGGCAGCGAGCCGCCGACCGCGAAGATCCAGTTCCCGAACCGGGTGCGGGTCAGCACGATCGCCGCGACCGCGGTCACCACGATCCACCACACCACCGATGCCTGGACACTGGCGCTGCCGATCTTGGTGGTGGAGGCGAAAACCCAACCGGCGGACTGATATCCGTCCGCCGACCGCACCCCCGACACCTGCACGGTACCGGTGGCCCAGCGGGTCACGCCGAGGTTCAGGCCCTGCAAGGCCAGGAAGGTGCCCAGCGTGACGATGAAGCTCGGCAGCCCGGTGCGCATCACCACCCAGCCGTTGAGCGCCCCCACCGCGAGCGCGAACACCAGCGACACCGCCAGCGCGAGCCACACGTTCCAGCCCGCGTGCACCGCGAGCAGTCCGGTGATCAGCGCGGTGGAGGCGGTCATCACGCCGGTGGACAGGTCGAACTCCCCGCCGATCATGAGCAGCGCGACGGCCACCGCCATGATGCCGAGCGTGGAGGCGTCGTCCAGCCACGTCGAAATGCCCAGGGGCTTCAGGAATTTGGTGGTGACGATGGTGAAGAACACGAACACCACCACCGCGCCCAGCAACGCGCCCACCTCGGGGCGGGCCACCAGCCGGTTGAGGATGGCGAGCCGGTCGGGCGGGGCCACCGCGGTCCCCGAGGTCTCGGATGTCGTTGTCGTCGTAGTCATGTCGGCGTCTCCCGGCCCGTTCACCGCGTACCCCGGCCGACCAGCGCGGCGACGGCATCGACGGTGGTCTTGTCCACGAACGCCGGCCCGGTCTGCACCGGATGCCCGCCGCCCACGGTATTGAGGTTCGACTTGTACAGCTTCAGCATGACCACGGGCAGATAGCCCTGCTCGTACTGCTGCTGGTCCACCGCGAACAAGAGGTTTCCGGACCGGATCGCGCTCACCACATCGGAATTCAGGTCGAAGGTGGCCACGGTAGTGCTCGCCTTCGACTCCTTCACCGCGTCCACCGCGCGGGCGGCGATCTGCGAGTTCAGCGTCAGCACCGCGTCGATGGAACGATCGGCTTCGAGCGCGCCTTTGATGCGGGACTGCACATCGGTGGGATTGTTGATGTCGACCTGCAGCGTGGTGGCCGACCCGAAGCCCTGGATCGCGCCCGCGCACCGCTCATTGGCCCCGACATTGCCCGCCTCGTGAATCACGCACAGCATCTTGTGTTTTCCGGCGTCGGCGAGGCGTTTGCCCGCGGCCTCACCGGCCTGGCGTTCGCTCTGGCCGACATGCCCGATGGCCCCGAACTTCGCACTCTCGGCCTCACCGGAGTTGATGGTCACCACCGGAATGCCCGCCGCCACCGCCTTCTCCACCGAGGGCCGCAGCGCGTCCGGATTGGCCATGGACACCACCAGCCCGTCGACGCCCTGCGCGACGGCATTGTCGATGAGCTTGGCCTGCTGGGTCGGATCGCCCGCCGAGTTGTACTCGACCCGGATGCCGAGATCCTTCCCGGCGGCCTCCGCGCCGTTCTTCACCACGTTCCAGAAAGCGTCGCCGGGCGAGCCGTGCGTCACCACCGCCACCGATCGCACGGTGCCGACCGTGACGGGCGCCGCGCCGGGACCGGTGGCGTCGGAACCCGGGCCGCTACAGGCGGCGAGCACGGCCGCGGCGGCCAGCCACGGCGTCAGACGCAGCCGGCGGAGGCGGCGGAGGCGGGAGAATGCGGACATCATCGTCGTCACCTCCCACTAGATCCGAGCCGAGGCGAGACCGGCGGCGATCTCGGCCAGGTGTCGCAGACTTTGCCGAGCGGCCGCCGTCGGGCCCTCGGCGGTCTCGCCGGGGTCCAGCGCGGTGTCCTGCTCGATCACGTACCAGCCGCGGTAGCCACCGGCGTGCGCCTCGCGGATCAGGGCGGTGATATCGACATCGCCCGCGCCGAGCGGAACGTAGAGACCTCGCTTGACCGCCTCGCTGTATTCCACTGTGCCGCCGCGTACTTCGGCGGCCATCGTCGCGCGGACGTCCTTGAGGTGAATGTGCCCGATGCGATCGGGGTGGCGGCGGACCAGTCCGACCGGGTCGGTGCCGCCGATGAGCAGGTGCCCGGTGTCGAGGCAGAGGTCCAGATCGGAGTCGGCGAGAAAGCGCTCCACCTCGGCCGACGTCTCGACGTGGGTGCCCACGTGCGGGTGCAGCACCGGGCGCAGGCCGTGTTCGACGACGATGTCGCCGACGGCGGCCGCGGTCTCGAGGAGTGTGCGCCACTCGCGATCGTCGAGGGGTGTGCGGGCGTCGTAGCCGTGCTCCCCGGTCGCGGCGGCCAGCACCAGCACCTCGGCACCGGCGGCCTCGAACCGTGCGGCGGCCGAGCGCGCGATCTCCAGAGCATGGCTCGGTTCGCGATGCAGGGTGAGGGCGAGGAAGCCACCGACCGGCGCAATACCGTAGTCGCGCAGGGTCTTCCGTAGTTCGAGCGGATCGTCCGGTAGGTATCCGGGCGGCCCGAATTCGGTGGCGGACAGGCCGAGGCCCGACATCTGCGCCAGGACGGTGGCCGGGTCGAGGACATGCCCCCAGCCGGGGACCTCGCAGACTCCCCAGGAGATCGGCGCGGCGGCGATTCGTAATGGACGCAAGGGATGGAGCGGTTCGGTCATCGGCACTTCCCAGACCCGTCGTTGGCCATCGTGAGGCTCGCGATTGGAGCGCTCCAACAATGTAACCCGGCTCACTCGGGTGTCAAGATCCCGACATGCGCCGAAAAGTAGCGAGCACGCTCGGAAAACACTGCCTTGCAGGGAGAATCACGAGAACCGGCGGTGGCTGAAAAGTCCGATTAGAGCGCTCTATTGCCCCGGCCCGCGACCACGCGGTAGCGTGCGTCGCATGACCCGACCCACCATGGAGGATGTCGCCGCCCGCGCCGGCGTCTCCCGGGCCCTGGTGTCGCTGGTCATGCGCAACTCCCCCAAGGTCAGCGCCCACCGCCGCGACGCGGTGCTGGCGGCCGCGGCCGAACTCGGCTACCAGCCGCACGCCATGGCCCGCTCGCTGGCCAGCCGCACCTCCAATATCGTCGGCGTCATGGTGTCGGACCTGCGCAATCCCTTCTTCGCCGACGTGGTCGAGGGCATGGACCAGGCCGCCCAGGAGGACGGGCTCGAACTCATCCTCAATACCGGCCGCCGCAGCGCGGGCCGCGAACGCGCCGCTCTGGAGAGCCTGCTCGCCTTCCGCCCGGGCGGGGTGATCCTGCTGTCACCGGTGCTGCCCGCCGCCGCCATCCGCGACGCGGCCGCGCGCTGCCCGGTGGTGCTGGTCTCGCGCACCTCCACCAGCACCGCGGTCGACACCGTCAACGACGACGGCGAACTCGGCGCGGCGCTGGCCGTGGATCACCTTGTCACACTGGGCCATCGGCGCATCGTGCATTTGGACGGTGGGGCGGCCTTCGCGGCCCCGCCGCGCCGCAAGGGCTATACCGCCGCCATGGCCCGCTACGGCCTCGAACCCATGGTGATCCCGAGCGAGCACACCGACACCGCGGGCGCGGCCGCCGTCCGCAAACTGCTGAACATCTTCTCCCCCAGCACCTTTCCCACCGCACTGGTGTGCGGCAACGACTTCAACGCCGTGGGCGCGGCCGCCGCGCTCGAAGAGGCGGGTCTGCGTGTGCCCGAGGACGTTTCGATCGTCGGCTACGACAACACCTCGCTCGCGGCGCTGCGGCACGTCGCGCTCACCACCATCGACCAGCCGCGCAATCGCATCGGGCGGCTGGCCCTCACGGCACTGACCGAACGCCTGCGCGAAGGCCGGACCGAGCCGGTGCGCCAGCGCCTCGAGCCGTCCCTGGTCGTCCGCTCCACCACCGCACCACCCCGAGTCTGACCCCGCACCGCGACTGACAGGAGCTTCGCCATGTCCCCGATCACTGTGGGCCTCGCCGGCACCGGCCGCATCGGAACCTCCCACGCCGAGACCCTCGCGACCCTGCCAGGCGTGGCCCGGGTCATCGTCACCGACGCCGACGCCGAGCGCGCCCGCGCCACCGCCGACAAGCTCGGGCTGGAATACGCGCCCGATATCGACGCGCTGTTCGACGCCGGCATCGACGGCCTGGTCGTCGCCACCGCCACCGACTCGCATCCGGCCCTGATCACCGCCGCCGTCGACCGCGGCATCCCGGTCTTCTGCGAAAAGCCCATCGCCGCCGACATTCTGGGCACGCTGCGCGTGGTCGAGCACCTCGAGCGCTCCGAGGTCCCAGTCCAGATCGGCTTCCAACGGCGCTTCGACGCCGGATACCGGGCCGCCCGCGCCGCCATCGCCGCCGGGAACCTGGGCTGGATCCACACGCTGCGGGCCACCACCCTGGACCCCGCGCCCCCGCCCGCGGACTATATTCCGCGCTCGGGCGGGCTGTTCCGTGATTGCGGCGTCCACGATTTCGACATCATCCGCTGGGTCACCGGGCGCGAGGTGGTGGAGGTCTTCGCCACCGGCGCCAATCGCGGGGAGGCGTTCTTCGCCGAGTCCGGCGACGTCGACACCGCCGCGGTGGTGCTGCGCCTCGACGACGGCTGCCTGGCCAATGTCTCGCTCAGCCGCTACAACGGCGCGGGCTACGACGTGCGGCTGGAGGTGCTCGGCTCGACCGGCAACGCCATCGTCGGCCTCGACGAGCGCGCCCCGCTGCATTCGGTGGAACCCGGCTACCCGCCCTCGGCGCTGCCGGTCTATCCGGGGTTCATGGACCGCTTCCACGGCGCCTACGTCGAAGAGCTCGCGACCTTCGTGGATGTGGTCACCGGGAAGGTGCCCAATCCGTGCCCGCCCGCGGACGCCCTGGAGGCCTTCTATATCGCCGAGGCCTGCGAACTGTCCCGGCATCGAGGCACCCCGGTGCGGCTGGCCGACATCCGTCGCTGATCGGGCGCCGCCGCCAAAACTTCGGCTATCGCGCGGGCCCACTCGCCGTTTACCCTCTGTGTGCCCGGTGATCACAGCGGGACCACCGAACGAGAGTTATTGGCATGAGCGGCAATTCGATACCACCGGGCTATCACCCACAGGACGAGCTGTGGACGCAGGACACGGTGGTCTTCGACGCGGTGCAGGACGACCAGGTAGAACTGCCCGCGAACCGCCCCGGCGGACTGGCCGGATTGCTGGGCGGAACCCAGACCACGCGGTACGTGATCATCGGTCTGACCGCGACAATTGCGGTGTCGTTGCTCGCCATCGTGGGCCTGCTCGTCTCCGGCCACAGCAGCTGGGAGGCCGCCCCGAACGCCGCCAAGACCACCGCCCCGGCCCGGGTCCTGGTCACCACCTCCGTGCGGCCGACCCCGACCACCGCCGCCCAGGAAGCCGACGTCACGACCGCGCCCGAGCGGACCACCACCACGACGACGACGAGCTCGACCACGACCACCACGACCTCGACGACAACCACCACGGTCAGTCCGGTCGTCGGCATCCAGATGCCCTGCGAGCAGGTCGGCATGACCGCCACGACCTCCGACGGCACCGTCCTGACCTGCGACGCCACCGGCGGGGCGAGCCCGCACTGGCTGCCCATCACCCGGCCCGCGATCGGATCCCCGTGCAACGCGGGCGAAGCCGGCAGCTTCGGCTACACCAGCGGCGGCAGCCAGCTGGTCTGCACCCGCCGCCCCGGCGGCAGCTCGACCCCGTCGTACGTGTGGGACAGCCCCGGCACCCTGACCTCGGGCAAGCACGAGCCCGGCCAGGTCTGCAATCTCAAGAAGGACGGCATCGCCCAGTCCTCGAGCGGCCGGGCCGTCTACTGCCTGCCCGCCGACAACAGCAACAGCCCGATCGGGGTGTGGAAGCAGGTGTACTGACCGCGGCGGTCAGCTCACCAGCAAACCGACGGCGAGCCCGGTCATCACGAGCGCGATCAGCGAGTCCAGCACCCGCCACGCCTTCGGCTTCGCGAAGACCGGGGCCAGCAGGCGCGCACCGAAACCCAGCGACAGGAACCAGATCAGGCTGCCCGCGATGGCGCCCGCGGTCAGGAACCAGCGGTCCGGGGTGGCGTAGGTATTGGCGAAGGAGCCCAGCAGCACCACCGTGTCCAGGTAGGCGTGCGGGTTGAGCCAGGTGACGGCCAGGCAGGTGGCGATGGCCGCGCCCAGCGCGATCGGGGCGCCGCCACCCGCCGACAGCGCCGACGCGGACAGCGCGCGCTTGGCGGCGAGCGCCGCGTAGCCGAGCAGGAAGGCCGCGCCCGCGTACTTCGCGACGGTCATGACCATCGGCGCGGAGTTCACGATCGCGCCGAAGCCCGCGACGCCGAGCGTCATGAGCACCACATCGGAGCCGATGCACACCGCGACCACCGGCAGGACGTGTTCGCCGCGGATCCCCTGTCGTAGGACGAAGGCGTTCTGCGCGCCGATCGCCATGATGAGGGAGAGTCCGAAGCCGAGTCCCGAGATGGCCGCCAGGGCCGCCGATGATGCGTTCACCCTTCGAAAGTAGGCAACCGTCCAGCACCAGGCCAGCTAAAGATTCTGAGGTGCCATTAGAATCTCTTACCGTGGATCTGCAGCTCGACCAACTGCGCGCCCTCGACGCGGTCATCGGGGAAGGCACCTTCGACGCGGCCGCCCGCAAACTCAGTGTCACACCCTCGGCAATCAGCCAGCGCATCAAGGCGCTGGAGGACGCGGCGGGCCGCATCCTGGTGCAACGCACCAAACCGGTGCAGCCCACCGAATCCGGGCTGGCCGTACTGCGCCTGGCCCGGCAGATCCAGTTGCTCACCGGCGACACCGCCCGCGAACTCGGCGAGGCGCATCAGCCCGCCGATCGGCCGGTGGTCATTCCCATCGCCGTGAACGCCGACTCACTGCACACCTGGGTGGTGGCCGCGCTCGGCCGGGCCAACGCGCTCCAGCCCGGCGCGACCGGACTCTCGTTCGAGATCCATCGCGAGGACGAGGAGCACACCACCCGCCTGCTGCGCGACGGCACCGTGATGGCGGCCATCACCTCCACCGCCGCACCCGTACAGGGCTGTACCGTGCGGCGTCTGGGAGCCATGCGCTATCGCCCGATGGCCCATCCCGAGTACGCCCGCACCTGGTTTCCCGACGGCGCGAACGCGAAGGCGTTCGCACACGCGCCCGTAGTGCTCTTCGATCGCAAGGACGATCTGCAGTTCCGCCTGGTCCGCCACTACACTCGCAAGCCGGTGGATCCGCCGCGTCATTACATCCCGTCCTCGGCCGCGTTCAACGACGCCGTGCGTGTGGGACTGGGCTGGGGCATGATCCCCGACCTGATGATCCGTCCCGAGGACGGCCTGGTTCCGCTGGACGACAAGGTCTTCGTGGACGTGCCGCTGTACTGGCAGCAATGGCGACTGGATTCACCCGCCCTGACAGTCGTCGCCGCGACCATAGCCGAGGCCGCGGAGCAATCGCTGCTGTGATAGGACACTGTTCTTGTGATCGGACACAAGGGGATTCATTGTGCGTGACCCGGGGTAATAGATGACGTGGGCGGAACCGGATGCAATAGTCGGAGGCATTGCGTTTAGCCAGGAAGGAATTTCGTTGTCCCAAATTGTGCGCGGCGTTGTCGCTCGCTCGAAGAACGCGCCCGTCGAAGTCACCGAGATCGTGATCCCGGACCCGGGTCCCGGCGAAGCCGTGGTCCGGGTGCAGGCCTGCGGTGTCTGCCACACCGACCTGCATTACCGCGAGGGCGGCATCAACGACGAATTCCCGTTCCTGCTGGGGCACGAGGCCGCCGGCATCGTGGAATCGGTGGGCGAGGGCGTCACCGATGTGGAGCCCGGCGATTTCGTCATCCTGAACTGGCGCGCGGTCTGCGGTTCGTGCCGCGCCTGCCGGAAGGGCAAGCCCCAGTATTGTTTCGACACCTTCAATGCCGCTCAGCCGATGACGCTGACCGACGGCACCCCGCTCACCCCGGCCCTGGGCATCGGCGCGTTCGCCGAGAAGACCCTGGTCCACGCCGGGCAGTGCACGAAGGTGGACCCGAGCGTGTCCCCCGCCGCCGCGGGCCTGCTGGGCTGCGGCGTGATGGCCGGCCTGGGCGCGGCCATCAACACCGGCGGCGTGAGCCGCGGTGACTCGGTCGCGGTCATCGGCTGCGGCGGTGTCGGCAATGCCGCGATCGCGGGCGCCAAGCTGGCGGGCGCGACCACCATCATCGCGGTCGACATCGACGAGCGGAAGCTGGAGTGGGCCACCGGTTTCGGCGCCACCCACACCGTCAATGCCGCCAAAGAGGATGCGGTCGAACGGGTTCAGGAACTCACCGACAGCTTCGGCGCGGACGTGGTGATCGACGCCGTGGGCCGCCCGGAGACCTGGAAGCAGGCGTTCTACGCGCGCGACCTGGCCGGCACCGTGGTGCTGGTCGGCGTGCCGACCCCGGACATGACGCTCGAGATGCCGCTCATCGACTTCTTCTCGCGCGGTGGGTCGTTGAAGTCCTCGTGGTACGGCGACTGCCTGCCCTCGCGCGACTTCCCGTACCTGATCGAGCTCTACAAGCAGGGCCGCCTGGACCTGGACGGTTTCGTCTCGGAGACCATCGCGCTCGACGAGGTGGAGGCCGCCTTCACCAAGATGCATCACGGTGACGTGCTGCGCTCGGTGGTGGTGTTCTGATGGCGCACATCGACCACGCGGTGACCGTCGGCACCTTCTCCCTCGACGGCGAGACCTTCGACGTCGACAACAATGTGTGGGTGGTGGGCGACGATCTGGAATGCGTCGTCATCGACGCCCCGCACAATGTCGAGGCCATTCTCGACGTGATCGGCACCCGCGAGGTGAAGGCCATCCTGGTCACCCACGCGCACGACGACCACGTCCGGGTCGCGCCCGATTTGGCCAGGGCCACCGGCGCTCCGATCCTCATGCACCCCGAGGACATGGTGCTGTGGCAGCAGACCCACCCGCAGGTCAGCCCCGACGGCGAGCTGGCGGACAAGCAGATCATCGCGGTCGGCGGCACCGAGCTGCACGTGCTGCACACGCCGGGCCACGCGCCCGGTTCGGTCTGCTTCTACTCCCCCGACCTGGGTGCGGTGTTCACCGGTGACACGCTGTTCCACGGCGGTCCGGGTGCGACGGGCCGGTCGTACTCCGATTTCGGCACCATCGTGGAGTCGATCGCGGACCGGCTGCTGACCCTGCCGCCGGAGACCCTGGTGCACACCGGCCACGGCGAATCCACCACCATCGGCGCGGAGCTCCCGCAGCTGGAGGAGTGGCGCTCCCGGGTCGGCTGATCCTTCGGCAGTGGTCCGAGCCGGTCACCCGCGCAGACCGGACCGGATCACTGCCGGAGCCCCTAATCCGTCCCCCAAAGCGGCGGAGCGCTTCTCGTTTCCAGGATTTTCCGGACGATTCCGCGCCTAGAGTTGTCCATGAGAAAACTGACAGCCGTTCTGGCGCTGGCCTCCCTTCCCCTGCTCGCGGTGGGCTGTTCCGTGTCCGCCGGTTCCTCGTCCGTGAACAAGAGCGATGTCCAGACCAAGGCCTCGAGCTTCTACAAGGACAAGGCGCACGAGGACGCGAAATCGGTGGCCTGCGACGGAAGTCTGGCCGCGAAGGTCGACGCCACCCAGACCTGCACCGTCACCGCGGCCGACGGCCAGAACTGGGTGATCGACACCAAGGTCACCAAGGTCGACGGCAGCGACGTCTTCTACGACCTGACCTTCGCCGACGCCTATGTCGCCCCCGACGACGTGGCGTCCACCATCGCCGACACCTACCGCCAGAAGTTCGGCATGTCGCCCCAGTCCTCCACCTGCAACGGCCTGCTACGCGGCGCCACCGGCGCCTCCATCCGCTGCGTCGTCACCGAGAACGACGGCACCCGCTGGGGTTTCACCGCCAAGACCACCAATGTGGAGGGCACCAAGGTCAACTACGACATGATCGTCGACGACCAGCCCCTCCCGTAATCCCCGACATCCGAATCGATCCCAGCACTCGTACCCGAACGCCGGTCGTCCGTCGGGTCTACCGGCACGTGTACAGGGTCGCGTCGGCGAGTTCGGCCACGACGTCCGAGACGTCGCCGCGGGCGCGAAAGGCGTTGAGCTGCCGTCGCGCTCCATTGCCGCGGGACAGGAGGGCGGTGATCGTGTCGGTGACGAAGGGGAGGTCGCCCAGGTGTTCGAGGGCGGGCCGGATGAGGGTGACGAAGTGGTCCAGCAGTTCGGGGACCTGGATCGGGCGGCCGGTCACGGGGTCGATCACGGTGCCGTCCAGGCCCTCGTGTGCGGCGCGCCAATAGGCCGCGCGGAGTGCGGGTTCCGGGACCGGGGGCCGGGGTTCGGCGGTATCGGCGGTCATGGCGGCGGCTCGGACCAGGGTCGCCAACAGGGCTGATTCCTCGACGGTGGCGGGGACGTCGCTGACCCGCACCTCGACCGTCGGGAACGTGCAGGAGGGGCGGACGTCCCAGTAGATCATCTTGCGGTCGAGGATCACGCCGAGCGCCAGCATGGATTCCACCGCCGCCTCGTACTCCGCGACCGACGCGAAGTAGGGCGGCGGACCGGCGCTGGGCCAGCGCCGCCACATGATGTTGCGCCAGCTGGCGTAACCGGTCTCGCAGCCGCGGTAGATGGCGGAGTTGGCGGTCAGGGCCAGCAGGACCGGCAGCCAGGGGCGCAGGAAGTTGCTGACCCGCAGGGCTTCGGCGCGGCCGGGGACGGCGACGTGCACGTGGCAGCCGCACAGGCCCTGTTCGCGGGCGAGCCTGCCGAATCGTTCGGCGATGCGGCTGTAGCGCGGGGTGCTGGTGATGGCCAGCTCCTCGGGGACCGAGGGCGGTACCGCGGCGGCCAGCAGCAACGCGTCGTTCTTCTCGGCACAGACGGCCGCGGCGCGGCGGAGCTCCCGCAGCTCCCGGAGCAGGTCGTCGGTGGTGGTGTGCACGCGGGTGGTGGTCTCGACCTGGCAGCGCATGATCTCCAGTTGCAGGTCCATGCCCAGATCCGCCGCGGTCCGGGCGACGTCGGCATTCTTGCCGACCGGCGCGCCGGTGCGCGGATCCACGAGGAGGAACTCCTCTTCGACACCGACTGTAGGAGGGGCTTCCACATCGGCGGTATACCTCCCCGGCGCGACTCCACACCTACCGGAGCGGTCTCTCCGGGTCCGCCCGGACTTCGCCCCGGTCATCGGCGGGTCGGGTCCCCAGAATTGTCGGTGGGTGGGGTCACACTGTGGTCATGGCATACGACGAGGAGCTGGCCGACCGGATCCGCGACGCCCTCGGGCCCGAGGTGGCCCATGTGATCGAGAAGAAGATGTTCGGCGGCCTGGCGTTTCTGGTGGGCGGCAATATGGCCGTCGCGGCCAGCGGCAAGGGCGGGCTGCTGGTGCGCGCCGACCCGGACACCGCCGGGGACCTCCTGCGGGCCGGTGCGGTCGAGCCCATGGAGATGGGCGGCAAGAAGATGACCGGGTGGCTACGCGTCACCGCCGAGACGGTCACCGACGACGACGCGCTCGACGAGTGGGTGCGCCTCGGGGTCGGCTACGCCAAGACGCTGCCGCCGAAATAGCCGCGAGGCAAATCTGTGCCGCGCGGCACAGCGCGAATGCCGCTGTGTCCGGCTTCACCCAATTGTGAGCTGCCACAACAGCTTCGCCGCGACTTGTCATGCCGTCTTTACACCGCACCACAGTGCGGAAACCTGCGTCGCGCACTGTGGTGAACATGAGGCAAACCGAGATACATGCACTGGCATGCGAGGTCTGTGGTCGTCTGCCCCATCCCACGCGCACCCGGCTGGCCCTGGCCAAGCTCGCCGCGGTCTTTCCCGTCGAACTGGCCCTGCACGCCCTGGTCATCCATCTCGAGCTGCCGTACCTGGCGACGGTGGCGATTCTGGCGGTGACCGCGACCATCCTGGTCATCTGGGTGGTCGAGCCGGGGGCGATGCGGTACCTGAGCCGCTGGCTGCACGCCCCGGAACTGCGGCACCGGCACCGCCTCGACAGCGCCGAGCGACTCTGGCGCATCCGCGTGCGCCTGGACAACAAGCCCGGGCGATTGGAACTGCTGGCCAAGCAGCTGGCCGATCGGCGGGCCAATATCCTCGCGATGCACGTGCACCATCTCGAGAACGGCGTGCTCGACGAACTGGTGGTCTCCACCCCCGCGGAGGTGCTGCCGCAGCGCCTGACCCACGCGGTCGCCAAGGCGGGTGGCGTGGCGATCGGCATCTGGCCCGCGTCGGCGCTGACCCTGGTCGACGGCCAGACCCGGGCGCTGGGCCTGGCCGGGCGGGTGGCCGCCGATCCGGGTGAGCTGCCGCTGGCCATCGCGGAACTGCTGGGCGCGCAATACCTTCCGGATCCCGATCCGGCCCGCGTGCCCGGTGGCACGCTGCTCGAAGTCGAGGCCGAATCCGACCGTGCGGCCATGACCTTTCTGCGTACCGGGGAGCCGTTCACGCCCGCCGAGGTGGCCCGCGCGCATCGGCTCATCGACCTCGCGGTGGTCGCTTCCCGTCAGCCGTAACCGTCTCGACCTGCGGATTTCCATCGCGCGATCCAGCTTTCGACCACTCGAACCGAGCCGTTCCGATTTTCACACCACACGGTTTCACTTCGTGGCAGACTCGCTCGTGCGCGTTCGCTCGAAACGCGCTCGAGGGGTTGGTTGATCGATGAGCGTTCGACGGGCAGGGATCGATATCGGCGGGAATCCGCCCGCCCGCAAGGCGGTTCGCACCGCCAAACTGGCGGCGGTCCCGCTGTCGTTCGCCGGACGGCAGGTGGCCGGAGCCGGCCGGCGCGTACTGGGCCGGCCCGCCGGCGAGATCGATCGCGAGATCCAGCTCCGCACCGCCGAGCACATGGCCGACGTACTCGGCGAATTGAAGGGCTGCGCCGCCAAATTGGGGCAGATCCTGGGCGTCTACGAGCTGGCGCTGCCCGCCGAACTGGCCGAGCCGTACCGGATCGCGCTCGGCCGTCTGCAGGATGCCGCGCCCGCCATGCTGCCGCGCACGGTGCACCTGGTGCTGGCGGAGTCGTTCGGCCCGGACTGGCGCGACAATTTCCGCGAGTTCGACGATCGCCGGTCGGCCTCGGCCAGTATCGGGCAGGTGCATCGCGCGGTCTGGCACGACGGCCGCCCGGTGGCGGTGAAGGTGATGTATCCGGGCGCGCGGGCCGCGATCGACAGCGATCTGCGGCAGTTGCGCGGATTGGCATGGCTGACATCGGTGTTCGCCCCGCACGTCGACGGCCACGCGGTGGTCGACGAGCTCGCCGAATCGCTGCGCGCGGAAATGGATTTCGAGGCCGAGGCCCGGAACCAGCGGCGTTTCGCGGACGCGTACGCCGGTGATCCCGATTTCGTGGTGCCGCGGGTCGTGGCCCAGCGCGGGGACGTGATCGTCTCGGAGTGGCTGGACGGGATTCCGCTGTCGCGCTTGATCACCACCGGTTCGCGGGCCGAGCGGGATCGGGTGGGCATGCTGGCCGTCCGGTTCTTCTGGTCGTCCGCGCCGAAGTCGGGCCTGCTCTACGGCGACCCGCATCCGGGCAATTTCCGGGCCCTGCCCGACGGCCGTCTGGGTGTGGTGGATTTCGGGGCGTGCCCGGTCTGGCCGCCCGCGCAGTTCCCGGCGCTGGTGCACGATCTGGCCGACGCGCTCATCCACGGCGGCCCGGCCGACCTGGACGCCGTGACCCAGCGGCACGGTTTCACCGACGCGGAGCGAGGCCTGGACAGCGCGGCGCTGGCAGCGAAGCTGCTGCCGTTCACCGAACTGCTGCGCCACGAGACGTTCCGGGTGGATACCGACTGGTTGCGTGGCCGCACCCGGGATGCCCTCAGCCCCAAGCTCGACAATGCCTACCGGCAGCTCGGCGTCCCCGCGTATCTGATGCCGTTCCAGCGCGCGCTGATCACGCTGCTCGGGCTGGTCGCGCAACTGGGCACCACGGGTCCGATGCGCGCGGAGATCCTGCGCTGGTCACCGGAATTGAGCGCGGTGATGGATCGCTGCGCACCCACCCCTTGATCACTGTCCCAGACAGATCTACGCTGGAGTGATGGGCGCAGAGCGGCTTTCGGCTCCGGACCACGAGGTCGTGGTGATCGGTGCGGGCCCGGGCGGGATCGCCGCCGGGGTCGAGCTGAAGCGGGCGGGGGTGCGCGACTTCGTGATCCTGGAGCGCGCCGACGAGGTCGGCGGCAGCTGGCACGAAAACCATTACCCCGGACTGGAAGTCGATATCCCGTCGCTGGCCTACCAGTACTCGTTCGCGCGAAATCCGGACTGGAGCAGGCTGTTCGCCTCGGGCGCGGAGGTGAAGCGGTATCACCTCGCGGTGGCCCGCCGCTTCGGGCTGTACCCGCATGTGCGGTTCGGGACCGAGGTGGCCGCCGAGGAGTGGGACGAGGACCGGCACTGCTGGTCGCTGCGGCTCGCCGACGGCAGCGTGCTGTCCGCGCGGTTCGTGGTCAGCGCGGTGGGCGCGTTCATCAGCCCCAAGGTGGATCCCGGGATTCCCGGACTCGCCGACTACCGCGGCCGCATCCAGCGCCCCTCGGACTGGGACGACGGCTACGACCCGGCCGGGCAGCGGGTCGCCATCATCGGCACCGGGGCGAGTTCGGTCCAGATCACCCCCGCCATCGCGGGTGAGGTCGGCAGCCTCGCGGTCTTCCAGCGCACCCCGGTCTGGTGCCTGCCCAAACCGAACCCGCGGATCCCGCGCGCGGTGCGGCTCGCGCTGCGCGTCCCGGGCGTGCAGGCGGGCGTGCACGGTGCGGCGCTGGTGGCGGTCGACGCCGCCCTCCGGACCATGTCCAGCGCGCCGCTGCCCGTGGTCCGCCCCGCGCTCCGCGCCATCGACGCCACCGCCATCCGCGGTTATCGCGGCCTGCTGCGACTCATGGTGCGGGATCCGGAGATTCGCGAACGCCTGGCCCCGGACTACGGCCCGATCGCCAAGCGCCCGACCCTCAACACCGGCTACCTGCTCGCCTTCAATCGCGACAATGTCGACCTGGTGACCACGCCGATCGAGCGGTTCACCGCGCACGGCCTGCGCACCACCGACGGCGTCGAGCGCGAGTTCGACATGATCGTGCTGGCCACCGGCTATCACGTCTTCTCCGATCCGGAGACCTACACGCCCGGTCTGGTGGTGGGCCGCGACGGCCTGGATCTGGGCAAGTACTTCACCGAGAACGGCCTGCAGGCCTACGAGAGCGTGGCGCTGCCCGGCCTGCCCAATCGGTGGACCCTGGTCGGCCCGTATTCGTGGACCGGCAGCGGCTGGCACGCCTTCGTGGAGATGACCGCGGCCCACGCGGTGCGCGCCATCTCCGAGGCAAGGCGGCGCGGCGCGACCTGTGTGACGGTGCGCCAGGACGCGCACGACGCCTATCACCGCCGCGTCTACCGGCACGGCGCGGCCATGCGCTACTACCTGGCCGAACTGAACGCGCACGTGCCGACCTACTACCGCAATTCGCAGGGCGACTCGACGTACATCCGGCCCACCGGGTTCTTCTCGGCGCGCCGGGCGCATCACCGATTCCCGTTCTCGGACTACGACTTCGGCCGTCTGCCCGCCTGACCGTTCCCGCTCTCGAGGATCCGTGCCCATGATCGAACTGCCGAAATCGGTCCGGATCGCGCTCGGCGCGGCCGGCTACGGCATCAGCGACCGCCGTCTCGCACCGGCCGTCACCGGTTCGGTGATCCTGGTGACCGGGGCCTCCTCGGGTGTCGGGCGCGCCACCGCGCTGCGGCTGGCCGCGAATGGGGCGACCGTGCTCGCGGTGGCCCGCAGGGCGGCCCTGCTCGAGGAACTGCGCATGGAGACAGCGGATTTCCCGGGCCGGGTCTACGCCTATCCAGCGGACCTGTCCGACACCGATGCCTGCGCCGCGTTGATCGAGCGGGTGCTCGCCGATCACGGGCGGGTGGACGTCTTCGTCAACAACGCGGGCAAGTCGATTCGCCGCTGGCTCTCCGATTCCCTGGACCGCTGGGACAATATCGACGACACCGCCCGCATCAACTTCCTCGGCCCCGCGCGGCTGGTCATGAGCCTGCTGCCGTCCATGCGGGCCCGGCGGCAGGGCCACATCGTCAACATCAGCACCGCCGGAGTGCACGGCCCCGGCGTGGGCTGGACCGCCTATATCGCGTCGAAGTCGGCGTTCAATTCCTGGATGCGCGGCGCCGCACCGGAATTGCGGGCCGACGGCATCGACGTCACCACGGTCCACCTGCAATTGGTGCGCTCGGAGATGCTGGGCCCCTATCGGATCTACCGCTACACCCCGAGCATGTCGACCGAGGAGGCGGCGAGCCTGGTGTGCCGGGCGATCGTGGACCGCCCCTTGGCGATTCGCCCGTGGTGGGAGCGGGTGGGCGCGCCCCTGTCGTACGCGCTCGACAGTTCCCCGGCAGCGCAACGCATGCTGACGCTGTACGCGAAGGCCGGGAACTGGAACAACCGTCCGGTGGATTGGGCCGGTCCGCTCGGCCGCCTGGAACGCACGGTCAATCTGCTCGACGACGCGGTCACGGTGGCCGGGTGGATTCCGGCCAGTGGCGTGCTGGAACAGCTGCCTCCGACCCGGATTCCACAGCTGGCCATGGCATTACGCGACGGGGTCGGATTGGCCACGGCGCTGTCATTGTTCGCGGCGCGGTTCCCGGACCGGCCCGCCATGGTCGACGACGACGGCCCGATCACCGCGGCCGAGCTGGATCGGCAGGTGCGGCAACTGGCGGCGGCGCTGCGGGCGCGCTGGAAGATCGGGCGCGGCCAGCGGGTCGGGGTGCTGTGCCGCAACCATCGCGGATTCGTACTGGCGGCCTATGCGGCCGCGCGGCTCTCGGCGGATCTGGTGCCGTTGAACTACGGTTTCGCCGGGCCGCAGATCGGCGAGGTGCTCGATCGCGAGCGCGTCGAATTGCTGCTCTACGACGGCGAATTCCACGACGAGATCGAGAAGTCCGGGTACGGCGGGCGGCGCGTGGTGGTCCGGGGCGCGGCCGGTGGCCTGCCGACGGTGGCGGAATTGGTGGCGGCGGGTGGGCCGCCGGTGCGCGAGCCCGCGTCCGGGGGCACGCTGATCCTGCTCACCGGCGGAACGACCGGGGTGCCCAAAGGCGCGCCGCGCACCTTCGGCGGAGGCCCGGCCGGATCGATGAGCCCGCGCATACTGCTGGCCATCGGCGATCTCGCGAGGGTCGCGCCGATCCCGCGTCTGGGTCAGCCCATGGTGATCGCGCCGCCGCTGCATCACACCTACGGGTTCCTGGCCACCGCCGGTGCGTTCCTGCTGGGTTCGACCGTGGTCGTGCACGAGCGTTTCGATGCCGCGACCCTGCTCGCCGATATCGAGCGGCATCGCGCGCAGATCGTGTGCGTGGTGCCGACCATGCTCGGCCGCGTGATGGCGCTGCCGCCCGAGGTGCGCGGCGGCCACGATCTGTCGAGCCTGCGCATGATGGTGTGCGGGGCCGCTCCCCTGCCGCCGTGGCTGGCCACCGCGTTCCAGGACGAGTTCGGCGAGGTGCTGTTCAATGGCTACGCCTCCACCGAGACCGGTGCCGGAACCTTCGCCACGCCCGCGGATCTGCGGGCCGCGCCCGGCACCGTGGGCCGCCCGCTCGCCGGGATCGTGGATATCCGCATCGTCGACGGCGACGGCCGTGAACTGCCCGCCGGCGTCACCGGCCGGATCGTCAACAAGAACCCGAGCCTGTTCCACGGCTACAGCGACGGCCGGACCAAGGAGATGGTCGGACAGCACATGGACTCCGGCGATCTCGGCCATTTCGATGCCGAGGGCAGGCTGTTCGTGGACGGCCGTTCCGACGACATGATCGTCTCCGGCGGGGAGAACGTCTTCCCGCAGGAGGTCGAGGAGGCGCTGCTGGCGCATCCGGCGGTGGCCGACGCGGGTGCGGTCGGGGTGCCCGACGACGATTTCGGGCAGCGGCTCGTCGCGGCCGTCGTGCTGGAGCCGGGCGCGCGGGTGAACGCCCGCACCTTGCAACGGCACATCAAGACGACGCTGGCCGGCTACAAGGTGCCGCGGGACATCGTCTTCGTCCCGGAACTGCCGCGCACCACCGCGGGCAAGTTACGGCGGCAACAACTTCCGGCGATCATCGATGCACAATGGGGCGCATGACGCAGCGACAGAATGTCTCCTCCGGCGCGCAGTGGGAACCGATCGTGGGTTATTCGCGCGCGGTCCGGGTCGGCCCGTGGATCTCGGTCGCGGGAACCACCGCGGTCGATCCGGACGGCGGCGCGGTGGGCGGAAACGATATCGCCGAGCAGACCCGGGAAGCCTTGCGCCGAATTGTGGCCGCGCTGGCGGAAGTCGGTGCGACACCCGAGAATGTCGTGCGCACCCGTATTTTCGTCACCGATATCTCCCGCTGGGAAGAGGTCGGCAAGGCGCACGGTGAAGTCTTCGCGGCGATCCGCCCGGCGGCGACAATGGTCGAAGTGAGCAGCCTGATCGATCCCGCGCTGCTGGTCGAAATCGAGGCCGACGCGATCGTGCCGTAAAACGCTCGAGCGCATCGTTTTTCAGCCGCGCAGGCTCTCGATTTCGTGCCGCAGAACATCCAGGAGTTTCTCGGGGTTATCGAATTCCGCTGGGTCGATGGGTGTTCCGAAGTGGATGGTAACTGGATGGTGGCGGTTGAATCGCTGGCCGGTGTTCCCGCGGCGCATCGGTAGCACCCCGTCGGTGCCGGTCGTGGCGACCGGGATGATCGGAACACCGGTCGCCATGGCCAGCGTCGCAACGCCCGATTTGTACGGTTCTCGCTCGCCGGCCGGGACCAGGCGACCCTCCGGGTAGATGATGAGCACACCCCCGAAGCGCAGCACCTGCGCCGCGCGGCTCACCGCGGTGCGCCCGGAGTCGGGGTCGCGCCGGACCACCGGAATATGGCCCAGCAGCCGCACCAACCATCCGACGACCGGCCAGGTCCACAGCTCGGCCATGGCGATGGCCACCGCGCGCCGCCGCAGCGCACCCCACAGGAAGACCGCGTCGAGCAGGGAGATGTGGTTGCTCGCGATGATCACCGGACCGGTCACGGGCACCCGATCGCGGTTGAGCACGGTGACTTGGACGAAGCGGGACCAGGCCAGGGCGCGCAGCGTCCGGCGGACCAATTGCGTTGTGAGCCAAGCCCGTTTGCCCAGTCCACGGGGTCGTCGCGCATCGGGGTTCATGGCCCTCCCGGATCAATGGTTGTGACAACGGTTTTCATCCTCGTTCGGTGACCGATCGGAGAACACCGCAGAACTACTCAGCCGCAACCGCGTATTTCGAGAAATAGCCTATGGCTATCAAGACCTTTTGGGCGTAGCCTGGTGGTTGCTGTACTCACGGCAATATCACACCGAAACTTCTGCGGAGGTCGTGTGCTGCCATGGTCGGAAACTGGTGGCGTAACACCGTTTTGCTACAACTGCGTCGATCCCCGGCAAGCGCGGCGGTGCTGTTCGTCGTGGCCGATGACGGGACCCCGGTCATCACATTCCCGAGACTCAATTGGGCATGGGTGGCGATCGCTTCCGCGACAGTCCTGTTCTTCGGGATCACTGTCGCAATGTTGGTGAGCCTCGCCTATTTCGACGAGCCCACCAGCACCGTGCCGGAGGCTCCGGCATCCTGTGAACCGTTCTGCGGCGCATCGACACCCTAGAGTGGTTGCCGCGCCACGCCCACAAATGTTCAACTCCCCTGTCATTCCGATCGGTAGCGTCTCCACATGCCGGAGTCGGCTCCGGCGAAATGGAGTCATGACATGTGGGAGAGCGAATGAGGTTCTGGAAGGTCTCAGCCGTTTGTCTCGTCGCGGCGGTCACCGCGGTGGCCGCCGGTTGCGGAACCAAGTCTGACGATAACGCTACCGGTTCGGACGAGGTGCGCGCGATAGCCAAGGAGGCCTATACCTACGGCTTTCCGATGGTCGACATGTACCGCATCGAGAATTCGTATGTGGTGGACAAGAACAGCAGCCAGTACATGGGCGACTGGAACCAGCTGCACAGCATCGCCCGGGTTTTCACCCCGGCGGACACGGCGGTCCAAACGCCCAATTCGGACACGCCGTACTCGTTCCTGGTCGCTGACCTGCGAACCGAGCCGCTGGTGCTGACCGTGCCCCCGATCGAGGAGAAGCGCTACTACTCGGTCCAGTTCATCGACAACTACACCTACGTCTATGACCTGCTCGGGAGCCGGACCACCGGGAACGGCGGCGGCACTTACCTGCTCGCCGGTCCCGGCTGGAAGGGCGACAAGCCCGCCGGGGTGGACAAGGTCATCACCTCGGCGACCGACTTCTCGATGGTGCTGTACCGGACCCAGTTGTTCGATCCGGCCGATCTGGACAACGTCAAGAAGATCCAGTCCGAGTACCAGGTCAAGCCGCTGTCGTCGTTCGAGAACAAGGCGGTGCCGGCCGCCGCGCCGACGGTCGACTTCATCAAGCCGCTGACTCCGGAGGAGGAGCAGACCTCGCTCGACTTCTTCAAAGTCCTCAACTTCACCCTGAAGTACGCGCCGGTCCAGCCGAACGAGAAGGAGATGCGCGAGCGGTTCGCGAAGATCGGCATCGGCCCGGACGGCGATTTCGATCCCGCGAAGCTGAGCGCCGATGACCGCAAGGCGTTCCAGGACGGTATGGCCGACGCCTGGTCGGACCTGCACAACTTCCAGAAGAACGAGCTGGAGACGGGCAAGGTGAACTCCGGTCAGCTGTTCGGGTCCGCCGAGCAGCTGAAGGGGAACTACCTGTACCGCTTCGCCGGTGCGGTCATGGGCATCCTGGGTCTGCCGGGCGCGGAGGCCATGTACTTCCCGCTCACCAACGACACCACGGGCGCGAAGCTGAACGGCGCCGACAACTACACCCTCACCTTCCCCGACGGGAAGCTCCCGCCGGTGAAGGCGTTCTGGTCGGTGACCATGTACAAGCTGCCGGAGATCCTGCTGGTGGAGAATCCGATCAATCGCTACCTGATCAATTCGCCGATGCTGCCGAACCTGGTGCGCAACCCGGACGGCGGGATCACGCTCTACCTCCAGCAGACGTCGCCCGGCGCGGACAAGGAGGCCAACTGGCTCCCCACTCCCCCCGGTGATTTCGAGATGATCCTGCGGACCTACTGGCCCGAGCAGGCCATCTCGGATGGCAGCTGGACCCCGCCGAAGGTGACCAAGGCCTAGGCCTGGTCGTCCGACGGGAACGACAGAGTGACAACGGTGCTGCCGGGCGAGGACTCGATCTCGGGCCTCGCGCCGTGCAGCGCCGCCACCTGTGCCACGATCGCCAGCCCGAGGCCGTGGCCGGGAGTGGAACGTGCCGCGGAGGACCGGTAGAAGCGGTCGAAGACGTGCGGCAGATCATCGGGCTGGATGCCGGGACCGTTGTCCCGCACCGAGATTCGGTTCGCGGCGACAGTCACGCTGACGGTGCCACCGGGCGGGCTGAACTTGGCGGCATTGTCGAGGAGATTGGTGACCGCCCGGACCAGTCGCGCCGGGGCACCCTGCACGGTCACGGGACGCAGATCATCAGCGAATATTATTCCGGGCCAATGCTTTCGAGCCGTTGCCACACAGTCTGCGGTCAGCAAATCGAGGCGCAGGTCTTCCAGTGATTCGGGAACGGCGTCGGGGTCGTCGGCCCGCGCCAGATCGATGAGATCGGTGACCAGTCCCGACAATTCGGTGGACTGCACGCTCAGCGCGGACACGGTCTCGTCCAGTTGCTCGGGGGTCAGGCGGTCGGCGCGGCCCAGTAGGTCGATATTGGTGCGCAAGGCCGTGAGCGGGGTCCGCAATTCGTGCGAGGCGTCCGCGACGAGTCGCTGTTGCGCGGTGCGGGAGTGACGTTCGGCGGTGAGCGCGCCGTCGAGTTCGTCGAGCATGGTGTTGACGCTGACGGCCAGCCGGGACAACTCATCGGAGCCGGTGACGGCGATGTGGTGACTCGGATCCCGGGTTCTGGCCACCTCTTCCGCCGCCTCGGTCAGCGCGGCCACCGGTGCGAGGGCGCGCCGGGCCAGCACGGTGCCGATCGCGCCGGCCAGCAGCAGCCCGGCGGCCGCCGCGGCGAGTAGGGCGAGGCCGACGCGCCGGCGGCCGTTGTCGACGAAATCGGAGCGTTGCGCCACCTGCACGGCGGCGCCGGGTTCGAGCTGGGTGGTGTACATCCGCATGGGATAGCCGTCGAGGGTGAGGTCCCGGAAGAACGCGCCCTCGGAACCCGCTGCGACAGCGCGAACTTCGTCGTCCACGGGGAGAGAGCTGCCCGGCAGATGCTCGGATCGGATCTGCCCGTCCGCTCCGACCACCTGCACGCAGCTCGGAGCCGCCAGATACTCGCAGGGGCCGGACACCGCCGCGACGGTCGGCTCCACCGGAAACTGCCGCACGATGCGGGTGGCTTGGCGGCGCAGGCCTACATCGAGGGTGCTGTTCAGCTCGTGGCCTGCCACTACATAGGCGGCCGCGGCCATCCCCGCCAGGGCCAAACCCATTGCCAGCACGAAGAATACGGCGATCCGCCCGCGCAACCCGAGTCGTGCCCACACTCCGTGCCCGGGCCGGGTCACGACGGGCCCAGCCGGTATCCCACGCCGCGCACGGTGTGGATCAGCGCGGGCTCCCCGTCCGCCTCGATCTTGCGTCGCAGGTATCGGATGTAGACCTCGAGCGAGTTCGACGACTGCCGCCCCCACACGCGATCGATGAGCGTCTCACGGGGCAGCGCCTGCCCGGCATTGCGCAGCAAGACCTCCAGCAACGCGAATTCGGTTCTGCTGAGCTCGATTTCGCGGTCTCCGCGCCGAACTCGCTGTGCGGTGGTGTCCAGTACCAGGTCTGCTGTCGAGAGCACCGCACCGTCGTCGGGGTAGGTGCGCCGCACCAGAGCCCGCACCCGCGCGAGCAGTTCGTCCAGGTCGAAGGGTTTGACCAGGTAGTCGTCCGCGCCCGCGTCGAGGCCCTCGATCCGGTCGGCGACCGCGTCGCGGGCGGTGAGCATGAGGATGGGGGTGCGGTCGCCGCGTCCGCGCAGGGTGCGGCAGGTGGTGAGCCCGTCCATGAACGGCATGAGCACATCCAGGACGACGACGGCCGGTTGCCAGCGGGCAACCTCGGTGAGCGCGGTCGCGCCGTCGGCGGCGCCGCGACTGTCGTAGCCCTCGGTGGCGAGGGCGCGGACCAGCGCGTCCCGGACCGCGGCTTCGTCTTCGACCACCAGTACCCGCATCCCACGGATCATACGGACGACCGCCACCAGGGCTTTCTCATCGGACTCTCATCCCTGTCCGTGAGCGTGGGGACCATGAGATTTCGGATTCCCCCTCGTGCGCCCGCCGCGCTGGCTGTGCTCGGGGTCGCTGCCACCGGGCTCACCGCCTGCGGGAAGGCCGCCACAATCCCCGCACCGCAGGTGAAGGGCAATAGTGTGGTTATCTCGATCGACGGCGGATCGGCCGAGGTGGACACCACGAATCTGACCGTCACCGCACGGGCCGACGGCACGACGTACACGCTGTCCGCGCCTGCGGAGGACACGCTCGGGACCACCGGTCCGGTCGAGGTCGACGGATCGACGGCGACCTGGACCTATCCGGATCGCGCGCTCGCGGTGTCGGCGACGGCCGAGGACGGACGGCTGCGGGTCACCGTGCACAGCGACCGGGACGGCTCGCTGCGGTGGCCGATCACGGGTACGGATTCGGCGGCGGCCGCGGTGCAGATCCCGCGCGGTGAGGGCCTGTCACTGCCGGTGCGCGACACCTTCTGGAACGGCCCCGACACCGGCCTGATCGGTGAATCACTGCCGCTGACTTCCGGATTGACCATGCCGTTCTGGGGCTACAGCGTCGGCGACCGCGGCGTCGGCTACATCGTGCCCACCGACATCGGCAGCACGCTCACAGTCGCCTCCGACCAGGGACGATTGATCGCTCGCGGCGCCCACGATTTCGCCGATCACGCGGGTACCCGCGACTACACGGTGGATTTCGCGCTCACCGACGCGTCCCCGGTCGCCGCGGCCCGCGACTATCGCGGCTGGCTCCTGCGGCACGGCGAATTCCGTTCCCTGCGTGACAAGATCGCCATCAATCCCGAGGTCGCCAAGCTCGAGGGCGCTTTCCACGCCTACCTGTGGGGTGACGGCCGCACGCCCGAGGCGGTACAGCAGATGAAGAACCTCGGCCTGTCGCGCATGTGGCTCGGCTACGACGCCGGCGACGACCCCATGTCCTCGACGGCCATCACCGCGGCCAGGGACGCCGGATACCTTGCGGGCCCTTACGATTCGTGGGCCAATGCGCAGGACCCCGCCACCGCGGACAACCCGTCCTCACGCTGGCCGGGCACCCTGTGGCCCGACGGCTGCGTCCGGGACGAACAGGGCACGCCGGAGACCGGATTCGGCGGTCGCGGCTGCTATCTGAGTTCGCGAGTGCTGGCGGAGAATCCGCACCTGTACGAGAGCCGGTACGCGGCGATGACCGCGAATGGGGCCGACACGTACTTCCTCGACGTCGACGCCGCCGGCGAGTTCTTCGACGACCACTCCCCTGCGCACCCCATGACCCAGAGCCAAGACCGGGAGTATCGCCTCGCGCGGATGCGCTGGCTGGCCGAAAACCGCAAGACCGTGCTCGGCTCGGAGTCGGCCGCCGCCTGGTCCGCGCCGGTGCTCGCCTTCGACCACGGCGCCCAGACCCCGGTGTCGGACAACCTGTGGCGCGCGCAGCGCGACAAACAGACCTGGGGTGCCTGGTACCCGGACAACGCGCCGAAGATGTTCTTCCAACCGGTCGACCTGCCCGCCGACCTGGCGATCGCCATGTTCGATCCGGTCTACCGGGTGCCGCTCTACGAGACGGTCCTGCACGACTCGCTGGTCAATGTGGACCGATGGGAGCTGTCGTATTACAAACTGCCGCAACAGCAGACGATGCGCGCGCTGACCGCGATCCTCGACAACACGCCGCTCAACTTCGTGCTGGACCGCGCCACGCTCACCGAGCACGGCCCCGAGATCGCACGGCTGCAGCAGTTCTTCGCGCCCTTGCACGACCGTGCCGCGACGCTGCCGATGACCGACTTCCGCTGGGTGACCGATGACCATCTCGTGCAGCGCACGGTCTTCGGCAAGGACGAACTCACCGTCACCGCCAATTTCGGCACGAGGGAGGTCGACGGCTTGCCGGGCGGCTGCGTCGACGCTCAGCTGAAGGGTGACATCAGCCCGCGCAGATTGTGCCCCGGCCGATGAAACCTATCCGCACCACTGTTTTCGTCACCGCCGCAGCGCTTCTCACCCTGCTGGTGAAAGCGCACGACCGGGTGCCCGACATCATGGGGTCGGGTGTCCTGCTCGACACTGCGGCACCTTGGCTGATCCTGCTCGCACCGGTCCTGGCCGCCCTCGCGCTGATCTGCCGCTGCCCGGCGGGAGCCGCCGCGACGATCGCCCCGATCCTGGTGTGGGCCTATACCTTCGGCTCCTGGTGGGCCCCGACGGCCTCGGCTGCCACACCGACGGCGGACACCCTCGGCGTCGTCTCGCAGAACCTGTACGCCGGGAACACCACCCCGCTGACCACAGCCCGCGCGCTGGCCGCGACCGGTGCGGACCTGGTGGCGGTGCAGGAGCTCGCGGGCGCGGACCGTGCCGCCGTGCATCGGATCCTCGACCTGTCCTACCCGTACAGCGAGGAGCGTGGCACGGTCGCCCTGTGGAGCCGCTACCCGACGTCGGGGACCACGGTCGCCGATGTCGGGATCGGCTGGCAGCGTGGCCTGCGCACCACGGTCGACACCCCGTACGGCGAGCTGGTGGTCTATGTCGTCCATCTCCCGTCGCTCCGCCCTGGTGACACACGGACCCGCGACGCCGGGCTGGCCGGACTCTCCCGCCGGCTGGTGGCCGACCCGGCCGCGCGGATTCTGGTGGCGGGCGACTTCAATACCGCGTCGACCGATCGCAACTGGCGCTCCTTCGCCCCCGGCTTCATCGACGCACAGTCACTGCCAGGCGCGGGTCCCGGCTTCACCTGGCCCACGTCACGACCTCTGGCCCGCCTGGACCACCTCCTGGTCCGCGGCCTCACCCCGGCGTCCGCGTCCGTACTCCGTCTCCCCGGCCCCGACCACCGCGCGCCCACGGCCACCGTCGCGTTCTCGCCACGGTGACCTGCCACAGGCGGATACTGCACTTATAACGTGTACAAGCCACCCGCCACGGGGCGGGACCGATCCACGGGGGTGAACTGCGATGACACGGTTCGATCTGGTGATTCGCGGGGGCACGGTGTACGACGGGACGGGCGGGCCCGGGGTGCGGGCCGATGTCGGGGTGACCGACGGCAAGGTGACCGTCATCGAGGGCGGCGGCGGACTGCCCGACGGGGAGCGGACGGTCGACGCCACCGGCAAATGGGTGATGCCCGGCATGCTGGACGTCCACACCCACTACGACGCCGAGGTGCTGGGCAGTCCCGGCCTGGGTGAATCGGTGCGGCACGGTGTCACCACGGTGGTGTTCGGCAACTGCTCGCTGTCGACGGTGTACTCCGAGGCCGAGGACTGCGCCGACCTGTTCGCGCGCGTCGAGGCGCTGCCGTGGGACGCGGTGCACTCGGCGGTCAAGGAGCACAAGGACTGGGACGATCCGCAGTCGTACCGGAAGTCGCTCGCCGACCGGCCGCTCGGCGCGAATGTCGCCGCCTTCCTGGGACATTCGGATATGCGCGTGGCGGTCATGGGCCTGGGCCGGTCCGTGGACGCGCAAGTCCGCCCGACGCCCGCTGAGCTGCACCGCATGTGCGCCATGCTGGAGGCGGCGCTGGATGCCGGATTCCTGGGGCTGTCCACGATCCGCAGCTCGTTCTCGAAGCTGGAGGGCGTACGGTTCCCGACCCGGCAGCTGCCGTCCACGTACGCGACGTGGCGGGAGTACCGGGCGTTGAACGCCGTGCTGCGGCGGCGCGGCCGGGTGCATCAGAGCACCCCGAACCTGACCAGCCGCGCCGAACTGGTGAACTACTTCGCGCAGAGCGCGGGCCGGTTCCGCGCGCCGCTCAAGACGACGCTCATCGCGGGCATGGACGTGAAGGCCGACCGCACCACCGCGCGGGCCGCCATGGCGTCGGCGTGGATCGCGAATACCGTTGGCGGAGCGCGGTTCCGGTGGCAGCATCTGCCGGTGCCGTTCGAGGTGTACGCCGACGGGGTGGATCTGGTGGTGTTCGAGGAGTTCGGCTCCGGCAGCGCCGCGCTCAATATCCGGGACGCCATGAAGCGCGGCGAACTCCTGGCCGACGAGGACTACCGCCGACGGTTCCGCAAGGACCTGGCCAAGAAGTACGGGCCGCGGGTCTGGAACCGCGACCTCTATGACGCCGTGATCGTCGCCTGCCCCGACGCGGACGTGGTCGGGAAGTCGTTCGGCGCGGTCGCCGACGAACGCGGCATCGATCCGGCCGACGCCATGCTGGATCTGACGGTCGAGCACGGCCCGGCCTTGCGGTGGCGCACCGTCATCGCCAATGACCGCGAGGAGGTGCTCGACCGGTTGCAGCGCTCGCCCATGATGCAGGTCGGGTTCGCCGATTCCGGTGCGCACCTGCGGAATATGGCGTTCTACAACTTCGGGGTGCGGATGCTGGAGCGGGCGCAGCAGCGCGGGTTCCTGCCGATCGAGACCGCGATCCACCGGCTCACCGGCGAGCTCGCCGATTGGTACAGCCTGGACGCCGGGCGCCTGCGGGTCGGCGGGCGCGCCGATATCGCGGTCGTCGATCCGGCGGGGTTCGACGGCACGTCCAGCGCGTACGCCGAGGCGCCGTTCCCCGGGGTCACGGGGTTGCAGCGCATGGTCAATCGCAATGACCGGGCGGTCGCGGCCACCGTGGTCGGCGGCCGCGTCGTCTACGAATACGGTGAATTCGCACCGGGATTCGGCACCACCCTGCACGCGGGCAGCTTCCTGCCCGCGCAGGGGTGAGGCCTTAGACGAGTTCCGGGGTGCGCCCTCGCGCGCGGTACTCCTGCGGTGGGCAGCCCTGCCAGCGCCGGAAGGCGCGGATGAAGGACGCCGCCTCGGCGTAGCCCAGGCGGGCCGCCACCTGTTCGGTGGTCATGTCGGTGCGGTCCAGCAGTTCCTCCGAGAGGGCTTGGCGCACCTCGTCGAGCAGGGCGCGGAACGAGGTGCCCTCCTCGTTGAGCCGACGCGACAGGGTGCGCGGGCTGACGAACAGCCCAGCCGCGACGGCCGACTGATCCGGGATCACGCCCGGATCGCGGATGAGGACGCCGCGTACGACGGCCGCGAAACCGGACCGGACGTAGCGGCGCGCCAGCAGTTCCTGGCACATCTGCTCGCAGGTGCTGCGGGCCTGTTCGGTCGGTTGCGGCAGGACGACGTCCAGGAACGACGAGTCGAAGGCGAGTTCGTCGACGCTGGTTCCGAACAGCGGCTCGACGCCGAAAACCGACCGGTAGCGGCTGGTATCGGGCGGTGCGGCGTGCCGGAAACTGACGCGGCGTACCGGTACGTTCACCGAGTACAGCTCACGGCCGAGCATCTGGATTCCGGCCAGGACCCGTTCGGCCAGGAAGCCGCGCACGTCCTCGGGAACGTCCCGGTCGTCGAACCGCAGCCGCCCTTCACCATCCACTTCCTCGAAGGTCACCTGCCCGAACGCGAAGGCCAGCTCGACGTATCCCGGCGCCACCACGATCGCGTCCCGCATGGTCCGGCTGGCCAGCAGGGCCAGACCCCAGGGCCCCGACAGCGACACGTGATATCGCGTCCCCGCCTCCACGCCCAGTCCCGATTCCCGGCCGAACCGGGCGAGGAGATTCCGCACCACCGCAAGTTCTTGCCGCGCCGTCACTTCCGTGGTCTGTTCGACCACCGATTCAGGCGCCAGTCCCGCTCCGGCGAGGCACTCCCCCGCCGGCATCCCTCTCTCATTGGCGAGCCGGGTCAAAATGTGCACGCCGGCCGTGTGCCTGGCTAGATCCCAGTCGAGCATGTGCGCTTTGTCCTCTTCGACTACTCCCGACCCAAATGTCTGTTCCCCATCGGGTTGGCGCAACATATCAACGAGAGACCGCCCGGTGTGGCGCATCCGACATTTTTGATCGCACAGCGGTGATGCGCGCGACGCGCGGAACACGATTCGTCACGTAACAGCCGATGCGCCGGTGCGATTCACCCACAACCGGTTCGGACGACGACCAGCAATCGAGGTCTGCCCACCATGAGTTCCACCGCGATCCTGCTACTACCCATGCTCGCGGCCCCCGCCTTCGGCGTCGGCATCTGGCTCGGCATTCGCTCGGTTACCGACGAATGCGCCTCCGAACGCCGCCAAGCACGCTGCCGACGCACCCGATAACGTGCACGGTATGAGCAGCTCATCGACCCGCACCGTGGTCGTCACCGGCGCGTCCTCCGGCATCGGCAAGGCCACCGCCGCGGCCTTCGCGGCCCGCGGACACAAGGTAATCGGCACCAGCCGCAATCCCGACAACCTCGCCGAGGCCGACCGGGCGCCGGGCGTCGAGTACCGCGCGCTCGATATCACCGACCTGGAGTCGATCGAGCGGTTCGCGGCCGAGCTCGGGGCGATCGATGTGCTGATCAACAATGCCGGGGAGAGTCAGGCCGGGCCGCTGTCCGACCTGCCCCGTGAAGCGATCGAAAGACTGTTCCAGCTCAATGTTTTCGGGCCTGTGGCGTTGACCCAGGCGGTGTTGCCCGGCATGCGTGAGCGTGGATATGGGCGGATCGTCATGGTCGGCTCCATGCTCGGGAGCTTTCCGATGCCGTACCGCTCGTCCTACGTGGCGACCAAAGCGGCCGTGCGTGGGTTCGCGACCGCCGCGCGGTTCGAGGAGTCTCCGTTCGGTGTTTGGATCACTACCGTCGAACCCGGTCAGATCGATACCGGGCTGAGTGAGCGTCGGGCCAAGTACATCGCCGATGGGTCGCCGCATGCCGCGGACTTCACGAAATTCATGGCTCGCCTCGATGCTCAGATGAGCAAAGGCATTGCGCCTGCCCAGGTGGCGGAAACCATTGTGGCGGCGGTGAACTCCGATCGGCCGAAGCCGCTGTACGCGGTGGGAAGCAATGCGCCATTGATGTTCGCGATTCGTCGGGTGCTTCCGCGGGGCGTTATGGAGCGTGTGATTGCAGCGGCTCAAGGGCTCAAACGGTAAGAGACCAAAGACAAAAGAGACCAAAGACAAAAGACGCCTGGAGAAGGAAGAGGGTGGCCGAGCTTGCGAGGCCCCCTCACCTACCAGCCCCACTCACGGCTCAGCCGCGCGTCATCCCGGGGAAAACGAAGGGATGGGTTGGTGGACGCAGCCCGAAGGGCCCCACCTTTGGTGAGGCTCGGACTGGCATCAGCGGCGTGACCACCATTTGACCGGTGGGCGGGTGCGGTCGCGGAGGCGCGCGAGGGAGGCGGCCATCAGCTCGCCCGCGTGGTGGCGGTCGTTGACCTGCGGGGTTCGGCTGGGATCGATGTGAGCTGGCGGTATCCAGCCGGTGCGGCCCGCGTGTTCTGAATCCTTGGGCATGGCAACGGTTTTCCATCCGCCCGGTCCGTCGTGGATCAGGGCGTGGCAGGCATCGCAGGCCAGGGTCAGGTTTTCGATGTCGGTCTTGCCGCCCTTGTTCCATTCGGTGACGTGGTGAACCTGGGTCAAGGTGGCGGGGGCACTGCAGCCCGGGCGGGTGCAACCGCGTTCGGTGGCGATCAGGGCCATGCGCTGGGCGGCGTTGGCGAGGCGCTTGGCGCGGCCCAGGTGCAGGGGGCGTCCGGCGTGATCGAAGATCGCCAGGAACGGCTTGGACTTCTGGGCGAGCTGCAAAGCCTCTTCCAGCGGAACAGTCCCGCCCGAGGCGGTGGTGGCAACACCCGCGGCGGCCTCGACCTCCGCGAGCGACATGGTGATGATCGTGGAGACGGGCAGGCCCCGGTGCTGACCGGTGTTCTCCGGACCCATTTCGGGGCGCAGGAACGCCAGCAGCGCATCGTGGTTGCGCTGAGCGGCCGTACGAGGATCTCGCCGTGCGGCACGCTCCAACCCAGCAAGGGCTTCGTCGTCGAGCCCTTCTGTGGTCCAAGGGCTTTCAGCATCATCACCATTGCACATGCCCGGCCGGGCCAGGCTGGCGAAGATCGGGTCCAGCACAGCACGCAGCGCGGGCGTCACTTGCGCGCTGATCACCGACATCCCGTCCACACCCTGCTTGCCGAGCGTCAGCCCACGACGCCGCTGCCGATCCACCTCCCGGGTGAACCGGCCATCCGGGTCGAGGTACCCGAGGATCCGGTCACCGATCTTGGGCAGGTCATCCGGCGTGGACTGCGCGGCGAAGCTCGCCAACTCGAATTCGGCGAGATCCCGGTCCTCGACGTCGATTTCGGCGGGAATGCGGTCCATGATCTGCACGATCCGCCGCGCGGAATCCACCGACACCATGCCCATCTGCTGATAGGCGGCAGTCCACGGCAGCCGGGGCTCCAACACCTCGCCGCCGGTCTGCCGCATCCCGAGCTGTTCCGCGGCACGCACCCGCGCGCACGCTTCGGCGTGGCCGAGGCGCAGAGTCTGTTCGAGGTACTTCGAAACCCTTTTCACCCCCGCCTTCTCGGGCAGGTTCCGAGTCTCGATCTCCCGAACCAGCTTGTGCTCGAACGCGGCCATCCGACGGCGTGTGGTCTCCCAATCCCGCATCAATTCCACGAGATCCTCATCCGAGATCGGATCCAGGGAGTCATTGAGCAGGACGTCCACAGCATCGAACACCACACCGGTGGCATCGCCCACCGTGATGTCCTCGCTGAGATTCGGCCCGCCCAATTTCATGCCTCTATTCTATCAATTGCACCCTTCACCCGTCATCGAATTACCATGTGTAGCAAGTCTTTTCAGATCTCCAACGAAATATTACGACCGTTCGGTAAGCCGCAAATCCCGTCCGATAATCTCCCGCATGATTTCGGAAGTCCCGCCGTACACCCGAGTGATCCGCGCATCCGCAGCCATCCGCGCGATCGGGTACTCGCGCATGTACCCATAGCCTCCGAACAGCTGCTGGCACCGGTCGATGCACCGGAATTCCATCTCCGAGGCCCACAGTTTGGCCTTGGCGGCATCAGCAGGCGTCAACCGCCCCGCATTCAACTCCAGCACGCACTTGTCGATGAACGCTTCCGCCACCGAAACCTCGGTAGCCACGTCGGCGAGCGTGAACTTGGTGTTCTGGAACGCCCCGATCTGCTGCCCGAAAGCCTCACGCTCCCCGACATATTCGATAGTCCTCCGCAAAGCGACCCGGGCTCGCGCCAGACAGGCGACGGCGATCTGCATCCGTTCCTGCGGGAGGTTCCGCATCAGGTAAGTGAATCCGCGCCCCACCTCCCCGAGCACGTTCTCCTTGGGCACCCGGACATCGGTGAAGCTGAGCTCGGCCGTGTCCTGCGAGTGCAAACCGAGCTTGTCGAGGTTGCGGCCACGCTCGAAGCCCTCCATGCCGCGCTCGAGCACCATCACGGTCACCCCCGCGTGGCGTTCGGCGGAGGTCCGGACCGCCGTGATCACCAGATCCGCGTTGATGCCGTTGGTGATGAACGTCTTCGCACCGTTCACCACGAAGTGATCGCCCATATCGACTGCCGCCGTGCGGATTCCGGCGACATCCGATCCCGCGCCCGGTTCGGTCATGCCGATGGCCGCGATCCGGGTTCCCGCCACGAACCCCGGCAGCCACCGCTCCCGCTGTTCCTCGGTCGTCAGATCCACCAGGTACGGCGTGCAGATGTCGTTGTGCAGCGCGAAGTTCAGGCCGACTCCCGCGCAGTCGGCCTCCATGAATTCCTCGATGAGGATCTGGTTGAACCGGAAGTCCGCGACGCCCAGCCCGCCGTAGCTCTGCGGCACCGCGAACCCGATCAGACCCAGGTCTCCGGCCCGCGCGAACACCGACCGCGGCACGATCCCGGCCTCTTCCCATCCCAGGTAGTGCGGCGCGACTTCCTTGCGCACGAATCCCCTCGCCAGCTCGGCGAATGCCAGATGATCGTCACCGTAGTGCCCTCGTTCCATGGACCCATGGTTGTGGACGATCGCGGCGCCGGACCAGAGAATCCCGGCCATTCCTCGGCCGTTAGTGGTTCGTTGGTCGCGGGTTGGCGGGTGCGCGGACCCTCGCGGTATGAAGCAGAAGTTCCTGATGGCGGCCGCGGTCCCGATCGCGGCGCTGGGTATGACCATGCTGCCGGCGACGGCTTCGGCCGGTCCCGGCACGTTCGAGGGCGATGTCATCGGCTGCCCGTACGACCGGCCGTGCATCACCGAGCTGTGGGCTCGCGACGGGGTGATCCACGTCGCCTGGAAGGGCGATCACAGCTACGACGTCTACAACTTCCGCTGGGGTCGCCCGGGCCGCGCGGAGTCGCAGTACGAGCGCGGCAGCGGCCGCTACGGTTCCACCACGATCAACAACGCCCACAGCAACACCACGTACACGGTGAAGGTTCAGGGCTGCACAACCCACTGGTACGGGTCCTCGGACTGCTCCCAGTGGAACGAGGCGCACATCCACATCGGGTGATCGTGGTCGAGGACGGATTCGATCCGCCCTCGACCACTCTCACGCGCCGCCTACCCGTCGACCGTGAGCACCGTGCCCGCGGCGACCGTCAGGTTGCCCTCGCGCACAGCGAATCCCAGCCCCGGTTCCAGCGGGACCGCGCGGTCCAGGGTCACCGCCAACTCGACGGTGTCGCCCGGCATGGCGCGCCCCTCCGGCAGCGTCACCTGCCCGGAGACGTCGCCCGTGCGGACGAAGAACTGCGGGCGGTAGCCGCTGGCGATGGGCGTGCGCCGGCCGCCCTGCGCGGCGGTCAGCAGCCGGACGCGCGCGGTGAACCCGGTGTGCACGGCGATGCTGCCCACCGCCGCGACCACCTGGCCGCGCGCCACCTGACCACGCTGTACACCGCGCAGCAGCAGCGCCACATTGTCGCCGGCCTCGGCCGATTCCATGGTGCGGCCGAAGGTTTCGACGCCGGTGACCACGGCCTCGATCGCGCCGCCGTAGCCCAGCACCGCGACCTTGTCGCCCATCCGGACCACGCCGCGCTCCACCGCCCCCGTCACCACGGTGCCGCGGCCGGTGATGGTGAGGACGTTCTCCACGGGCATGAGGAACGGCGCGTCGAGGTAGCGCTCCGGCATGGGCACGTACTCGTCGACGGCGTCGAGCAGCCGCACCAGCTGGTCGGACCAGTGCGGGTCGCCCTCCAGCGCCCGCAGCCCGGATACCGGCACCACGGGTACGCCGTCGCCGTCGTAGCCGTTGGCGGACAACAGCTCTCGCACCTCCAGCTCGATCAGCTCCAGCAGCTCGCCGTCGGCGACGTCGGACTTGTTGAGCGCGACGACGATGTGCTCGACGCCCACCTGCCGCGCCAGCAGCACATGCTCGGCGGTCTGCGGCATCACGCCGTCGTCCGCCGACACCACCAGGATGGCCCCGTCGAGCTGGGCCGCGCCGGTGATCATGTTCTTCACGAAGTCGGCGTGCCCCGGCATGTCCACGTGCGCGTAATGCCGTGTCGCCGTCTCGTATTCGACGTGGGCGATATTGATGGTGATGCCGCGCTCGATCTCTTCCGGCGCCCGGTCGATGCGGTCGAAGGGCACGAAGGCGGTGCCGCCGCGCTCCGCCAGCACCTTGGTGATGGCGGCGGTCAGCGTGGTCTTGCCGTGGTCGACGTGACCCATGGTGCCGATGTTCAGGTGCGGCTTGGTGCGGACATAGGCCTGCTTGGCCATGATGAATTCTCCATCCGGGATGTTCGAGGGGACCTCAGCAGCGAGCCGACCTTCCCCGTCTGAGGTCCCGGGACGTCCCGGAGAAGGTCAGCGTCGTGCGCCGTCGAATGCGGATGCCACCAGGGCAGCAGCCATCGCACCCGCGACTGCGGGGTATGCGGCGATGGACTGCGGGAACATGCGAGACATGCTGCCCGGCGGAAGCTGTCTCGCGCCAGTTATTTTCGTACCGGACCGAAGCGGCTGACGGCTACGAAGACCGCCGCGACCAGGATCATCACGGCCGAAACCAGCAGTGCCACATCCAGTCCGTGATGGAAGGCGACCGTCGCCGTCTGCAGAACCTCGTTCACGTGCGGGGCGTATTTCAGCGCTGTGGCCAGGTCGACGCCTGCGGGGATGCGCCCACGTTCCACCGCGTCGATGGCGATCGGCTGCAGGTTGTCCGGCAGCCCCAGCTCGGTCATACGAGCGCGGAGGTCGGCGGTGAGGAACCCGTTGACCAGTGACCCGAGTACCGCGACCCCCACGGCCGCGCCTACCTGCCGCATGGTGTTGGTGGCCGCAGCAGCCATCCCCGAATGCTCGGCGGGAACCCCGGTCAACACAGCCGAGGTCAACGGCACCACCGCGATCCCGAACCCGAGCCCGGCCACCGCCAGCGTGATCGCGAGCGGCGTGAATTCGACCGTGCCGTCCAGCGAATGCCGGGTCAGCAGAATCCCGCCCGCCCCCAGCACGCACCCCACGATCATCGGCATCCGCGCCCCGCTGCGCGCCACCCAGAACCCCGCCGCCAGCGACCCCGCCACGATGGCGACCGCCATCGGCGCGAACACCGCCGCCGTGCGCCCGGCCGAATAGTGGATCATCACCTGCAGATAGAGCGCGGTGAAGAAGAAGATCGAGAAGACCCCGAAGTACACCGCGAACGCGACCACCAGCGCACTACGCACCGGCGGCAGCCGCAGATACCGGAAATCGAAGACCGGGTTGCGGACTCGTGTCTCGACGATCAGGAACGCCACGAACGCGACCGCCCCCACCACGAACAGCGCGATGACCGACGGCGCGTCATACCCTTGGCTCTCCCCCGTGATCGCCGCGAAGATCACCGCGCTCAGGAAGATCGCGCCGAGCAGCGATCCGAGCCAATCCATCTGCCCCGGTTGCGGATCCGCGCTCTCGGGCACGTACCGCAGCGCGGCCGCCAGCACCACGACCCCGATGATCAGGTTGAACCAGAAGATCGACCGCCACCCCCACGCCCCGACGAGCGCCCCGCCGAGCACCGGCCCCGCGGCCAGCGCCAGCCCGGACACCGCCGCCCACACTCCCAGCGCCTTCGCGCGGATTCGGGCGTCGGGGAACACCTGCCGCAGCACCGACAACGTGCCCGGCTCGGACGCGGCCGCCCCCACGCCCATGACCGCCCGCCCGAGAATCAGCACCGGCACGCTCGTGGCGAGCGCCGAAATCACCGATCCCGCACCGAAGATCACCAGGCCGATCACCATCACCCGTTTGCGGCCCCACCGGTCGCCGAGTGATCCGGCGGCGAGCATCAGGCTCGCGAACACCAGCGTGTAGGCGTTGACGACCCATTGCAGCAGCTGGACATCGGTGCTCAGATCCGAGCGGATGTCGGCCAGCGCCACGCTGACGACGGTCGTGTCGAGGAAGGTCACGAACAGGACCGCGGTGACCGTGGCCAACGCGATTCCGGGCCGCGCCGCACCGCGCGACGTGTCACCGATTGCCACCTCCCCAGATTACGGGGCACCGATAGGGGCCGTCCGGTTTCGATCGGCGTGGCGGACGACCGCGCGATATCGGTTCGGCGACAGTCGATCACTCGGTGGTGGCCACGAGTGCTAGCGGCCGCGCTGCTGGTCGACCATCGGGTCACCGGTCACCGCGGGCGTGCCGACGCCGCCGGGACCGGTGGACGTGTGCCCTGCCTCGCAGGCGGCCATGCCCAGCGACAGGGCGCAGACGGCGATGACGGCGGCGGACTTCAACCGCATGGGATGCCTCCAGGGATTCGGGGGCGTCCGGTTCGTCGCCCACGATCAGAGTCGGTCCGGCGGCTTGGAACCGGCCAATGGCCCACCAATCGGCCCGGTGGCGCGCAGGATGTAGGCGGTCTGCGGCGGCGGGCCCGGTTCCGGAGCGACGAAAGGTGAGGATCGGTGCAGGACAGGCGGCTGATCGACGGCGGCTCGGCCCCTCTAGACTGCCGAACGGGGAGGTCGGTTTGCTGAGGTTCTCGGTACTGGGCGAGGTCCGCGCATGGCGCGGGGACACGCCCCTGGATCTGGGCCCGCCACAACGGCGGGCGGTGCTCGCCGCACTGTTGCTGCGCGAGGGCAAGGCGGTCACGGCCGCCGAACTCGTCGAGGGCATCTGGGGCGAGGACCCGGTGCTGCGCGCCGTCCCCGCGCTGCGCACCCACGTCGCCAAACTCCGCCGCGAACTCGAACCCGACCGCGCCAATCGCGGACCCTCCAGCCTGCTGGTCTCCGTCGGCGACGGCTACGTGCTGCGACTACCGCCCGGCCGCACCGACATTCACGACGTCGCGGGCCAGGTCGCGGCCGCCGAACGACTGCGGCACGAGGACCCCGACAGCGCCCGCGGCACCCTCGATTCGGCGCTGTCCCGCTGGCAGGGCGCGGCTCTCGGCGGTCTGCCCGGCCCGTACGCCGAACGCCAGCGCGCCCGGCTCGAGCAGTGGCGGCTGTCCATCCTCGAGGACCGGCTCGCCCTCGACATCGAAACCGGCCGCAGCGCCGAGGCGGTCGCCGAACTGGGCCCGCTCATCGAGGAGCATCCGCTGCGGGAACGCTTCCGCGCGCTGCTCATGACCGCGCTCTACCACTGCGGCCGACAGGCCGAGGCGCTCGACGAATACGGCCGCGCCCGCCGCGCTTTGGTCGACGGCGTCGGTGTGGAGCCCGGCCCGGAACTGAGCGAGGTGCACGCCCGCATCCTGCGCGCCGACCTGCCGAGCGTGGCGCGCCCGGCCCCCGCCCGGCTCGCCCCGGCCCAATTGCCGCCCGACATCGCCGATTTCACCGGTCGTTCCCGGGTGGCCGAGCAGATCGCGGCCCAGCTCACCGGCGGCGGGCCGGCGGTGGCCATCTCCGCGGTCGGCGGCATGGGCGGGGTCGGCAAGACCACCCTGGCCCTGCACGTCGCCCACCAGGTGCGCGACCGATTCCCCGACGGCCAGCTGTATGTGAACCTGCGCGGCGTGGACCCCGACCCGCTGCCCACCGGCGACGCCCTGGGCGGATTCCTGCGCGGCCTCGGGGTCGCCGAGGGCGATATCCCGCCCGCCGTCGACGATCGGGCCGCGCACCTGCGAACCCTGTTGAGCGACAAGCGGATTCTCATGGTCCTCGACAATGCCCGCGACGTCGCCCAGGTGTCGCCGCTGCTGCCCGGCACGCCCGGCACCGCGGTCCTGATCACCAGCCGCTCCGCGCTCACCGAGCTGCCCGCGGTCCGCCGCACCCGCCTCGACGTCCTCGAACCCGTCGAGGCCATGACCCTGCTGACCCGCATCCTCGGCGCCGAACGCGTTGCCGCCGAACAGGACGCGGCGTTCGCGGTGATCGAGCAGTGCGCGTGCCTGCCACTGGCGGTGCGGATCGTCGGCGCGCGGCTCGCGGTGCGGCCGCAGTGGACCATCGCCTCCCTGGTCGCGCGGCTGGCCGACGAGAACCAGCGGCTGGAGGTGCTCCAGACCGGCGACCTCACCCTGGAGGCCGCCTTCCGGCTCGGCTACGGCCAGCTGAACACCGAGCAGGCCAGAGCTTTCCGCACCCTCGCGCGCGCTGATGTACCCGACTTCCCGGTAGATGGTGCCGCCGCGCTGCTCGGTGTCCCGGTGCCCCAGGCCGAGCTGGTGTGCGAATCCCTGGTCGATCTGAGCCTGCTGGAGACTCCCGCGCCCGGCCGCTACCGCTTCCACGACCTGCTGCGACTGTTCGCCGCACGCCTGGCGGGCAGCCACGACGCCGGTGAGGGCGAGGCCGAGATCGTGGCCCGCCTGCTGGACTACTACCTGGCCAGCACCAAGAACCTGCTCGGCGCACTGGATTACAGCAACACCACCCTGCTGCTGGTGCCCACCACCGTCCCGGGCCACACCTTCGCCGGCGGCGCGGAAGGCCAGTCCTGGAACGATATCGAGCGCCCGGTGATCATCGCCCTGTACCGGCAGGCGGCCCGGCTGGGCGGCCGGGCGGTGGCGCTGGCCGCGGATCTGGCCTGGGTGATGGCCGAGCTGATGGACACCGGCAGCCGCGCCCGCGAACTCGCCGACGGCCTGAAAGCCCTGCTGGACACCGCGGTCCGGGACGACGACCACGCCAGCTCCCGGCGGCTGCGGGTGGCGCTGGGCGCCATGATGCAGATCGGGCTCGGCGAGGTCGAGGCCAGTCTCGAATTCCTGCAACCCATCTCGCAGCCCGCCGACGACGCCGAGCGGCGGTTGCAGGTGCTGGCCGAGATCCTGCTCGGGGTGGCGGATCGGCGCGTCGGCAATACCAAGGACTCGCACCGGCACTACGCCAATGCCATCGCCTGGACCCGGGCGCTCGACGACCGCTCGCTGGAAGCCTGGATCCTGGCGCTGGCCACCCGCACCCTGTGCGAATCCGGGCAGTACGCCGAGGCGGTGGCGGTGGCCGAGCGGGCCATCGCGCTGGCCCAGGAGTCGTCCAACGCGGTCGCACTGGGCTGGGCCACCCACGAATTGGCGGCCACCCGTTCCATGCTCGGCGACCACGAGCTCGCGCTCGAGCTGGCGGCCGACGCGGTGCACATGACCCACCGCAACGGCGTGCGCCTGTGGGAGGGCTGGGCGCGGACCCGGCTGGCCCAGATCCACCTGCGCGCCGGGCACGACGCCGCCGCGGAATCCGAGGCGACCCAGGCCCTGCGACTGCTGAGCAAGGCGGCCGACCCCCTCGACCGGGCCCGCGCCCTGTTCCTGCGCGCCACCGCCCGCACCGGCGACGCCGAGGTCGCCGCCCGTGAGCACGCCGACGCCGCCGAGATCTTCCGCCGCGCCGGACTGCCCGCCCCGACCCCCGCGACCCTGTTCTCACCAGGGCCCGACCCCTCATAGAGAACGTTTATTCGCTTTTTATCGGCCCGTGGGAACCTGCATCCACGCGGGCGCCCCGGAGCTGCAACCTCCGGGGTTCCCGCGCGCGATGAGGTCATGTCCGCGTGCGTCACGAGGGGTGCGCATTCGGTTCATGCGGGTCGGACGGCCGTCGCCCACCGCGGCGACGGCTCCACCGCATCACCCGCGATCACACCGGGACATCCAGGGCCAGACCGAGGCCGCGCAGGTGCGCGGTGGCCGTCCCCGATTCGAACTCGGCTCGTTTGGCGGCCGTGAAATAGCGCTGCATCGGATAGTCGAGGTAGATGCCGGTGCTGGCGTGCACATGGACGGCGGTGTGCGCGACGCGGTGACCCGCCTCGGACGCCCAGAACTTCGCCACGTCGATCTCGGATTCCGCTGCCAGGCCGTGCGATTCCCGCCAGGCGGCCTGCCACAGGGTCAGGCGGACGGCCTCGACATCGATGTAGGCGTCGGCCAGGCGCTGACGCACCGCCTGGAACGCGCCGATCGGCTTGTCGAATTGCTGTCTGGTGCGGGCGTATTCGGCCGTCATCTCCAGCGCCCGTTCGAGGACGCCCAACTGGTGGGCGCAGACAGCCAGGGCCGCGCGGCGACGGGCCCACGCGGGCGCTTCGGGCGCTGAGATCGCGTCGGCCCGCGGGATCAGGACGGCATCCAGTTCCAGCAGGGCCGCGTCGGTGCCGTTGACCGCGTGCTGCCGGGTGACCGTGACGCCCTCGGCCTCCCGATCCACCAGGAGCAGAACCGAGTCCGCCCCGCTTCGAGCCTCGATCAGGTAGCCGTCGGCGAAGGCTCCCGCCGCGACCACCGAGTGGGAACCCCGCACCCGCCAGCCCTTCTCGCCGCGCTCGGCCTCGAACGACGCGACGTCCCGGGCGAGTGCGGGCGCGAGCGTGCTCTCACCCCGCAATATCGGCCGCAGCCGGCGCCGCACCTGCGAGTGGTCGCCGAATTCGGCCAGCGCCGCCGCGACCACGGCGATGCTCGTGGCATACGGTGCGGGCGCGACGGTCCGGCCGATCTCGATCAGCACGCTGCACTGTTCGAGCAGCCCGTACCCGCCGCCGCCCGCCTTCTCGGGCAGCGCCGCGTCCAGCAGTCCCGCGCCGGCCATGGCGCCCCACAGCTCCGCGTCGAACCCGGTGTCATCGGGGCGGGGATGCCGTCCGGCCCAGTCGGTGAGCAGTTCGCGGGCCAGTCCCGACAGGTCCCGCTGCGCCTCGGTGTATTCGAAATCCATTGTCCTGCTCCTGTGTTCGGCTCAGCGGGTGACGGGCAGCCCGAGGGCGTTCTTGGCGATGATGTCGCGCTGCACCTCGTTGATCCCGCCGCCGAAGGTCAGGATGAGCGCGGTGCGATGGAACCGTTCGAGTCGTCCGAGCAGCAGTGCGCCCGGGGAATCCGCGCGCACCACGGCCGCGGCCCCGAGCACCTCCATGAGCAGGCGGTAGCCCTCGATGGCGAATTCGGTGCCGAACACCTTGGTGGCCGAGGCGTCCGCCGGACCGAGCTCGCCGCGATCGGCGGCCCACGCGGTCCGCCAGTTCCGCAGCTTCAGGTACTCGGTATGGGCGTGCACGCGGGCCAGGTGCAGACACACCCATTCGGCGTCCATGACCCGGGTCCCGTCCGGCAGCGTGGTGGCGCGCGCCCACGCGACGACCTGCCGCAGCGACTCCTCCAGCGGTGCGGCCGAGGCCAGCGCCACCCGTTCGTGATTGAGCTGATTGGTGATCAGCGCCCAGCCCCGGTTCTCCCCGTGCACCAGGTTCGCCGCGGGCACCCGCACATCGGAGTAGTAGGTGGCGCTGGTGCCGACACCGGCCATGGTGTGCACCTTCGTCCACGAGAACCCCGGCGCGGTGGTCGGAACGATGAAGATCGACAGCCCGGCGTGCTTGCCCGCCGCCGGGTCGGTGCGCGCGGCCAGCCAGATGTAGTCGGCGTATTCGATGAGGCTGGTCCACATCTTCTCGCCGTTGACCACCCACTCGTCGCCGTCACGCACCGCGCGGGTGCGCAGCGAGGCCAGGTCGGTGCCCGCGTTCGGCTCCGAATAGCCGATGGAGAAATGCAGGTCGCCCCGCGCGATCCGCGGCAGGAAGTAGGCCTTCTGTTCCTCGGTGCCGTAGCGCATGATGGTCGGCCCGACGGTGTTCACGGTCAGGTACGGCAGCGGCACGCCGGCGGCCGCGGCCTCGTCCAGGAAGATGAGCTGGTCGAGCATCGAACGTCCTTGTCCGCCATGCTCTTCCGGCCACCCCAGCACCAGCCAGCCGTCCGCGCCCAGCCGGCGCACCACCTCCTTGTAGACGGTTCCGTCGCCGTGCTCCCCGCCCGGCCCCGACCGCAGCGCCGCCCGCACGTCGGGGGTGGCGAGGTCGGCGAAATACTCGCGCAGCCGCTTGCGCAGGCGGTGCTGTTCTTCGCTCAAACTGATGTGCATAAATGGAAGGTAGGAATCGGCCGGGCCGGATCCGCCCCGCTGGCAGGAAGCTGCCAGATTCCAGGGAAGCCCCCGGTCACCTGCCAGGATCGGGGAAGTGATGCAGCGACAGCCGACCGGCGTGACCGGGCAGCCAGCCACCGGGATCGTCCGGTTCAGCCAGGACGGGCACTGGGACCAGGACGTCCACCACCTGCTCCGCTGCGCCCGGCGCGAGGCGGTGGTGGCGGTCTCGAACCCCACCCACTCCACCGATCATCTCCGCCTGGGTCAGGTGGTCGTCGACGACCTGCTGGCCGCGGGCAAGGAGGTCCGGCTCCTCTACTCCCCCGACTATCTGGAGATCCGCGACCACCAACCGCTGCTGCGCCAATCCTCGCTCGGCGCGCAGATCCGCGTCACCGACAACGACTTCCACAACGTCCTGATCCTCGACCGCACCGTCGCGGTGCTGTGGAGCGGCGCCGGAGCCGACCACCCCTACGCCTACCTGGTCCGCGAACCGGCCCTGCTCCGTGCCCTGCACCAATTCGCCCTGCTCAGCTGGCAATCCGGCCACGGCCTCGCCGGCCGCGTCCACACCGACCCCATCGACCTGAGCCCCACCGCCCGAAGGGTCCTCAACACCCTCAACCTGGGCCTGATCGACGAGACCGCCGCCCGCCGCCTCGATATGTCCCTGCGCACCTACCGCCGCCACATCGCCGACCTCATGATCCGCCTCGACGTGCGCAGTCGCTTCCAGATCGGGGCGCGCGCAGCGCAACTCGGCCTGCTCGACGAACCCCGGGAGTAGTCGCCACACCGGCGAGTACCCCCATCGGTGGCAGCGCCACGCCGCGCACCTCTGCCGGTGGTGGCACCCCCGGGCACGGCACTTGACTGGGGCTTCTCCGCAGGTTGTCCTGGGGCACTGGGTCATTCGATATTGCTTGGCATGAACGTGGTGGCGGCGCTCAAGCTCAATATGACCAATGTCGACGACCCTCGGGCCGGGAATCACGAGCGGTATCGGGCCGCGCTCGAGATGGCCGAGTACGCCGAGCGGGTCGGGTTCGCGGTGGTGAATGTCGAGGAGCATCACGGGTCGGGCACCGGGTGGTTGCCCGCCCCGCTGCTGATGGCGGCGGCGGTGGCGGCTCGCACCGAGCGGATCCGGATCAGCATCGGGGCGTTGATCGTGCCGCTGTACGACCCGGTGCGGCTGGCCGAGGATCTGGCGGTGCTCGACAATCTCGCGGGCGGGCGGCTGACCATTCTCGCCGCGATCGGGTATCGACCGGCCGAATACGCCTCGCTCGGAAGGGATTTCACGCGCCGCGGCAAGCTCATGGACGAGGCGCTGGAGATCATGCTCGCGGCCTGGCGCGACGAGCCTGTCCACCGAGGCGGGCAGTCCTTCGATGTCACGCCCAAGCCGTTCAGCAAGCCGCATCCGCATCTGCTCATCGCCGGAATGAGCCCGGCGACCGCCCGGCGGGCCGCGCGCTTCGGGCTCGGACTGGCGCTGCCCTTGCCCGCACCGGAGGTCGAAGAGCTCTACGAGCGGGAGCTGATCCGCTGCGGCACAAGCGGTTACATCCACAAGCCCGAGCCCGACAGCCGCCACACCCTGCTACACAAGGACCCGGATCGGGCCTGGCACGACTTCGCCCCGCACATTCTCACCGAGATCCGCGAGTACGCGTCGTGGGGTCGCGAGGGCATTCACCGCCCGCACGACGCCGTGCCGGATTCGGTCGAGTCCCTGCGCGCCCACGGCTATCTGGAGATCCTGACCCCGGCGCAGCTGCGCGACCAGATCGCGGCCGGGCGCACCGAGATCCTGATGAACCCGCTGATCGGCGGCCTGCCGATCGAGGCGGGCTGGGACAGCCTGCGCCTGCTGGGCGAGGACGTGCTGTCCCTCACCACCGTTCGATGACCCGACAACCGGCAAGAGGAAGTTCATGACAGATCTGCGCCCCGGGCGGCTGACGGCCGCCGCCAAGAAGTTCCTGACCTGGGACGAGAATCCCGCCGTCTTCGGTGTCACCATCCCCTGCCCGGTTCCGGTCGGCATGGGCCTCGAGGACGCGCAGAAGCTGATCAACACCCTGATCGACACCCACGAATCGCTGCGCAGCCGATACAGCTACGGCGAGAACGCGTCCTGCGAGATCGAGCCCGAATCCGGCGGCGTCATCGACCCCGCCCGCGTCGACGTGCGGGCCATCGACATCGAGGACCTCGACGCCGAGGCGCTCACCACCCTCATCCAGGAGCAGTCCGCCGCCGCCAATCTGCGGCTGGACCCCACCGCCGGGAAGATCGTCACCGCGGTGCTGCTCACCCGCTCCTTCGACGTGAACATCCTGCTGTTCACCGCCCACCACATCGCCATCGACGGCATCTCCATGTGGGTGCTGTGGGAGGACATCGCCACCTACGCCCGGCAATGGGAAGCGGGCGAGGAGATCGCGCTGCCGCCGGAACCGATCACCGGATCTGAGTGGGCGGAATTCCTCGACGAGTACGCGAAGACCCGGGTCGGCGAGCGTGACTACTGGCTGGCCGCCTCGGACATCGAACCGACCACCCTGGACCGGCCCGCCACCCCCAAGTCGGCGCACTTCGACGGCGTCATCGACGGCGCGCTGGCACAGCGCCTGCTGGTCGAACTGCCCGAAGCGCTGGGGGCCAGCTACACCCGGATCCTGCTCGTCACACTGGGTTTGGCCATCGAGGACGCGACCGGCGTGGCCCGGCCCATCACCGTGCAGAAGCACGGCCGCTACAGTCGCCTGCGGCCCGGCACCGACCTGTCGCGGACGGTGGCCTGGATCTCCGACGATTACCCGTGGCTGTTGCGCCCCGCCACCGGCACCCTCGGTGACCGGCTGCACGACGCCCTCGACGGATATCCCACGCATCCCGAGGATTTCACGCTGCTGCGCTGGCATCACCCCGAAAGCTGGTCGCATTTCCTGACCTTCAACTCGCCGAAGTTCTACTTCAACTTCCTCGGTGACGTGGGCGTGTGGATTCCGGACGCGCATTCGCGGGAGCAGGCCCGGCTGAGGATGTTCGACATGAGCCTGTTCCTGGGCACCAGCAAGCCCGAAGGCGTGGAACAGGTGCACTATTCGGTGCACTCCCCCGACGGCGGCATCGGCGCGGATCGGATGCGGGCCATCGTCACCCGCTGGCTGACCATTATCGAGAGTGTGGAGGTCCGATGAGCAGGATCATTCTGGTCGGCATCGGCAGTCGCGGCGATATCGCGCCGCTGACCGGGCTGGGTGTGGGGCTGCGCGACGCGGGGCACGAGGTGGTGGTGGCCGCGCACACCCTGTTCGCGGAGCAGATCACCGGATGCGGGCTCGAGTTCCGGGAGATGACCCACGATATCGACATCGACATGACCGATCCGGATGTCAATCGACTCTCCGCGGGCTGGAAGTTCTCCTCCCCCAAGGGAGTTCGCAGTCTCGGACTGGGCATGATCCGGGCGCTGCTCGACGAGCCCGCGGATGTCCTGCTGCTGCCGCCGCCGACGGAATACGCGGGCCTGGCACTGGCCGAAGCCAAGGGCATCCCCTCGATCGGGCTGCGGTTCCAGCCGTTGTCCGCCACCGCCGAACACGCGCCGTCCGGCTACGGCGCTTACGATTTCGGCGCGCACGGCAACCGGCTGGCCGCCGATTTCGGGGCCTGGTTCAACGACCGCTTCTACGCCGGCACCGTCGCCTTCTTCCGACGCGAACTCGGGCTGCCGCCGATCTCGGTGTACGACCTGCGCCGGGCCCGGACCGCGGCGGGCTGGCCGATGCTCAACGGCTACTCCCCCAGTGTCGTACCGCGCCCGGCCGATTGGCGGGCCGGGCTGGAGGTCACCGGCTACTGGTGGCCGCCGCGCCCCGACGGCTGGGAACCCCCCGCCGAACTGACCGAATTCCTGGCCGCCGGTCCACCGCCGGTGTTCATCGGATTCGGCAGCATGGCCGACAGCAAGGAAGGCACCGCCCGCACCGGCCGGATCATCGCCGGGGCCCTGCGCCGGGCGGGGGTACGCGGCGTCGTGCAGAGCGGCTGGCTCAACCTCGACGTCAGCGGCGACGACGTGCTGACCATCGGTGAGGCCCCGCACGATTGGCTGTTCCCGCGCATGGCCGCGGTGGTTCACCACTGCGGCGCGGGCACCACCGCCGCGGGCCTGCGCGCCGGCGTCCCGGCCATCGGCGCGCCCGTCTACGCCGATCAGCCGTTCTGGGCGCAGCGCCTCATCGATCTGGGCGTGAGCCCGGCGACCATTCCGTACTCGAAGATGTCCGAGGACCGGCTCACCGACGCCCTCCGGCGCGCCACCACCGATACCGCGCTGCGCGACAACGCGACTCGGGTGGCCGCCCGGATCGCCGCCGAGGACGGGGTCGGCCAGGCCGTGAAGGCCATCGAGGCGCACCTGGGCGCGCTGCGAAAGGGGTGAGGTTGTAACTCGCCCCGCCCGGACCACCCGCCCCGCCGGGTTCAGCGGCCCGACTGTGGTTAGATAGCGCGCAGTTTCGCCTGGTAGTTGCTGTGCATCGAACCCTATTGGCTGCTATTCAGCGGTGGAGGCGGGCCTCTTGAGCGTGCTGCGCGGACATAAACTGCTCTACTCGAATCTGGCTCTGATCGTGCTACTCGCGGTCGGAGCCGGATATCTGTTGATCTCGGTGGCCCGGGTGCACAGACCGGGCAACACCTACTCGGTCACCGTGCAACTGGATCGCTCCGGCGGTTTGCAGGCCGGTAACGATGTGACCTGGCGCGGGTTCCGGGTCGGTTCGGTCCGATCGGTCGACATCATCGACGGCGGGGCCGGGATCGCGGCGACGGCGGACATCGACAGGAAATACCAGATTCCGGCCGACACCGAGATCGCGGTGGCGGCGTTGTCCGCCGCGGGCGAGCAGTACATCGATTTCCGACCGCACACCGACGCGCCGCCGTTCCTGCACGACGGGCAGGTGGTGCGGTTCGACCCGAGCAAGATCACCACCCCGACGCCGGTGTGGCAGACGCTGACCAACAGCAATGAACTCATCGCCTCGATCGATCCGGACAAAGTGGGCGTGATCCTCGATCAGCTGGATATCGCGCTCGGCGGCGGACCCGATCAGCTGCGCGGGCTCATCGAGGGCTTGAGCGTGGCCACCACCGGATTGGACAACCGACTGCCGCAGACCGTCAGCCTCTTGCAGAACCTGCAGGTCATCGCCGGAACCACCTCGCTCGCGCAGCCGGATCTGGGCACGCTGACCCGCAATTCGTCGATCCTGGTCGAACAGGCCCGCGCCGCCGACCGCGAACTGCGCGGGCTGCTCGATCGCGCGCCCGAGCAGATCGCCGTCCTGGACCGCACCCTGGACCGGAACCTGGATCCGATCCAGAGCCTGGCCACCACCATGCAGGCCATCGTGCAGGCGGCGCTGCTGCGGCTGCCCGCGGTGCGGGCACTGTTCCCGGCCCTGGTCATCGGCACCTCCGCCATGGGCGTGCCCGCGCACGACGGCGAGTTCTACACCATCGTCGACATCTGGACCCGGCCGTGGTGCCAGTACCCGGTCCCGGCGGTGGCGGCGTTCCTCGCCACCGACCGCACCTTCGGACGCTGGAACTACTGCAACAATCCGCCCGACGACCAGCAGATTCGCGGATCAGCCAACGCGCCGCGCCCGAACATTCCCAACAATGGCGCGCACCGGCCGACCGGCGTCGACCCGAAGGAACGCACTCTGCCGCCGGTCAAATGACCCCGCCGCCACACCCGGGAGCGGGGCGGATTCGGCGTGCCGTGCATTTCGGACGGGCGTGTCGGCGTGCCTGACGCGGTTTATCCCGCGAATCGCCCGCGGCACCAGTCAGAATGATCTACCGGTACCCCTTGGTCCCGTGCTTGTGTCAACGGAAGCGTCCCTTCGCCCTGGCAGGCGAGTTCGAACAGGGCGGTGGGCAAGGCTAGGAGAGGGTCGAACGCGATGAGCAGCAGAAGTTCCCTCGGTTTGGCGGCGCGATCGGCGGTCTTCGCCGGTGTGGCGGCCGCAGGACTCGCGGCGGCGCCCGCGCAGGCCGAACCATTGTGGCCCGGTGGACCGGATGTGCCCGGTATTCCGGCGATCATCCCCGGCATCGCCCCCGGCGATGTCAACGCGCCGTGTGCGACGGCCGGCGCGCGCGCCTGCCTCAAGCTCAGCACCAACGAGGCGTGGCTGATGGACAACGGCAAGGTCATCTTCGGCCCCACCCCCATCTCCCACGGCATGCCCGGTTACGAGACTCCGCCGGGCGTCTTCCACGTCGCGTTCAAGAAGCCGTTCCACTGGAGCACCATGCACAACGCCCCGATGGAGTACGCGGTCTTCTTCAACGGCGACATCGCCTTCCACATCGGACCGGTCGACAAGAAGTCGCACGGGTGTATCCGCATGACCCCGGACGGCGCGCGGGAGTTCTTCAACTACCTGAACCCCGGCGACATCGTGGAAGTGGTTCCGTAGCAACACCTTCCGGTGGCACATCGACACGGAACCTCCCGTGCCGATGTGCCACCGGTGTTTTCGGCGACGGATCAGGCGGCGCAGTTGTGGTACGCCGTGATCAGCCAGCGGTCCTCCCGCCGGACCAAGGTCCAGGTCGCGAGCACCCAGCGGTCGGCCGGAGCCTCGGTCTCACCGGCCATGAGAATGGCGGCGCGGCTGACCACCACGGCGGTGTCCGGCGCCGGGAACCGCACCTGCTGGGGTTCGTCCAGGACGCTGGAGCCGCGCAGCGGGCCCGCGAATCCGGCGGCCATGCCGTCCCACACCGCCGCGCGGCCGCTGCGGAACACGCCCGGCAGGATCGAGGTGGCGTCGGGGTCGTAGTCGGCGACGAAGGCGTCGGCGTCATTGGCGGCCCAGGCGACGTAGAGGTCCTTCAGGACGGTCAGGACGGCGTCGCGGTCGGTGGTCTCGCGGACGGCGGTGTCGTTCATGGTTACTCCTCGGTCGACGGCCGCCCGGTATGGCGGCTCACGAGTACCTACCGGCGAGGTGTGCCCGATTCATCGCTCGCGGTGTAGAAAGTTCCGCAGGGCCCTGTTTCGACCGGTGGGGGCCGGGTTTCGAGGAGTGAGAGCATGGCGGACACCGACTTCGCGGCGCGCACCGACCGATATCGGCGCGAATTGCTGGCCCATTGCTACCGCATGCTCGGGTCGGTGCAGGACGCCGAGGATCTGGTGCAGGAAACCTATCTGCGGGCCTGGCGCTCCCGCGACAGCTACGACGAGACCCGGGCCGGAATGCGGACCTGGCTGTACCGGATCGCCACCAATGCCTGCCTGACCGCGCTCGAACAGCGCGGGCGGCGGCCCATGCCGTCGGGGCTCGGGCACGCACCGGGCGACGATCCGCGCGAGGAGCTCGTGCACGGCGGGGAAATCCCTTGGCTGCAACCGATTCCGGATGTGCTGCTCGGCGATCCCTCCGACGCCGCGGTGGCGCAGGGCAGTCTGCGGCTCGCCCTGGTCGCCGCCATGCAGCAGCTGCCCGCGCGGCAGCGGGCGGTGCTGGTGCTGCGCGAGGTGCTGGACTGGCCCGCCGCGGATGTGGCACAGGCTCTCGACATGACTCCGGCGGCCGTCAACAGCGCCTTGCAGCGAGCGCGGAAGACTCTCGGCCAGAACGGTATTCGCGAGGACGAGGTGACCGAGCGGGCTGAACAGCGGGCCGTGGTGGACAACTACGTCACCGCCTTCCGCAACGCCGACCTCAGCGCCCTCGAGAAGCTGCTGTCCCATGACGTGATCATGGAGATGCCGCCCATGCTCAATTGGTACCTGGGCCGCGCGGCGTATGTCGGGTTCATGGCGCGGGTGTTCGAGTGGAAGGGCTCCGATTGGCGATTGGAGCCGGTGTGGGCCAACGGCCAGCCCGGGTTGGCGGCCTACTCCCGCGACGGCGACGGGTACGAGCGGCACACGTTGCAGGTCTTCACCGTGCGCGACGGACTCATCACCAATCTGATCGTCTACCAGCTCGACGAGATCTTCGATCTGTTCGGCATGCCGCCCCGGCTGCCCTGACCCTCAGTCGTTCTCACCGGCGGTCAGCAGACCGTGCTCGTGGGCGAAGGCGGCGGCCTCGGTCCGGCTGGCGACGCCCAGCTTGGTGAGGATCCGCGAGACGTGCACGCCGGCGGTATTGGCGCTGATGAACAGTTCCGCCGCCAGCGCGCGATTGCTCAGGCCCTTGGCGACCAGGTGCAGGACGTCCAGCTCACGCGCGGTCAGGCCGTAGCGGCCGGACATGGTGCCGCTCTTGGCTTTCGGGGCCCGCTCGGTGGATCCGTCGAGCGGAAGGCGAGCTCGCTCGGCCACCGCCGTGGCGGCCGCGGCCAGCGGGACCGCGCCCAGCGCGGCGGCGATATCGAGCGACTCCCGCAGCGCCGACACCGCCTCGACCCGATTGCATTCGGCCGCAGCCGCTTCCGCGAGACCCAGCAGCGCGATGGCCACATCGTAGGGACGTCCGACGCCGCGCCAGGCCGCGACGGCCTCCGACCAGCGGGCCGCGGTGCCCGCCAGGTGCGCCGTGAACGCGGCACGCTGGGCGGCATCGACCGGCGACGCCGTGGGCAGCGTGTCCCCCAGTGCGAGCAGTTCCGGTGGCGCTCCGGTGATTCGAGCGCCGAGCACCACCAGCGGCCACGCCTCGTGCGGATGCGCGAACAGCGTGCCGACCCCGTCGCCGCCTTCGAGTACCCGGATCAACTCCGTCGCCGCCGTGCCCTCGTCGTCTCCCACCAACGCCAGTGTGGAGTTCAATGCCGCCAGTTCGAATCGATACTGCGCCGCCCATCGACTGTCTCCCAGCAGCCGCGCGGCCGTGACGGCTCCCTCCCTAGCCGCCCCGAAATCCCCGGTGGCCAAGGAGATCCGTCCGAAGCACACCAGCAACGCCGCCCGGCTCAATGGCGGCAGTTGCTCGAGCTGCGTCTCGTCGACCACCGCCCGCGCCTCGTCCCACCGACCCAAGGCCGCCAGCGCCTGCCCCCACTTCACGAACAGAATCGGCGCCGACTCCGCGAACCGGAACGACTCGTGCGCCGCCCGCAACCCCTGCCGCACCGCCGCGATCGCCGCCTCGTACCGCCCCGCCCCCACCAGCACCGCCGACTCCCACGTGGCCACATCCACCACGATCCGCGCATCCCCCGCCAGCGCCGCCGCCCGATGCGCCTGCGCGAAATGCTCCAGCGCCCATTCGGTTTCGCTGTCCGCGCCACCACTCCGCGTGTGCTCTCCGGACCCGAAATCTGCCCAATCCTCGGTCGATTCCGCTTCCAGCGAGCCGCCGGCGGCGGCAGCGCCCGCCAGTCCCAGATGCGCGTGTGCTCGCGCGACCAGCGCGTCCGCGCCGATTCGCCGCGCGATGGCCAATGCCTCTCGCGCGTGGGCCGCCGACCCGGCCGCGTCTCCCTGGAAGACTCGCGCGGCCGCCGACTGCACCAGCGCCTCGGCTCGTTCCACGCTGTCCGGCGCGTCCGACATGAGCGCCAGCGCCCGCTCGAGGTCCGCTCCCGGCCCGGCCCCGGTCGTCGCACGCAGGTAGGCCCGTCGCCGGTACATTCGGGCCGACCGCTCGGGATCGGCACCGGCATAGTCGATTTCGCCGTTGCCGCCGGAGACGGTCACACGGTCCAGGGCTGCCGAGAGCTCGCCGACCGGGTCGTCCTGGCTCCACACCGGCAGCGTGGCGGGTGCGGCGGCGGCCGCGGGGGCCAGGAGGGCGAGGGCCGCGTCGGCGGCGGCGATGCCGCGCTCGGTGGCTCCGCAGGCGACGGCGACGTCGACGATCTGTTCCAGGACCGACAGTTTGGTGGTGGGGAGGATTTCGGTGGGGGCGGGGACTCGGTCCCAGAGGGCGAGGATTTGTTCGAGGAGGCGGAGGCGTTCGGGGTGGGTGGCGGGGACTCCGGCGATGGCGGACCAGTAGGCGCGCAGAGCGCGGTCGAGGTCTCCGGCGGCGCGGGCGTGGCGGGCGAGGTCGGCGTGGGATTCGGGGTCGAGGGCGTCGCCGCGGGCGTGCAGGGCCGCGGCGGCGCGGGTGTGCAGGCGGGTGCGCTCTATGGGGAGCAGGTGGTCGTAGATGGCCTGGCGGATGAGGCCGTGGCGGAATTCGTAGCCGGTGTCGGTGGTGAGCAGCAGATGCCGGTCGACGAGTTCGTGTAGCGCTCCGGGTAGTTCGTCCGGGGGTAGGTCGACCGTCGCGGCGAGCAGGTCGTGGTGGATCGGCGAGCCGAGGACGGCGGCGGGGGCGACCACGGCGAGCGCCTGCGCGGACAGCCCGGTCTGGAATCCCAGCAGCAGGTCGGCGAGGTCGGCCGGGAGTTCGTCGGGGCACTGGCCCAGCGCCTCGACGAACAGCGGGTTGCCGCCGCTGCGGTCGAAAACCTTGGTGATGAGCTCGCTTCCGGGTTCGCGCCCGAGCAGGGCGGCGAGCTGGCGGCCGACCTCGTGCCGGGTCAGCGGGTGCAGTTCCAGCACCCGCACGCCCGGGTTGCGGCGCAGTTCGGCGACCAGTCCGCGCAGCGGCCCCGCCTCGCCCGGCCGGTAGGTGCCCACCAGCAGGGCATTGGCGTCGGCGAGATTGGCGGCCAGGAAGGTGAGCAGTTCCCGGCTGGCGTCGTCGGCCCAGTGCAGGTCCTCGAGCACCAGCACCACCGGCCGCGCCATCGCCAATTGCTCCAGCAGCGTGAGGATTTCGCCGAACAGCCGGATCCGATCGGCCTCGGGCGCCGCGCCGCCGGTGTGGACGGCCAGCTGCGGCAGCCAGTTGGCGAGCGCCGGATGTGGCGGCAGCAGCGTCGCCACGGCCTCGCCGCCGAGTCGTTTGACGAGTCCGCGCAGCACGGTCAGGAACGGCGCGTAGGCGACACCCGCGGCGCCGAGTTCGGGACATCGGCCCAGCAGTACCAGCGCGTCGCCGCCGAGTCGTTCGGTGAACTCCGCGACCAGGCGGGACTTCCCGATCCCGGCCTCGCCCGCGATGAGCACGGTCTGCGTGCCGGCATCACCGACCGCCTCGACCACCGCGGACACCTCCGCGGCGCGACCGACCAGGACACTGCTGCCGGGGACACTCACCACGCCACGATCATGCCGCACCTTCGCATTTCGCCCAGCCGGGACACAAAATAACGAATTATCGTGATGTGGCCACCCGGTCTTTATCGGAAAACTCGATGGCATGAGCGACACCGAGAACCGCGCCATCCACCCCTTCCGCATCGACATCCCGCAGGCCGATCTCGACGACCTGCGCGACCGCCTGACCCGCACCCGCTGGATCGACGAGGTCCCCGGCACCGGCTGGGAGCGCGGCGTGCCCACCGCCTACCTGCGCGAGCTCGCCGCCTACTGGGCCGAGAAGTTCGATTGGCGCGCGGTGGAGGCCGCCCTCAACGCGCACCCGCAATTCACCACCACGATCGACGGCCAGCGCCTGCACTTCCTGCACATCCGCTCGGCCCGCCCGGACGCGACCCCGCTGCTGCTGATCCACGGCTGGCCCGGCACCCCCGCCGACTTCCTGGACCTGATCGGCCCGCTGACCGATCCGGCCGCCCACGGCGACCCCGACGCCCCGGCCTTCCACCTGGTCATCCCGACCCTGCCCGGTCACGGCTTCTCCGGCCCGCTCACCGAAACCGGTTGGCACGACGGTAAAGTCGCCGCCGCCCTGGCCGAGCTGATGGCGCGTCTCGGCTACGACCGGTACGGCGTGCAGGGCGGCGATCACGGCGCGTTCGTGGCCCCGCGTCTGGCCCGCGAGCACGCCGACCACGTGATCGGTGTGCACGTGAACGCCCTGGTCACCTTCCCGACCGGCGATCCGGCGGATATGGCCGCGCTCGGCGAGGCCGACCGGAAACGACTCGCGGGCATGAAGCGGTTCCAGGACGACGGCTCGGCGTACATGAACCTGGCCGGTTCCCGCCCGCACACGCTGGCGCAGCTGCTGGCGGATTCGCCCGTGGGACAGCTGGGCTGGATCGTGGAGAAGTACCAGGAGTGGACCGACGAACGTCACGAGCTGCCCGAGCAGGCCATCGACCGCGACCGGATCCTGACCACCGTGGCCGTCTACTGGCTCACCGACACCGCGCGCAGCGTCGCCGACTACTACTTCGAGCGCTTCCACGACCACACCATGTTCATGCCCAAGCCGAGGGGCACGGTGCCGACCGGCGTCGCGGTGTTCGCCAACGGCGACTACGCGATTCGGCGCTTCGCGGAGCAGGCCCACCATGTCGTGCACTGGTCGGAGTTCTACTCCGGCGGCCACTTCCCCGCACTCGAGGTGCCCGACCTGCTCGCGGGGGACATCCGAGCCTTCTTCGCGGGCCTGACCAGCTGATCCGGTAGCGGCGAGACACCTACGGCCACACCGCCGCCGCGATGACCGCACTGTCGCCCCAACGCGCAGTGCGGTATTCGCCGTTGTGAGGACCGGTCACGCATATTGCCGCGAAACGTGACCCCGGCTACAGTTACGGTCCAGTAGGAACGCCAGCGTTCCCAGACTGCTGTGGAGGCAACGCGCATGATCAAGGCAACGCAACCCCTCACGGCGGCACCGATTTCCGGACCCTTGCGTGACGCGCGCGGTCTCTCGGCCACCCTCGTCGCGCATTTCGCCGAACACGTGGCCCGCTGCGGCACCCTGCCCGGGGACGCGCTGCGCGGTGAGGTCACCACCGTCACCCGCACCTGCCTGGAACTGGCCGCCGGCGTCCTCGAGGGCCGGGACGTGAGCGCCAAGATCGAACGGCTGCAACGCGCGGGCGCGGACTGGGCGCGCGAGGGCATTCCGATCGGCACCATCCACCGGGCGGTGCACGACGGCTTCGCCCTGGGCTTCGATCTCATCGTCGACGCCACCGGCCCCGAGGACTACGCCCGGCTCGCGGTGACCGCGCGCCGGCTGTTCGAGGTGCTGGCCATGGTGGATTCGACCTTCGCGGTGGCCTATGTGCGCGAGCACCGCGCGGTGGTGGCCGAACACCACACGGCGGTGCACACCGTGGCCTCCGCGCTGCTGGCCGGACATCCCGCCTCCACCATGGCGCGCGCGGGCGGCATCGAGATCGACGAGTCGTATCACGTGCTGGCCCTGAGCATTCCGCCGCATCCGGGGGAATCCGACACCCGCGTGGACGGCGAGGTGGTAGCGCGGCGCAAGCTGCGGCGCATCCAGTCCGAGCTGGCCCGCCGCGGCGACGGCCGGGCGCTGTCGCTGCTCAGCGCCGACGGCGGCACTGTGCTGCTCCCCGCCTCCGCCGCGACCGGCGACGAACTGGCCGACCTGATCTCCGGATTGTCCACGGCCGCACAGGTTCCGGTGACCGCCACGGTGATCCACGCCGAGACGCCACGCATCCCCGAGGCCGCCGAGCAGGCGCACGAACTGCTCGACATGGTGCACCGCCTGGAATGCGTGCCCGGTCTCCACCGCTTCGACGACCTGGCCATGGAATACCAGCTGACCCGCCCCGGCCCGGCTCGCGAATACCTCGGCACCCTGCTCGACCCGCTGGACGCGCATCCGGAACTGCTGGAAACCTTGCGCCGCCATATCGGCAACGACCTGAGTCGACGGCATACGGCGCGTTTGCTGGGCGTGCACACCAATACCGTCGACAATCGGCTCAAGCGGATCGGGCAGCTGACCGGATTCGATCCGGCGCAGCCGTCGGGGCTGTGGTATCTGCGGTCGGCGCTGGTGGCGCGCAGTTATCGGAAGTCCGATCGGGTGCGGATCGGGCGGCCCGAGACCATGGTCGCGACCAGCGCCGCCAAATGACCGTGCTCGCGCGCGGCGCGGCGGGAGGCGGCGACCGACCACACCGTGCGCACCTCGGACGGCGGTAGCGGGCGATCGGCGAGGCGGTCGGCCAGCCATTCCACCATCACCGGAATGGAGATGAACTGCAACGGCAGATGGGTGCTGAGCCGGTCGCGCAGGTAGCGCACGTGGGCGCCGCGCTCGTGGTAGCGCCGCACGTGGGCGTCGACGTCGGCGACCGCGATCACCTCGTCGTTGACGCCCTGCACGACCAGCAGCGGCATGGCCGGAGCCTGGGCGCCGGGGCGGATGTCGTCGAGGACGGCCCGCATCTCGGGGCGGGTCAGCAGCGCGCCGAGCCCGCCGCGGATGTGCCGGTTGGCGTTTCGCCCGGCGTAGCGGGCCAGCAGCGGGAAGGTGGCGATGGATTCGGCGTCGTCGAGCAGACTCAGGTACTCCTGCGACACCAGGCCGCGCACGCAGCCGTCGAGTTCCGGGTAGGCGCGACGCAGGCCGGAGGTGAACACCATGGCGAACCCGGCGAAGGGTGAGCCGTTCAGCCGGACGAACGCCTCGGCCGGATCGCCCACCGGTGATCCCGCGACCGCGCCGACGATGTCGAGTTCGGGCGCGTAGCTCGCCGCCAGCTCCGCGGCCCACACGGTGGCCAGTCCGCCACCGGAGTAGCCCCACAACCCGATTCGGGTCCGCGGCCCCAGGCCCAGCGGCTCGAAGCGCAGGGCCGCGCGCAGGCCGTCGAGGGCGCGGTGGCCGGGTTCGCGGGCCGCGCCGAAGTGGCCGTTCAGGCCCTCGTGGTCGGGCACCGACACCGCCCACCCGCGGGCCAGGGCCGCGGCGATGAGCGGGAACTCCACCTGCGGGATGGCGCCGAGCGCGCGGGCGCGGTGCCGTAAAGCGTAGGAGGGGAAGCATTTCGGGGCGACCGCGTCGATGGCGCATTGGAACGAAACCAGGGGCCGGTCCACAGCCGGATCGGCGTCCCAGGGCAGCAGGACGGTGGTGACCGTCGCCTCGGGCGCGCCGTCGAGATCGGTGCTGCGGTAGAGCAGTTGCCAGGCTCGGACGCGCTGCGGAATGCGTCCGAACAGGGCCAGCCGTACCGGCCGCGACCGCAGGATGGTGCCCGGCGCGACGGACGCCGGGTCGATCGGCGATCGATAGAACGGATCCTCCCCCGGCAGCAGCGGTCGTCCGCCGATCGCCTCCGGTTCTGTTGTGACACTGCTCGTTTCGACCGCATCGCCGATCGTCATCGTCGTCCTTTCCGTACCGCAGCGGCTAGATGTGGCCGCTGCCGCCGATCATCCAGGGGTTGAAGGTGCAGACCAGGGCCGGGTGCGCGGCCGGGTCGAGGGCGCGCAGGGCGATCGACGCCGCCCGCGGCGAGTACATGACGGTCAGGTGGTCGGAGACGTCCTCGGGGCAATCCTGTTGCAGCGTGATGTTTTCCACGCTCACCTCGGGGCCCGGGGTGAGGAAGGTCCACTCGTAGGGGTTGGAGATCTCGTCGTGGCGGGTGCCGACGGCGGTGTACTCGACCCCGGGCACGGTGTCGCCGTCGGCATTGAGCCTGGCGTAGAACGGCGAGCCGACGACCTGCTCGGTATTGGCCTGGCCGATCAGCGGCTGATAGAAGCCGAGAATGTTCACCCCGAGGTTGGTGATCACCCGGCCCAGCGTGGCGATACCGAGCAGCGAGGTGCCGTGGCTGGTTGCGCCGAAGCTGACGACCTTGCGCACCTTGCCTTGGCCGCCTTCGAATTTCAGGTACTGGCTGGTGACCGGCCCGCCCTGCGAATGCGCGATCACGTCCACCGCGGGCGCGCCGGTGGCGGCCAGGACGCGATCCACGAACCCCGCGAGCTGCTTCGCCGAATCCCCCATCGGCCCGACGCCGAAGCGGCCCGGCAGGATCGGCCCGATGCCGCCGCCCCCGAGGGGCGTCTCCCGGCCGAAATTGAAGGCGAAGACACAGAATCCGGCCCGCGCGACCCGCGGCGACAGGAACGCGAAGCTGTCGTAGGTATTGAGCCAGGTGCCGTGCACCAGCACCACCGGCCGCGGATGTTCGACGCTCGGCTTGCAGTTCCAGTCGTTGGCGCCGGGCGGCGCGGCGTCGGGGTGGGTCAGGCCGTACGCGAAAGCGGCCAGATAGGCCGACATCTCCGGACCCACGCCCACGGTGTCGGTGGCGGTGCTGACCACCGCCGAGCCCGAGGAGCTGCCCGCATCGGGCACGGCCTCGGGTTCGGAGCTGGCCACACCGGTGGCGAAGGCCACGGCGAACGCGGTGACCGTGGCGAACACGGCGCTCCCGCGGGTACGGATGGTCGGTCTCATGAACTCTCCCCTACGGTTCGAACCCGACCGAACGCGTCGAATTCCCTTGCGACCGTAAGAGCGGGCCACCGCCCGTGTCACCGGCGTTGTGCCAGGTGACAGCGTGTGCCGTCCGGGCTGCCCGAGGATTGTGGCGGGGAACAGCCGTCAGGGCGCCGGGGTGCTCGCGATGGTGACCGCGGTGCGGGTGAACAGCGGCACCAGTTCCGGCAGCGCCTGCGCGCCCTTGGTGTGCAGGCAGGCGCGCACCCGGTCGTCGATCCCGCCGAGCAGCATGTCCACCATCTCCCGATCCGGTTCCGCCACCAGATCGCCGTCGCGTACCCCGACCTGCGCCACCGCCATGATGTAGTCGGCGAACCGCTCGTGCACGCGCAGCCGGTGGGCCACCAGTCCCGGTCCGGCCGCGAGGGTTTCGACATACAGCGCGCGGGCCGCGCCGGGCTGGACGGCGAGGAAGCCGAGATAGATCTCGAAGGAGATCCGCACCCGGTCCGCGAAGGTGACGCCTTCGAGCCCGGTGACGGTTTCCTTCAGCTGTTCCAGCGCGGCCCCGACCGCGAGATCGTAGGCGGCGGCGAAACATTCGTCCTTGCCGCCGAAGACGGAGTAGAAGGTGCGGCGCGCCACCTGGGCGCGGGTCACGATATCGGCGACGGTGGTGGCCGCGAAGCCGAGCTCGCCCACCGCTTCCAGGACGGCGGTGCACAAGCGCCGGTATTGCGAGGCCTCCACCTGCTCGCGGGTCAGCCCGTGCCGGCCACGCGGCAAGGGTCCCGGTTCACCGATGGTTTCCACACTCACGTCCCCAGAATAGGTTTCCACGTCACCGAGCGACTAACGGTCCGGCCGATACCACAGCGGTTCGTCCATGATTCCCTGTCGGACGACGGTGGCAGGCATGGGGTCCAGCGTATAGGTACCGACCGGTCTTGATTGTTGGTCGAGGTGGACGGGCTCACCCGGCCCGGCCGGCGCGCCATTCCCGGTAGGCAGGCCGGGAGCACACCGCGCACGGGCGGTAACCGGCCGCGATCGCGGTCGGCTCGTCGGCGAAGAACACGCGATGCGAGACGTAGCCGCCGCGGGCCAGGGCGCGCAGGGCAGCCGGGCAGTCGAGGCGGCCGTAGATCTTCAGGCGGCGGTGGCCGCCCAGAGCGCCGGGCGTGCGGCTGCGGTAGGGGCGGCCGTCCGCGCCGAGCAGGACGTACTCCGTGTCGCCCATGGTCAGGCGTCGTGGAAGACGAGGCCGAGGGTTCTCCGCCGCCCGGATCGCACCAGGCTCACGCCGTGACGCGTGGGCGCGGTCGACCAGCCTCTGGAGCCGCGGACCGGACGGTCGCGGGTGGTGAAGACCAGACCGTGCCCCTGCGGCAAGGCCATTGCCGCGCCACGGGATTGGGCGCGGGGCCGCTGCTCGACCATGAGGAACTCCCCGCCGGTGTAGTCCACACCCGGGACATCCAGCCCGATCACGACCTGGAGCGGAAACACCATGTCCCCGAACAGGTCCCGGTGCAGGGCGTTCCAGTCGCCGGATCCGTAGCGCAGCAGGATCTGCGAACCCTTCGTCTGCCCGGCCCGGTGGCACTGGGCGATCCAGTCCTCGAGCCGGTCCGGCCAGGTGCCGGGCCGTCCCAGCCGGGCGGCCCAGTCCCGGGCGATGGGCAGCAGCATCGGATAGAGGGCGGCCCGCAGTTCCGCCACGGGCTCGGGCAGGTCGTGGGTGAAGTAGCGGTACTCGCCGGAGCCGAACCGGTGCCGGGCCATGTCGACCGTCGACCGGAAGTGGTCGTCCACGTCGTACAGCGCCGCGAGCGTGCGGCATTCGTCTCCGGTGAGCAGTGGCCCGGTGAGCGCGTGCCCGTACGCGTCGAGCTCACCGGCCAGGGCCGCCCAGTCCTGGTCGGCGACCCCGGACGCGATACCGCGGAGGACGGCGGTCATCACGCGGCCCGCTCGAGCTCCAGCAGCAGCTGCTTGCGTTCGATGCCGCCGGCGTAGCCGGTCAGCGACCCGTCGGCCCCGATCACGCGGTGGCAGGGCCGCACGATGAGCAGCGGGTTCGCCCCGATGGCCGAGCCCACCGCGCGCACCGCCGCCCGGGACGCCCCGATCCGGTTCGCGATCTCCCCGTAGGTGACGGTGACGCCGTACGGGATCTGGTCGAGGACCTGCCACACCCGGCGCTGGAAATCGGTGCCGCGGCCGCCCATCCGGAGGTCGAAACTGTCCCGCTCCCCGGCGAAGTAGGCCGTCAGCTGGTCGACGACGTCGGCGAAGGCATCCGGGTCGGCCTCCCAGTCGCCTTCCACCAGAAGGCTTTTGCTGCCCGCCATCGATACCGCGGTCAGCTCCACCCCGGTCCCGCGCCGCTCGCCCGCGAGCAGCAGCTCGCCGACCGGGCTGGCCATTGTCGTGTACACGCTCATCGCTTCCTCCTGTGTCGTCTCGTTCGTTTCCGCTCCCTACTCTGTCGCAGCCGATCGGCGATGACCGGCGGGAATCGGCCATCGCGTTTCCGGCCTCGGCGCGGGCGGCTCGTACCATGGGGCCATGGCTGCCGATTCGGTCGTTGTCGCCGGGACCTTGGTGGATGTCACCGTGCCGACACTGCCGGGCCGCTGCCCCGGGGTCAGCATGGCCGGGTTCCAGGGGCGCGCGGCGGGCCCGGACCATCTGCCGGTGGTGCCGTTCCCGGCGGTGACGATGTTCATCGATCTCGGGGACATGGCGATGGTCGAGGATGCCGGCGGGAGCCGGGTCGCGGGCAGCGGTGTGGTGGGCCTGTGCCCGATCGGGGTGTACGGGCAGGCGCAGACCGTGGATCTGCTGCAGGTGCGGCTGTCGCCGGTGGTGGCGTACGCGACGCTGGGCGGCTCGCCGGAGGTATCCGGTGGCGTGATCGGGCTCGACGAGCTGTGGGGGCATGAGGTCGAACTGCTGCGCGAGCGCATGCACGAGAGCCGTTCCTGGGACGAGAGATTCGCGATCCTGGACGACGCCCTGACCACGCGGCACCGGAGCGGACCGGCGGTCGACCCTGAGGTGCGCTACGCCTGGCGGCGAATCATCCTCAGCGGCGGTCAGATTCGCGTCGAAGCGCTGGCCGACGAGATCGGGTGGAGCCGGAAGCGATTGTGGTCGCGCTTCCGAACCCAGATCGGCCTGACGCCCAAGCGGGCCGCGCAGCTGGTCCGATTCGACGACGCCACCCACCGACTAGCCGCGGGGAGCAGCGCCGCGCGGGTATCGGCGGAGAGCGGGTACGCCGATCAATCGCATTTCAGCCGGGAGACGATGACCTTCGCGGGACTGACGCCGACGGCCCTCGCGGACGCGCCGTGGCTGGCGGTCGACCCGGTCGCGTGGGCGGGCGGGCGCGCGCTGAGTCGCGCCGGGAACATTTCTTCAATACACCCCGGCGACGCCCGCCGATGCTGGGATCCATGTCCAGACACGACGGTGAAAACCAGACCCGGCCCGGCAAATACGACCAGCCACCGCGCGGAATCCGCATCCTGCACTCATTGCGCAAGGACCCGGACTGGGAGTCCCTCACGCCCGAGGAGCTGACCGCCCACGTGGCGGGGGCGAATCGGCTGGCGGGATCGAAGTTCATGCGCGTGGTCACCGGGCTACCGGCGCGCGGCGTCAGCATCGAATGGCAGCAGGTGACGTTCCCCGATCGCGTGGTCCCGATCCGGGTCTACCGTCCGGTCGGAGAGCACGCCAACGCCCTGCCGCTCGTCCTCCATGTCCACGGCGGCGGCTTCGCGGGAACCGCGGCCCAATGCGATTGGGGCAACAGCCATCTCGCCGCCGAGCTGCCCGCCGTGATCGTCTCCGTCGAGCATCGCCTGATCGCGCCGGACACCCCGCTGACCGCCGCCGTCGACGACGACTGGGATGTGTTGCGGCACATCCTGGATCACCCCGGCGAATGGGGCATCGACCCGGCGCGCGTCATACTCGCGGGCGAGAGCGGCGGCGCCTTGATCAGCGCCCTGACGGCGATCCGCGCCGCCGCGAGCGGCCTGCCCCTGCTGGCGCAGGTGCTGATCAACCCGGCCTTCGACCTGACCGACACCATGTTCGACTACCCGACGATGACCCGCTACGCCGAGACCCCGACCTTGAATCTGCCGCGACTGAAACTGTTCCGGCGCTTGGCCGTCCCGCCGGGCGAGGACCCGCACCCGCTCTCGCCGCTGTACGCCGACCTCACCGGCCAGCCGCCCGCCCTGGTCGTGATCCCGACCCTCGACCCGCTGGCCGACCAGGGCCGCCGCTACGCCGAACGCCTCCACGACTTCGGCATCCCCGTCCAGCTGTCCGAATACCCGGGCGCGCCGCATGCCTTCATCGCCTTGCCCGGCCTGGTGCCGCAAGCCAAGGCGGCTCGCACCGACATCACCGCGTTCCTCCGCACCCGTCTGTCCGACTCGATCACCCGCAGTAAACTCGACAGGTAAACTTGCCAGTCTTCCTGCCTTGCGCCACCCTGGGAGGGTGAGCTCGAACGCAGAGGCCGGTCCATCGGCCGACGTCGCGGCCGCCGCGGGCGAACTCCGCGTCGTGGCCAGTCGGCTGCTGCGCCAACTCCGCTCGGCGCGAGCCGGTTTCGAGATGACACCCTCCCAGGCCGTGGCGCTGAGCCGCCTGGGCCACGAGGGCCCCCTCTCGGTCGCCGACCTGGCCCGCGCCGAGCGGGTGCGCCCGCAGTCCATGCGCACCACCCTGGCCGCCCTCGAAGACCGCGGCCTGGTCACCCGCGCCCCGCACCCCACCGATCAACGACAGATCCTGCTGTCCCTGTCGGCCGAGGGTGAACGCCTGCTGCGCCTGGCCCACCACGCCAAGGAGGACTGGCTGGCGACCGCCATCACCACCAAACTCTCCCCCGCCGAACAGGATTCGCTGATCGCCGCGATCCCCCTGCTGGCCCGCCTCGTCGAGGACTGAACCCATCCCCCACTCCCACCGAAGGATCCCGCTGTGACGGACACTCTCCTGGACCCGACATCCGAATCACCAAGCACCAGTGGGGCGCCTTCCACGGCACCGACCTCGACCTCCAACTGCGCCGCCGCGGCATCACCACCATCGTCCTGGGCGGCATCGCCACCAGCATCGGCGTCGAATCCACCGCCCGCGCCGCCCACGAGCACGCCTACAACGTCGTGATCGCCACCGACGCCACCTCCGACCGCGACCCCGCCTCCCACGCCCACTCGGTGGAGAAGATCTTCCCCCGCCTCGGAGTCACCGCCACGACCGAGGAAATCCTCGCCGCCCTGCCCATCCGGTGAGCCGGCCACCCTGGCGACCCGGCCGCGATCCACCCTCGTCAATGCCGGATAACTACGTAGTCGGCTAGTAGTCTGCTTCGCGACGGGCACGGAAGGTGGTCGGGCGCGTGGTGGCGAATCTGGCTGTTCTGATCGGTGTGGTGGCGGTGTCGGCCGGGGTCTTGTTCGCGGGCGCTCGGGCGGTGCGGGTTGCCCCGGAGGCTGTCGAACAGATGCCCTATCTGTCGGGGGCCGCGGCTGTCGAACACGCGGTGTCGCGATTTCATGTGCGCTGGTACACGATCACGATGGTCTTCCTGGCGTTCGACATGGAAATGGCGTTCATGTATCCGTGGGCCGTGGTCGTGGGCGAGATCGGGGCCTCCGCCGTGGTGGAGATGTTCGGGTTCCTGGCGGTGCTGATGGTCGCGGTGCTGTACGCGTGGCGGGAGGGGGCGCTGCGATGGACGTGAACGGGTGGCTTCGGCGGCGGATCGCGGTGGTTCCGCTGGTGGCGGTCGCGCCCGGGGGCACGGAGACTCGGCTCGCGATCGAGCGGGCGCTGCGCGAGAACGGGTGGCGGCAGGCCGAAAGCCCGGCTGCCGCAGATCTTCTGGTCGTCTCCGGAAGTGGCGGGGGTGAGTTCGAGGCTGCGGTGGCGCGAATCCACGAGGCCATGCCGCTGCCTCGACTACGCATCGACATCACCGACCCGGCCTCGGCCGCAGCCGCTCTCACCACAGCGGCGACAGACCTACGCTCGCTCCGCGCGGCATCACCGGGTGAGCACGGCGAACACCATGGCCACGAGCCGCCCGGGGATATGGCCGACCACAGTGCGCATGCGGAGCACGACGAGCACGCCTCCCACCAACAGCACTCCGCACATGACATGCCCGACGCGCACGCCAGGCATTCGATGGCCATGGGTGGGGCCGACGACCATGGCGCGCACGGTGGCGATATGGACCACGGCGGGCATGCGGACCACAGTGGACACGAGTCACATGGCGGACATGGGGGTGGGATGCCACTGCCGGGTGGGTTGGCGATGGCGGATCGGGAGGCCGATCGGGACGGTCTCGCGCTGGATGTGTTGACGGTTTCGCTGGGGCCGGTATTGGTGGATTGGCCGGGTGGGTTGGTGGTGGGGGCGCGGCTGCAGGGGGATGTGGTTTCGGGGGTGACGGTTTCGGTGGTGGGGGCGGGGCACGGGGGTGAGCCGTATTGGCTCCGTCCGTGGTTGCGCGCCGAGGGTGGGGAGGCGGTGGGGGAACGGGAGTTGCGGGGGTGGCGGGCCGCGCGGGCGTTGGATGTGGTGGCGACGTTGCTGGAGGTGGCCGGGTGGGAGGACGCCGCGGCCGCGGGGCGGCGGTTCCGGGATGACGTGCTGGCGGGTTTGGGGAGTCCGGGCGCGCACCAGCACGGGCACGGGGCGATGGATCAGTCGCCGGAGTCGTTGGACAGCAATCTGTTCGCGGTCGATGCGGGGCTGGATCGGTGGGCGCGGCGGGTTGCCCGATCTCGGGTGCTGCGATGGTCGTTGCGGGATGTCGGGCAGGTCGATGGGGGCGAGGGGGTTCCGCCGGGGTTGGTGGGTGATACCCATGATCGGCTGCTGGCCTGGGTGGCCGAGGCGGCCGGGGGTGGGCGGGTCGCCGATTTCTCTTCGGAGGCAAAGGAATTCGTCACGGTTGAACGGGCGCGCAATCGGTGGATCGTGGAACACCTCCCGCGTCTGCTGACCGGGGCGGAGTTGGGGGAAGCGCGGTTGATCGTGGCGGGGCTCGGGGTGGATGTCGATGTGGCCGTGTGGGACGCGGCCGGGGCGGGGGTCGCGCATGGTTGAGCTCGCGCCGTGGTGGATGGCCGCGGTTCTGCCGGTGCTGGTGCTGGTGCTCGTATGGGGTGTGGAGACCGCGGAGGCGTTGGCTCGGGCGAGAGTCTCCGGCGCGGACGCTGCGGTCGCGGCCGTCGCACCGCTGCGGTCGGTGGCATTGCGCCTGGTCCAGCAGCGGAGGCGGATCGTCGGGTCGGATGTATTGCTGGGGCGCGCCGCTGGTTTCGTCTTGCTCGTGGCTGCCATCGGCGCTGCGGCGCTGGTCCCGATCGGCGATCGTGTGGTGCTGGATTCCACGGTGAGCCTGGCGTGGTTCAATACGCTCGAGATCGGGTCGTGGGCGGCGGTGTGGCTGGCCGGGTGGGGTGCGAATTCGGCGTTCTCACTGGTCGGCGGGTATCGGTTCGTCGCGCAGGGGCTGGCTTACGAGTTGCCGCACATGTTCGCGCTGATCTGCGCGGCGGTCGGGGCCGGGTCGCTGAGCGTCGCCGATATCGTTGCCGCGCAACAGGATCAGTGGTTCGTGGTGACCATGCCGGTGGCGTTCCTGGTCTATCTGCTGTCGGTGCCCGCGATGTCGTTCAGTCCGCCGTTCGCCGGCGCGCTGGGCCGGGATATCGCCGGTGGCGCGGTGGCCGAGTTGTCGGGTCCGGATCGGCTGCTCGTGACCCTGTCCCGCCGGGCGCTTTTCGTCGCCGGGTCGGCCATGGCGGTGCCGTTGTTCCTGGGTGGCGGCGCGGGGCCGTGGCTGCCGGGCTGGTTGTGGTCGCTGGTGAAGACGGTGGCCGTGCTGGCGGTGCTGCTGTGGGTGGGACGCCGGTTCCCCGCGATGCGGATGTCGCGCTACATGGAGGTCGCGTGGATCGTGCTGCTGCCGCTGATTCTGCTGCAGGCCCTGGTCGTTTCGGTCCTGGCCTTGTGAGACGGGAGGGCGCGACGTGTGGTCCCAGGTGATCTTCTGGCTGTGCGCGGCGGGCGCGGTGGCTTCGGGGATCGCGGTGTTCCGGGTGGATTCCATGGCGCGCGCGACCTTCGCGCTGCTGTTGTCGTTCGTGTTCGTGGCGGGCACGGTGCTGCTGGTGGATCTGGCCTACCTGGGCGTCCTGATCATCCTGATGATGATCATGGAAATGCTGATCATGGTGGTCTTCATGATCATGTACATGATGAACCCGGCGGGTCTGATGCCCATGACCATGGTGCACAACCGCACAGGCGCGCTGGCCATCTCGGCCACCGTCTTCGCCGCATTGACCGCGGTGGCACTGCTGGTCGACTGGCCGACCCGCGACCGCCCACTCCCGCCGGACCCGACCGCGTCGCTGGGCGAGGCGATCATGGGTTCCGAGATGCTGGTGATGATCATCGTCGGTCTGGTGCTGTTCACCACGATCGTGGCCACCGTGGTGCTGGCCACCCATCGCGGCCGCTACGACCGGTTCGGCGATCGGCTCGACCGCCGGGTCCCCGACGATCCCGTCGACGGAGGTGTCGGCCGGTGAATCTGCCCGAATTCCTGGTCCTGGCGGCCGCTCTGTTCAGTGTCGGACTGTTCGGAGTGCTGTCCCAGCAGTCCATCGTCATGATCATGATGGGCCTGGAACTCATGATCAACGCGGTCATCGTGGCCGCGGCCGCGTTCTGGTACTTCGCCTGGCCCACCGCCGACGCCCAGGTCCTGGTGCTGGTCGCGGTCACCGCCATGGCGGTGGAGATGGCGGCGGGTTTCGCGGTGACCACGGCCATCTTCCGGGCCCGCGATGTCGACATGGTCGACTCGGCCGCTGATCTGAAGGGCTGAGCCCGTGCTGTGGGGACTGATCGCGGTTCCAGTGCTGAGCGGAGTCTCGCTGCTGCTGTGCGGCCGCCGCGCGGACCGGATCGCCCCCGCGGCGGCGGTGACGGTCGCCGTAGCGACACTGGGCCTGGCCATCACGAATGCCGTTCACCGCGAGGAGGTCTCGGCCCCGTTCCTGACGGGCGCACCGATCCGCCTGGGCGTGGACGGGCTGTCGGCGGTCCTGATCGTCACCGTGGCCGCGGTCGTGCTCTGCGTCCTGCTCTTCGCCGCGGGTGATCTTGCCCCGCACGAACCCCGGGCTCGATTCCACGGCCTGATGCTGATGTTCGCCGCCGCCATGCTCGCCACGGTGACCGCGCAGACCCTGCTCACCCTGCTGTTCGCCTGGGAGCTCATGGGCGCGGCCTCCTACGCCCTCATCGGTTTCCATTGGCGCGACGAACAGCGCGCGGCCTCGGGTCTGGTGGCGTTCCTGACCACCCGCACCGGCGATCTCGGCATGTACCTGGCCGCCGGCGCGACCCTCGCGGGCGGTTCCGCGGCGCTCGCGCTGGACGCCCTGCCCGCCCTGCCACACGGCTGGCGTGACGCCGCGGCGGCGGGCATCGTGCTGGCGGCGCTGGGCAAATCGGCGCAACTGCCGTTCAGCTTCTGGTTGTCGCGGGCCATGGCGGGCCCGAGTCCGGTGTCGGCCCTGCTGCATTCGGCGACCATGGTCGCGGCGGGCGCGTACCTGCTGATTCGCCTGGAACCGCTGCTGGCCTCGACCGGCTGGGCCGGTCCGGTGACCGCGTGGGTGGGTGCGCTGACGGCGGTGGCCCTCGGCGCGGTCGCGGTGTGCCAGCGGGATCTCAAGCAGTTGCTCGCCGCCTCCACCTGCGCCCAGGTCGGCTTGATGGTGCTGGCCGCCGGGTCGGGAGCGATGGTCGCGCGCGGGGCCGCCGACGTGACGGCCGACGGTGGCGGAATCGCCGCGGGCAGTGGTCATCTGGTCGCGCACGCGGCAGTGAAGAGCCTGCTGTTCCTGGCGGCGGGCGCATGGCTGACGGCCCTGGGCACCAAGCAGCTCGCCGGGCTGCGTGGCGCGGCCCGCGCGTATCCCCTTGTGGGCGTGCCCTTCACGATCGGCGCACTCGGTCTGGCCGGCGTGCCGCCGTTCGCCCTGTGGCCGACGAAGGACGCCGTGCTCGCGGTGTGCCGCGAGATCTCGACTCCGCTCTCTGTGGCGGGGTTCGCCGCCACCATCCTGGGGGCGGTCTACGCCGCCCGAGCCCTCACCCTGGTGTGGCTGCCGAAAACCCCCGACAGCGAGAAGGCTTGGGACACCGAGGAACCCGGTACCCGCACGGTGAATCCGGCCGAGTGGCTGCCGCTGGCGGCGCTGGCGATCGCCGTGATCGCGGGCGGCGTCGCCGTCGCGCCCCGCGTGCACGACCGGTTCGCCCGCATCGTGCACACCGGCGCGGCCCCGGCCACCACGTGGTCCGAACTCGTCCTGTCCGGCGCGGTCGCGATCCTGACGGTGGCCGTCGTCGCCACGCTGATCCGCCGCCGCGGCGACCTGCCCGCCCCCGCCGCGCCGGCGAACTGGCTCGGTCTGGAAGCCGCCGCCCGGAAACTGGTGGCCACACCGACTCTCGCGCTCGCGAAGCTCCTCGCCGCCTTCGACGACCGCGTCCTCGCCCGCGGCATCCAGCTCGCCGCGACCTCCGGCCTGGCCGCCGCCCGCACCGTCGACCGCCGCGTCGAGGGCGCGATCGAGGCCACGGTGTCCGGCATCGCCACCGCCTCCCGCGACCTGGGCCGCTGGGCGCGCCGCCCGGAAACCGGTCTGGTGCACCAGTACTACGCGCAGGCGGTGGTCGCCCTCATGGTGCTGGCGGTCGTGCTGATGGTGCTGCGGTGACCCCGCCCCGACGAGAGACGAGGTGAACGTGCTCAGCGTTCTGGTGTTCCTGCCGCTGCTGGCGGGCGCGACCCTGCTCGCCGTGCCCCGGCTGAGTGACGGCGTCGTCCACGCCGCGTGGGTGGGTGTCGGCGTCATCGAGGTCGCGCTGACGGTGGCGCTGTGGATCGGGTTCACCCGGAACCCGCCCACCGCGGGCGAATTCGCCGACGAGGCGCACCACACCTGGATCCCCACGCTGCGCTCCGGCTACCACATCGGCGTCGACGGCCTCAGCCTCCCGCTGGTCTCGCTCACCACCGTGTTGTTCCTGGCCTGCGCGAGCTACGCCTGGCGTCGCCGGGATCGACTGCGCTGGTTCGCGGCCCTGTTCCTGTTCCTGGAGTCGGTGTGCCTGGGCGTGTTCGTGTCGCTGGACCTGGTGCTGTTCTTCGTGTTCTTCGATCTGACGATCGTCGGCATGTACTTCGTGATCAATGGCTGGGGTCACGAGCGGGCCCGGCAGGCCGCGTTGCAGTTCTTCCTCTACACCTTCATCGGTTCACTGGCCCTGCTGCTGGGTTTCATCGTGCTGTACCTGGCCGCGGACCCGCACACCTTCGACATGGTCGAGTTGACCGCGGCGAATCCGCTGGCGGGCAATACGGCTCGCGGGGCGGTGGCGCTGGCCGCCATCGTCGTGGGCCTGGCGATCAAGACGCCCACGTTCCCGTTCCACACCTGGCTGCCGCTCGCGCACACCGAGGCTCCTTCCGAGGGCTCGGCCATCCTGGCGGGCGTCCTGCTCAAGCTGGGCACCTACGGTTTCCTGCGGATCGCCATGCCGCTGCTGCCCGAGGCGTGGCGGCGCTATGCCCTGGTCCTGGTGGTCATCGGCGTGATCAGCGTGCTCTACGGGGCGCTCGTCGCGATGGCGCAGCGCAATGTCAAACGCATGATCGCCTACACCTCGGTCAATCACATGGGGTACGTGGTGCTGGCCGTCGGCGCGGCGGGTCTGGTGGCGGGCAATTCCGAGCACGCGCGCACCCTCGCGATCACCGGGGCGGTCACGCAGATGGTCAGCCACGGCCTGATCACCGGCGCGCTGTTCCTGCTCGCCGGAGTCCTCTACGAACGCCGACACACCTACGACCTCGACGCGTTCGGTGGACTCGCCGGGCAGGCGCCGGTGTTCGCCGCCGTCACCGCGGCCGCGTTCTTCGCTTCGCTGGGCCTGCCGGGCTTCTCCGGATTCATCGCCGAGTTCCAGATCTTCGTCGGATCCTTCGCTCCCGCACCGGTGTTCACGGCGCTGGCGTTCCCGGGCATCCTGATCACGGCGGCGCTGCTGTTGCGCGCCTATCAGCGCCTGTTCCTCGGCGTCCCGCGCACGGAGGCGAGCTTCACCGATTTCACCGCGCCCGAGGCGATCTCGGCCATTCCCCTGATGGTGCTGTCGGTGGCGATCGGCATCACGCCGCGCGTGCTGCTGGATGTGGTGGAACCCGCCGCCCGCACCCTCGGTGTCCTGGTGGTGCGCTGACATGGGCGGGATCGGACCGATGTCCGAGGACATGATGGTCCAGGACCTGCTCACCCTGATTCCCGAAGCGGCGCTGGCGCTTTCCGCGGTCCTGGGACTGGTCCTGGGTTCCTTCCTGCCCCGGGACAGGCAATGGCCGGTGCGCCTGCTGGCCGTGGCGGGCGCGGTGACCGCGATCGTCCTGACGGTGAAGGTCTGGAACGACCCGGCGAAGATCATCTTCGACGGCAGCTACAGCATCGACGTCGGCACCGATGCCATCCGCGTGACCGTCGCGGCCTCCCTGCTGATCCTGCTCGCCCTGTCGCTACCCGGAACTCGCGCCGCCGCAAGGGAATCCGAGTTCATCGTGCTGCTCACCCTGACCGGGGTCGGCACAATCCTGCTCGCCGGAGCCACCGACCTGCTGATTCTCGTCAGCGCATACCTGCTGGCCAGCATTCCGCTGTACGCGCTCACCGGCTTCGGCAAGGACGCGCTGGGGACCGAGGCGGCCCTGAAGTTCTACCTGTTCGGCGCGCTGTTCGGCACCACCATGCTCTTCGGCGCGGTCCTGGTCCTGGGCGCGGGCGGCGCGACCGCCTACCCGATGATCGCGCAGACGGCCGCCGCCGCGCCGCGCGCCGCGCTGGGGATCGGCGCGGTCGCGGTGCTGGGCGGACTGCTGTTCAAGGCGGGCGCGGTCCCGGCCCACTTCTGGGTTCCCGATGTCACCCAGGGCACCCGCCCGGAGGTCGCGGCCCTCGTCACCACGGTGCCGAAACTCGGTGCGGTGGTGGCCATCTACCGGCTCGCCGCCGAAGTCCTCGACGCCGGGGACCTGGACTGGCGCATCCTGATCGCGGTGATCGCGGCCGCCACCATGACGCTCGGCAATTTCGCGGCCTTCTTCCAAACCGATGTCCGCCGCCTGCTCGGCTATTCGACCATCTCCCAGGTCGGCTATCTGCTGGTCGGTGTCGCCGCCGCGAACCGCTCCACCCTGGCCCTCGGCGGCGTCCTCCTCTATCTCGCCGCGTACGCGCTCACCAATCTCGGTGCGTTCGCGGTCGTCTGCGCACTCCCCCAGCTGCGCACGCTCTCCGACTACACCGGGTTGCTGCGCGCCCGGCCCGGACTTCTCGTCGCGCTGGTGGTCTGTCTGCTCGGCCTGGTGGGCACGCCGCCGACGGGCGTCTTCCTCGGCAAGCTCACCGTCTTCACCGCCGCGTTCGACGCGGGCCTGGGCTGGCTGGTGGTGATCGCCGTCCTCAATGCGGTGGCCAGCCTCTTCTATTACCTCCGCTGGATCATCCCGGCGCTGAAGGGACCTGCGGACCTGCCCGACTCCGCACCGATCCCCCGCGTCACGGCCTACCTCGCCGCAGCGGGCTCCGTCGTCGTCGGCCTGCTCGCCGGTCCCCTCCTCCATGCCTTCGAAGCCTCCCCGCTCGCACACTGATGCACCGAATCGCCCGGAGTGGCAGTCGCCTCCCCTGCCCCCGGCCCGGCAAGATGGCCTCATGGAACGAGTGCTCGGCATCGGCGGTTACTTCCTGCGCGCGAAGGACCCCGAGGCCCTAGGCGCCTGGTATCGGGAGAACCTCGGCCTCGACGCCGACGAGCACGGCCTGTGGCGGCAGGAACCCGGCATGACCGTCTTCTCCACCTTCCCGGCCGACACCGATTACTTCGGCTCCCGTGACCAGCAGACCATGCTCAACTTCCGGGTCCGCGACCTGGACGCCATGCTCGCGCAATTGCGGGCCCAGGGCGCGAACGTCGCCGAGGGGACCGAGGACATGGAGGGTGTGGGCCGATTCGGCTGGGTCACCGATCCCGAAGGCCATCGAATCGAGTTGTGGCAGCCGGCCTGACCCTCCGCCCGGTCAGACCGAGACCGGCTCGGGCAGGCGCTCTTCCGCACGCCGCACCGGCTGTTCCTCCTGCGGCCCTTCGATATTCAGTTCCGGCAGGATCCGGTCGAGGCGGCGCGGCAGCCACCACGCGGCCCGGCCCAGCAGGGCCAGCACGGCGGGGACCAGGGTCAGCCGCACCGCGAACGCGTCCACCAGCACGCCCACCGCCAGCGCGAAGGCGATCGGCTTGATCATGGCGTCATCGGTGGGCACGAACGAGGCGAAGACCACGACCATGATGGTGGCCGCCGCGGTGACCACCCGGGCATTGTGCCGGGTGCCCTCCACGATCGACGCCGTCGCGTCGCCCTCGCGCAGCCACTGTTCGCGGATCCCGGAGACCAGGAACACCTCGTAGTCCATGGCCAGCCCGAACAGCACGCCCACCAGGATGATCGGCAGGAACGCCACCACCGGACCGGTCTTGGCGACACCGAGAAGATCCGCCGCCCAACCCCATTGGAACACCGCCACCGTCACCCCGAGCGCGGCCACGACCGACAGCAGGAAGGTCAGCGCCGCCTTCACCGGCACCGCGATCGAGCGGAACACCACGACCAGCAGCAGGAGACTCAACCCGACCACGACGCCGAGGAACGGGAGCAGCGACGCCGAAAGCCGTTGCGAGACATCGATGGTGACCGCCGTGTCACCGGTGACGGCAACCCGGGCGTCGGGGACCGCGGCGGGCGCCTGGCCGCGGATCGCGTGCACGAGGTCGGCGGTGTGCCGGGATTCCGGCGCACTCGCCGGAACGACCATGAGCAGCGACTGCCCGGTCCGCTGCGTCGGCTGCGGCGGCGCCACGAAGGCGACATCCGGCAGCCCACGCACGGTCTCGGCCACCCGCGCGGCCGCCGCTCCGGTATCACCGCCAGCGTCGACGACCACCACGAGCGGGCCGTTGAATCCGGGACCGAACTTCTCGGCAATGGTGTCGTAGGCCTGTCGCTGTCCGGTCACGGCGGCCGCGGATCCATTGTCGGGCAGCGCCATTCGCAGGGATGCCGCGGGAATCGCCAGCACGATCAGCGCACCCGCCACCGCCACCACCGTCAGGATCGGCCGCGCGGTGACCAGACGAGCCCAGCGCGCGCCCATGCTGTCCGCGCCGGTGGCCGCGGCCCGGCGCTCGGCCCGCGACCCGGTGCGCGGCGCCAGCCGAGGACCAGCGAATCCGGCCAGCGCGGGGAGCAGCGTGATCGCCACCGCGACGGCGACCAGCACCGCGCCCGAGGCGGCCAGGCCCATGACGGTCAGGAACGGAATCCCGATGACGCTCAGCGCCGCCAGCGCGATGATCACCGTGGTTCCGGCGAACACGACCGCGCTGCCCGCGGTCTGATTGGCCCGCACGACCGAGTCCCGGGGCGAGAGCCCCGCGGCCAGTTGCGACCGATGCCGCGACAGGATGAACAACGCGTAGTCGATCCCGACCGCCAGCCCGAGCATGAGCGCCAGTGTCAGGGCGGTCGAGGACACCGGCACGACCGCGGCCACCCCGAGCAGCCCGCCCACCGTGACGGCGATGCCGAAGATCGCCGACAGCAACGGCATCCCGGCCGCCAGCAGCGATCCGAAGGTGATGAGCAGGACCAGCACGGCCACACCCAGGCCGAGGACTTCGGTGATTCCCGGTTGCATCTGGCCGACGCCGTACACGGTGCCGCCGACCGACACGTCCAGTCCGGCGTCCCGCGCCGAGTCCGCCGACCGCTCGACGGTGGTGCGGGCGTCCTCGCTCACCTGGGAGCGATCACCGGTGAAGGACACCATCCCGATGGCGGTCCGCTGATCGGGTGAGATCGTTCCCGCCTGCTGCGGCGTCGTGACCCCGACCGCGCCCGGCGCGGTGCCGGCGGCCTCCAGGGTGTGCGCGATGGCCGCGCGGTAGGGCGCTTCCGAGATGAGGTGACCCGGCGGCGCGGTGAAGACCAGTTGGGCCGTGGCCCCGGCCGCGCCCGGCGCGGTCTCGGCCAGGGTGTCCAGCGCGTGCTGCGATTCGGCCCCCGGCACGGTGAACCGGTCGTCGAGGTGGCCACCGCCGACGGCGGCGCCACCGATCACGGCGATCAGCAGCGCGATCCAGATCGAGACGACCAGGCCACGGCGTCGGAAGGCGAAGTCGCCGATCCTCCCCAGCACTGCGCTCATGGTTGCTTCCCCTCGTGCAGACACGAATGTTGACGGGTGTGAACTTTATGGGTGTTAACTTGCCACCGAATCTGTACAGGTGTCAACATCAATGTCGTGGCCATCACTGAAGACGCGCCGCAACGACCCGGTCGCGAGGCCCCCTATCACCACGGGGACCTGCGCAACGCCCTCGTTCGCGCCAGCGCGGAGCTCGCCGAGATCGGCGGGCCCACCGCCGTCACCGTCCGCGCCGCGGCCCGTGCGGTCGGCGTGACGGCCACGGCCGCCTACCGCCATTTCAAGGGGCAGGAGGAGCTGCTGGCCGCGGTCCACGATCGGGCGGCCGAGGCGCTGTTCGAGGCCCTCGACACGGCGATGAAAGACGTTCCGCAACAACCGGACCCGACCGCCACCGCCATCGCCCGGCTGGCGACCGCCGGCCGCGCCTACATCGAGTACGCCGACCGCGAACGCGGCCTGTTCCGAACCGCCTTCTGCACCACCGACATCGACATCGACAAGGACGTCACCGAGGACCCGATCTTCCTGCTGATCGGCGTCGGCCTGGACGCCCTGGTCACCGTGGGCTTCATGGATCCCCGCCAACGCCCCGGCGCCGAATTCACCGCCTGGGCGGCGGTCCACGGCCTGGCGACGCTCCTCATCGACGCCCCCCTGGCCGATGCCACCGACGCCGACCGGGAGGCGGCCATCCACCACGCGATCGCCACCATCCTGCGCGGCCTGGCCACCGGCCCCGACGCCGAGCCCTATCGCTCGAACGACCCGCACATCGCCCTTCCGGCCTGAACCGGCATGCCGCGCCGGGCAGCGGCGTCGGCATCAGCGGCCCGAAAGTCGGCCACACCCCGAAACTCATCCGCTTCCCGATATTCGAAGTCTCGGATTGCGGGAATTGGGATACGGTGGCATCAGTCCGGAACTGATGACGTTGTGACATAAGGTGTCTGAGTCACACCAAGTGAATCGCCCGTTGCGCCGGAACGTTTCCCGGCGATTACCAGCGGTGAAATCTGGATTTCACGGTCCGGTCACGAATGCGCGGACATTCGAAATCGGCTCCCGAACAATCGAATTCCAACCGTTCGGAACTCGATCGACAGCATGCGATCGCTCCCGTACGATCTGGCCATACGGGGAGTACCGGCCCGTCGAACGGGGGAATCGGAGTTGAGGAGTCGCTTACCGGCGACCATTCGCAATGCCGCGGAATGGACGCGACGCCTGGCGCGCACCGCACCGGGTGTCATCGGCGCGGTGGGCGCGGCCCTCGCCCTGCTCGCCTTGATCGGCGGCCTGGTGACGGCGAATCAGCAGAGCGCCAAGCTCTCTCGCCACGACACCGTGCTGGCGCACACCGAGCCGCTGGCGAATGCCGCGCAACGCCTCTATGTGGCGCTGTCGACCGCCGACGCTGCGGCCTCCACCGCGTACCTGTCCGGCGGCATCGAGTCGCCCGAGGTCCGGATGCGCTACGAGAACGCGCTCACCGACGCGGCGGCCGCGCTGGCCGAGGCCACCACCGGCGCCTCGGACAACGAGACGCGCACCATCCTCGCCAAGATCTCGTCCGAATTGCCCAGTTACACCGGCTATGTCGAGGCGGCCCGCGCCAATAACCGCCAGGGCCTGCCGGTCGGTTCCGCCTACCTGCGCCAGGCCTCGGCCCTCATGCAGGGCTCGCTGCTGACGAACGCGGCCGAGCTGGAGGGCATCCGCCTCGATCAACTGCACCGCGACCAGCGCGCCATCACCGGCCTGCCGCTGTGGAGCGTGGGCCTGCTGGTTCTCTTGCTGGCGGCCTGCGGCTACGGCTCCTGGCTGCTGGTGAACCGCACCAACCGCTGGATCAATCCGGGCGTGGTCGCCGCCGCGGGCCTCACGACGATCGCCCTGCTCTGGATTCTGACCACCACCATCGCGGCCTCCGCGTCGATCAACACCGGCGCGACCGCCCGCTTCGAGAAGATCGCGCAGGCCCGGATTCTGGCCCAGCAGGCCCGCACCGAGGAGACCCTGCAGCTGATCACCCGCAGCGACAGCAAGTCCAGCGAGGACCGCTTCGCCGCGGGCAGCGCGAAACTGCGCGCCGATCTGGGTGATCTGGTGAGCGCGGACTCACCCGCGTCCAAGGCCTTCTCCGGCTGGCAGGACGGCCATCAGAAAGAAGTGGCCGCCTATTTGAGCAATAACTATCGAGGCGCGGTGGACCAGACCGTGAAGGCCGACGGCACCGGATCCGCCGCGCAGTTCGCCGCGCTCGATGCCGCCTTGAAGACCGAACTCGAGCGCACGCGCCAGGAAGTGCGCGACGATGTGAACACGGCCGGAAATGCTCTCACCCTGAGTCCCCTGGGCACGCTGGCGCTGCTGCTGGCGGCGGCGGGCTCGATCGTCGTCGGGGTGTGGCCACGGTTGAAGGAGTTCTTGTGAAGCGGATGCGGATCATGGTGCTGGCGGCGGTGGCGCTGCTGGCCGCCGCGTGCGGTTCGACGCCGGAGGCCCCACCCTTCCAGCTGCCTCCCGACAACCGGCTGCCCGCCGGGGCGAAGGTGCTGACCGCCGGCCCCAACCAGCGGATCGACCAGTCCTGCAACCCGACCGCGAGCCTGCGGCCGCAGGGCGCGCAGCCGCAGCCGGGTTCCATGCCGGCCGGATCGACCATGGCGGCCATCGTCGCCAACGGCAAGGTCCGGGTCGGGGTGAACCAGAACGAATTCCTGTTCGGCTACCGCAATCCGGCGACCGGCGAGATCGAGGGCTTCGATATCGATCTGGCGCACGAGGTGGCCCGGGACCTGTTCGGCGATCCTGACCGGGTGGAGCTCAAGCCCATCGAGACCGCGAACCGGGTGCAGGCACTGACCAAGGGTCAGGTCGACATGGTGGTGCAGAGCTTCACCGCGACCTGCGCGCGCCGCAAGGACATCCAATTCTCCACGGTCTACTTCGAGACCGACCAGCGGGTTCTGGTGACCAAGGGCTCGGGTATCCGCTCGGCCGCCGACCTGGGCGGCAAGAAGGTGTGCGGCATCCCCAACTCGACCACCCTCGACGCGGTCTTCGCACTCCCGCAGCGCCCCATCGTGATCGGCATCGACAACTGGCTGGACTGCCTGACCGCGCTGCAACAGGGCGAGGTCGACGCCGCCAGCACCGACCTGCCGCTGCTGTACGGCCTGAAGATCCAGGACCCGAATCTCGAGGTGGTCGGCGACGCCATGGCCTCGGACAACTACGCCATCGGGATCCAGCAGCAGGCCACCGATTTCGTGCGCTTCGTCAACGGCGTCCTGGAACGGGTGCGCAATGACGGCACCTGGCAGCGGCTCTACAACAAGCGGCTGAGCGTGCTCGGGCCGTCCAACGGTCCCCCGGCGCCCAAGTACAGCGATTGAGCTCGGCCATGCAACCGAATCCGGGGCACATTCTCAGCGTCGCCGAGATCGATCGCGACATCGCCGAGCGCGCCCGCGAGATCGAGATCATCGCCGCGACCCTGGTGGAACTGGACAAGCATCCCGGTCTGGTCCTGCTGCGGCGGTTCCCGCCCACCGGCGTGACCGAGCAGCGCTGGGCTCCGGCCCGCGCGGCGCTGGAACTGCTGTGGGAGGACTTCGGCCGCCTGGGCACGGTGCTGGATCGCGCGCGGTCCGCGCGGGCCCGGCGGCGACTGGACGCCCTCGACCGCGAGGAGCTGACCCGGCTGCTGCGCGGGCAGCCGATCGAGCTGGCGCGCACCGCGATACCCATGTCGCAGCGCGCGCTGGGCGGGCCCCGCGAACAGGTCCAGCTGATCGGGATCGCCGAACTGCTCGAGCGCATGCACGCGGCCTTCCCGGTCGTGGTGCGGGTGCTCGAGGCCGTGGAGGCGGTCAACGATCGGGTGATGGCCGAGGTCGCGCCGCTGCGCGCGGAACTGGATCGGGCCGGCTCGGCGATGCCGCAATTGCGTTCGCTGGCCGTCGATCTCGACGAACTGTCGGTCCAGGTCGCCACCGATCCGCTCGCGCTGGCGCCGGACGCCCTGGACCGCCGGTTGACCGAGCTGTCGCGCCGCATGCGCGAGGCTGCGGCCGTCCTGGCCGATCTGCGGGCCATGTCCGCGGATTGGGACACCGCGGTCGAACGCGTGCGGACGCTGATCGACGTGCTGCGCAAGACCTATGAGCGCGCCGACCACGCGCGCGCCGAAGTGGAGAGCATCATCCTGGCCGCGCCCCTGCCCCGCCACGCCGACGACAGCTCCGTCTACAGCGCGGAATTGACCGCGCTCGACGCCGAGCAGCCCACCCCGGCCGCGCTGTGGGAGCTGCGCCAGCGCATCGCCGCCGCCCTCGACACCGCGACCCACAACGAGCAACTGGCCCAGGGGCTGCTCGACCGGCGACTGGAACTGAAGGGACGCTTCAGCTCCTATCGTGCCAAGGCCGCGCGCCTGGGGGTCAGCGAGCAACAGGATGTGCTGGCCTCGAGTCGCATCGCCGCCGGACTGCTGGCGCGCCGGCCCTGCGACCTGGCCGCGGTCACCCGCGCCATCACGGACTACCGCCAGCTCATCGCGCAGAAATCGGGGAGGCGATCATGAACTGCACCGAGCCCGGCTGCACCGGGACCATCGAGGACGGGTACTGCACCGTCTGCGGCACCGCCCCGAGCCCGGGGGCGGCCACACCGAGCACCGGGGGTGCGGCGACCGGCAGCCCGGTCACGAGCACGGGCATCCCGGCCGGCGCGAGCGGCGCGGCGTCCGACAGCTGCACCGAACCCGGTTGCACGGGAACGATTCTCGACGGCTACTGCGATGTCTGCGGCAGCGCTCCCGCCCCGGTCTCGGCGCTCGCCACCACCGCGCAGGCCAGTAGCGCGACCACCGGCACCGGATCCACCGCCACCAGCCGGGCCTCCCGCAGCGGGCGTTCGGTCCGCACCGGCCGCTCCGGTTCCTCCGGCGCGAGCCGCGGCCGCCTGGGCGCGGGCATGGTGAAGGTCCCCTCGGTCCCCCGCCGCGATCCCACCGAAGCGGTCCTCGCCGACCCGGAAGTGCCCGAGCACCACCGTGACTGCGGCAAGTGCGGCCGCCCGGTGGGCCGCAGCCGCAATGGCGAGCCGGGCCGCGCCGAGGGGTTCTGCGCGCACTGCGGCACCCGCTTCTCCTTCACCCCGAAGCTGTCGAGCGCCGATCTGGTCGGCGGCCAGTACCAGGTGCTGGGCCCGCTCGCGCACGGCGGCCTGGGCTGGATCTACCTGGCGGTGGACCACAAGGTCGACAACCGCCCGGTGGTGCTCAAGGGCCTGCTCAATACCGGTGACGCCGACGCCATGCGGGCGGCGGTGGCCGAGAAGCGGTTCCTCGCGCAGGTCGATCACCCGAACATCGTGCGGATCTACAACTTCGCCGAGGACACCGGTCCCGACGGCAAGCCGGTCGGCTACATCGTCATGGAGTACGTGGGCGGCAAGTCGCTCAAGCAGATCCTGCGCGAGCAGCGCACAGCCGATCAGCAGTACCTGCGGCCCGCGCGCGCCATCGCCTACATCCTGGAGATGCTGCCCGCCCTGGAGTACCTGCACGATCGCGGCCTGGCCTACTGCGATTTCAAGCCCGACAACGTGATGCAGACCGAGGAGCAGCTCAAGCTCATCGACCTGGGCGCGGTGATCGGCCTGCACGATCAGACCGAAACCATCTACGGCACACCGGGTTATCAGGCCAAGGAGATCGCCCGGACCGGGCCGACCGTGGCCTCCGAGGTGTACACGGTGGGCCGCACACTGGCGGCGCTGATCATGCGGATCCCGCCGGTGAACAACGAGCTGGGCCCGCTGCCCGGTCCGGACGCCGAACCGCTGATGGCCCGCCACGAATCGCTCTACCGATTCCTGCTGCGCGCCACCGACATCGACCCCGACGCGCGGTTCACCTCGATGACCGAGATGGGCGATCAGCTCACCGGCGTGCTGCGCGAGGTGCTGGCCCGCGAGGACGGACGGCCCCGGCCGGGCCTGTCCACCCGGTTCGGCCCGCCGCGCGGGGTGTTCGGCGTCGGTGATCGGCTGCCCGACGACCCGCGCGACATCATCGCCGCGCTGCCGGTCCCGCTGATCGATCCGGGTGACAGCGGCGCCGCCCTGCTCGCCTCGACCAGCGCGGTCACCCCCGAGGACCTGGAGCGCGAGATCAACGCGGGCCTGCAGTCGGTGGTCACCGGCCAGTCCGAGTCGGTCGAGATCCCGCTCCGATTGATCCGCGCCGCACTGGAATTCGGTGACGCCGACGACGCCCTGCGCCGCCTCGACGAGGTGGAGTCCACCCTCGCCGGGGACTGGCGGCTGACCTGGTTCGCGGGTCAGGCCCGCCTGCTGCAACGCGATTGGGCCACCGCCACCGCCGAATTCGACGCCCTCTACAGCGCGCTGCCGGGTGAGGCCGCCCCGAAGCTGGCCCTGGCCGTCACCGCCGAGCTGCTGGCCGCCGACGGCGCCGAAGCCGAAGCCGCCCGCGCGGAAACCTATTACGACCTGGTGTGGCGTACCGACCGCACCTTCACCAGCGCGGCCTTCGGCGCCGCCCGCTCGCGCCGCACGGCCGGTGACGGCCCGGGCGCGGTCGCGGTGCTGGACCAGGTCGACGCCGCTTCGGCGGTGCACACCGAGGCGGGTGTCACCGCCGTCGAGACCTTGCTGGCCGTGAACGATCCCGCCGAGCTCACCGAACAACTGGTGCGCGACGCCGGAACCCGGATCGGCAAGCTGACCCTGGACTCGAAACGCCGTGCCGCCCAGGCCCGGCTGCGAGTCCTGGACGCGGCGCTGCGCTGGCTGCGCCTGGGCAGGGTGCCCACCGACCACTCCCCGCTGCTGGGGGTGGCGCTCGATCAACAAGGGGTACGGACCGGTTTGGAACGCTGCTATCGCGATCTCGCGCACGAGACCGACGACATGTGGGAGCGCATCGCCCTGGTGGAACAGGCCAATGCCGTGCGCCCGAGGACGCTGCTGTGACGGCCCGCTGCCCGCGCTGCGGCACCTTCGCCGCGGACACCGACCGCTTCTGCGAGGCGTGTGGGAGCAAACTCGGGGTCCGGCTGATCGCGCTGCCGCCCACGGAGTTCCGGCCCGGGTCCGGCTCCACGGTGCCGGTGGCCGACGCGGCCCGCAACGCGCGCCGCGAGGGCGGCGACGGCACCGGTTTCGCGGCGGGTCCCGCGCCCGACTGCCACGGCTGCGGGGGCACGGCTTTCGATCCGGACGGGTACTGCGCCAGTTGCGGTGAGCTGGGCCCGGAGCGCGATCGCTTCGAGGCGGATCTGGGCACGGCGTGCCTGGTCACCGATCGTGGTCTGCTGCATGCCCGCAACGAGGACGCGGTCGCCGCGGCCGTGCTCGACAGCGCGTCGCCGGATCGTCCCGCCACCGCGGTGATCGCGGTCTGCGACGGGGTGTCCACCTCCGAGGATCCGCAGGCGGCCTCGGGCGCGGCGGTCCGCGCGGGCCTGGACGCCACCCTGGCCGCGCTCGCGGCCGGCCGGTCCGCCGAGGACTGCGCCCTGGTCGGGCTCACCGCCGCCGCCGACGCGGTCAAGGCCGTGGGCACCCCGGACGGCAAGTCCCCATCCTGCACCTACGTCTCGGCGATCGTGCAGTTCCAGCCCGACGGCGGCGCGGCCGTCACGGTCGCGAACGTCGGTGACAGCCGGGCCTATTGGCTGCGCCCGGGTGACGACTCCGAACGCCTCACCGTCGACGACACCCTGGCCCAGGCCATGGTGGACAACGGCCTGCTGGACGCGGCCACCGCGATGGACGGCCCGCACGCGCACGTGCTCACCCGCTGGCTCGGCGCCGATTCCGAGCACCAGTGGTCCCCCAGCTGCGTGCGCACCCTGCGCACCAGCGAACCCGGCGTTCTGCTGCTGTGCAGCGACGGCCTGTGGAACTACCTCCCCGAGGCGGCGGCCCTGTCCCGCTTCACCAGCTCGCAGCCCGCCCTGCTCGCGGCGCGCGCCCTGGTGGAGCACGCGCTCGGCGCGGGCGGCAAGGACAACATCACCGTCGCGCTCGTCCCCGTCCCCTCCCTCGCACCGTCAGGAGACACCCCGTGACTTCCGCTGAGAACCAAGGCCTTTCGGTCGCCGTCGATCAGAACGAATTCCTCGCCGAGGGCGCGCGCACGGTCGACGCCATCGTGACCGTGGAGGCCACCGACGATCTGGTGGTATCGGTGGCGCCCGCGCCCCGGGTCGAGATCCTGATCATCGACACCTCGGGCTCGATGGGCGGCGCGGGCAAGTTCGCGGGCGCGCGCCAGGCCACCCTGGCCGCCCTGGACGTCATGCCCGACGGCACCCGGTTCGCGATCGTGGAGGGCACCGACAAGGCGCAGGTGGTGTACCCGCACAGCGGCGCGTCCGCGGTGGCGAGCCGGCAGGAGCGCGCCAATGCCCGTCGCGCCCTGGACAAGCTGTCCCCGCACGGCGGCACCGCCATCGGCACCTGGCTGGGCCTGTCGCGGCTGATCGCCAAGCAGCATCCGGACGCGATGGTGCACGCCATCCTGCTCACCGACGGCCGCAACGAGCACGAGACGCCGGAGCGGCTGGCCGAGGAGATCCGGTTGTCGACGGGCGTCTTCACCTGCGACTGCCGCGGCGTCGGCGCGGACTGGGAGGTGAACGAGCTGCGCGCCATCGCCTCCGCGCTGCACGGCACCGTCGACATCGTGAAGACCGCGGACCAGCTGGCCCAGGATTTCGCGGCCATGATGGAAACCTCCATGGAGAAGGCGATTCCGGAGCTCACGCTGCGGGTGTGGACGCCGGTGGGCGCGCGGATCGCGTTCATCAAGCAGGTCGCGCCGTTCATCGAGGACCTCACCGCGCGCCGCGTCGAGGCGGGTCCGCAGATCGGCGAGTACGCGCTGGGTTCGTGGGGCGCGGAGGATCGCGACTACCACGTGCAGCTCGATGTGGAGCCCGCCGCAGCCGGTCGGGAGAAGCTGACCGCGCGGGTGAGCGTGCTGGCCGACGGCGAGATCCTCGGGCAGGGTCTGGTCAAGGCGGCCTGGACCACCGACACCGACAAGTCGGCGATCATCAGCCGCCGCGTCGCCCACTACACCGGGCAGGCCGAACTGGCTCAGACCGTGCAGGAGGGCCTGGCCGCGCGCAAGCAGGGCGACTTCGCCACGGCCACCGCCAAACTCCAGCGCGCGTACCACCTGGCCACCGAGTCCGGCAATGAGAACACCGCCAAGCTGCTGCTCAGTGTGGTCGACGTGGTCGACGAGCGCACCGGCACCATCCGGCTGCGCAACAAGGTCGATCCCGCCGACGAGATGGCCCTCGACGTGCGCTCCACGAAGACGGCCCGCGTCCGCAAGGAGCCGTGATGGCGTTCTGCACCGACGGGCACGAGACCACCGCCAGCGACTATTGCGACACCTGTGGCGCACCGGTCGGGGACGGGCCGGCCACCGCCGCACCGCCTCCGGCGCTGTGCCCGTCCTGCGGGGTGCCCGCCGAGGGGCGGTTCTGTGAGAACTGCGGGCACGATTCGGCGCTGCCGCCGCCACCGCCCGCGCCGACCGCGTCGAGCGGGGACGAGCAGTCGGCGGGGACCGTCGGGGAGCCCGAGGGGTCGACCGCGCAAACCGAGGGCGAGACCCGGGAGAACCCGAACGGCGGGCCGGTCTGGGTGGCGACGGTGACCGCCGATCCGGGGCACTACGCGCGCATGCAGGCTCAGAAGGGTCCGGACCTGGACCGGGTCGACTTCCCCGACTACTACCCCGATCGCCGAATCCCGTTGCGGGGGCCCAATATCCTGATCGGGAAGCGCAGTGTCTCGCAGGGCGTGCACCCGGATATCGATCTGTCGGTCGCGCCCGCCGATATCGCGGTGTCGCGGTCGCACGCGATCCTCCATATCAGTGGCGGCACGCTGACCGTCACCGATCTCGGGTCCACCAACGGCACCTGCATCAACGAGAGTCCGACCCCGATCGCGCCCAAGACCGCCATTCCCCTGCGGGACGGCGATCGCATCCATGTGGGCGGCTGGACGACCATCACGTTGAGCACGGAACAAGGCTGACCCACACCGATTCGAGCAATTCGGTGATCTTGGACCGTCGTCCAGGTTAGGCTCCCCGCTCTATGAGCCTGACGCGCCGAGACTTCGCCCGCACCACCCTGGCCGCCGTCGCCGGCACGGTCGCCACCGGCCTGACCGGCGCTGCGGCCCAGGCGATTCCGCACGCCCGGACCGTGGCGGCAGCCCCGCAGGCGTGGATGGCGGCGCTGGCCGACACCACCCCGCTGCTGCGTCTCACCATTCCCGGCACCCACGACTCCTGCGCCACCGATCCGGCCAACGGCACCGAATGGTCGCACACCCAGAACTGGTCGCTGCCCGACCAGTTCTCCCACGGCATCCGGTTCCTCGACATGCGCTGCAACGGCCTGCAGGACCACACCGCCGATTCCTTCGGCGTCTACCACAGCGGCTTCTACCAGGGCATCACCTTCGACACCGTGCTCGATCAGTGCCGGACCTTCCTGGCCCGCAATCCGGGCGAGGTCCTGATCATGCGGGTCAAGAAGGAGGACGGCACCAATAACGACGTGGGCTCGAACTTCGAGCGAATCTTCAACGGATACCTGGACGCCAAGGGCTACCGCTCGCTGTTCTGGCTGGAGAACCGCTTCCCCACACTCGGCGAGGCGCGCGGCCGGATCGTGCTCATCGCGCAGTTCGCGAACTCCCTGGGCTGTCTGCAGTGGCCGGGTGGCGACAACGGCGTGTTCAGCACCGATCGCATCTATTTGCAGGACCGGTACAAGGACCGCGGACTGGCCGGACTGGATTCGGGCTCCTCGAACTTCGGTTCCTCCGGCGGCGACAAATTCGACTACGTCCGCGACTGTTTCGACAAAGCCGCCGGCGATCCCGCCAACACCGTCGAATACATCAACTTCACCAGTTTCGCCGACAACGCCTGGCCCAAGGACAATGCCGCGGCCATCATGCCGAAGGTCGACGCCTACCTCACCGCGCACCGCGGCCAGGCCGCGCACTACGGCATCGTGCCCATGGACTTCCCCGACCGCTACCCCTCGGTGGTCACCCAGTTGATCGAAAAGAACTTCGCCTGAGGCGATCTCGCCGGGCGAACCGGGAGGCCGACCTCCCGATCCGGGTGGTCGTCCTCCACGGTTGCCTGGCGGTCCCCACCGTGGCCGCTGTGGTGGCCGTGGTGACGGCGGATCCGTGATCCCGCAATCGATCTCAGCGTCGTAGCAGCGTCCAGAACATCCACCCGCCCGCACCCAGCGCGAAGGCCACCACGAGCGCCATCGCGATCAGCGGGACGAACGTCGTGAGGTCGGCGGGTCCCCCGGCGCTCGCCTGGATCAGGAATCCGGCGGCGACGGGCCCGATGAGCAGCAGCCCGATGAAGGTCAGCAGCAGGGCGGCGATACCCAGGGTTGGCAACTTACCGGCATTCTTCATCTGTCCTCGAATCCATGTCTCGTGAGATGCATTCGAACAAGATCAACGCTAACAGTTTCTGCATGTCAGAGTAGCCACCGAAACGCAAAGGTCGCTTCGACCGACATCTGGCGACAGCCGGTGCGACCTCGGGTGACACCCGAGTCCGACATTCTGCTAATTTTCAGCAAATTATCCTCGCATTATCAGCGCTGCGCACGCAGCGTGCGATGGAGAATAGTGCGCAACTCCCGCGCTTGGTCGGCGCCCCCGGCACCGGTCAAATCCTCGGGCAGCCGGTGCAATTGCCGCAGGGTCCGGCTGGAGTGCGTCTCTGAGGCGATCACGAGCGCGTGCCGGGCCGCCTCCAGCGCCTATCGGCCTGACCGGTCCGCGCCTGCGCCACCGCCAGCAGGGCCAGACCCCGCCCCAGATCGCGGCGATCCTCGATCTGCCACAGCGGCAGCGCTTTCAGCAACGTCTCCACCGCCGCTTCCGGCTTGCCCAGGTGCACCCAGCTGTTCGCGGCTTCCATGCGAAGGAACTCCGGTGTGCAATAGCCGGCCAGATCACCGTCCCCCGCCACGCAATCGGCGGTGGCCTCCCAGGCCTGTCCGATGGCCCGATCGGATTCGCTGCCCTCCATTCGCCCCGCGTGCCCGTGCGCCAATCGCAGCAGCGCCAGGGTGCGCAGCCGGGGCAGCTCGGCGGAATTGCGCAGCGCCGCCCGCGCGGATACACGATTTCGCACCTGAACTCACCCGCATCCCACCTACCTGCCGAATCCCGACGATCGAACGGATGGCGCGTACCCGAGCAACCATTCGATGCTAACGGACCATTCGGACACCCAGATCATTCACTGTGCACCCGCACCAAGGGAATTCCCACCGCCCCGGCCGGGGGTTCGACGACGAAGGCCACGTGCTCGCCGGGATCCTCGAGGTGATCGAACGTGACGACCTCTGCCACACAGTCGACTCCGCGGCGCAGTGCCACGGGCACCCGGGCCCGCACGGTCGCGATCGGGGCCGTCGTCGTCCTGCCGAGCTTCAGCAAATCAGCACTCCCGCGGTTACTCGTGTCCGTTCATTCTGATGCCGCACGAAATAGGAGTCACGCTAATACTCCGCAATCTTTCAGCAGTCCCACAGCAATCTAGCGGTCATCCCTACCTCCAATGGGTGACACGCCAACGCCGACGAGTGACATGCGATCGGCGACAGGCCATTACGCCGAGAAGCTACCCAGCGGCACACCCACCGGCGGATGCACCGCCGGGCGCACGGACAGCACGTGGTCGCGGTATTCGCGAGGAGTCAGACCGGTCTCGGCACGGAACACGCGATAGAAGTTGCGGTCGCCGGTGAAGCCGCAGGCGACGGCGATCGCCGCGATGGTGCGGTCGGGGGCCGCGACCAGCAGTTCGCGGGCGCGCTCGGCGCGCATGCGGCGCAGCAGCATCATGGGCCCGCCGTCGATATCGGCGAAGAGCCGGAACAGCTTGCGCCGCGAGAGTCCGCAGGCGACGGCGATCCGGTCGGGTGTCAGCTCCGGGTTGCCCAGGTGCGCCCTCAGGAAGGCGATCACCCGCTGGCGTAGGAGAGCGTTCGCGGCCGATTCGTCGGGCAGGTGGTCGCCGCCCAGGGCCAGTCCGGCCGCGAGCAGTCCGATGCCGGAGTTCAACATGGCCGTATTGCCCAGCGCCGCGGGCGACAGGTGCACCAGCCGCCGGAAGAAGTCGATCACCAGGGCTTCGTGCCCGATCGGCTGCAATCGTCTGGCGAGCGGGAATTGGTCGTCACGCAACCCCGCGGCGCTCAGCAGCAGGTCGCGCCGGACCCGGATCAGGATGCCCTCGTACCCGGTGGTGATGGCCTCCTGCGGCCGCTCGCCGTCGACCAGGAACATGGTGCCCACCGGGGAGCGCAGATATGTTCCGCCGCAACGGACGTCGCAGACGCCCGCGGTGGTCAGGCAGGCCAGCACGTACGGCTCGCCGGAGGCCGCGATGTGGCGCTGGGTGCGGCGCGCCAGGGTGTCCGAATTCGCCACTCGGGCAATCGATATCGGTTCCGAGCGCACGCAGGGCTCGAGGACGCCGTGGAACGGGTCGTCGGCGAGCGGTTCCATCGAGCATTTCATCATCGATTCGCTCAGGATGGACGCCCAGAGGTCGAACGCTTCCTGCGCGGAGGCCCCGGCGGTCGAGATGCGCGGGCCACCCACCGTCACGTCGTAGGCATTCATGGGGCAATCTTGCCAGCAACCCTCGCGCCGCGGGCCGACCCGGCAAACGAACCGAATGGTCTTGTGCGGCTAGCGAAGTAGATTGACCAATTGCCGGTAGGCGGCGCGGGTCGGCGGGGCCAGCCGCCGCCAGGTGACCGGGCCGCCCGAGCCCAGGTGCGTGTCGTAGGGAATCTCGGCGACCGCGCGGACCACGTCGCCCAGATACTTGCGCACGTGTTCGGTGACCAGCGGCCCGTCCTTGGGATGCTGGCGGGTGACCACGATGACCGCGTCGGCCAGGTGGTACTGGCTGTAGTTGTCGTCGAGCCAGATCAGCGCCGGTTTCAGCCGGTTCACCGCATCGGGGCGGGCGGCCAGGGTGATCACCAGCGAGATGCGCGAATCGCTCAGCAATGGCGCGACCATGCGGCTGGTGACCGGCGCGCCACCGTCGTACACCGGCAGGCATCCCGCCTCGACCAGGTCCCGGTGGACCGAGGAGTAGGTCTCGCGACGGGGCAGCGCTTCGGGCCCGCGCGGCAGAACGCCTACGCCGGAACTGTTTTCGCCGCAGCTGTCGATGACCGTTGACGGCAGGCTGCGGTGCGCCATGTTCAGCCAGGACTGGACCGTGCCGGCGGCGTCGATGGTGTCGCACCCGCGCGCGGCGAGGTCACCGCCGGTGGTGGTGGCGTCCACGACCACCGGCGAGTGCTCGCCGTAGTCGTAGGCGGCCGCGCCCGCGATGCCGAGCGCGGTGGTGGTCGCGCCGGAGCCGCCGGAGCTGCCCAGCACGAGCACGGGCGGCAGGTCGGCCCATAGCAGGTAGCCGTTGCTCGGATGCATGCGCACCATGTCGGTGGGCCCGCCGGGCGGGGCCGGACGCAGCAGCAGGGAGAGGTCGGTGGGTGTGGAGGAAAGGGCCGAGGGATGATCCGGGAAGTTTTCGGACATCGCTAGATTCCTTTGGTGCGAGCGGCAGTCGATACTGCGGAATCCGTGTGGTCACCACGTCGCGCGCAGCCGGCCCCTGCGTCTCGCCATCAACGCCCCCACCGCGTCGACGAGCTGCCCCTGCACTTCGACATTTTTCGAAGCCTGAAGTCGATTCCCCCCGATACCCCCTACCGCCCTGAAGTCGATCAAGAGTGCAAAAAGGGTTGCTGTGCAGCCCCTTTCGATGTCGCCAGATATTACATGATCTTGTCAACAATGCATCCGGATCGATAGCCCTGCAGAATCGCTGGCACTGAATGTCAGAGGTCCGGCCGCGAACGGCCGGACCTCCTTGGTGGATGCGGGTTTTCAGCCGACGTCGGCGGTGAGCGGCAGCGCGGTCACCGAGGTGCCGACGTGCAGGGTGAAGGAACCGGGTTCGACGGCCCAGCCGTCGGCGGTCCAGTGCTCGAACGCGCGCCTCGGCAATTCGATGGTGGCGCTGACGGATTCACCGGCGCCCGCCTCGATCACCGCGAATCCGGCGAGCCAGCGCACCGGGCGATCGACGGCGCTGTCCGCACGCGACAGGTACGCCTGCACGACCTGACGACCGGCGCGCGCCCCGGTATTGCGGACGGCGACGGTCGCGGTGCGGCCGGACACCGTCAGCTCGTCGAGCTCCCAGGTCGTGTAGCCGAGTCCGTGGCCGAACGGATAAGCCGGGGCCACACCGGATTTCAGCCACGCCCGGTACCCGATGTGAATGCCCTCGGAGTACGGCAGCGCGTTGTCGGGTCCGGGCTTGGTGTCCAGCACCGGGACATCGGCCATCGTCACCGGCCACGTGGTCGGCAGGCGGCCGCCGGGTTCGGATACGCCGGTCAGCACGTCGGCCAGCGCCGCGCCGAACTCCTGTCCGGGGAACCAGGTGAGCAGGACCGCGGCGACATCGTCACGCCACGGCATCTCCACGGGGGAGCCGGAATTCACCACCACGACGGTGCGCGGGTTGGCCGCGGCAACGGCGGCGACCAGTTCGTCCTGGCGGCCGGGCAGCCGCAGCGTGGTGCGGTCGAAGCCCTCGGATTCGATCTGCTCGGTGGTGCCGACCACGACCACGGCCACGTCGCTGGTGCACGCCAGGTCGATGGCGGCGGCGAATTCGTCGTCGTCGGAGCGGCGCGGGCGGCCGACCGCGCAGGTGATGCCCATGGCGGGGAAGCCGCCGCCGGGCACCATGCGCACCAGGATCTCGATCTCCTGCCCCTCGGCGAGGGTGCGGGTCACGAAGCGCTGCGGCGGATTCAGCAGCATCTCGACCGGGTCGGCGCCGTCGGGCAGCACGGTCTCCTCGAGCACCTGCTCGCCGTCCAGCGCCAGGGTCAGCGCGCCCACGCCCGCGAAGCCGATCCGCCACTCCCCCGCCACGTCGGCGCGCAGCCGCCCGCGCAGTTCGATGGCCTCGGCCCGCACCGCGTTCGGGTTGCCGAACAACATGAGGCTGCCCGCGGTGCGGTGTTCGGTGTCGAGCACGGCGCCCTCGCCGAGGTACCGCAGCGACAGCCCGGGCTCGCCGGTCTCGGGATCGGTGACCAGGTCCAGCGGGATCGGAATCATGTTCTCGCTCAGGTGGACACCGGGGGTGTACACCACCGGCAGCACCTCGGAGAGCCCCTCCAGCGGGGAGGTGGTGTGCGCCGGGATCACGGTCGCGCTGCCGCCGCCCATGAACCGCGGTTCGGCGGCGGCGGACCCGAGCAGCGCCACCCGGGCGGGCGCGCGCAGCGGCAGGGTGCCGTCATTGCTCGCCAGCACCATGGCCAGCGCGGCGGCCTCACGCACCAACTGCCGGGACTGCTCGTCGGTGAATGCCGGGACGGGCGTGGGGGTTCCGTTCAGCGCGCCGACCCGTTCGGCGAAGCGCAGGATGCGCCGCACCTTCTCGTCGATCGCGGATTCGGGGACCCGACCGACGCGCACGGCCTGTTCCAGCGGCGCGCCCCACAACTCCCACGGGCCCGGCATGGCCAGGTCGTTGCCCTTGGCCGCGCCCTGGGTCGAGCGGACGGCGGTCCAGTCCGAGACCACCACGCCGTCGAAACCCCACTCGCCCTTCAAGGGTTCGTCGAGCAGGTCGTTCTCGGTCATGGTGGTGCCGTTGACGGAGTTGTAGGCCGCCATCACCATCCACGCGCCGGCCTCCACGGACCGCTCGAACGGGTACAGGTAGAGCTCGCGCAGAGTGCGCTCGTCGGCGATGACGTCGGCGGTGAAGCGCTCGGTCTCGGAGTCGTTGGCGACGTAGTGCTTGGGGCACGCGCTCACCCCGTGCGCCTGCACGGCGCGCACGTAGGCGTCGGCCATCTCGGCGGTCAGCATCGGATCCTCGGAGAAGCATTCGAAATGCCGTCCGCCGAGCGGGGATCGGTGCAGGTTGATGGTCGGGCCCAGGACCGCGTACACGTCCTTGCGCCGGGCCTCGGCGGCGATGAGCGCCCCGATGTCGGTGAGCAGGTCCCGGTCCCAGGTGGCGGCCAGCGCGGTGCCCGAGGGCAGGCTCACCGACGGGTCGCGCTCGTCCCACTGCTCGCCGCGCACGCCGGACGGGCCGTCGGAGACCGGCATATCGGCCAGGCCGATGCTCTCGTCACCGGCGAAGCGGAAGAAGTTGGCTCCCGAGACGAGCCGGATCTTGGCGGGCAGATCCAGTTTCGCGAGCAGGTCGTCGATGGCGTCGGTCATGCTCGTTCCTTCCAGAAGGTCACCAGGTCCGCGCAGACCCGGTCGGGGACGTCCTCGTTGGGCACGTGGCCGGAGCCGGGGTAGACGGCGGTCTGCGCGCCCAGCTGGGCGGCGAAACGCTCGTGCACCTCGGGGGCCCACAGGTCATTGGTGTCGCCGTAGGCCACCAGCAGCGGCACGCCCGAATCCCGCAGCACCGCTGGATCTTTCACCGGCGGCTCGGCCATGCAGGTGAGGATGCCGACGATATTGGCCTTCTTGGTGCGCAGGATCCGCTCACGCAGGAACTCCTGGCGCTGCGGCGAGGGCTGCTGGTCCGCCTGCGCCATGACCGCGCTCATCTGCTGCCAGATCACCTCCTGCCCACCGGCTTCCACCATCTGCGCGATCAGCAGCGGCGGCGGGAAGTTGATGTCCTCCACCGAGGACGGGCCCGAGGCGAGCAGGGTGAATGTGCGGAACCGTTCGGGGCGCTCGATCACCGCGACGCGGGAGACGTAGCCGCCGAAGGAGTGCCCGACCAGATGGATGGGCTCGTCGGGTGAGATCTGGTCGACCACGCCCTGGAGGTCACCGACGAAGTCGGCCAGGGTGTAGCCGGAGACCTCGTCGGGGCCCTCGGACTCCCACTGCCCGCGCTGGTCGTAGGCGACGGCCCGATAGCCCGCGTCCGCCAGCAGCGGCAGCATGTCCTCGAAGTCCTCCTTCGAGCCGGTGAAGCCCGGCACCAGCAGCGCCGTCCCGCGGTATTCGGTCCCGGCGGGCGGCGCGGCCTCCCAGGCGGCCAGTTTTCCAGCGGCTCCCCGCAGTGTGAACGGCGTGATCAGGGCCTGACTCATCCGGCGATCCTTCCCTCGTACTGCCTTGTACGGCTGGCCCCGAGTGTGCCAGCGGATATCGCGTTTACCGAGTGGTCATTAGGTAACGTTATCGTTTCGTTACCCTAGTCGGGTTTTGCCTGCTCAACACGCTTGACTAGTGTCCCACCACATGACGCCCCATCCCCGACGCCGCGGCCGGGGCGACGACCGCCGCGAGCAGATCATCGACGAGGCCCGCAAGGCCTTCGCGGACAACGGCTATCGCAGCACGTCCATCGCCGAGATCGCCGAACGCTGCGGCCTGTCCCAGCCCGGGGTCCTGCACTACTTCCCCAACAAGGCGGCGCTGCTGTCCGCGGTCCTCGACTACCGCGACCGCCTCGACTACGACCGGCTGGGCTTCGATCAGCAGCTGCGCGGCAAGGACGCCCTCGTGCGCCTCGCGCAGCTGGTGGATCACAACACGCACGTGCCGGGCCTGGTCCGGCTGTTCACGGTTCTCACCAGCGAGGCCGTCACCGTCGACCATCCCGCGCACGGCTGGGCCCAGAACCGGTACCGGCGACTCCAGGACTACTTGGGCGCGGCGCTCAAGGCGGGGCAGGCCGACGGCAGCGTGCGCGCAGACATCGACCCCGCGGCGGTCGCCCGGCAGGTCTTCGCCATGATGGACGGCCTGCAACTGCAGTGGCTGGTCGACCCGGACGGGGTCGACATGGCCACGCTCTTCCGCGCCTACATCGACGAGCTCATCGCCTGGATCTCGTAGGCGCGCAGACAAATCCGGCACAGGCGCCGGAAGCGGCGAATCGGGCTAGGCCGAGTCCGCCGCGTACTGGTATTTGCCGCGGTCCAGCTTGCGGACATTGCTGTTGTCGCGCTGCGCCATTCGACCCAGCGCCACCGCGACGTGGTGACGGGCGCTGATCGGCAGCTCCACGCCACGACCCTGCAACGCCGCGATCACCTCGGCGGGGGTCCAGGTCTGCTCCGGGTGCTCGGCGAGGAAATCCGCGACCACCCGCGGCAGCGAGCGGTTCTGCTCCGGCGCGGGCCCGCCCGGGTCGGACGACGGGGCGTCCTGGTACTGCTCGTCGCGGGCCGTGTCCAGCCAGTTGGCGACGGTCAGCAGTTTCGAGCAGGCCGCACGCAACTCCGCACCCGGCGAACGGATGTCGCCGAGGTTGTACATCGCCTGGTAGTAGCGCCCGATGTTGGTGAGCATCTCGATGACCTGCTGCTCGGTGTCGGCGACGATGGCTTCGCTGCTGCGACCCGATTGCGCGGCCGCCGCCACTGCTCCCACGTCCACGTCCGGCGTTCCCCTTTGCTGTTGACCGGTTGCTTCCAGTACCCGGTGGATGCAAGACAGCCCAGACAGTAGCCGGGGCCGCCCACCGAATTGTGAAAGACTACAAGGTCATTGCCACGTCCGGCGACCCAACGGCAGGACCATGATCGAAAAGCCCGACTCGCGCGAGCGCGACACGCCGAACGTTTCGGAGCGGGCGTCTATCGCGATATCACCTCCGTGGGAGGCACGCTCGAACCCGGTGAGAACTTCGCCGGCTACCAGATCTTGCGAAAGCTGGGGGCCGGCGGAATGGGCGCGGTCTATCAAGCCCGAGACCGCGACCTGCCACGATTCGTGGCCCTGAAACTGCTGACCCTGCCCGGCGGCGAACGCGAACACCGGGCCCGGTTCCAGCGCGAGGCCGATACGGTTGCGCGCCTGCAGCATCCGAACATCGTCACCGTCTACGCGCGCGGCGAGGACGACGACCGGCTGTGGATCTCCATGACCTTCGTCGACGGCAGCGACGTCGCGCGGGCGCTGCGCGAGGGACCCATGCACCCGGCACGGGCCGTGCGCATCATCGCCGAGACCGCGGCGGCGCTCGACCACGCCCACGACACCGGCATCCTGCACCGCGACGTGAAACCGGCCAATATCCTGCTCGCGGACGGACGTCCGGAACGCGCCGTGCTCACCGACTTCGGCATCGCCAAATCCCTCGACGAGAGCCGCCAGCTCACCCAGAACGGGGAGATCCTGGCCAGCTTCCAGTACGCGGCCCCGGAACGGCTCACCCGGCCCGAGGAAGCCGATCGGCGCGCCGACGTGTACTCGCTGGGGTGCACGCTGTTTCACATGCTGACCGGGGAGGCGCCCTACCCCGGGCAGAACGTCGGGCAGATCATCTACGGGCACGCCTACGAGCCGGTGCCGATGCCCTCGGACCGGAACCCCACGCTGCCACGAGGATTCGACGAGCTCATCGCCCGGGCCATGGCCAAGGACCCGGAACGGCGGTTCGACACCTGCACACATCTCGCCTGGGCGGCCTCGCGAATCCTGCGTCAGCCGGGGACGCATCGGACCGCGCCGGCGGGGACGGTGCACGTCAGCGGGCCCAGATCCGGTGCGGGACAACCCGAACGCAATGCCACCACCATGCCTCCGGCACCGCTGCCGATTCCGATCCGGCCTGGTCACGGTCCCGCCACCACGCGGCCCGGGCCGGAGCCCACGCGGCTGAACAGCGGTCCGGGAGCTGCTCGCGGGAACAGCGGACCGGCTCCGGCTCGCCTCAACAGTGGGCCCGCGCCTACTCGGCTGAACACCGGGCCCGCACCCGGTCGGGCGAATGCCGGGCCCGACCAGGCTCGTTTGAATGAAGGACCCGCACCCACCCGGGTCGATACCGGTCCCGCGCCGATCAATCCGAATACGGGACCGGCACCGGCCCGCGCGAATTCCGGTCCCGGTTCGGTCCCTTCCGGTTTCGCGCCGACGCGTCCTCATACGGGTCCCGCGCCGACTCGGCTGGTGACCGGACCCCCACCCATGCGCGAGACCACCGGCCCCGCGCCTGGTTCGAGCAGCACCGGGCCCGCGCCTACCCGCTTCGTGACCGGACCCACGCCGTCCGATCTGAGCGGGCCCCACGAGGTCCCGGGCACCCGTACCGGATTCGACCTGGGCACCGGGACAGGTACGGGCGCAAGCGTTCCCGGCAAACGCCGCGGGCCCGGCCGGATTCTGCTGGCCCTGGCCTTGGTGGTCACCGTGGCGGTCCTCGGGTACCTGCTGGTGCGCGCGGGCGACGGCCATTCCGGACCGAGCAATGCGGCGGCCTCGAACCCGCCCACCATCACAGCCACGACCACCGGGGCGGTCACGACCGAACCGACCACCACCACCGAGGTTCCGCAGGTCACGACCGCGCCCTACACCCAGCCGACCACGGCGGCCCCGTACACGCCGCCTCCGGTCACATCCCAGCAGCCGAAAACCGTTCCGGTGCCGGATGTCGTCGGGTCCGCGATCGCGCAGGCGAAGGCGCGTCTGGAGAACGCAGGGTTCGTCGTCGAACAGGCTCAGCGTGAGGACAAGAGCGCGAAAGGCACTGTCCTGGAGACCTCCCCGGCCGCCGGGACCGCGAAGCCGGTCGGCTCGACGGTCAAGGTGACCGTGTCCTCCGGTCCCCCGACCACCACGACCATCACCGTGCCCACCCTGATCGGCCTCTCCCCCGCCGCCGTCACGTCTGCTCTGCAGGCTCTCGGCTGGCACGGCAGCATCGCGAAATCCACCGGGCCGACCAAGGATTCCACCAAGGACGGCAAGGTGATTGCCCAGAACCCGGCAGCCGGAACCTCGGTGACCGCGGACCAGGCGATCACCATCACCGTCGGCGCCTACACGATCACCTCCAGCAGCCCCGTCAGCTCGACGGCCCCGCCGGCCGGCTGAATCTCGGGTCAGCCGTCCGCATCCCGCGTGGCGTCGGGCGGATCGGGCAGGGCCAGGCAGAGGGCTTCGAGCGCGGCGGTGAAGCCGTGGTCCGACGGTGTGGCGTAACCGATCACCAGGCCGTCGCGGTCGGGCATGGGGTTGTCGGGATGCCGGTAGCGCCGCAGGCCGTCGAGGGCCAGACCCTGGCGGCGGGCGGCGTGCACGGCGGAATCCTCTGTGCCGGGCGGGAGTTCGAGGACCGCGTGCAGTCCGGCGGCGATGCCGCCGACCCGGATGTGCGGGGCGCGCTCGGCGAGGGTGCGCACCAGCAGGTCCCGGCGGCGGCGGTAGCTGATCCGGGTGCGACGCAGATGCCGGTCGTATGCCCCGGTGGTGAAGAAGTCGGCGAGGGTCAGCTGGTCCACGACGCTGACCTGCATCTCCCGGGATCCCTTGGCGGACAGAACATCGTCGACCAGACGGGCGGGCAGGGCCATCCACCCGACGCGCAGGGCCGGGGACAGACTCTTGCTGACCGATCCCAGATAGACGACGCGGTCGGGGTCCAGGCCCTGGACGGCGCCGACGGGTTGGCGGTCGTAGCGGTATTCGCCGTCGTAGTCGTCCTCGAGCAGGACGCCGCCGCTGGATCTGGCCCAATCGATCACGGCCGCACGGCGTTCCGGATGCAGGGGGCCGCCGGTCGGGTATTGGTGGGCGGGGGTGAGCAGGACCGATCGGGCGTCGGTGGCGGGCAGTTCCTCGATCCGCGCGCCGTGGGAATCGACGGTCAGCGGGATGGTGCGTTTCCCCGCACCGTGCAGGATGTCGCGGTAGAAGTCCAGTCCGTAGGCCTCCATGGCCATCGGGCCGTCCAGGACGGTCGCCAGCAGCCGCAGCCCGTGGGCGAAGCCGGAGCAGATCACGATGTGCCGGGGGTCGGTGCGCACGCCGCGGGCGCGGGTCAGGTATTCGGCCAGGGCGGTGCGCAATTCGGGGCGGCCGCGCGGATCACCCACGCCGAAGGCGTCATTGGGGGCGGCGTTCAGGGCGCGACGGGTGGCCGCGATCCAGTCGGCGCGCGGAAAGGCCGCCGCATTGGGTGAACTGGGCTGCAGATCGTGGTGAACCCGGCGCGGGCCGGGGCGGAACGGCCGACCGGCGCGCTCGTCCGGGGCCGGGGCGGCCCGTTCGGCCACCCGCGTGCCCGCACCCTGGCGGGCCGTGAGCCACCCCTCCTCCACCAGCTCGGTGTAGGCGGCCGCCACCGTATTGCGGGCCATCCCCAGATCGACCGCGAGGCTGCGGTACGGGGGCAGACGGGTTCCCGGGGCCAGCCGCCCGGAGCGAATGGCCTCTCGCAACGCGGCCATCAGCCGGATGCGGCGATTACCCGTGCCGCTCAACTCCAGATGCAGGTCGACGCCCTGATCGGTCTCAACCGGCGCCGCTGACCCGCCGGAATTGACCCATCTTTCCTCCATGGAATTGCACCCTATACGTGGGTCTTTCCGGCCCTACGTTTATGTCATGACAACGATTCGGATCGCCGAGCGCGAGCGCACCCCGGTCCGGGGATGGCTCGCCGTCCTGGCCGTGGCCCTGGGCATCTTCTCCCTGATGACCTCCGAACTGCTGCCCGTCGGCCTGCTCACCCCGGTCGGTGCGGCGCTGCGCGTCTCCGAAGGCGCCGCCGGACTGATGGTCACGGTGCCCGGCCTGGTGGCCGCGTTCTCCGCGCCCCTGATCACCGTCCTCACCGGCCGCGTCGACCGCAGGCTGATGCTCATCGCGCTGATCGCCCTGATGGGCGCGGCCAACCTGGCCTCCAGCATGGCGACCAGCTTCGCGGTCGTCCTGCTCGCACGGTTCCTGATCGGCATCGCCGTCGGCGGATTCTGGTCCATCGCAGGCGGTATCGCGCTGCGCCTGGTCCCCGAACATCAGGTCGGCCGGGCCACCGCCGTCATCTTCGGCGGCGTCGAGACCGCGTCCGTCTTCGGCGTCCCCACCGGCACGTTCATCGGCGACCTGGGCGGCTGGCGCGCCGCCTTCGCGGTGGTCGGGCTGCTCGGCCTGTTCTCGGTGGTGGCCATGGCGTTCCTATTGCCGCGCCTGCCCGCCGAACACAGCTTCACCTTCGCCGATCTGCCGAAGGTGTTCCGCGGCAATGCCGCCCTGCGCTCCGCCCTGGCCCTGACCTTCCTGGTGATCACCGGTCACTTCCTGGCCTACACCTTCGTCCGGCCGATCCTCCTCGACCACGGCGTCGGCGACAGCACCATCGGTCCCCTGCTGCTGGTCTTCGGCATCGCCGGGATCACCGGCAACTTCGCCGCCGGCGGCCTGGTGTCGAAGAGCCTGCGCCGCACCGCCACCGCCATCGCCGCGGCGCTCACCCTGGCCATGCTGACCCTCGCGGTCGCCGACCACACCACCATCACCGCCGCGGCCGCCCTGATCGTCTGGGGACTCGGTTACGGCGCGGTCCCCGTCACCTTCCAAACCTGGATCATGCGCGCCGCCCCCGACACCACCGAGGCCGCCTCCTCCCTGTTCGTCTCCACCTTCAATATCTCCATCGCCTTGGGCGCCCTCTGCGGCGGCGTCATCGTCAACGCGCTCCCGATCACCGGCGTCCTCTGGATCGGCGCGGGCCTGATCCTGCTCGCCCTGCCCATCATTCACCGCTCCCGTCGGTGACCGATCCGCGTACGGGCGGCTACCAGATGTTCCAACTGGACCGCCCGCGCATCGACTCGATCTCCTTGGCGATCGTCTCGAGCCGGGGCACCAGTCCCTGGAAATACCGCCGCGCATCACAACTCTCACCGCACCCCTGATGCACGGTCAAACCCCGCTGCGCCGCTTGCAAATTCATGACCGGATAGTCGGGCGCGTCGTGCGAAACCACCCTCACGCCCGCACCCCCATCCGCTGCGCCGCCGCATTGATCACGGCAATTGCCTGACGTTTCCTGGCGCACACTGACATCGGGCACCCCTCGTGTACCCGCAACACGTCCCGCGCGGACGCGGTAGTCATCATGGTCACCGCTTCATGGCTCTCGATCGGTATGCGGAACATGCTCGACTCCGATTGTCGGCGTGGATGTTTGAGTTCCCCTTCAGTGGGGTGCGTCAAGTAGACCACTTATCGAATCGCGAGTGGAAAGTTTCCGACGCGACGGTGGTCCGTAATTCTCTCCATTCCGAAACAACGCACCACCGATAGTGAGACTGAGGGAATGACCCGTTCGGTTGTCAGATCACGTGTCCCACATCGGTTTTCACCAATCGATCCAGGGCGCGCTCGGCGAGCGCGGCGATCGTCATCGACGGATTACAGGCCGCGGTATTGCCGGGCATGAGGGCGCCGTCGAGGACATAGAGGCCGGATTGGCCGAGGACCCGGCCGTCCAGGTCGCAGACCGCGCCCATGCTGGCGCCGCCGAGCGGGTGCCAGGTGGAGGGGAACGCGAGGTTGGTGTCGAGCAGGGTGCTCGACGGGCCGGCGATGCGCTGGACGGCGGGGCCGATGTGGTTGTTCTGGATGGCGGCGTCGCCGTCGGCGGGCCAGTGCAGGGTCGCGGCGTCGGCGGCGGAGTCGTAGCGGAATTCGCCGCGGCCGGTGCTGACGCCGTAGCCGACCATCATGGTGCTGCGCGCGTCGACCGACAGCGGCGGGATGGAGGCCTGGATGACGGTGTGCGCGCCGTGCGGGTCGTCCCAGTTCAGGCTGCCGTAGACGACGGGTCCGCCCTGGGCGCGGCCGAATTCCTCGGTGGGCGCGGTCCAGACGTAGATGCGGTCGGCATTGGTGCCCCAGCCGCGGCCGAGTTGGTCGGGCAGATCGGGGATCTGGCCCTTGGCGGCCGCGCGCACCAGCAGGCGGGTCGTATTGAGGCTGCCCGCCGACAGCACCAGGGCATTGGTGGTGAGGATCTTGTTCTCCAGCACCGTGCCCGCGGTGTCGGTGCGGTTCACGTGCACGGTCCAGCGGCCGTCGGGGGCGCGCTCGATATCGGTGACCTCGTGCAGGGTTTGTGCGGTGACCCGGCCGGTGGCCTCGGCGGCGGCCACGTAGGTGACGTCGACGGTGTGTTTGCCGCCATTGTTGACGCCGAGGGAACCGGCCCCGTTGGTGTAGGAGGCGGCCATCTCGCCGCGCAGTTCGGCGAGCGCGTAATTCCAGTCGATGGGCATGGGGATCTTCGACACGGGGAGCCCCGCGTTGCGGGCGTGCTCGGCGAAAACGCGGGCGGCCTTGTAGTTCGGCGTCTCGACGAGTTCGTCGGGTGCCACCGCCAAGCCCAGCATGCGCGCGACGCGGGGGTAGTAGACGCTGTCGAGCGCCGCCCAGTCGAGGCCGCCGGGGAAGTGGGCGCTGAACACCGCCTCGGTCGGCTGCAACGACATACCCTGGTAGACCAGCGATCCGCCGCCCAGTCCGGCCGCGCACAGGGCCGTCATGTTCTCGCCGGGCACCGCCTCCACCAGACCGGTGTACTTGTCGAAAGCGACCGGCCTGCCGAACAATTCGGGACTCGACCGATGCCACAGCATCCGCTTGTCCGGCGCGGTGGCATTGGGGAAGGTGGTGGCGTTCGGACCGGTCGGCCACCGCATTCCGCGTTCCAGCAGCAGCACGGGCACCCCGGCCTCGGCCAGGCGCAGCGCGGTCACCCCGCCGCCGAACCCCGAGCCGATGACGATGACCCGATGGTCCTCCCGGGTGAGCTCGACCCGGTTGATCCGGGCGGCGATGCCCGCGCGGGCGGTGGGCGCGGTCGCGAGCAGGGTGGCGGTGGCGGCGACTCCGGACAGCAGGGAGCGACGCGAGATTTCAGACATGGAACACCTGTGTGATCGGCGAGAAGGGAACGGCGGCGGGAATTCTCAGGCGAAGGCGCAACCCGAGAGCGGTGTGCCGTTGAGCCGGTCCATCAGATAGCCGATCGCATTGTTGGTGCCGAAACCGTCGATCAATTCCGGACCGAAGTGATTGGGAATCGTCGCGCCCGACAGGATGGGCGGCAATTCGTTGGTGCGGAAGCTGACCGTCGCGCCCGCGGCGCACCAATCGGTCGCCAGCTGCTTGGCCTGACCGTAGGGAACGGTGTCGTCATTGACGCCGCTGGTGATCAGCACCGGGCTGGCCGGGGTCAGCGATCCGATCCGCTGCTGCCGCAGAATGTCCTGGATCGACGGGATTTCACGCATGTGGTCGACAAGCGGACGCTGATCGACGGTGAAGGCGTTGGTGCGCAGGAACGGATGCAGCGCGATCACATCGCCGATGCACGCGTTCGACAGTTCGCTGAGGAGACCCTGCCCGGCGGGCGTCACCCGAGAATTGAATTCGGGGCCCAGGTCCGGATACCGGTCCAGGAAGCCGTTGAGCGCGAACCCGACCGCGCCGCCGATCAGACTGCCCTCGATCCGGTCCAGGATCGCCGACAGATCCGCGGTCGGCGCGCCCGCCCAGGTGCCCTTCAGGTTCAGTTCCGGCGCGTAGCCCGGCTGCATCTCCGCGGCGGCCGCGCTCGCCCCGCCGCCCTGGGAGTACCCCCAGAATGCGAGCGGCGTGTCCGCCCCGGTGCCCGCGAGCCGGTTCGCGGCGCGGGCGGCGTCGAGCACGGCGTGCGCCTCCTCGATCCGGTTCGCGTAGGTGTGGATACCGGGCGTGCCCATCCCGATGTAGTCGGTGACGAAGACCCGCGCGCCGAGCGCGTTCCAGGCGAAAGCGGCCAGGACCTCCTGGTTCGCCGAGAAGGTCGGCGGGGTCAGACTCGCGTACATACCGGTCGGGAAGGCCAGCGACAGCGCGCACTGGTCACCCTGTCCGACCGTGCCCGGCGCGATCAGCACCGTCGGGCGCGGGCCCTGCCCCTGCCACGGGCGGCTGGAATCGATGAACGTGCCGGTCACGGCGACGGGCGTGTCGTCCTGGGTGCGAGAGGTGTACATGACCCGCTGCGCCGCCAGCGGCCAGGTCCCGTCGGCGGCGGGCAGCGCGGGCAGCACCGACATGGCCTCGGTCTTGATCACCGCGCCGGGAGCGGAATCGAATTGCTGTGGCGGGTAATAGAAGTCGCTCACCGGGTCGGCCGCGGCGGGCGGCGCCGCGGCACAACTGGCCACGACCGCGAGCGCCGCGACGGCGACTTTGACGAGGCTGATCGGCTGCCGGGCAGCCTGGATGGGCGAGTACTGCTGACGAGGCATAGTGCTCTTTCTCCACGGAAGTCACACCCCGAGTAACCGGGTTACTCGAGTAACGGCGTTACTGTAGCGGCATGGCGAAGGAGACGGAAGAGGCAATACGGGCACGAATCCTGCTCGAGGTACGCGCCCTCCTGGAGTCCGAAGGTCCCGACGCCGTCCAGCTCCGCGAGGTGGCCCGCCGCGCCCGCGTCTCCCTCACCACCATCTACAAGTTCTTCCCCACCCGCGATGACCTGCTGGTTTCCGCCATCGAAGCCTGGATGGAAGACAACACCTACCTCCCGATGGAACCCCCACCGCCCGGTGAACCCCTCCGTGACGGCCTGCTCCGGGTCATGCGCCACGTCTTCGACCCGTGGGAGCGCCACCCCACCATGCTCACCGCCTACCACCGCGCCCGCACCGGCCCCGCCCGTCACCGCCTCGACAATCACGGCCTCGACGCCGTCTTCCCCATCGCCGCCGCCGTCCTCGCCGGCGCCACCCCCCGCTACCTCGAAGACATCGCCGTCATCCTCGCCAACCTCACCTCCTCCCTCCTCGCCCAATGCGCCGACGGCACCCTCCAGGTCCCCGAAGTCCTCCCCATCCTCGAACGAGCCATCCACCGCCTCACCACCAACAACGAACCCGAAGCCGCCGAAGCCCTCACCCGCCGCGAAGCCACCACCCCCTACCCCCTCTCCCCCGACGTAGCCGCCCCCTTCGTCCGCACCCCCACGGAAACCCCTGCGCCAGAACAACCCTGACCCCACCCACCCCTCCCCCCACAACCCCCAGCAACCCCACCCACACGCCGATAACCAGCCGATTTGGATATAGAGGGGGGTAGTGGGGTAATCTCGTCGAGCACGAGCGAGAGCGAATGCAACGGGCTGTGGCGCAGCTTGGTAGCGCACTTGACTGGGGGTCAAGTGGTCGCAGGTTCAAATCCTGTCAGCCCGACCAAGAAAAATCCCCTCCGACCTCGGTCGGAGGGGATTTTCCGTTATTCGATCACCCGCAGATTTGGGGCCACTCGGTTCCGCACGCGGATTGTCCGGTCCCATGAGGGCCAGTAGCTCGGATATCTGGGGACCCCCGTGCGCCAGGTAGCGTGCCAACAGCTGTCGCCTTGCAGAGCCCTGATGTTCGGATGCAGATATCGCTGGGTTATCCGAGGATCGGTGTGCGCGGCGATTCGTTGAAGCCGATGCAGCGGCACTCCGGCATCCGCGAACCAGGTCAGCCCGGTGTGCCTCAGATCGTGCCGCCGGAGATGCTCGAACCCCAACCGCGCCACCACATCATCCCAATGTGTGGCATCGCGCAGCCTCGCCACCCTGCGTCGGTGGCGGCGCGGCCAGCCATTGGAGGGACCGGGTTTCATCCAGATCTCCGAACGCGTCGCGAAATACCCCGAGCACGATCACGAGGTGTATCTAGCCGCCCGCCATATCGTTCCGTCCACGGAGTAGCCGATCTCACCGTGAGGCTCGCATCCGCTGGCCTGATCCGCATACCCACGCACGGCTGTCGAAATCGGAAGTGTTCGAAACCGAAGCCCAAGCCCAGAATTGGATCGACAGGCTCAAACGGCTCGCCGCACGCGATATCGACCCAGTGCTCGCGTGCACGAGCCTGCAGCAGTACGGGACCGACAACATGGACCTCGCACTGGCCGGAATCGAAGGAAAAACCAAGGATCCCTACCTGTCCGGCTGGCGCAAACGCGTCGTACCGACATTGGGGCACCTGCCGCCACCGATCATCACCAGCGGCATGATCGACCGCGCTGTCGTGCAATGGATCGTTCGGGCACGGTTCCCGCTGCCCGCACCCGTCGGGGAGCGGGAACCGATCAGAGTCCTAGCGCGCCGGGAGCTACGCGCTACCGGTACCCGCGCAGTTGCCCGGCTTCGCGGGCACGCTCGTCGTACCGTCCGCGAGCGGCACCACGTTGACGACAATGGTCTTTCGGCTGCCCTCGTAGGTGGCGGTGAGAGTGTGCTCACCGACAACACTCGGGGTCCAGTCCACGGACGCGAGACTCGAGTACGACGGCTTGGCCGAACCGACACAGACCCCGTTGTCCTCGAACACCACACCGCCGGGAACGAAAGGCAACATCGCCACCGATCCCATGGCGCCGCCGGTAGCCGTCGCGCTCAAAGCGTAGGTTCCGCCGACGAAGAGGGTTCCGTTGCTGAACCCGATTCCCAGGTCGATCACCTCGGCCGCCGAGGCCGGCGCGGCACTCAAAGCCACAGCCGCACCCGATGCCACCAAACACTGTGCGCCCCAGCCAATTCTACGGCCCAGCATGCTTCCTCCACTCACGTAGCCACTCCATCCTTCACCCGGAAACCCCGGTCAACGAACACTATCGTTCGCAAGTGACTCGGTGATACCGCCGCTGAAGCTAGCGGTCACCGTGAGTTGGAGAACATGCTGGCATCGAGCCGAATCCGAGACCCGGTGCCGGAGGATCTGGTCCGGCTGTTGTCGCCGAAGGAACTTCTTGCAGCATGGACCTACGTCGCGGGGCCGGCCAGTACTGACCTGACCGATGCGGAGTGGCAGCTGCTCGTCCCCGCCTTCCCGCGGCTAAAGCTCGGATCACAAAGTGCCGCACCGAGACTGCGTCCACTGAACGAAACCGAACTTGCTCGAAAACGCCGCAACCTCAACGGTATGCGCTACAAGCTGATGAACAACGTTGGGTGGGCAAACCTACCTCGGCGTTACGGCGAACACGTCGAAGATTCATGGCACAACTATTTCAGGAGCGGGCTATTCATCCGTCTGCACCATGCATTGCAAGATAATCCGGATGCCGCAGACCTCGTGGCTTGGTTGGACCGAGTCATTGCCCATGGGCCGAAGAAGTACAGGCCGCAGCAGCTGGAGGAAGCAGCATGAGCCTCCATCTGCCCCCACGGTCGTGGTACATCGAAGAGGTCATGATCGTTGGCTATGTGCCGCAGGTGGGCTACCTCTTCAACACAACGATGCGCTGCCGTCAGTGCCAGCGTGTACGCACGAAACGATACTTAGATACGCTTCTCGTCTTCCGGTTGAGCCTCATCGGCCTTCGTGATCTTGATTACCTGCCAAGGGCGACTGAGCTTTCTGAGCAGGTCAGGGACGATGTGTGTGCGGCGCTGCAGTTTCTAATACAAGTGACACGATGGAAATCGTATTCCAGACACACTCTTTATTGTCACTACGGCAACATCAGGTGCTGAACCTAAGGCAACGTCAGGACGGCGCAAACTGTGGTCGCACTGTCAAATAAATATAGGCGCTATACTTGTAATTTCCCCGGAACTTACCATCAAGTTTGTCGTATCCAAGAAGTGCTCCGTGGCTGGTCAAAATATCATCTGGTAACGGCACGCCTTTTGTAGATACGTCATCTCTGCATGTAAAGAAGTTGTTGCACATTCGAGCGCTGCCAGCCACATAGGCGAGATTGAAGTCCTCGTCAGACCAGAACGACACTCCATCATAAATTTCTCCAGGCTGGGCGTTATCAGAGGTTATGAATGCATTTGAACTTATCTGCCGCCCCGTGCACGTCGGCAGATTAACCTTTGCTCGGGTGTTAGTTGCGATCTTGCCATCTGCATCCCCGGCGCTATTGTGGATATAGATCATGAGAACATAGTACTTTCCCCGTTCAACTTTTATCCTCGATTCAAATTTTCCGACACCAATGGCGTTGACTGCTTGTTCATCGGTCGTTGCATTTGCCACGCTGCCAGTATAGAAATTTCGTTCGTCTCCATAGCCGGGCAAATTGTCCTGATTAAACCCCGGCCAGGGAAGCAAATCATCCTTACTCAAAGGTATTCGCGCTGGTCCCCAGCCGCCAGTTGAATCATCTACGGTATTCGAGCATCCCCTGTGCGGGTCCGCCGGACTGGCCTCGCCAGAAGGGGCAGGCATGTTTATAGTTTGGTTGAAGTAGTTGGTGGCATTCCCTTTGCTTAAGTCTTCGTTGTGAAACAACTTGCCCCAAAAGCCGGAGTAAGTAGAAGAGATACCGAATATTACGGTTACTGCAAGTGCCAAGAGCTGCAGCCGGTGTGCGCGAGTCATAGGCTCCCGCTGCTTCTTTGGAGGCGGGTTAGGTGGGGTTGAGCTTGGCGCGCCAGTCGGCTGGTGTGTCATGGCTAGATCATCCGCCAACGGCGCTGGACGCGCTTGCAGACCAAGTCAAAATCTCTGAGCTGGAACGAGGTTGATCATCTCGTCGCTGGCCGCATCTCAACACCTCGCTCCCGCAACGCCTTCCACACGCTGCCCTTAGACGGTCATGTCGCTGGTTTGGTCTTCGCGAGTTTCTTGTAGCAGGTTCGTTCGATGACCCAGCGATGAGCGCCGAGGTGCTGAGAGGATTCGACGCCCTTGCGGGCGATCCGGACTGCGATGCCCCGGTCGCGGACCCACCGGCGCAGCTCAGCGATGTCATAAGACTTGTCCGCGTGCAGTTTCGACGGTTTGCGGCGTCGGGGCCCACGCCGGGATCGGACCGCGGGGATCGCTTGAACCAGTGGCCGCAGCGCCTCGGCGTCATTGGTGTTGGCCGCCGAAACTCCCACGGTCAGAGGGATTCCCGCGCGATCGGACAGCACGTGCAGTTTCGAGCCGGATTTGCCGCGATCGACCGGATTCGGGCCGGTCAGATCGCCCCCCTTTTTTCGCTCACACGCTCGCTGCGTCGATCACCACCCGCGACCCCAATCGATCAAGCCTTGGCTGCCCAGCTCGTCGAGCACCACACGGTATAGACGCCGCCACAGACCGGCTCCAAATACCACATCCTGACCTGCGCGAACGGGTTCCCGCTCGCCGTCGCGTTGTCAGCGGCGAACGTCAACGATCATCTGATGCTGTCCACGCTGCTCGATCGGGTCCGGCCCCTGCGCGGGCGTGCGGGCCAGCCCCGTCGCCGGATCGCCAACCTCATCGCGGACAAGGGATACGACTACCCCAGCGTGTATTCCGAACTGCGGCAACGTCATATCACCGGATATATCGCCCGCCGCGGTACCCGAGACAAGGTCACCGCCGGCCGCTGGATCGTCGAGCAGACCTTCGCCCTTCTGCACCAGTACCGGCGGTTGGCCATCCGATGGGAGCGACGCACCGACACCCACCACGGATTCCTCGACCTCGCCGCAGCACTCATCTGCTGGCGACGACTCAGCAACCGAACTCGATAGGAGCTCTAAGTCGGAACCTCACTAGATAGCGGCTATCCCGCGACTGAACTTCGGTCGCCCTGTCGAGAAGAAGCCGGCACATTCGTGGCGCACCGAGCAGTCGTCACACTCCGCGACGTAGCCGTTCTTCCAATCCGAGATCGACTGCACCGCGAACGGCCGGATGCCGGCATCGAGGACGCACAGGGGCAGGTTGTAGATCGAAACGTTCACCCCGGCGACGGACAGGGCGTCGACACCGGCCTTCAACTGCTCCTGGTAATCGACGGGATCGATCCACAGTGTCGCGTCGTTGGCGACCGCGAAGCCGGTGTTTTCCATGCCCATCAGAGCCACATGATCGACGAATGGAAGGTTACGCGCGATCCACGAGCAGGTCTCACGGAGACGCGGTGCGGTGATGGCGTGCAGAACAATACGAATCTCGACCCGTTGCCCTAGGTTCTTGAGTCGGAGCACGCCGAGAACAGTTTCGTCGAACGCGCCCGCGGCCTGAACCACATAGTCGTGAATGTGATCCACGGCCGCATAGATCGGTACACCGGCTGATAGCTGCGGATGCCCGATCTCGGCCCAGGCGTGCGCGACCTCGGGAACGGAGAAGGCGCGCCCGTTGGTCAACACGTGGATCGCGGTGCCCGGGAGCAGATCCCGCGAAAGCTCCAGCAGCCCGATGAATCGGCGCCAATCGGTGAGCGGTTCCCCGCCGGTGAATGTCAGTGCGGGAGTTGCCGGGTCGAGCAGTGACAGTGCCCCTGCGATTTCGTCGATCAGCCAGCCATCATCGACCTTCTTCGGCGGCTGCGAACACATCAGGCAATAGTTGTTGCAGCGTTCGGTGACGAGGAAGAAGTTGTGTCGCGACGACCGACGGTAGAGGAGCCTCACTCGACCCGACCGTGGGTAGATGCTCATCACATCGCCATCGCCGACCTCGGCGAACCCCGCCGGAAGTCGGAGGTAGCTCGACGATGCGCTGTCCGGGCACGCGTCGCGCCCGACCGCGATCCGGAATCCATTCGCCTGCGCCGCCGCCCAGTCACAATCATCGACGATCAGCGCGGCATCGCGATCATCGGACGGGGCACTGTTCGGGGGGCGGAGCCGCACGATCCGGTTCTCGTCACCGAGTCCGATGTTGTCCGCCGCCGGTGATCGTCCTACAAGCAGAAGAGGTTTCACGACGCCCACTCTCGAAGAACGGCGGCGTCTTCGGGTGAGTGTTCCAACAGTTCGAACAAGTGCGTGATCACGCCCTTCTGTCGCTCGCAGAACTCGGATAGCGGTTTGATCCCCAGCAGGTCGCCCTGCGTCGCGTGGTGATATACAGGATCCGCGCCGCAGTTGGGCTCGAATACGCACGTCGAACACTGTGGAGCCGTCTGGGTCAGCGAATTCGCCACCGCCGACACCAGCGTGTCGGACAACACCAAATCTCGGTAACCATGCTCATGAACGTTGCCGAGTTCGAAGCTGCGGTCCCCCATTTCGGCGAGCATCCGCGCCTCGTCCGAGGCGAATACGGTGCCGTCGTAGTTGTAGACCAGCGCACCGAGACCGATCCCCGCGGGACTTCTCAGATCGACATACCCGATGGGCTCATCACTCAGCATCCGGCGAAGTATCAAGGCCGAATAGAACTCGGGAAATCGGCGGCCGGACTTGTTGATCTCCAGGATGTAGCGAAGACCGCGCTTCCAGAATTCGAGCCATTCTCGGGCATCGTACTTGTGGAACTGTTTGGTCTTGATCGCATGACCGTACGGAGACAACGGCCTCAGGAAGATGCCGTCGAGACCCTGCGCGAGGTATTCGTCGACAATCTCCTCCACACGATCCAGACTCGCTTCGGTGGTGGTCATCAACGCACCGACCCGGTCCGGGCCGAGCCTCTCTCGAATGCGCCCGATTCCGGCCACCGCGAGCTCGTAGCTGTTCTGGCCACGACGGGGCCGATTCTTGTTGTGCAGATCGCGCGGCCCGTCCAGTGAGGTACTGAGCAGAACATCGTGCTCAGCGCAGAATTCGAGCACTTCGTCATCCAGGAGTGCCAGGTTCGTCGCGATCACGAATTGCAACTGTTTGCCCAGGGGCATCGCCCGCTCCTCAGCGGTCACGACGATCCACCGGATGAGCTCGAAGTTCAGCAGCGGCTCGCCGCCTTGAAACTCGATCTTGATCATCGGCGCCGGCGCGGACAGGGCGATATCCAGTGCTCTGGACGCGGTGGCGCGGTCCATGTCGTAGCGGACGCGGTCCTTGCTCTGACGCGACACCTGGCAGTACGGGCAGGAGTGCTCGCATCGCAGCGTGACGACGAACAGGTGCAATGGCGTGGCGGCGCGCAGGAAGCTCAGGCGGCTACGCAGACGAAGGGCGAGAAGCTGCTGCGGTGCGCGCTGATCGGCCGATCCGATGAAGAGCTTCTCGAAAGCCCTTTCATAGAGGCCGTCTCCAGGGGTGAGATCGAGCGCGCACAACCGCTCCAGCTCGGTTGCCGTCATTTCCGTCATGTCGCCAACCATGTTGCCGACGAGGAAGCGGTCTGCACCGAGCCGTTCGAACCGAATGGGCAGGAGTCGCAGCCGGGACGTGTTGGGACGGAACGAGTCCGCTGAGGCGAAGCCGACCAACGGTCACTCCCCCTCGGCCAGCGATCCGAAGGCCAACGCGACGATGACATCGCGAAACCGGCCGGTCTCGCGACCGACCTTCTCGCGCAGGTTCTCGTCCGTCACGAGATTCAGGAAATGAGTACGCAACTCATCGCCCCGAAGCTGTGACTGCGTTGGTGAGAGTCGACAGACGTATCGCCCGTCCGCTTCGTCGATCTGGCATGCCGCCTGCCCGATCAAACGGTAAGCGGCCTCCCGCAGCGCGTCGAGCGACTGCACCGACCTGCTGAAGTCGACAACCAAATCAGACACCGATATCACTCGATCCCATCACAGAACACGAAACCCGTACTCGCCGAGAGCACCTGACATAGTTCGAAGGCAACTGCACTGCTCGGTCACTGTGGGGGCACCGCAGTCGTGTCAACCTCCGTACACAGGTCCAATGCTCGCTGGGCAAGATCCTCAGCCTCGGTCGCAGCGAGGCCGAAAACCTCTTGCAGTTCGCCCGCGATCTCATTCAGGCCTCGGCCCTCCTTTGCCCGCGTGCACGCCAGAGCGAACGGATCGGAAGCAGGCTGCGAGCTGGGTGGGGTCGTGGTAGGCGGCGGAGCGGCCGGTGGGGTCGCAGCAGGCGGTGGAATGTAACCCGGCGTCGGCACATTCGGTCCGCCGAACCCCGGACTGGAAGACGCATGAGATGCATGAGACGAATGGGATGAATGAGACGAATGGGAACCATGCCGCGCGAACAACGTGCCATCGTCGGCGCGATGCGTCGTGAAGCTCATCAACTCGACGTCGTCCGGCAAGGCAACCCGAGGCTCCGGCCCGGCCTCCTCCCGTGCCGCCGTGACGCGAGGTTCGTCCGTTCCCGTCGAGACGGACGCCTCCGCGACTGCCTGTGCGGCCGTGGGGATCGCGAGGGCGGCGAGGGCCGCCGTCAGACTCACGATCTTCGGCGTCTCACGCATTCGTACCTCCCAGAATCAAACTCGAGTTGACCCCGGCGAACGAAATGTCCGTACGTTCCATCGTCACTCCCCTCCATCACCACACCGACGAGCTTCGAACTTGTTACCGCAACTAGTATCTCGCCCGCCGCAGGACCGTTACACATCGAGGCCTCACGCGCCCGCACAACTTTCCGGTGACGTCGACGACCGCACCCATCGGCCCATGTGTTACCGCGCGTGTACGATTCGCCGGACACACCACTGGCAGAAAGCCGGTGTGTTCGAAGCCCTGCACGAAACGATGCTCGCTCACTGCCACCGTGCCGGATTGATCGATTTCGACCGGGTCATCCCCGACGGCTCGGACGTGCGGGAGAAAAGGGAGCGCCGACACCGGCCCGAGTCCGGTCGACCGCCGCGAGACAGGGTCGAAACACCATATCCTGCTCTGTGGCAACAGATTACCGCTCGCGATCACGTTGTCGGCGGCCAACGTCAACGACCACCTGGTGCTCCCAGAGTTGCTCGACAAGGTTCGTCCGCTGCGCGGGCGACCGGGTCGCCTCGCCGACGGATCACCACGTTGATCGCGGACAAGGGCCGAGAATTGTTACTGCTGATCATCTTTCGCCTGTTGAGATATCTAGGCAATAACCGACCGCCCTTTGAGGGCCTTCCAAACGCTTCCCTTTGCCTTGCCGATCTCCCGCGCCACAGCATTCAGCGACTGCCCCTGACCGTAAAGCCTTACGGCCCAGTCGATCTCCTCCTCCGTCATCGGCTGGTTCCGCATCTGCACCCCGTGCTCCCGCAGGATCGACAGCAGCCCGCCCTTGGACAAGCTGTACTGCTCGCACAGCCTGTTCGTGGAAGTGCCGCACCGGTAGGCGTCAAGCACCTCGGCGATGACGGTAGGCGACAACCGACGATCCAGTCGCCGTGGTCGAACCGCGCTGCGATCCGTCTTCCCATGCCGGCGGGCCGGTGCAGCCTCGATCTTCGCGATCACCTTGCTCAGCCAATCCGGTTCCCACTGTTTCAAATACCGTCCGCTAACCCCGACAGAATGCAGGTCAGAGCCGGTTTTCGAACCGGCTCTGGCCTGTTTTTAGCCATCAGCTTCTCTCGAGTACCCGATTCCGGACAGATTCAAATCGCCCCGAACAGGGGTTTCTCCGCTCCAAGAACGCTTGACCGCAGTCAAGTGGGCCTAGCAATGAACCACATTGCGCCCCTGGAGCTTCCAAGGCCTCCTCATTGACATGCGCGAACTTGTGGACCAATCGTGGACCAATCCCGGTCCGTGATTGGTCCACAAACAGCCAGCGAGCCAATGAACCGTCCCCCCGCAGCAATGCATTACCCCAGATCTGCTTGACGCAATGACTACGTCACCCTATTGTTGTGTCATGCTGTTCCCCACGCCAGCACTAACCGCCGCCGATACCCACGTCCTGGCCGAGGTGGACCGGATGCGCGAGCAACTACGTCATGAGTTGCAGGCCAAGCCCGGTAAATGGGCAGGTGGGCTCCGTAGGTTCCTCACTGCGGACTCAATTGCCGCGTCGAACTCCATCGAAGGGTTCAAAGTCTCCACCATCGACGTGGAAGACCTCATCGCCGGCGAACGAGACGTCGAGGTTTCCGAGGGGGACAAGGCCGAGACACTGGCCTACGAGCAGATGATGACCTACATCCAGACCCTGCACAACACAGACGATTTCGCCTACAGCAAAGGGTTCCTCAACGCACTGCACTGGATGCTGCAGGGTCACCGGCACACCGAACGTCGTCCAGCCGGGCAATGGCGTCCAGGCCCCGTGTACGTCACCGATGCCCGCGACCCGAGCATCGCCGCCTACACCGCCCCCGACGCCGAACACGTGCCGGCATTGACCGAAGAACTTGTCGATTGGCTCAACACCGACGACGGCACACATCCACTCGTCCGCGCGGCGATGGCACACCTGCACCTCGTGTCCATCCACCCCTGGGCCGACGGCAACGGACGCATGTCCCGATCGCTCCAAACGCTGATGATCGCGAGGGAAGGTGTTCTCGCACCGGAGTTCTCGTCCATCGAAGCCTGGCTCGGCAGGCCGGGTAACACGTGGGAGTACTACCAGGTCCTCGGCCGCCGCGGCAGCACCTACCGCCCGGATCAGGATGTGTCCGAGTGGATTCGATTCAGCCTGACCGCCTACCACCAACAGGCCCAAACCGTGCACGCCCGCTGGGTCCGATCCGGAACCGTGTGGGCAATGCTCGAGGAGTACGTCGCGGGCATCCGATTGGACGAGCGCGTCATCAGCGCACTGCATGACGTCGCGATGTCCGGAAGAGTCCGTAGAACCCGCTACGAACAATCCGAAGGTCTGAGCCTGCAACAAGCGCAGCGCGACCTACGCGACCTCGTCGCACTTCGCGTGCTCGAACCTGTCGGCAAGACCCGAGCCCGCTTCTACACCGCCGGACCGGCCTATCCAGCCCCAGCGTTGGAAGTCGCAGGCACACCAACCACCCTCGAAAACCCCTACTAGCTAGTCTTGCGTTGAATCGACGCGGACGCGGCACGGAAAGTCATTGGGAGCCGGAGTTCAACCTATCCCCAAATGCCTCCGACCGCCCCGTTTGCCATTCGCCGAGTTAACGAAATATGTTCCGGCTCAGTGACTTTCGGCCCCATCGGGATAGCAAAAGCCCCGCTACCCTCAGCAGAGTGACCACAGTCGCGGTCCGGGGAGTCGGGTGGCCCTGGATATTCGGGAGTATCGAGAACGGGGCTTATCGATGACAGGTCCGACACGACACGCGCTGCGCGCCGCATTGGCGACGTTCGTCTTGGTGTTCACCGCGCTGGGACTCACCGGCGTCCCCGCGCACGCATCACCTACGAAAGCCGCCTACCTGCACAGCAGTTGCGTGGTGAAATCGATGGTCCCCAAGGGCGGCCCCAAGGGTGATGGGTGCGATGTCTGGGGGATTCCGCAATGGATCGGCCCGGGGCAGGAACCTCAGCCGTTCCCGCAGCCGGTCGTCGACCTCATCGTCGGCTGTTCCGTGCACGGGAGTTTGGAGCTGGTCAAGGAGGCCGAACTCGTCGAGGCGGTCCCGCCGGGGTGGATGAAGTACGGTGCCGGCGCGATCATCTTCGCCGCCGGATGTGTCGAGAACACAGCCGAGGCGCTGATAGACCTCGGCCTGAACGCGAAGTCGCCGAGCAACGATGCGAGCCTGGGCGGCTTGAACCTGAACGACTACTGCACCCGCAAATTCAACGGCGCCACAGCACATGTGCGCGACGAACATAACGCGTTCACCTGGGAATGCGTGCACGGCAGAACCAGTGCCGGAGGGATCGACGCCGACGACCAGTGTCGCCACCAGTACGGCTCGAACGCCGTGTCCGGACTCCGCGAGACCGGCAATGCCTACACCTGGTACTGCCGGAAGAAGCGGTGAGCGATCCCAGCTCTCTGCGCCGCCCGAATACTCTGGGCTCATAATCATCTCGCTGAACGAACCAGACCACGACCGCTGAGGAATTGATCGTGCTTCTACCCGACTCGCGCGTTTCAACGCCTCGCGCCGCGGCGTTCTCGATCCCGTGATCCAGCGTTGCGCTTGGCGGGATCCTCGAGTGCTTGGGACTTACCCCCGTCAGGCGACCGCTGGATCGGCTCCTTAGTCCCGCCATGCGTCGAGCCAACGAGGCCGAAGCGCTTCCTCGATCACGCGGCGTTTGGCGGCTAACCGTTCGCGCTCGGCAAGTAGATCTTGCGATTCCCGCACGACACCCAGATCCTCGCGAAGGGCTCGCCGGAGCAGCCTCAGAGAGTCGACGAGCGGAGCATCTGTCCACGCGCGAAACTCGTTGAACGACTCCGCAGTTGGAAACAGCTTTCGCAAGTCTCCCCCGGCCACGCCGGTAATCAGTGCCAGCGCATCATTGACTTCGTCGGCCATGGTGAGTCCACGGTCCGACAGAAGCATCTGAGCTTGGCCGAGCGCGTCGCGGTAGGAGGCCCGCAACTCGATCAACTTGGGGAGGTCGCAGTCCGTGCCTTGCTTCCTTGCCAGCAACGTTTCGTGCGCCAAGGCCCGCAGTCTTCGAGCAGCGGTGTTGAGCTCGGCAAAGGCTTCCCGCTTCTGCTGCAAGGCGTGCTGTCGTGCAGTTTCGACTCGATCTTCGGATCGCTCGCGCTGCCGGTCGGAGCTCTCCAGTTGCTTCACCCTGAAGGCCGCGCGCTGGGTAATGACTGTCGCGCTGAGCGTTCCGAGGACGCCCGCCAGCGCGACAACCAAGGCTGTTGTCTCGGCACTCACCCCATCGATTATCGATCCTCAGGCCGGCTGCGGTGAAGGTATGCGCTGCATCTACAGCGCAACAGCTGCAAGTTTGAACTCCTCTGGCAGAAGCCAGTTTCCAACGGCACCCATCATCAAATGAGATCCGTGGCCTGCCCTGAACCGCCAGACAGCGGGCGGAATCGCGTTTGGCCACGAGGCGGATCCCTGAGGCCAAGGTCTCCGCCATGGAGCCGACTTCGAGCTAGATGCGAACTGGCATGAGCCTGTCGGACCGTCGGTGTATGGTCCCCCGGTATGCAGCCCGCGACCGCCGTGGTCACGAACATCGTTGGGAACCTCTCGCCGTTCGATGATCTCGAACGGCGGCATATCGCAACGACTTTGGAGTGGTTGGCGTCGACTGACGACATCTTTCGGCGTGCCAAACCTGCGACGCCCTCGCCTCATCTGGTCGCCTACGTCGTCCTTGTCGATCCGGACAAGCGCGGGGTTTACCTCGGACTGCACCGTATGGCGGGGCTGCATCTGCCGATGGGCGGACATGTTGAACCGCAGGAGCATCCGCTGGAGGCCGCGCGCCGCGAGGCGGGCGAGGAGCTCGGTATCGAGCCTGTGTTCGATGTGGTTGGTGAGTGCCCGCTGTTTCTTACTCGGACGACCACGGTTGGTCTGACGGCCGGGCATGTCGATGTATCGCTCTGGTTCGTGATCCGTGGGGATCGTGATCGCGGATATCCGCTCGATCCAAGTGAGTTCGATGGCGCTCGGTGGTGGGACCTCACGCCCAGCCGGCTTCCGGCGACCGACCCGCATCTTCCGCGCTTCATCCGCAAGCTCGAAAGCGTTCTGCGGCCACGGAGTCTGTAGTGAGTGTGCTGGTGGTACTTCGCGGCAACTCCGGGTCGGGGAAGTCGACAGTTGCGCGCGCTGTGCAGCAGCGGTTTCCTCGGGCGCGGTGTTTGGTGGTGCCGCAGGACACCGTGCGGCGGAACATGCTCCGGGAGCGTGACACGGCCGCGGCGCTCAATATCGAACTCATTGAGCATGTCGCCGCGTTCGGGCTGGCACGCGGGTTGGTGGTGATCGTGGAGGGGATCCTCGACGCTGATCGATACGGCGGGATGCTCGAGCGCCTTGGTCGATCAGCGGCCCGTGCGCTGCACTACGGGTTCGATCTCTCCTTCGACGAAACGGTGCTGCGGCATGCCGGGCGGGCTCAGGCCCGGGAGTTCACCGCTGAGCAGATGGCGGAGTGGTATCACGGGTGGCAGCCTCTCCCGTTCGCCAACGAAGTCCGGATCGATGGCGCGTGGGGGCTGGACGCGATCGTGGACAGGATCGAACAGGACATTAGGTGCAGGTAGCGGACTACTTGCTCTGACGTCAGCGTGTCTCGTGCCGTGGTTCGGGGCGGCGGGGGCCGGCTGGCCGGTCGGCTGAGATTTCGGGCCGGATCAGGCGAAAGGCACGTAGTAGAACACTCGTTACAGTGCTGAATCCCGGTGCAATTCTTTGATTCTCACAGCACATCGGTGGCCGTGAGCGGCGGAAATCGCCCTGATTTCCGCGGTCTTTCACACCATCCGTACCGAGGAGAGAGTCATGGCCATACAACAGTTTCCGGGCGTTGTGCTCGGTCCTCTGGGCAAGAGGATGGTGAAGTTTCTCGAGACCTATCCGAGAGCCGACGAGCTGCGGATCACCAGTGGGATGGACGGGGACCACGGGCTGCAATCGCACCATTACGGGTTGTCCTACGATGGCTCGCCGACTGCGGCCATCGATATCGGCTGCGATCGTGATGACGTCAAGATGCGGGACTTCGCCAAGTGGATGTACGACAGGTATTGGAACTACACCGTCGAGCTCATCCATTCGACGCCGTTCGCCGACGATGACGGGTTCTACGTCAAGAATCAGCAGAAGTTCCCCGGCGGCGGACCCTACGGCCCGCCCTCGTCCATCGGCCACTTCGACCACACCCACTGGGCGACCTCGGCCGCTCTGATGACGCAGCTGGAGCAACTCGCCGGCGGGTCCGCGCCGGACCGGGTCCATCCGGAGATCACCGGGACGCCCGCCACGGCCGTCACCACCACCGTCGCCAACACGGCACCCGTCTGGGGTTGGGACGCCTCCGACTACGACTTCGGCCGCGGGCCGATGAATATGGTCGCCGCCCAGAACGACGGGATCTCGTTCTTCATCTACAAGACCAGTGAAGGCAGTGACTGGCGATCCCAGCACTACCAGACGGTCCTGGAGCGGGCTCGCGACGCCGGAATTCCGGTGCTCGGCAGCTACCACTTCCTGTGGCCGGGAGACATCGAAGAGCAGGTCGATTTCTGGGTGAGCTGTGTCGACGAGCAGACACCGTGGTGGAGGGAAAGGCCGTGGATCTGGCAGGTCGACGCCGAGCAGTCGACGAATGCCCCGCGCCCGCCCAGCGCCGACGAGGTGCGGCAAGCGGTGGAACTCACCGAACAGAAGCTCGCCGACCGGGGCGCCCCCGGGTACGTCATCGGGTACACGCCGTTCTGGATGTACGGCAATTCGCTCACCGGTGATTACGACATCTGGGCCAGCAATTACAACGGCTCCGGCGCGCCCCGCCCGTTCAAGGAGCAGTACCAGGGCGTCGGCGACCATGCCGTGGGCTGGAACGTGATGTCCGGACGCAAGCCCACCATCCTGCAATTCGCCTCCGACGGGGTGGTCGGCAATCAGCACACCTGCTGCGTCGACAAATTCGACGGTGACCTCTTCGACCTCATCCGTAAGTGCGGTCGTGAACCCCAGCCGGCGGCGGACACCCGGGCGGTATCGGTCGCACTCACCCGGCCGGTCGGACGGCGTCAACCGGCGACCTCGCCGATCCTGGTTCCGGATACCGACGGGGCTCACCTGCCCGTCCGGTAGCTCGAATCGCGGACAGCAGCCTGCGGCCACCGCCGCAGGCCGCTTCGGCGGTGCTAACGTCAGGGCATGGCCAACCGGCGCGAGATCCAGCATGCTGTGGTGACGGGATTCCAACGGAGAGTGGGGAATCCGATTCTGGGGCGATTGCCGATCCAGACGCTCTTGGAGACGAAAGGGCGGGTCAGCGGGCAACCGCGGATCACGCCGATCGGCGGGCGGCGCAGTGACGGCGCGTTCTGGTTCGTGTCGGAGTTCGGGCGGCGGTCGCAGTACATCCGGAACATCGAAGCCGACAATCGGGTTCGGCTGCGGATTCGCGGCCGGTGGTTCACCGGTACCGCGCACCTGATGCCGGAGGACGATCCGGTGGCTCGGCTGCGGTCGTTGCCGAAGGCGAACAGCACGGCGGTCAGGGTGGTCGGTACTGATCTGATGACCGTTCGCATTGATTTGGACTGACTCCGGCGGCTGACCGGGAGGCTCTCCCACGCCGGACAATCCAGGCGCGACACACCGCCTCCGGACCGCTTGACCAGCCAAGACAGCGGATACTGTGCTTGCGATGCGGAAGACCATGAGGCGCCGCACGTCATGCGGCATTGTGCAGAAGACCGCCCGGCACGCCCTGTTCCTCGGCGCGCTCGTTCTCGCGTTCACTACCGCCATCTCCTCCGCGGTGGCTGCCCCCGCGCCCGTGCCCGAAGCCGATCCGTTCTACAGCACACCCGCCGACCTCGGTGCTCACAAGAGTGGGGACCCCCTGGCCTGGCGCAGCGTGAAGCTGTTCGGGTTGGCAACGCCGCTGCCCATCACGGTGTGGCAAATCCAATATTTGACAACGGATTCCGAGAACAAGCCCATCACCACGATCGCCACAGTCATCGAACCGACCTCGCCCTGGCGGGGCCCCGGTGCCCGGCCGTTGGTGGCCTTCGCCAGCGCCGAGGACGCCCTCACCACCGCCTGCGCTCCGTCGGCCACCCTGCGTGCCCCCATCAACATCAACAGCCAAACCACCTTGGACATGCCGTTTCTCGTGGGTCCGCTGCTACTCGGCTATGCGCTGGTGATCCCCGACTACGAGGGCCCGCAGTCCAGGTTCCTCGACGGCGTGATATCCGGCCACGCCCTGCTCGACGGTATCCGCGCCGCACGCCGCTTCCCGTCCACCGGACTCGCCAACAGCCCCACCGGGATCTGGGGCTATTCCGGCGGCGCATACGCGGCTCTGTGGGCGGGGCAACTACACGCCACCTACGCTCCGGAACTGCCGCTGACCGGCATCGCCGCCGGCGGCATCCCGGCCGACATCCCCGCCATCGCCCGCGCGGCCGACGGCGGCCCGAAAGCAGCCCTGGCCCTGCTGATCGCGGCGGCCTTGATTCGCAACGAGCCGAAGGCCCAGATCGAGGGCCTGCTCAACAAGCGCAGCACCGGCATGCTCGCCGACGTAGGCAAACGCTGCGGAACCGGCCTCCTACAGACCTACTCGGGAACCCACGTCCGCGACTACTCCCTCGCAGCGGACCTCTTCGCCCACCCGACGGTCGTGGCAGCCGCCCAACGCCAGGAACTGGGCTCCATCACCCCGGACGTCCCGCTGTACCTCTACCACAGCAACGCTGACGAAATGATCCCCGCCCCCGGCGTCCACGCCCTCATCAACCGCTACTGCTCAATGGGATCGACTCTCACACAACACTTCTCGAATATCCCCGGCCACAGTGGCGCCGCCATGGTCGAAGCCGTAGGCGCCCTCCGCTACCTCGGCGACCGCTTCGCCTCCGGCCCACCCACCCCAGGCTGCGCCGCCGCCTCGTGATCGGGTAGCCGATCGTGGCGCGCTCAGTGGACCAGGTCGGCCAGAGGTCCTCGGGCGCTCCACAACACCACGAAGGCGAGCATGAAGGCTGCGCTGGTGAGGTGGTCGCGGAGGATTGATCGGGCCAGGCGGGATTGTTCGGGGAGGGAGTCCGTGCGGGTGCCGAGGCGGACGGCGTTGGGGACTGTCCGGAGGATGGCCGGGGCGATGGCGGCTGCGGCTAGCAGGGTCGCCAGTGGGGCCAGCCAGAGTGGGTCTTGCCAGCGGATGGTTTCGATTATGAGGCCGCCGAGGAGGATTGCCATTACGGCGGCGATCAGGTGGGGCATCGGGCGGGAGGTCGTGGTGGCTCGGTGGTAGTAGGTGGCGATGGAATTCAGGACGGGCTCGGGTAGTTCGGGGTCGTGGCGGTGGCGGAATTGCTGGGTGTCGAAAATCAGGTCCATCCAGAGAATGGCCAGGAGAAATCCCCCGCAGGCGGCGAGCATGGGCGCATCGTACCGAGGATGGAGAACGACAACAGGCGGGTTGGGTTCACGGGCGTTTCCACAGAGATTCCTCACGAGTCGGAGGGTTCAAGGGTCCGTCTCTGCCCCGTAGTGTGCACGCGGGATGAGAGGAGATCGGGATATGACCGGCGGACGTCATGGGTTTCTGCTGCTCGGAGGGGTGGCGGCGGTGGGGGCCGGGGGGTTGCATCTGTTCGCGGCGGGGTTGCATACCGAGCATGCGACGTTGGCGCGATTGATGGTCGTGCTGGCGGCGGCGCAGTGTGCGGTGGGGCTGGCGGCGATGGTGAGTGCTCGGAAGGCTGTGCCGGTCATGGTGATCGGGGTCAATGTGGTGGCGGTGGCGGTCTGGGCTTACACGCGGTTCGCGGGGTTGCCGTGGCCGGATGGGCTCGATGTGGCCGAGGCGCCGCAGTTCCTGGACAGCACGTGCGCGGCGCTGGGAGTGGTCGCGGTTGCCGGGGCGGCGGTCGCGTTGGTGCGGCCCGAGGCGAAACTGGGGGTGCCGCAGGCGGCGACGGCAGCCGGGATGTCGGGTGTTCTCGCTGTCGCGGCGATGCTCGGCGGGGCCGGGCATGTGCACAGCCATGGCACCGGGGATCACTCCCACGCGGACGGCGATCACACCGCTCACGACCACGGGACCGGGAATGCTTGGCCACGGCCGTGGGATCCGGCGAAGCCGATCGATGTGTCCGGGGTGCCGGGGGTGACCGCCGCGCAGGAGCAGCGGGCGACCGCGTTGATTCGCGGCACGCTGGACGACCTGCCCGCCTTCGCCGACGTCCATTCCATCGGCGCGCTGGGCTACCGATCCATCGGCGACTCGGTCACCGGATACGAGCACTTCATCAATACGGCCTATATCCGCGATGACCTGTTCCTCGATGCCAAACATCCGGAGTCGCTGGTCTATCGGGTCGACGGCGACAATCGGACCCTGGTGTCGGCGATGTACATCGCGAAGGGCAAGAAGATCGACGACCCGGATCTGGTGAACTATGGCGGCGCATTGATGCAGTGGCACGTTCACGACAACCTCTGCTGGAAGGCCGGCGACGGTGGCCCCCAGGTCGCCGGAGTCACCGACGCCCAGGGCAATTGCCCGCCCGCCTCCATCAACCCCGGCGCGGGTAATCCGATGGTTCACGTGTGGATCACCGCAAACCAGTGCGGGCCGTTCGCGGCCTTGGAAGGCCACGGCGCCGGTCAGGCGGCCACCACCCCGGGCGGCAGTCGCACGGACACCTGCTCACACGACCACTCGGGCGGACACCGCTGAGTTACGTTATGCCACTTCGCCTTTCACGAAGTCGGTGGCGATGGCGGCGAGGCTGCGGGTGAGGTCGGAATCCGCGCCTCGGCGCCAGACCAGGGCCCAGCGGGCGGGCGGGGCATCGGGCATGGGGATATAGGTGACGTCGGGGCGGGCGTAGTGGCGGCTGGCGTGGGCGTGGACCGGAGTGATGGCTTTGCCGGCGGCCAGTTGGAGGATCATGTCCTGGAAGTTGTCGACGTAGGCGACGCGGGAGATGGTGCGCCCGGAGGGGGTGCTGAAGGGGGTGATGGCACTCTGCCAGTAGTCGGGGGGCTGGTTGGCGGGATCGGTGCCCGCGCCGAAGACGCCGTAGTCGGCCAGGTCCTCGTAGGTGGCCGAATCCCGTTCCGCCAGGGGGTGATTCGCGCCGACGAGCAGCATGAACGGTTCCTCGTAGAGCATCGGGCCGACAATCAGGTCGGGTTCCTCGATGGGGAGCCAGCTGATCAGGAGGTCGATCTCATCGGCCCGCAGGGCGCCGAAAGGGTTGCCGAAATGCACGTGTTCGAGGTGCACGCTCGTATTCGGGTGGCGAGCCTGGAAGATGTCGAGCAGCGGGCGGATTTCCTCGAGGCTGCTACTGGTGACGCCGATGCGCAGCAGGCCGTCGTCGCCGTAGCGGGCCGAGCGTTCGGCGCGGCCCAGGCTGGCGCACAGGTCGCGGTAGTTGACCTGCAGGTCTTCGAACAGCCGGCGGCCGATCGGGGTGAGCGAGACGGTGCGACTGGAGCGGTCGAAAAGCTTTCCGCCGATCCGGCTTTCGAGTTTCCGGATCACCTGACTGACGCGGGCCTGCGACAGGTACAGGCGCTCGGCGGTGCGGCCGAAATGCAGCTCCTCGGACAGCGCCAAGAAGATCTCGATATCGCGCAGTTCGATATCGCGCGGGTCCATACGGGTCGTCCCTATCGATCGGTTCGGGGCTACCGACCCGGCGGGTCGAGCATGGGAAGGAGGAATTGGCGGGCGATCATCGCGAGTTGCTCGTCGTCGTCGAGATCGACGACTTGACTCGGGATCGCCAGGAAGGACGCGCAGATTCGGACCATCAGTTCCGCGACCAGCTCGACCCGCAGGTCCGCGGAAATGGTGCCGGCCCGCTGCTCTTGCCGGAGTTGCCGGGCGACGAATTCACGCACCATCGCCACCGCCCGGCCGCCGTCGCCGACCAGGGAACCCACGAAATAGTCGGGTTCGGCGGTGATCAGGGCACCGATCAGCGGATTGCCGCGCAGCGCGCGCAGCGAGCTCACGAACCCGACGACCACCCGCTCCCCGACGTCGGCCGCCGCCGCGATATCCACCAGGAAGGTGTCGAAGTACCGGCGGAATTCGCGCAGGATGACCCGTTCCACCAGTTCCTCCTTGGTGCTGAAGCGCCGGTAGACGGTGATCCGCGAAACCCCCGCGGTCCGCGCGACGTCCTCCATCGTCGACCGCTGCACGCCCCAGCGGCGGAACTGCTCGTCGGCCGCGTCGAGGATGCGGGTGCGCATATTGTCGGTGTCATCGACCTGTTCGACGGCTTGCAGGTAGGCGCGTTCGATCAGAGACTTGCCGGGCGGGAGCTCCTTCGCGCGCGGCGCGGGTTCCACGGCGTCCTCCTGATCGCGTTTCACGTCTCCACATCGTTGCCGATACAGCGATACGTTAGCTGTTAACTTGAATCCGGAGGTTCGTGGGCGACGGCGAGCCTCGGCTCGCCGTCCCCGTCAGTGTGTGCCGCCGGGCCGGGAGAGGCGAATCACCGGTTGGTGAGCGGGATTTCGATACTCAACGGCATCCGCAGTTCGGCCATGTACCAGAGCACGAACTGCCGCAGGAACTCGTCGAACATCCAGTAGGGGGCGTCGACCACCGGAGCCACCGACAACACGCCCTCCCGGACCGCGACGTACGGGCCCCACGCCACCTCCAGCAGCGGACTCCACACCGGCTCCCGCGGGATGGCGAGCCAGTCGGCGACCTTGTCCCCCATGATGAATCGGGTGAACGCGCCCAGAATGCCGTGACTGAGCAGCGTCAGATCGAGATCCGCGCCCAGATTGAGCAGCTGATGCGCCAGATCGGTGCCCTCGGCGGTCGGGGCGAGGATCGGATCGAGTTGCTGCGCGGCCTGCGCGTTGGCCTGGTCCCAGGTCGAGGGGATGTACTCGTCGCGGATACCGAGCAGGTGCGCGGCCAACTGCCAACTGTGCAGGTAGCCAGTCGATTCCGCGGCCGGGATGGGCAGCTTCCACGCGGTCAGGGTGCGCATGATGGTGGTAGCGAGACTGTGCCAGGTGACCATCATGTCCTCCTGGCTGATCGGCGTGACATCCGAGGGCCAGTGCGGCGACTGCGGCAGCAGATGCCGCACCGACGCGTGGATGATCCGGGTCTTCACGCAGGTGACGACCATTTCGCCGCCCTCGCCGTAGGCGTTGACCGTGCCGATGTCGTACCCGAACTTCGCGGTCTTGGCGATGCGCTCCTTGAGATGCGACCCGCCGCGCGAGTAGTACACCGCCCGCGCCTCGTGCGGGATGACCGTCGACATCATGCCGCTGGCGAACGCGTACAGCACGCCCAGATAGGTCCCCCGCTTCTTGGTGAATTCGAACGAGCTGGCCAGCTTGCCCTGATCGGTCCAGGACGGCAGCTGCCGCGCGTCCTCCATGAAGTCCGCCAAGGACTTCGGCAGCCCGGCGGGCAGGGGTTGATCGTTGTAGATCCAGGTCGCCAGCAGCCGGTTGATCTGCGGGACGTCGGCGTGGTCGATGATGTCGGCCAGCACGGAGTCGGCGTCGGGGTCGTAGACGGTCATCGGGTCCGCCCCGCCGCCGACGCCGACCACCGAATCGGCCGGCGACCACTTCCAGGGTTCCGCGCGCACTGTGCGCGGCGTCAGCGCCATGGCGCCGACGACTCCCAGTAGGCCGCTTCCTGTCCTCAATGCGTCGCGCCTGCTCAGACGGTGTGCATCCATAGCCGTGAATCCTCTTCGATTGGGCCTGATACACAGACACAGTTAGCGTATCTGTGTATCTTGATGAGACCACACCGTGACGGCAGTCACAACCACCTGCCGCGGATCTCCGAAAGAAGGACCAGCCGATGAACCCGTACGTCGTCATCCAGAACCTGCTCAACCACCTCGACACGGGGTCGGCGGGCAGCAGCGGACCGGTCGCCTTGCCGCTCAGTGGTTTTCGGCGCCACTAGGGCGGCCGGCTGATCCGGCGGCGAAATTCGAATAGATCGGTCGTCCAAATCAATGCCGGACGACCGCCGTTCGAAATACTCTCGCGGGCAGCCGATTCGAATTCATTGGAGACTCTCGAACCAGATCACGGTAGATTTGATCAATACGCCTGAACATGTCATCTCTCCGACTGAGGAGGACCACATGATGCACAGTTCCGATTCAGGCTCCTACCCGTTCCGGGAACAGAAAACTCGCCGACGCCGCACCAGGCGGTTCATCGTGCTCTGCGCGGGCGCGGTCGCCGCCACCTATCTCTTCTACGCCTGGCTGTTCGGCAGCATTCTGTGGGTGTTCACCGGCCCCGGCTCGATTTGGGTCCCCGGCAGCTATGGCGGCCTCGGCCAGCGCTTCGAGACGCAGAAACTCGCCGACGATTACGCCTACCAATGCGGAGAATCCTCGTCCCTCCCCTTCCCCGGGGTCTCCTATTGCCGACAGGAGCCCGAGGAGGCTTCCTCGGTCATCGTCACCTGGTACAACGGCGACAAATACATCTTCGACAACCAGGACCCGCTGGGCAGCTTCTGACCGTTTGAGGCGGCCGCCACGGGGTACCGCGCCAACGTGCGGAAGCTCGTGCGGCGAATCTGCCGGACGGCTCCCTGGAGCCGGAACCGGCTGATGCGACGGTCCGATCGATTCCAGGCGGCGTGGCGCATGCTCGCCGCGCTGCTGGTCGCGGCGTGCGTCCCGCTCGCGATCATCGCCGGGTTCAGAACCGCCGATACCGCCGCCGCCCGCATCCACGCCGCCAACGCGACCAAGACCTCGGTCACGGCGACCGTCGTCTCCGATCCGATCCGGCTCCCCCGCGCCGCGGGCCAGAGCGTGGCGCCCGGTGCGCCGCAGGCCATGGTGCAGTGGACTATCCACGGCCAGACCAATATCGCGCTCGTCAACGTGCCGGGGACCGCCGAGCGGGGCGACAAGGTCGTGCACTGGGTCGACGCCACCGGGCAGGACACCACCCCGCCCCGCTCCTACTCCGACGCCGTGGCGCAGGGCGTCAGCACCGGCGTCCTCATCGTCCTCGGGGCCGCCTGCGGCGCGGCATTTCTCGCCTGGTGCGCCGACCGGTTCCTGGCACGGCGGCACAGTGCCGAGTGGGCCGACGAATGGCGGAAAATCTCGCCCACCATCGGTCCCAACCACCCCGAGCGGTCCTAGGAACCAGCCGTTAACCAGCCCTTTTCTGGCATTGCGGAGAAAATTCCACATTCCGCTCGAAGTGTGCGTGAAAGTCACTGTTGCAGATGTACTTACATTTGGTCCTTTCACTGTGCCTAGTCGCTGACAACCAGTGCCAAATAGTGATTTGCGGGAGAAACGCTCGTTTGAGTGCCGTAACAATCGAGAGGCACGGTCCGGAGCCGCAGGGCTCCGGGCCGTTGTCCACTTCGCTGGTCACCCGCAGGGCGGTACGGGTGCCGGCATCGAACACCGCGATGCAGGAGGGCTGGAGGCATGACGCATTCCGACGAAGAGCAGCAGATCAGTGAACTCGTCGCGCGGTTGGCCGCTCGGTTTCCCGATTTGACGGTGCGGTTCATCGGGGAGGTCGTGCACGGGGTCCATCGCGATTTCGAGGGCCACCGTGTCCGTGAGTTCATTCCCCTGCTGGTGGAACGGATCTCCGAACGCCATCTGCACCGACGCATGGACTACGCCACGGCCGCAATGGATCTCGACGATCTGCTCCGGACCCCCACCAGGGCCTAGACTCTTCGGAGCGGGTACCGGACCGAGATCCGGCACCCGATTTCAGGCGACCGGGGGCAGTAGTGGCATTGGAATGGTTGGCGGTCGTCGGGACGCTGGGAGGGGCGGTCGTCGGGGCCGCGACCACGCTCGCGATCGATGCGACCCGGGCGCGCCGGGAGAAGTCCCAGCGGTTCGGTGACACCAAGCGTGAGATCTACGTGAAGTACCTGACCACACTCGTGCAGACCGATACCGCCATGCAGGCGCTGGGATTGCACGAGCCGACACCCTTGGACCGGGAGGCCGTGACCGCGGCCTTCCGGTCCTTCTCGTTGGTGGCGGTGGGGTACGAGCTGGATCTGGTGGCGGCCAGGGCGGTCCGGGAGGACGCCGCGGAGGCGTATCGGAAGCTGCGCGATATCCGGGAAGCCCTGATCGAGACCAGCATGACCGTCGGGCGACGGCCCGCTGGTTCACCGGAGTGGCACGCGGTCCACGAGCCCTTCCTCCGGGCGCTCGATCGACTCCGGCAGACGATGCGACACGAGTTGAACGCCCACGACGGGGACTGGGTCAGCGACCCGGAGCCGCTACGGGGTTGACGCAGCTGGAGGGCAGGTCCTGGATGGAGCACAGGGCCGGAGCCCGGGTGGGTACGTAGCGCGCGGGGACGCCGCCCGACAGGGCGATGTCCCGGAACGCCGGAACCGCGGGCGTGGGGCGGCGGGACAGGCCGGGATCGCTGGTCACGTCCACGGTGTACAGGCCGAAACGCGGTGCGTAACTGCCCCACTCGTAGTTGTCGGTGATGCTCCAATAGTTGTAGCCGATGACGTTCATGCCGTCGGCCTTGGCGCGTTGCACCCAGTAGACGGTGTCGCGCAGGTTGTCCGCGCGGGTCATGCCGTCGGTGGTGGCCGATCCGCCGTAGGTGGGCATGCCGTTCTCGACGACGTAGAGGGGGCGGCCCGGGAACCGGTGGGCGTAGCGGCGCAGCGCGTAGTAGATGCCGTCGGGCTCCAGGATGAGGGGCGACGGCTGGTTGGTGAGCTGCGCGAGCACATTCGGCGGGTTGCTCAGCGATCCGCCGTAGTAGTAGTCGACGCCGACGTAGTCGATCTTGTCCGCGATCCGGTCGATGAAGGACGCGTCGGCCTGGTCCGCGCCGACCGAGGTGAAGGCGATATTGCTGGTGACCATCGCGCCGCCCTGCCGGGCGTGGATGTGGTCGTAGATCGCGCGGTGCGCCGCGATCATCCGATCGATCATGGGCACCACGTCGCCCGCGCCGATATCGCCGATCTCCTGCTCCTTGCCGACGTAGGCGAGGGGCTCGTTGAAGGTGACCCACAGCGGGTCGGCGCTCGCGTAACGGTCCACCACCGCACGGGCATTGGTGAGCCAGTCCTCGACCATTCCTGGGTTGCGCCAGCCGCCGCGATCGACCGCCCAGCCCGGGAACACCCAGTGGTCGAGGGTGATCATCGGCCGCATTCCGGCGCCGCGAATCCGCGCAATCATGCTGTCGTAGAAGGAGAAATCCCATTCACCGGGGCTGGGTTGCACGCGTGCCCATTCCACGCTCACCCGATAGACGCCGACACCCAAGTCGGCCGCATTCTGAATATCCTCGCCGTATCGATGCAGGAAGTCGACGGAGTTCCCATATCCTTCGGCGCGACCGGATCCGGCGAACCGGCTCCAATTACTGTCCGGCGCAAAGCCTTCGCTCTGGAATCCGGAACTGGACACGCCCCAGAGGAAATTCCCGCCCACCGAGGGTAACCACGAATCGGCGGTGGCCTTTCCGGGCGTGACGACCACACCCCAGGCCGCCAGAACGATACACACGAGCGAGAACAGCACACGTTGTCCCACCGCATCGAGAGTACCTGTCGGAGAGCCGTTTCCGTGGCGTTCCGATAGAGGATGGGTATCACGCCTCGGGAAACTATGGCGAATAGTAGATTGGCCGTCGAACCGAGGAGGGTGATGAAAGGACTGGGCGCACTCGAGAGCCGGGTGATGGCCGTGCTGTGGGACAGTTCCGAGGCGCTGTCGGTTCACGACGTGGTCGATCGGCTCAGCGATGACCAGCGAGTTCCCGCGTACACCACGGTATTGACGGTATTGACCCACCTGTGGGAAAAGCAGTGGCTGCTGCGCGAGAAGGTCGGCCGCTCCTACCGCTACCGCCCCAGCCGCACGCGCGCCGAGGCGACCACCGACCTGCTGCGCGAAATCCTCGACGCCAGCCCCGACGCGCCGGCGGTGCTCCTGCATCTGGCCCGCACCGCCAGCGCCCACGAGGTCGAGGCGCTGCGGCGGGGCCTGTCCGACGACGAGCACCGCCGGTGATCCTGATCGCGGCCCTGCTGGTGGCCGCCGGCGCGGTCGCGGTGGCCACCCCGGCGGCGTTGTCCCGCATCGATTTCAGCGCCGCCCCCGCGATTGGGATGGCGGCCTGGCTGGGTGCGTTCGCCGCGGCGCTCGGGTACGTCGCGCTGGCATTGATCGCGCTGGCGTGGCCGGGTTATCCGCCGGGCGAGACTTTCGTCGGCAGTGCCCTGACGTGCCTGGGCGCGCTCGAGCCGATCGTCGTCACCTGGACGGCGGGGCTGGTCGCGCCGGTGACCGCCATCGGATTCACCGCACCGACCGGTCAGCTGGCGCGGATCGCCCTCGGGCATCGGGAACGCGGAGCGGCCCTGCGCCGCAAGCACAATGAGCTGGTCGAGGTGCTGGGCCGCGCCGACACCGCCCGCGCGGACCTGGTGTGGCTCGAACATCCGGTGCCGCTGGCCTACAGTGTCGCGGGCCGCGGCGGGTATGTCGTGGTCACCGACGGTCTCGCACGGTGTCTGACCGAGGCGCAGTGGCGGGCGGTGCTCGCCCACGAGCACGCGCATCTGCGCGGATTCCATCATCAGATCCTCGGCGTCTGCCAGGTTTTCGCGCGCGCGTTCCCGTGGATCCCGCTGTTCGCCGCCGCACCGGCGGCCATGGCCACGCTGATCGAGCTCGCCGCCGATCGCGCGGCCGCGGCCGAGGCCGGCCCGCAGGCACTCGCGGCCGCGTTGCGGACGGTCGCCTCACGCACGACCACCGCGCTGGACCTGGTCGACAAGTCGCTGGAGCTGCGGCTGCAATGCCTCTCGGCCCCACCGGAATCCCGCGCCGCCGTGCGCCGCCGGGCGCTGCTCCTGGTCGTCGGGACGATTCTGCTGGCTCCCGCGGCGTCGGTCGTCGCCATCGGATCGATCACCGCGGTCGCCTATCTGATCATGATCTGAGATTCATCCGCGAAAAACTATGCTGCATAGTATTTTCGTCGGCGTGAAGTACCTACCAGCCCTCGCCACGGTTCTGCTGGCCGCGGGAACCCTCGGCCCCGGCACCGGTTTCGCGACCGCTGACCCCGCCCCCGATCCGTCGCAGACCCGCTACTCCCTGGTCAACGGCTGCTACCGCATCGACACCCCCGCAGGACCGTTGGCGCCGGCCGCGGGACCGTTCCGGATGCACGCGACCACGCTCGGCGAGTACCTGCTGTACGGACGGACCAAGGAGGTCGTCGACGCCTCGGCGGGCTCGATCCACCCCGCGAAGAATCCGTCCGTCACCGCGGTCTGGAAGGTGGAGGGTTCCGGCACAAGCGGATTCACGCTCTCGAACGCCGCGACCAAGACCAGCACCCCGGCCACGTTCGTCCCCGAATCCGGCTGCGCGGACTTCCCCGAAGCCCAGGACAGCGCCACCGGCACCCCCGGCCGAAGCGTCGGCGCGGACGGTTCGATCATCGGGACCATCGACGCGCACGTGCACGTCTCCGCCTACGAATTCCTGGGCGGCGACTTCCATTGCGGCCGCCCGTGGCATCCCTACGGCGTGACCTACGCGCTGCCCGACTGCGCGTCCGACCGCACCGGGTCCAACGGCCTGGTCGCCGATTTCCTCGACTACGGCGGCCCCCGCGCATCCGATACCGCCGGGTGGCCGACCTTCCGGGACTGGCCCAAACCCTCCAAGCTCAGCACCGAGGGCACCTACTGGACCAGCATCCAGCGCAGCTGGAAGGCGGGCCTGCGGGTGATGACCGTGGACCTGGTCGACAACGAGTCGCTGTGCACGATCATGACCGACCGCCGGAACCCGTGCGACGACATGACTTCCGTGCGCACCCAGGCCGCGGACATGCGCGCCCTCCAGGACTACATCGACGCCCAGGCGGGCGGACCCGGCCAGGGCTTCTTCCGCATCGTCACCGATCCCGCGCAGGCGCGTCAGGTGGCGGCGTCGGGCAAGCTCGCGGTGATCCTCGGCATGGAACTGTCCGACCCGATGGGCTGCGGCGTCTTCCTCGGCCAACCCAAGTGCGGCACCGCCGATGTCGACCGGTGGCTGGGCGAACTGCGCGCGCTCGGCGTCAGCAGTTTCTTCCCGGTCCACAAGTTCGACAATGCCTTCGGCGGCACCAAGATGGACAGCAACACCACCGGCCTGCTGGTCAACGCCGGAAACTTCCTGCAGACCGGCACCTTCTGGAATGTGCAGCCCTGCACCGGCCCCGGCCACGACCAGCCGCAACCGTCGGTGCCGATCGCCGGTGACATCAACCAGCTCCTGGCCAAGCTCACCGGTCCGCTGCTCGGCGGCGCCCCGCTCCCCCTGTACCCGGCCGGAACGCATTGCAACGCACGCGAACTGACCGAGCTGGGCAGATACCTGATCAACAAGATGATCGACCAGGGCTTCCTGATCGAGATCGATCACCTGAGCGAGGCCACCGCGGACGAGGTCATGTCCATCATCGAGGCCCGGCACTACCCGGGCGTGTTGTCCTCGCACGGCTGGGATTCCGAGCGCACCACCCAACGCGTCTACGCGGTAGGCGGATTCGCCACCCCGTACGCGGGCGGGCCCGCGGGATTCGTCAAGGCATGGAAGGAGGCCCGGGCGATGCAGCGTCCCGGTGATTTCGGGTTCGGCTTCGGCTCGGACATGAACGGACTCGGCGGTCAGGGCGCGCCGCTGGGCGCGGGCGTGATCCAGTACCCGTTCACCTCCCACGACGGCGCGGTGACCTTCGACCGGGAACGCTGGGGCGAGCGGACTTTCGACATCAATGCCGACGGCACCGCCACCTACGGCAACTACGCGGACTGGCTCGAGGCGGTCCGGGTGCTCGGCGGACCGGAGATCATGACCGACGTCTTCCACGGCGCGGAGGTCTATCTGCGACTGTGGTCGCAGGTCAGGGGGTAAATCGCCGGAGTGTGACGGCGATCACACAGTGAATTCGGCGTGCGGCGGAACATACCCGGGCTCTCTAACCTTCTATCAATCAATAACCGGTTAGAAAGACTGATCGGTACGAAATCGGAAGGCCGAGAACATGACCGCCGTGCGCCACCACACCATCGAGATCCAGGGCCTGCCCGTCTTCTACCGCGAGGCGGGCGACCCCTCCAAGCCCACCCTCGTGCTGCTGCACGGATTCCCCAGCAGCTCGGCCATGTTCCGCACCTTGATGCGCGACCTGGGCGACGACTTCCACCTGATCGCGCCCGACCACATCGGCTTCGGCCGCTCGGCCATGCCGCAGGCGCACGAATTCGACTACAGCTTCGACAAACTCACCGAGATCACCGAGGGCCTGCTCGACGCGCTCGGCCTCGACCGATTCGCCCTCTACATCCACGACTACGGCGCGCCGATCGGCCTGCGTATCGCCGCCGCCCATCCCGAGCGCGTCACCGCGATCATCACCCAGAGCGGCAACGCCTATCTCGAGGGCTTCACCCCGTTCTGGGACATCCTCTTCGCGCACGCCAAGGACCGCGCTGCCAACGAGCCGGGCGTGCGGAAGCTGCTCGAGGCCGACGCGACACGGTGGCAGTACCTGCACGGCGTCCCGGCCGATCGGCAGGACCTGGTCAGCCCGGACAGCTGGACCATCGATCAGGCGTATCTGGATCGCCCGGGCAACAAGGAGATTCAGCTCCAGTTGTTCTGGGACTACCAGTTCAACCTGGACGGCTACCCGGCCTTCCAGAAGTACTTCGCCGAACACCGTCCGCCGGTGCTGATCACCTGGGGCGAACACGACGAGATCTTCGGAGCCGACGGCGCCCGCGCCTATCTGCGCGATCTGCCCGACGCCGAGCTGCACCTGCTCGACGCGGGTCACTTCGCCCTGGAAACCCACGGCCCCGAGATCGCCGCGCTGATCCGGGAATTCCTCACCCGCACGGTGTCCTGACCACCGTGGCCGCACCGCCGCATTTCCCAGCAACACGCGGCGGCGCGGCCGGGTCGGCGGGGCGGGTCGCCGCTAGGTTGGCGGTGTGGCCGCTGAGAAATCCCCCGCCGGAGACGGCGAGACCAACGCCCAGGACGCGAAATCCGAGGACACCGCCGCGAAGGTCCAGGACGCCGACGACGCGGGCGTCCGGCCCGACGCCCTGGTGGCCTCGGTGTTCCCCGCCTGGCTGCCGCGGGCCTACCTGCTGGCGGCGGCCACGGTCGCGGGCATCGTGGTGACCTTCTGGGCGCTGACCCGGCTGCAAGGGCTGCTGACCGTGCTGGTGGTGTCGCTGTTCCTGGCCTTCGCGATCGAACCCGCGGTGAACTGGCTGGCCGCGCGCGGCTGGAAGCGCGGGGCGGCGACGGGGGCGGTGTTCGCGATCGTGACCGCGGTGCTGGTCGGATTCGTCTGGACCATGGGCGAATTGGTGGTCGGGCAGGTGTCTTCGCTGATCGAGAACCTGCCGCACGATACCCAGAGCGTGGTCACCTGGATCAACGACACCTTCCACACCGACCTCTCGGTCGCCGACATCACCGACCGCACCTCGGAACTCAGCGCCAAGCTCCAGACCTGGGCGCTGGACCTCGCCGACGATGTGTGGGGCATCGGCACCACCGCGCTCGGCGTGCTCTTCCAAGGTCTGGGTGTCCTGCTGTTCACCTTCTACTTCGCCGCCGACGGCCCGCGCTTCCGCAATGCGGTCTGCTCGCTGCTGCCGCCGAAGCGCCAGCGGCATGTGTTGCGCGCCTGGGACATCGCGGTCGAGAAGACCGGCGGCTACCTGTACTCCCGCGCGCTGCTCGCGGCCTGCTCGGCCCTGGCGCACTACGCCGCCATGCGAGTCCTCGGGATCCCGTCCGCCTTCGCCCTGGCTCTGTGGGTCGGCGTCGTCTCCCAGTTCATCCCGACCGTCGGCACCTATCTCGCGGGCGCGCTCCCGGTCATGGTCGCCCTGGCCCACGAGCCGCGCACGGCGCTGTGGATTCTCGGATTCATCGTCGTCTACCAGCAATTCGAGAACTACGTCCTGCAGCCCCGCATCACCGCGACCACCCTGGACATGCACCCGGCGGTCGCCTTCGGTGCGGTCCTGGCGGGCGCGGCCCTCTTCGGCGCGACCGGCGCCCTGCTCGCGATCCCGGTCACGGCCACCGCGCAGGCCTTCCTGTCCGCCTACGTCCGCCGCTACGACGTGGAGACGCCGGCGCCGACCGCGCACGACTGATCCCTCGGCCGGACCAATCGGTCGGCTCGTATTCCGCCCGGCTCGCCCGCGTCGTACGCTGCGGTGGAGCGAAGCTTGGTGAGAGGACAGTGCATGACGGTGACGGACCAGCCGCCCGTCGGCGGCGACACCGCCATTCGGGAATCGCGCTCCGGGGTCATCGAGCGGATGTCGGCCATTCTGGACGCGTTCGACAGTGGGCGGGAGTGCCTGCGGCTCGAGGACATCACCGATCGGACCGGGCTGCCGCGATCCACCACCTTCCGGCTGGCATGCCAGTTGACCGAACTGCAGTGGCTCGTGCACGACGAGCAGGGGTATCGACTGGGCGCGCGGACGCGGCGGCTCGCGCGGATCACCGACTTCGAGGACATTCGGGCCGCGGCCTCGGCGGCTTTGTCGGATCTGCATGTGGCGACCGGGGCCGTCGCGCATCTGGCGGTGCTCGAGGGCAATACCGTCCACTACCTGGACAAGGTGGGCGGACCGCACGCGGCGTCCATTCCGTCGCGGGTCGGGGCGCGGCTGGACGCGACGCAGACGGTGTGCGGGCTGGCGCTGCTGGCCTCGATGACTCCCGAGGACGCGGACCGGGTGTTGCGACTTCCCTTGCGCAGCTCCACCGTTCGGCCGATCGCGCGCCGGCGGGCGGTCCAGGCCGACCTGTATCGGGTGCGGCAGCGCAATGGGCTGGCGGTCTCGCTGGGGACCACGTGCGAGATGGGGATCAGCGCCGTCGCCGTGCCGGTGCTGGGCCCGGACGGACCGGTCGCCGCGATCTCGCTGGCCACCCGGGGCGAGCTGGAACTGCGGCGGATCGCGCCGCTGGTGTTCACCGCCGCCCGCCGCACCGCCGCGGAGATGTTCGCCGACGGGTCGATGGGGGCCGAGCCGCTCGAACCGCCGTTGCGGACGCGCGCCCGGCTGGCCTGAGGCCGGTCAGCTGTTGGTGCCGTCGGCCGGGATGCCGTCGGGCAGTTCGGCGGCCCCACCCGAGCCGGAATCGGCTCCGGGGCAAGAGATTCCGAGCGAATAGGCTGTCATGGACAGCGAGCCGTAGCTGTAACCGTCGACCAGCGTCTCGGTGTCCTCGGACGCGGCGGCGGCCAATCCCGCGAGATACAGCAGCGGGATGAAGTGGTCGGGGGTCGGCACCGCGAGGGAGTAGTCGCGCTGGTCGGTCAGCGCCAGGATGTCCGCGGGCCGGTTCAGCATGAGGTTCTGGGCGGCTTCGTCGAAGCGGCGGGCCCAGTCGAAGCCGGTGTCGGGTCGGCTGGGGTCGATGCCGCGCAGATTGTGCACCACATTGCCGCTGCCGACGATGAGAATCCCGCTCTCGCGCAACGCGTGCAGCCGGATGCCGAGCTCGAGATGGTATTCGAGGGGCTTGTCGGCATTGATGCTCAGCTGCACGACCGGGATGTCGGCGTCGGGGAAGGCGTGCCGCAACACCGACCAGGACCCGTGGTCGATGCCCCAGCTGTCGGTGTCCGCGCCGACCCAGTTCGGCTTGACCGCCTCGCTGACCTCCTCGAACAGCGCGGGCAGCCCGGGTGCGGGGTACTGGACGGCGAACAGTTCGGGCGGAAAGCCGTAGAAGTCGTGGATTGTCCGCGGGCGCGGCATCACGGTGACCGCGGTCGCGTTGATGTACCAGTGCGCGGACACGATGAGGATGGCGCGCGGGCGGGGCACGCTGCGGCCGAACGCCTCCCACGCCTGCGTGTACCGGTTGCTCTCCAGCGCGTTCATCGGGCTGCCGTGGCCCAGGAACGCGGCGGGCATGAGGGCGGCCGGGTCGGCGGCGGTCATCGCGGATCACCGACCTCCGACGCCGGGGCGGGGCGCGGGGGCTGCGGTCCGCGGGTACGGGTCCGGCCGTGGTTGTCGACGGCGGCGTCGAGCGAGAGGTTGATGTCCATCAGCTGGTCGATGGTGTCGCCGTGCAGCCGGACGAACTCCTCGCGGGCCCTGCCGCGCCGGAAGGAGATGAACGACCGGTCGGATTCGAGCTGCCAGGTGTACCAGAACAGGTACGGCACGGTGAGCACGAAATTGACTATGCCCCAGACGATCCAGACATCGTTGTCGAACCAGCCGTCCGAGGGCATCACCTTCGGGAAGAGGTTGTAGATGGCGATCACCAGCATCAGCACCGGCAGCGTGTAGATGCGCGCCATGATGTAGAGCTCGGGCCGCCGCTTCACCAGCGGATAGATCTCCGCGACCGCGAGAATGCAGACGCTGGCCGCGAAATGCTCCTCCTCGGGCGGATATCCGCCGAAGGTGAAACACAGATTCCAGGTGGTGTAGAGGAAGTTCCACGCCATGGTGGTGTAGGCGACGAGCTCGGCATTGCGGCCCGGCAGGATCTCCCAGAACCGCGGCGAGTACGGGATCGTCAGGCACAGGCCGAGTCCCACCGCCGCGTTCCAGTAGTTCCCGATCTCCGCGTCCCGCAGCGTGGCCTCGGCGATATTGAGGAACAGGATCGCGTACGGGAACCACAGGAACCGCGGATTGCGCAGGAGGTCCCAGAACCGCCCCACCCGCTGCTCGGCCACCGCGACGCGCATCAATCCGACGATGGTCAGCGGAATCAGCACCGACAGGATCTTGGCCCACGAGAACCAGTTCACCAGCCCGATATCGCGCCCGGGTCCCCAGATCCACAGCGGGAACGTCAGCAGCGACAGCCCCCACACCCAGGTCGCCGGACGCGGGTGCACCCGCATGTAGTCGACGATCACCCAGAGGATCGCGCAGAAGACGAGCATGGACACCGCGGTCACCCAGGTGAATGGGGCCGGGTTCCCCGAAACCGCCTCCGAGGCCGCACTGATCACAGCGATCCCGCCTTCCCACGAACGGACTGGCAACAACTCAGCAATCACCGATTCTCGTCATCGTGCCTCATACGCGTCCGATTCCCGCCGCAACGCGCCACAACCGCCGGCCAGCGCCTACCCTGGGTGACAGGTCCGTCCCCGTCTCGGACCGGTTCTCCGCTACGGACGCATACACCTCCGGGGGTTGTCTTGATCGACGAGCGGCTGATCGTGTTGACCGATGAGTTCTTCCAGGACCCGCACGCCGTCTACGCGCGGCTACGCGAGCTCGGGCCGGTCCATCACGTGCAGTTCCCGCACGGCGTGATCGGTTGGCTCGTAACGGATTACACTGCCGCGCGGCAGGTGCTGACCGCCCCGACAGTCAGCAAGAACCTGCAAGCGGTGGCCGACGACGATCGGCTGGTGGCGGGTGCGACCGTCGCGGATCCGGGCAACAGACAGCACATGCTCAATGCCGATCCGCCGGACCACACCCGGATGCGCAAGCTGGTCGATCGGGCGTTCACCCCGGCCGCCGTCGCCGCGCTCGCGCCGCGCATCACCGCCATCGCCGACCAACTGCTCGACGCCATCACGCCCGGCACGACGGTGGATCTGCTGCGGGAGTTCGCCTTCCCGCTGCCGATCACCGTCATCTGCGAACTGCTCGGCGTGCCCGCCGCCGACCGCTCCGACTTCCAGCGCTGGTCGAGCGAAATGGTCAGTGCGCGGAGTCACGAGTCGAAGGCCGATGCCAATGCGCAATTGGCGAAGTACTTCGACGATCTGATCGCCGGCCACCGGGCCGACGGCGGGACCGATGTGCTCTCGGCGCTGATCCGCGCGGCCGAGGAAGGCGATCGGCTCACTTCCGACGAGCTCCGGTCCAATGCCCTGCTGCTGCTCGTCGCCGGACACGAGACGACGGTGAATCTCATCGGCAGCAGCGTCCTCGAACTGCCCGACGATCCCGAAGCCCGGACCCGGATCGCCACGGATCCGGTGGCCGCCAAGACTTTCCGGGAAGAGGTCCTGCGCTTCCACAGCCCGGTCAATATCGCGACCTTCCGCTACACGACGGCGCCGCTCACCCTCGGCGAGGTCCGCATCGAGGCCGGCGAGTTGCTCATGGTGGCCCTCGGCGCGGGCAATCGCGACCACACCCGCTTCGACGATCCCCACACCTTCCACGCCGACCGAATCGACAACCACCACATCGCTTTCGGCTACGGAGCCCACTTCTGCCTGGGCGCGCCGCTGGCCCGGCTCGAGGCCGATATCGCCCTGGCTCGTCTGCTCGCCCGGTTCCCCGCGCTCACCGTCGAGGATCGCGAGCGGTTGCGCTGGCGGCCGAGCCTGGTCATCCACGGTCTCAGCGAACTACCGGTCACCTGCCGCTGAACGATCGGGTGAATGGGAGACTGTCGGGACCATTCACCCGATCCGGCGAGGAGGTCCCGGCGCTGTGCCGAAGATCCGGGCGGCGACCGTCGCCGAACACCACGCGGCCCAGCGGCGCGCGCTGCTCGACGCGGCGCGGGATGTGCTGACGGCCGGGCAGGTGCCCACGCTGACCGAGGTCGCGACCCGGACCGGGCTCGCGCGGCCCAGCGTCTACCAGTACTTCAAGTCGCGCGACGATCTGCTGATCGCGGTGATGGAGGACGCGTTCCCGCGGTGGAGTGCGCGCATCGCCGAGCAGATGGGCCGGGCCGCGACTCCGGCGGAGCGGGTGCTCGAATACATCACCGCCAATATCGATCTCGTGGTGGAGGGCGAGCACGCGGTGGCGCGGGCGCTCGCGTCCGCCCTGCCGGACAACGACATGGCCGGGCGCGCGCGGCAGTTGCACGACGGGCTCACCACGCCGCTCACGGCCGCGCTGGCGGAGCTGGGGGCGGCCGATCCGGAGCTCACCGCCGAGCTGGTGAACGCGATCGTGCACGCCGCGACCCGGATGGTCGAGGCGGGCACCGAGCCGACGGTGGTCGAAGCGCGGGCGCGGGAGCTGGTGGCCCCGTATCTCGCGGCGCTGCCGGGCTAGCGGGCGCGCGGTCTACGGCAGGATCGAGTCGACGTAGCCGCCGTCGCCCCGCAGCGCGCCACCCGTGGTGGCCGAGGCGAACGAGGAGCTGAGGTAGACCACCATGTTCGCGATCTCCTCGGGCTCGATGAGTCGCTGGATCAGCGATTGCGGCCGGTGGGCGCGCATGAACTCACGCTGCGCCTGATCCCACGGCAGCTCGGGGTCCACCAGCTGGTAGACGAAGTCCTCCACCCCGGCGGTGTGGGTCGGCCCGGCGATGACCGAGTTGACCGTGACCCCGCTTCCGGCAGCGTCTTTCGCGAATCCGCGCGACAGCGCCAGCAGCGCCGTCTTGGACACCCCGTAGTGGATCATCTCCTCGGGGATCACGATGGCCGAGTCGCTGGCGATCTGCAGTGCGCGGCCCCAGCCCCGGTCGATCATGCCCGGCAGGTAGGTGCGGATCAGCCGGGCCGCGGCCAGCACATTGACCTCGAAGTAGGCGCGCCACTGGGCGTCGGTGATCTCGCGGGCGGGCACGGCTCCGAAGATCCCGAGATTGTTCACCAGGATGTCGACGGCGGGCAGTTCGTTCAGCAGCCGATCCACGCCCTCGGCGGTGGCGACGTCGGCGGTGACGCCGTGCGCGTCGGCCCCGGTGATCCGCAGTTCGGCGACGGCGGACTCGACCCGGTCGGCGGTGCGGCCGTTCACGGCGACCCGCGCACCACTCCGGGCCAGTCCGGCGGCGATGGCCAGCCCGATGCCCTGGGTGGAGCCGGTGACGAGTGCGGTCTTGCCGGTCAGATCGATGTTCACGAGCGACACTCCTTCGCAGGGGACGACCGCGCGGCCGTGGTTCGCGCCGTGGCCGAGTCTATGGTCGCGGCCGGAGCCGATCAGGCAGCGAGACGTCGTTCGGCGAGGCGCGAAGGTGTGCGGACAACTAAGGTCACGTCCCAAAAACAGGGAGTACCGCGTGACCGCACACACCGAAGCCCGCCCCTACCCGTTCGGGGAGCCGGTCCGGCTCGATCCGCCGCCGCTCGCGGCGAAACTGCAACGCGAGGAACCGATTTCGCGCATCCTGCTGCCGTACGGCGGCGAGGCCTGGCTCGTCACCCGCTACGCGGACGTGCGCTCGGTGCTCAGCGATCCCCGCTTCAGCCGTGCCGCCACCGTGGGGCGGTTGGATGTGCCGCGGGTGCGGGAAACCCCTGCGCTGCCGAACATTCCGACGAGCATGGACCCGCCGGAGCTGACCCGGCTCCGCAAACTCACCATGACCGCCTTCACCTCGCGCCGGGTTCAGCAGCTGCGCCCGCGCGCCGAACGCATCGTCGAGGACCTGCTCACCGCCATGGAGGCCGCGGGCTCCCCCGCCGATCTGGTGGCGGCGCTCGCGTTGCCGCTGCCGGTCACCGTCATCTGCGAAATGCTCGGTGTCCCAGCCGAAGACCAGCATCGCTTCCGTGATTTCTCCGACGCGATCATGTCCACCACCGCCGTCAGCGATATGGAGCGCGCGATGGCCTACGCGGCCGTCGCGGGGTATCTGACCGAGCAGATCGCGGTGCGCCGCGAGCGACCGGCGGACGACCTGCTGGGCGCGCTGGTGGCGGCCCGCGACAACGAGGACCGGCTCAGCGAGGAGGAGCTCATCACCCTCGGCATCACCCTGCTGGTCGCCGGGCACGAGACCACGGCGAACCAGATCGCCAACTTCACCTACGTGCTGCTCACCGAACCCGGCGAATGGGAACGCCTGCACGCCGATCCCGGACTGGTCCCGACCGCCATCGAGGAGCTGCTGCGCTACATCCAGGTCGGCAACGGCGGCGCGTTCCCCCGTATCGCCACCGAGGACGTCGAACTCTCGGGCACGCTGATCCGGGCCGGGGAGTCGGTCTTCGTCGACCTGCAGGCCGCCAATCGCGACGAGACGGTGTTCCCCGAGCCCGACACCCTGGACCTTTCCCGGCATCACAACTCGCACTTGACTTTCGGTCACGGATTCCATCACTGCGTCGGCGCGCAGCTCGCCCGACTCGAATTGGACGTCACGCTGACCGCGATGCTGCGCCGATATCCGACATTGCGCTTGGCGATTCCGGCGGCCGATGTCGAATGGAAGACCGGCATGTTGCTGCGCGGCCCGAAGTCGCTTCCGGTTGCGTGGTAGCCGAGTGAATACGCGCTGCCGAGACAGACAAATCTGGCTTACGGCAGTGCGACAACGGCATTGACAGACAAGTCTGTCCACCCGCCCAGATCACACCCCCGGAGAGTGGCCGAATCGCTCTGAGCTGCAAGGCTGTTGAGAGCGAAGGCTCACATTGACAGCATCTGCCACGTCCCGATAGCGTGTTGCCATGGCGTTGCGGGTCAGCTGACCAACAGCGGATAATTGTCGGGGTCGCGCTGTCGGGGTTGTTTTGTGATTATTTTTCAAAAGGTTCCGCATTCGCGCGGGACGACATCATTTCAGTTTGGAAATACCTCATGCCAGCGGTGATCTCGGCCGTTGTCATCGATGAACTCATTCGAAATGGCGTGCACTGGTTCGTGTATTGCCCCGGGTCTCGCAACGGCCCGATCGGATTCGAATTGGCGCGGCGCGCGCGGGCCGGAGAGATCGAACTCCAGGTCCGGCTGGACGAACGCTCGGCAGCCTTTGTGGCACTGGGGATCACGAAGGCGACCGGCCGTCCGGCGGTCGTGGTGACCACCTCCGGCACGGCGGTGTCGAACCTGCTGCCCGCGGTCACCGAGGCCAACTACTCGGATCTGCCGCTGGTGCTGGTGACCGCGAATCGCCCGCCCGACGTGCTGGGCACCGGCGCGTCGCAGACCGTGGACCAGACCGCGCTGCTCGCCTCGCAGACCCGTCACGTGCAGCAGACCTGGTCCGGCGGCGCGGTCGACGCGACCGCCAACGGCATCCTGCGGTCGCAGGTCTGCCACACACTGGGCATCGGCACCGGCAAGCTGGTCGGCCGTCCCGGCCCGGTGCAGATCGACGTGCCGCTGTCGTCGGGCGTGCCCCCGCAGCCCGAAACCACTTCTCCCGCAGGACGTCCCGGCGGCGCCCCGTGGATCGCCATGCCCGAGATCCCGGGTCCGGCGCACCCGGACGTGGTCGAGCTCGACCTGCGCCGGTCCACCCTGGTCATCGCCGGCGACGGGGCGGATCCGGCCGCCCTGCCGCCGGTGCCGGTGATGGCCGAGCCGACCGTCGCGGTCGGCGACCGGCAGCGTCTGCACCCCTGGGTTCTCGATCAGGTGCGCCCCGAGCAGGTCGTGGTCTACGGCCGTCCGACCCTGCACCGCAATGTGGGCCGCCTGCTCGCCCGGCCCGGCGTGCGCACCGTGCTCGTCGCCGGCGGCGGCGACTGGCTCTACGCCGCGCCGGATATCGAACTGCTGTCCCGGAATCCGCGCTGGACGGGCACCCTGGCGCCGGACTGGATCGACGAACTCCGCCACGCCGACGAGACCGTGCGCGAGGCCTGGTCTCGGACCATGGCTGAGCCCGCCAACCGCCGCACCGGGGTCGGCGTGGCGCACGCGGTGCTCGGCGCCCTGCGCCCCGGCGACCTGCTGTGGCTCGGCGCGTCCAACCCGATCCGCGACGTCTCGCTGACCGGCCCGATCCCGCCCGGCGTGGACGTGCTGTCCAATCGCGGGGTCGCGGGTATCGACGGAAACGTCAGTGCCGCAATCGGAGCCGCGCTCGCCCACCCCGATCGGCGGGTCGTCGCGCTGCTGGGCGACCTGACCTTCGCCTACGACGCGTCCGGGTTGCAGACCGGGCGGCTGGAACGCGTGCCCGCGAACCTGACCATCGTGGTGTCCAACGACGCCGGTGGCGGCATCTTCGAGCTGCTCGAGCAGGGCGACGCCCGCTACAAGCGCGAACCCTACGGCGACACTTTCGAACGGATCTACGGGACGCCGCAGAACATCGACATCGCTCACCTGTGCCGCGCCTACGACGTCGCGCACGCCACGGTCGAGATCGACGATCTGCCCGCGTCACTGGGTCACGCCCAGCGGTCCGGTCGACTGTCGGTACTCGAAATCCCTGTAACCCGAACCGATCTGCGTGATGTGCACGCCCGCACCCGCCAGGCGGTGGAGGCGGCGTTCGACGCGACCGCCGTCTCGGCGCTGAATCTCGAGCTGGAGCTGCACTCCTGATGTCACACCCGTCCGACGCCATACCACTGACTCCCCTGCTCGTGCCCGAGGATCCCGACGCCGCGGTCGACACCGTCCACCGTGCCATCGAGCTCGCGTACCGCGGCGGCGAGGCCATCGCCCCGATCACCGATCCCGTTCAGGCACAGGGGCTTCCACCGACCGTGCCCGCCTCCACCGCGGTGGTGCTGTCCACCTCCGGGTCCAGCGGCGTCCCCAAGCGAACCCTGTTGTCCCGCACCGCCCTGGCCGCCTCGGCGCAGGCGAGTTCGGAGCGGCTCGGCGGCGCGGGCGACTGGCTGCTGTGCCTGCCCGCGGGATTCGTCGCGGGCTTCCAGGTGATCTCGCGGGCCACGCTCGGCGGCACCCGGGTGACGACGCTGCCCGGCGGCCACTTCGATCCGGCCGCGTTCGCCGCCGCGGCCCGGCGGCTGCCCGCCGGTCGCCGCTACACCTCGCTGGTGCCCACCCAGGTCACCCGGTTGCTCGCCGACGCCGAATCCCGTACCGCCCTGGCGGTTTTCGACAAGATTCTGATCGGCGGCGCCCGTCTCGACGACGAGACCGGCCGGGCCCTGCGCGAGCTGACCGACGCCGTGGTCACCTACGGCATGACCGAGACCTGCGGCGGCTGTGTCTACGACGGCACGCCGTTGCGCGGTGTGCGGGTCGAGATCATCGACGGCATAATCCATCTCGGCGGCAGCGTGGTCGCCGACGGCTATCTCGATGCCACCGGCGAGCAGCCCTTCTACCGTGAGGGCGGCACCCGCTGGTACCGCACCTCGGACCGCGGGCACTGGTCGCAGGAGCTGCTGGTCCCCACCGGCCGCGTCGACGACCTGATCAACACCGGCGGCGTGAAGGTGTCCGCGGTCGCGATCGAACAGGCCCTGACCGGCGTGCCGTGGATCGAGTCCGCGGTGGTCATGGGCGTGCCCGACCGCGAGTGGGGCGAACTCGTCGGCGCGTATCTCGTGACCCGCCAATCGATTCCGGACCCCGACCTGGAGCCGCTGCGCGAACGCGTGCGGCAGCGGCTGGGCCGCGCCGCGGTGCCCAAGCGCTTCGTCCTCGGCGCCGAGCTGCCGTTGCTGCCGAACCAGAAGATCGACCGCCGCGCCGTGCGCGACCGACTGACCACCACCGAATCGGAGCACTCCCATGCATGATCCCGTGCGATTCCGCCTGGCCGGCGCGAACGGCCCGGTAGGCCTGGAAGGGCCGCTGATCTGCTATCACAATCTCGCCGAGGCGGAGGCCGCGGTGCGGGCGGGCGCGTACGGCAATGTGGTGGCGGGCGCGATCCCCTTCGACACCGAGCTCGCCGAGTCCTCGCTGTATTTGGGCTGGCGGACCGCCGAGCACCGCCCGAGCCCGCGGCTGCCCGGCCGGCGTCCGGAGTTCCGCGCCGACGTCGAGTTCAACGACGCCGCCATCGCGAACTACCTGCGCCACATCGACAACGCGCTGACCCTGCTGCGCGCCCCCGAACCCGAGCTCGAGAAGATCGTCATCTCGCGCTGCGAACGCTACTTCTACGACGGCGTGGTCGATCCGCTGGCCCTGTTCGCGCGGATCACCGAGCTGTACCCGAACGCGCGCAGCTACTTCGTCGAACACCTCGACCATCCCGGCGTGTACACGATGGGCGCGAGCCCGGAGCTGTTCCTGGCGAAATCCGGGGCCACCATCACCATGACGCCGCTGGCCGGAACCGTGCTGCGCGACACCCGGCTGCCCGAATCCGCGGACCGCGAACGCGCCCGCGCCCTGCTCTTCGACGACAAGTACCTGACCGAGCACCGGCACCTGGTCGACTTCATGGTGAAGGGCCTGTCCGCGTTCTGCCCCGACCTCGACTATCCCGACGATCCCGAACTGGTGACCGCTCCGGGCCTGTGGCACTTGGGAACCCCCATCACGGCCCGCCTGCTCGACCCCGAGATCCCGGTGACAGAGCTGGTCGCCGCGCTGCACCCCTCCCCCGCGGTGTGCGGGGTGCCGCAGACCGGGTCGCGGCGCATGATCGCCGACTACGAACCGGCCCGCGCCTACTACGGCGGCCTGGTCGGCTGGATCGACAGCGCCGGCGACTGCGAGTTCCACATGGCGCTGCGCGGGCTCGAACTGGATTCACACCGCAGCGATCTCACGCTGCGCACCGGCGGCGGCGTGGTGTCGCGCAGCCGGATCGACACCGAGTTCGCCGAGACCTCGGCCAAGCTGGCGACCATGCGCCGGGTGCTGGGGATCCCGTGATGCGTGACGCGGTCATCGTCGCGGCGGTACGCACGCCGATCGGACGGGGAAAACAAGGCGGCGCGCTCGACGGCGTGCACCCGGTGGACCTGATGGCGCACAGCCTGCGCGCCGTGGTCGAACAGGCGGGCATCGATCCGGCGCTGATCGACGAGGTCATCGGCGGTGTGGTCAGCCAGGTCGGCGAACAGGCCACCAATGTCACCCGGCGCGCCTCACTGGCGGCCGGGTTCCCGGAATCGGTGCCCGCCAGCACCATCGACCGGCAGTGCAGCGCCAGCCAGCAGGCGCTGCGCTTCGCCGCGCACGCGGTCATCGCCGGGGACTGCGATCTGGTGGTGGCCACCGGCGTGGAGTCGGTGAGCCGGATCCCGATGGGCACCAGCCTGCTCGACGTGGACAACCTCACCGGATCGGCGTTCCTGGAACGCTATCCGCAGGGCGTGCCGTGGCAGGGCATCAGCGCCGAACTCATCACCGCGCGATGGGGATTCGGGCGCGGCCAGCTCGACGACTACGCGCTCGAGAGCCACCGCCGTGCCGCCGAGGCCACCAAGCGCGGCGGGTTCGACGCCGAACTGACCCCGCCGATCAATGGCCTGGCCCGCGACGAGACCATCCGGTTCGACGCCTCCGCGGCCGGACTCGGCGCGCTGTCGCCGTCGTTCTACAACGACGCCATCGCCCAACGCTTCCCGGAGATCGCCTGGCACATCACCGCGGGCAATGCCAGCCAGCTCGGCGACGGCAGCGCGGCGGTGCTGGTCACCACCAGCGAGCACGCCAAACGGCTCGGGCTCACCCCGCTGGCCCGGATTCGCAGCCACATCGCGGTCGGCGACGACCCGTTCCTCATGCTGACCGCCGTGGTGCCCGCCACCGAGAAGGTGCTCAAGCAAACGGGATTGACGCTGGACGACATCGATCTCATCGAGATCAACGAGGCGTACGCCAGCGTCGTGCTGGCGTGGGCGCGCGAAACCGGGGCCGACCTCGACCGGGTCAATGTGCACGGCGGCGCGATCTCGCTCGGGCATCCGCTCGGGGCCAGCGGGGTGCGGCTCACCGCCACCCTGGTCCACGCGCTGCACGAACGCGGCGGCCGCTATGGGCTGCAGACCATGTGCGAATCCGGCGGTCAGGCCAATGCCATGATCCTGGAAGCACTCTGACGCAGCCCGCCCGTTACGCGCCGCGCCCGGCTCAGTGCGCGGCGCGGGCGGCGGCCAGGATCGCGGCGATCGCAGGGTCGCCCGCCGCGACCTCGGCGAACGCCGCGGCGAGGGTGTCCTCGTAGGTGGTGCGGGCCTCGCGGTAGCGGTCGCGTCCGGCGTCGGCGAGCACGGTGTACACCCCGCGCTTGTCGTCGGGACACAGGTCGCGGTAGGTGAAGTCGGCCGCGTTCAGGCGGCCGACCAGCCGGGTCACCGAGCTCTGGTTCAGGCCCAGCTTGTCGGCGAGTTCCTGCATGCGCAGTTCGCTGTCGGGGGCCTGATCGAGGAAGCTCAGCGCCCGGTACTCCGACAGTCCGAGCCCGTGGCGGCGTTGCAGGGCCGTCGCGAGGCGGCTCTCCACCTGCGCGTGCAGGATCAGCATGCGGTTCCAGAGTTGGGCGTCCGCACCGGTTTTCACGCTCTTGGCCTGCGACGGCATCGACTCACTCCCTCGATCTGGCGGTGGCCGGACGAGACGTCGGCCACCGAGGCTTGACACAAGTTTACATGTACATGCATGCTCTTCTTCGCGAGCATTTACTTGCACGTACATACAATCACATGAAGGGGTGCAGCTCCCATGGCCTGGGTCTATCTGCTGATCGCGTCCGTATTCGAGATCGTCTTCGCGCTGGCGACCAACGCCACCCACGGGTTCACCGTCCTGGGCCCGTCCCTGCTCACCGCCGCGGCCGCCGCGGGCGGAATCTTCTTCCTCAGCCTGGCCCTGAAATCCCTCGACGTCGGCGTCGGCTACACGGTGTGGACCGGCATCGGGTCGGTCGGCACCGTGCTGTTCGGGGCGGTCGTGTTCGGCGAGCAGTTCACCCTCGCCAAGGTCATGGCCTTCGTGCTCATCATCGGCGGCGTCCTGGGGTTGAAGATCGCCGACAAGCTCACCGGCGCTCCCGCCTGATTCCCGACTCACGTTCCCGTTCCACCCTTTTCGAGGAGAACCGTCATGTCCTGGGTATACCTGCTCATCGCCGCCGTCTTCGAGGTCGCCTTCGCCCTCGGCACCAATGCCACCAAGGGGTTCACCCGCCTGTGGCCGTCGGTGTTCACCCTGGCCGCCGCGGCGGCGGGAATCTACACGCTCAGTCTCGCCCTGCGCACCCTCGATGTCGGGGTGGAGTACACGATCTGGACGGGCCTCGGCTCGATCGGCACCGTCGTCCTGGGCGCGCTCATCTACAAGGAGAAGATCAACGCGCCCAAGGTGATCGCCTTCGGGTCCATCATCGCCGGGGCGCTGGTGCTGCGACTGGCCGCCTGACCTACCCGAGCAGGTAGGCCGGGGTGCTCGGCGGGCCGGACTTGGTCACGAACTCGTGGCGCAGGCGGTGGAACGGCGAGGCGGGATCGAACACCTCCTCGGTGAGGTGTCGGAGCTCCTCGGAGCGGTACGCCGCCAACGGTTTCACCGCCTCGTCGGCCGCGCGGCGGCGCTGCTTCTCGTGGATGCGGGCGGGCAGGTCGGGGTCGGCGGCCAGGGCGGCGGCCGCGTGCCGGACCCAGGTGCGGAACTCCGCGGGATCGCCGGGCACCGCGTGATCCACCAGGCCCAGCGCGGCGGCGGCGCGGGCGCCGATCGGGAGCGCCTCTCCCGTCAGGCGATCGGCGCACACCGCGCCCACCCGGCGGGGCAGGGTGTAGGTCCAGTACTTCGAACCGCGCAGGCCCGACACCCGGTAGTGCGGGTTCAGCACCACCGATTCACGGCACCAGACCTCATCGGCGGCCAGGGCCAGCATCACGCCGCCGGCGGCGGCATTACCGGGCAGCGCGGAGATCACGAGCTTGTCGGTGGTGGTCAGGACGGCCTCGACGAGGTCGTTGAAAGCGTTGATATTGCGCCAGGATTCGGCGGCTGGATCGGGGGCCGCCTCGATCACATTGAGCTGGATGCCATTACAGAAGAAGTCTCGGGCCGGGCCGAGGACCAGCACCTTCACCGCGCGGGTGCACGCCTGACGGTAGGCCGCCAGCAGGCGTTCACACTGGCGGGTGCTCAGAGCGCCACCGGCATAGGTGAATCCGAGGTAGCCGACCTCGTCGTATTCGTAGTAGCGCAGTTCCGACCAGGTGACGCGCACGGCCGCTTCGCAGGGACTCACCGGCACGTCGGGAATATCGGCGAGTAACTCGGGGCCGAGTACGTCGGTGGCGGGCAGTTTGAACGTCGGCGGGCCGTCGGGATGCGGGTGGGCCCGCAGCTGCGGGATCCACACCGCGCCGTCGACGGTGGCGCGGCAGATCGCGCCGTCGCGGGTGGCGATCACCGTGCCCGGAACGCCACGCAGCCGGTCCTCCAGATGACCGCCGTAGAGGAAGTACTCGCCGCCGTACAGCTCGTCGAGCACGCCCGGATTCGAGTCGGCGGCACGGAGTTTGCGCAGCACCGTGGTGGTGCTGTCGTGGGCCCAGTCGATGCGGCGGAAGTACTGGGCGTAGCGCGGGTGCGGCGGCGCGGTCACCTCGGTGCGCGGGTCGATCGGTGCGGCGCCGTGCTGTTCGAACCGGTCCAGCGCGCGCAGCAGGGCGGCCACCGCGGCGTCGGCGACCTCGGTGCGGTACAGCTCGCTCTTGGAGCACATGCGCATCGGGAACGATTCCGATGCCCAGACCGGACCCAGGCCGGGCGCGTCACCGGCGCGCTGCACGGTGACGCTCCATGACGCGGCATTGGTGCCGATCGCCCAATCCAGTGACGACGGACCGTGATCGCCCTCCGGTCCCGGCTGCACGACCAGCACCACGTGCCGGGCGCGCAGGTCCGCCGGGACCGGTTCGGCGAGCATGAGACCGACCATGAGGTCGGGCACGAAGGCCGCCGCCCCGGCCCTGATCGCGTCGTCACCGAGCGCCAATTCCACCCCGATGAGATGACCCCGCTCGGCCAGCTCGATCCGGATGCGCTGCGTCAGGCTGTCGAAAGCGTCGGCCACGAGCAGGATTCGCATCGGACTTCTCCCCTTGAAACACGGCTCAGCGTTGAGCCAGCTAACTATTTCCATCTAGAAATAACTGATGGAACAGCGCTTGACAAGTTTCGGGATCAAGCTGTTACCAACGGAAATTCAGAAGGGAAGCAATCCATCTCTTCCGTTGGATAAACGCAATCAGGGTGGTGCAGCACACAATTGGTTAATACATCAACAGCTGGTCGGAACCGGATCCCCGCGGAAACGCGACTCCACGTAGTTCCAGGCATCCGGGAAACCCGCCACCGCCGTGGTCATGTGCTCGGCGATCTCGAAGGGCCGGAACATCACCGGCGCGCCCGCCTTGCAGTAGCGGTCGGCCACCTCGGCCACCGGATCGAACGACGTCAGCTCGTCGAACCGGCCCTGCCAGAAGTAGGTCGGGGCGCCGGGGACGGCGGTGTCGTAGCGCAGGCTGTTCTCACGCAGTACCTCGTGCGCCACCGGGCTGTCCATCAGACTCTTGGAGGCGGCCATCTGCTCGGCATTGCGGAAGATGCCGTGGAACAGCAGGAAGCGACGGCAGGCGTCATGGGTGAACTCTCGGAACCACAGGCCGTTCTCATTGAGTTGATCCGAGATCGGCAGGCGGTCCGGGTATTCGCGCTCCAGGCCCATGGCCGCGGCGAAGGCCAGGCCGAAGCCCGGGTGCGGGGCGAAGCCCAGCGACAGCGCCATCTGCTCCAGGTCGGCCGGAATGCCGCCCGCCACCACGGCGTCCAGCTTCAGGTCGGGGGCGTACTCGGGCTGCATGGCCCCGGCCCACGCGGTCGCCATGCCGCCGCCGGAATACCCCGCCAGCGCCACCCGCGAATTGCCCAGACCCAGCTCGGCGACCTTGCGGACCGCCTTCACGCTGTCCAGGGTGACCATGCCGCTCAGCTTCGCCGCGCCGTAGGCCACGTTCGGGCCCAGGTAGTCCGGCATGGAGATGGCCCAGCCGCGCCCGATCGGCAGCATGGCGCCGGCGCCGTCCTGCAGTTCGCCGTTGAACAGCGAGCGCGACGGGTTGCACTGCGAGCCCAGGGAATTGATCAGGGCCTGGTAGGAGACCAGCGGCGGGTTCTTGACGCCCTTGGGCATCAGCACCGTGGTCATGCCCAGGATCGGCCGACCCTGGGAATTGGTGGAACGGAAGGCGACCTGCCAGCCGTCGGTGCCCACGTACAGGCCCGGGTCGATGCGCCGGGTGCGGACCACGTCACCGGGCGCGAAACCGCCCAGATCGGCGGGCGGGCTGTAGAAAGGATCGGGATCCTGTGTGGGATAAAGGGGTTGAGCCGATACGGGGGCGCACACCGACCCCGCGGTCAGGATGCTCAAAGCCAGGACCACCGCCCTGGCGGATCTTGCGAACAACGACGTTCCCTCACACTTCAGCCGTTCGAGTCTCGCGCCCCGACTGCACGGCGAACGAACGGTCGACCAACAAGCAACGGATTGGCATGCGGCACAGCCGCGCCCATGAACCGGAAGAGGACAGACAGCAAGCCTCTCGCGAATCGTCCAGTGACGCTACAGCTAACCTGGTCTAACGTCCAGACATACGGACAAACCAGGCGCGAACTGTCAGCGGCCAGTCCCGCTCAGCAGACGATCGAGTCCACCGATGAGGAAAACTACCTGATCCTCGTACAAGTCCGATAATTCCTGCGCGGGTGGAGGAGTCGTGGCCGGGTGCCAGTCGTCGGCACGACTGAGCGCCTGCAGGAAGCCCATGAGCGCAATGGCCCAGCGGGCTTCCAGGCGATCGGGATCCGAGCCCGGGAAGGCGCGGCGCAGCTGGACGTGCAACTGATCGGGCAGATCCTGCTCGGCGGTCGTCAGCGCCGGATGCGAGACCAGCGAGAGCTGGGTGACGATCTTGATCCACCGCATGCCGCGAGTCCGGTGCGCCAGCAGCAGGTCTCGATAGGGCTCGGTGACCGCGCGCACCAGCGTCTCCGCGGTCGGCGGCTCCGGGCGCGCCGCCAGCGCGTCGGCATTGGCGCGGATGCGGTCACGCACCGTGGCGCCCAGATCCAGCAGCACCGCGGCGATCAGATCGTCCTTGGTGCCGAAGTGGTAGTTGACCGACGACGGACCCAGACCCGCCGCGGCATTGACCGCGCGCACCGACACCGCGTCCACACCCTGGGCGGCGAACAGACGCTCGGCGGTCTTCACCAGCCGGGTGCGGGTCGCATTGCCCTGGCGGTTCTGCATCGGGACGGTCACGCCACGAGCTTCGCACATCGGCGCGGCGGGCCCGTCAGCACGGGGTGCACAACTGGATCGACAGACCGATTTCCGGACGCCGAAACCGCCCATTATCGGGGCGCGATCAGTGCTTCCACCTGAGTTTTCGAATCATGCCCACTCACCGGGACGACCACATTTCTGGATCACTTGATCCAGGTTTACTCGGGGAACCGCTCCGGGCGACGAAGCCCGGCGCACTGGGTAAGGAGATCCCGCATGTGGACCGCTGAATCGATGAAGTTCGGGGCGTTCCTGGCCCCGTACCACCCCCTCGACGCCGACCCGGCCCTCCAGCTGCGGCGCGACATCGATCTCATGGAACACCTCGACCACCTCGGCTTCGACGAGGCCTGGATGGGCGAGCACCACTCCACCGGCGCCGAGATCGTGCCCGCGCCCGACGTTTTCATCGCCGCCGCCGCCGAACGCACCGAACGCCTGCGCTTCGGCACCGGCGTCATGTCGCTGCCCTACCACCACCCGCTGGTCACCGTCGACCGCATCACCCAGCTCGACCTGCAGACCCGCGGCCGGCTCATCTTCGGCACCGGACCCGGCAAGATCCCGCTCGACGCGCACATGATGGGCATCAACCCCTCCGACCAGCGCCGCCGCCAGGGCGAGGCCCTGGACGCGATTCTGGCGCTGCTGCGCGGCGAGGTCGTCAATATGACCACCGACTGGTTCACCCTGCGCGACGCGCGCGCCCAGCTGCCCACCTACGATCCGGCCGGGATCGAGGTCGCCACCGCCTCCACCATCTCCCCCAACGGGTCGGTACTCGCCGGCACGCACGGGCTGTCGCTGCTGTCACTGGCCGCCAGCTCCCCCATGGGATTCGAAGTGCTGGACCGCAATTGGGGCGTCTACGAGAAGGCGTGCGCCGAACACGGGCACATCGCCGACCGGTCGCGGTGGCGGCTGGTCAACCCGATCTTCCTCGCCGAGACCCGCGAGGAGGCCGAGCGCGCGGTGAGCCGGCGCATCGGATCCATGGCCGCCTACGTGAACCGGCAGACCGGCGAGAACCCGGCCTGGGCCGACACGCCCAAGGGCATCATCGACCAGTGGCGCAATGACAACCTCGGCGAATTCGGGCAGGCCATCATCGGCACGCCCGACGAGGCCATCGAGCGCATCGAGAAGCTGATCGAGAAGACCGGCGGCTTCGGCACCATGCTCGTGCTGCACGTCGACATGGCCAGCTGGGAGGACACCAAGCGCAGCTACGAGCTGTTCGCTTCGGAGGTGATCCCGCACTTCAAGAATCGCAACCGCCGCCGCGAAGACAGCCTGCAGTACGCCGCCGACAACCGGGACCTGCTGATCGGGCAGCTGGTCACCGCGATCACCAAGGCCCACACCGACTACTACGGCGAAGCCGCCGCGACGGGAGCCTGACACCATGCGCGCCACACAGTTTCTGAACGGCGAGTTCACCGCCACCGAGGTGGCCGAGCCGCCCGCCCTCGGACCCGGCCAGCTGCGCATCGCGGTCGCCGCGTGCGGCATCTGCGGCAGCGACCTGTCGATGTCCAAGGACCCCTGCCGATTCGTGCAGGTGGCCACCGACAGCGGGTATCCGCTGGCGACCTTCGACACCGAACGGCCGGTGGTGCTCGGGCACGAGTACGCGGGGACGGTCAGCGAGATCGGTTCCGGGGTCACCGATTTCGCGGTCGGGGACCGGGTGGCCGGGATCGGGCTGGCCACCGAGACCGCCACCGGGATCCCGACGATCATCGGCTACTCCAACGACTATCACGGGGCGTTCGGCGAGAGCATCGTGGTGGACTCGTGGTGGGTGCGGCACGTGCCCGACGGGTTGTCGCTCGAACACGCGACTCTGGCCGAGCCGCTGCACGTGGGCGAGATGCACGTGCAGCAGTCGGGGCTGACTCCCGAGGACTCGGCGCTGGTGATCGGTTGCGGGACAATCGGACTCGGGGCCATCATCGCGGCCAAGGCGCGCGGGGCGCGGCTGGTGGTCGCCTCCGAACCCTCGCCCAAGCGCCGCGAGCTGGCGCGGGCGGTCGGCGCGGACATCGTCGTCGATCCGAACGAGCAGGACCCGATCGCGGCCTGGATGGCGGCGGTGGCACAGCAGGATTCGGTGGTGGGGCAGTCGGGCACCGGCATTCTCATCGCCTTCGAATGCAGCGGTCGCGCCGGAATCCTCGGCACGCTCATGCGGACCATGCCGTTCAATTCGCGTATCCAGGTGGTGGCCGCGCCGTTCGCGGACGAGCCGATCATTCCGGTGGTGGGCCAGTTCCGTCGGATCGCCATCAATTTCGGGCACGGGCCGTACGAGAACGCCTACGAGATCACCCTGGAGCGACTGGCGTCGGGGCAGATCGACGCCGAGGCGATCATCACCGGCCGGGTCGGGCTCGACGGCGTGGCAGAGGCGTTCACCGCGCTGCGGGACCCGGAGGAGCACGTGAAGATCCTGGTGCTGCCGGGGCGCTGAGCTGCCGGTTCCGCCCGATCCGGGGGTGGAGGGCGACATGGGTTGGGGCCCTCCACACCGGGTTTGGCTAACGTCCAGCGATTTCGAGACAAAGCGCCCCGGAGCGGGTCCGCCAGTTCCTCCACGTGACAGGTTATTCTGGCGAAATGTCGGCAAACAATGCTGTTGAGGAGGACGTGGCGACCACGGGCGAGGCCCAGGTGATTGCCCTGTGCAATCAGAAGGGCGGCGTCGGAAAGACCACCTCGACGGTCAATTTAGGTGCCGCGCTTGCCGAGTGCGGTCTGCGGGTGCTGCTGGTCGATCTCGACCCGCAGGGCGCGCTCTCGGCGGCGCTCGGCGTGGCCCACCACAACCTGGAATTGACCGTCTACGACCTACTGAGCCCCAACGCTCCGCCCATCGACGATGTCGTGATCAAGACCGCCGTCACCAATCTGCATCTGCTGCCCAGCAATATCGACCTCTCCGCCGCGGAGATCCAGCTGGTCAACGAAGTCGGCCGCGAACACTCCGTGAGCCGCGTGCTGGACCCCATCCGCGACCGCTACGACTACATCCTCATCGACTGCCAGCCGTCGCTGAGCCTGCTCACCGTGAACGCCCTGGCCTGCGCCGACGGCGTCATCATCCCCATGGAGTGCGAGTTCTTCTCGCTGCGCGGCCTGGCCCTGCTCAACGACACCATGGAAAAGGTGCGCGAACGCCTCAACCCGCGTCTCGAACTGTCGGGAATCGTGGTCACCATGTTCGACTCCCGGCTGCTGCACTCGCGCCAGGTCCTCGACCGCGTCGCCGACACCTTCGGCGAACGCCTCTACGACACCATGATCTCCCGCACCGTCCGCTTCCCCGACTCCACCATCGCCGGCGAACCCCTCACCACCCTGGACCCCAAATCCAAAGGCGCCGAGCAATACCGGGAACTGGCCCGCGAATTCCTCAAGCGCTCCGGCCGAGACGCGGCCCAGTCCTCACTGCCGTTTCCGCAGTAGGCGGGCCGTGCAATAACGGTGGTGCCGTGGTCTCCCCTCCGGAGCACGACACGCACTGGCTCAATAGTTGTCGCCGAAAGCGGCCCGCTGGGCGCGTTCCAGCCAGCCGCCGAACAGCCTGCCCAGCAAGGGAACCGGGACGCCTGCGGCATCGTCCGGACCGGCGACCGCCAGCAGCCAGGCGGGCATGAAGCGCAGGGTCCACAGCGGGGCCGTACTTCGCATGTGGTTCTCGAAGCCCTTCCACGTGGGCTCGTCGAGGACGGGGGCGAGGCGGCCGAGCAGTTCGCGTTCCTCGTCCGCGGCATGCGCGGCGAGTTGACCGCGGACGGCGGTGGTGAGCTCGGACAGGCGGTTGGCAGCCGCTGAGTCGGAGACAGGCGTCGCGCCGAACTCCTGCCACACGCTCAGCAGGGTGGCGAGCTCGGAGTGTTCCGCAGCAAGGATTTCCAGGGCCTGCTCATCGGCGCCGGCGTCACGCAGGCGCGGCCACAGGAACTCGTCCTCGCCCTCGTGGTGATGATGGATCACCGCGGCAAGCTTGCCCAGGTATTCGGCCAGCGCCTTGGCGCGCACCGGATTCGGCGTCGCCGCCAGGTCCAGAGCGGTCCGCTGGACCCGATTCAGATCTCGAATCATGGCCCGGTGGGCCAAGAGCATGGTCTTGTGCCCGCGGGGCAGACCGGCAACGGATGACACGGGCATGATGGCTCCTCGACGTGTGGCAGTGACGCCACGTCCCGACGCTACACTACATTCATAGTGTCGGACACTACAGACATAGTGCAAGGAGGAGTGATGTCCCGCCGGGAGCAGGTACTGAACGCGGCGATCGAGGTCCTGGCGACCGAAGGGCCCCGCGGCCTCACCTTCCAGGCCGCCGACAAGGCCGCCGCCGTTCCCGCCGGCACCGCCTCCAATTCCTTCCGCACCCGCGACGCCCTCCTCATGGGCATCGTCACCCACCTGGTCGAACTCGACCGCCGCGACTGGGAAGTCGTCAGCGGCCTACTCCGCCCCGACACCCCCGCCGCCCTCGTGGAAGCCCTCACCGCCATCACCCGCCACGCCCTGGGCCCGGCCCGCAACCGAACCCTGGCCCGCTACACCCTCTTCCTCGAAGCCGTCGCCAACCCCGACCTCCTCGAACCCCTGGCGATCGCCCGCACCACCATCACCACCTGGCTCGCCCCCTGGCTCGAACGCATCGGCTCTCCCACCCCCGCACCCCACTGCCGCACCCTCCTCGACCACCTCGACGGCCATATCCTCCACCAGATCACCTGGCCGGAGCCGGAATTCGACCCCGAACCAGGAATCCGAGCATTGGCGAACGGCCTACTGAGCATCCCCTGACGGCACCAAACCATCAGGGTAGGAACACATTCCACACGCTAGATGCGCCGCCTGCCGAGCAGTCTCGCCTGCTCGGCCTTCAGGCGGGCGAACCGATCTCTGGTGTACTCGTGCAATTCCCGGGCTGGGAACTTGATGATCGAAACGTAGTCACCCAAATCACCCTCCGACCATCGGGCAAGCGTGACTTCGTAGCCGGATACATGTGCGCAGAGCTCGAGCAGGACGGTCGGCATCTCCGCCTCGAGGAGGAGATCAGCCTTGGCGACTACGACATCACGCATCGCCCTGATGTTCGGAATGAACACATTTGTCGCCCAGAATCGCCACTCAGCAAGGTCTTGCTCGGACGGTACGGGAACATCGCAGATGGGACACCTGCCGTCCGCCAGCGCGAAGTCCGAATGGAAGGCATCGAAGGTCCGTTGATTCGCCTCCATCAGCGCGAGAAGCGGGCCATAGAACTCGCTCAACTGCTGATTGATTCGCACAAGTCGGGCCTGCCGTTGGCCCAGACGAAGTCCGTTCAGATACGTGGCCATATAGCCGACGAATGCCAACCCGACGGTCATCCCCACAGTGACCATAGGAGCGATGGTAGTGGCATTCACGCACCGTCGGTACCACGCGAGGTGAACCGGCAAGGCCCGTGCCGATCTTGGCAGTTGTCGAAATATGTTGCGATACTGGATATTTCGGGTTCCTAGAGTGATCGCGCGGGCGTAAAATAGGGGCATGGATTCGAATGGGGTGACACTCGACGACTGCGGTATCGCCGAACTGGCGGCCGCGGTCTCAACCCTGACCGAATCCGTGCAGAGCGGGAAGATGACCGGCTTCTCCGACGAGGATGTCGTGTCGTTGATGCAGCAGCTCGAAACGTGCAAGCGCCAACTCGCCGCACTCGATACGCGTCTGATCATCGAAGCCGGAGAACGGTCCCTGCATTCACGCAGCGGGGCCGGGAAGATGGTGCCATTCCTGCGTCACACCCTCGGGCTCTCGCGGTACGACGCCTCAGTACGGGTGAAGATCACCCACCACTGCGGCGAATTCGTCCAGCAGACGGGCCATATCGCGCCGCCGGTGCTGCCGGTTGCGGCGGAAGCATTCGCCGCCGGGGATATTTCCCGCGATCACGTGCGTCACATCCTGGACGTCATGAACCACCTGCCCGTCGACGTGCCTGCCGAGGCGCGGGCGGAGGCCGAACAGATCCTCGTGGACTACTCGCGCAACGGGTGGCCCGACGATCTGTTGAAGATCGGCCGCGACATCCTTGCCCGATTGGATCCCGACGGGAAAGTCGTCTCCGACGCCGACCGTCGCCGCCGTCGCGGGATCACGCTGTGTCGCCCTGGTGTGGACGGGATGAGCCGGATCGAAGGGTGGATCACCCCTGAGCTGCGTGCGTGCCTGGATGCGGTGTTCGCGAAGCTCGCCCGGCCTGGGATGTGCAATGTCGAGGACCCCGAAAGCCCTTCCGCCGCGGGTGGGTTCATCGCGGACAGTGTGCTCGATGCTGCTGCGCGTCGTGATCGTCGTGATGCCGGGCAGCGGACCCACGA